>NZ_JBXAVQ010000006.1:0-312040 GCF_057290995.1 Rahnella sp. 1L-D-7-B-C2 | reverse complement strand
TTAATCTTTCCCGACCCGGTTACTTCGTGATGTTGTTCACGTTGTTCCCTGTCGATGGAGCGGCATTATAGGGAGTTCTGAGCAGGCCGCAAGGGTTTATTGCAAATTATTTACCGACCGTTCATAAATACATCAAACGCTTTATTTGCGTTCAAAAAGCGCATAAAAAACGGGCTCCAAACTGCTTTGGAGCCCGTTTTGTACTTTACGCCTTACCGTTATTGTCTTGCGACAATGTGATCATCTTCCACATCAACCGTAATTGGCTTACCTGGAATCAGCTTACCCGACAAAATTTGCTGGGCCAGCGGGTTCTCAATTTGCTGCTGGATGGCACGTTTCAACGGACGCGCACCATAAACAGGATCGAATCCTGTATTGCCAAGCAGCTCCAGCGCCGCATCGGTCAGCGTTGCTGTATAGCCGTGCTCTTCCAAACGTTTGTATAAACGCTGTAACTGGATCTGCGCGATATGCTTGATATGCGCATGAGCCAGCGGATGGAATACCACAACCTCATCTATACGGTTGATGAATTCCGGTCGGAAGCTGTGTGTCACTACTTCCATTACTGACTCTTTCATCTGCGCATAGGTCGCTTCACCAAAGTGTTGCTGAATAATGTCAGAGCCCAGGTTAGAGGTCATGATCACCACTGTATTACGGAAGTCGACTGTTCTGCCCTGTCCGTCGGTTAATCGTCCGTCATCCAATACCTGCAATAAGATGTTGAAGACATCCGGATGCGCCTTTTCCACTTCATCTAATAAGATGACGGAATAAGGACGGCGACGCACAGCTTCAGTCAGATACCCGCCTTCTTCATAACCCACATAACCCGGAGGCGCACCGACCAGACGAGAAACTGAATGTTTCTCCATAAACTCTGACATATCGATACGCACCATCGCGTCATCGCTGTTGAACAGGAATGTCGCCAGCGCTTTGCACAACTCGGTTTTACCCACACCGGTCGGGCCGAGGAAAAGGAACGAGCCAATCGGGCGATTCGGATCCGACAACCCTGCACGGCTGCGGCGGATCGCATTTGATACCGCTTCCACCGCTTCGTTCTGACCGATAACCCGGCTATGCAGTTCCTCTTCCATACGCAGCAGTTTCTCTCGCTCGCTTTCCAGCATGCGGGCCACTGGTATGCCCGTCCAGCGCGCCAGCACATCGGCAATTTCCACATCTGTTACGCGGTTACGCAGCAGTTTCATGGTTTTGCCTTCAGCCTGCGTCGCTGCGGCCAGTTGTTTTTCCAGCTCAGGAATTTTCCCATACTGCAATTCTGACATACGCCCCAGGTCGCCAACGCGACGCGCCTGCTCAAGCGTGATTTTCGCCTGCTCCAGTTCCGCTTTAATATTCTGCGTACCGGTCAGTGACGCTTTCTCGGCTTTCCACTCTTCTTCCAGTTCAGAGTATTCACGCTCTTTCTGGTTGAGCTCTGTTTCCAGCATCTCGAGACGTTTCACGCTGGCATCATCAGACTCTTTCTTCAGCGCCTGTTGTTCCAGCTTGAGCTGAATGATACGGCGCTCGAGGCGATCGAGAGATTCCGGTTTCGAGTCCATCTGCATACGGATACTGGACGCCGCTTCATCGATAAGGTCGATTGCTTTATCCGGTAACTGACGATCGGAAATATAACGGTGCGATAAGGTCGCGGCCGCTACGATTGCCGGGTCAGTAATCTGTACATGATGATGCAGTTCGTAACGCTCTTTCAGCCCACGCAAAATGGCGATGGTGTCTTCAACAGAAGGCTCGGCGACAAACACTTTCTGAAAACGACGCTCTAACGCGGCGTCCTTTTCTATATACTGACGATATTCGTTTAAGGTCGTCGCACCAACGCAGTGAAGTTCACCACGCGCCAACGCTGGCTTCAGCATGTTCCCGGCATCCATCGCACCGTCGGCTTTACCTGCGCCCACCATCGTGTGCAATTCGTCGATGAACAGGATGACGTTACCTTCCTGTTTCGCCAGATCGTTTAACAGGCCTTTCAAGCGTTCTTCGAATTCGCCACGATATTTCGCCCCGGCCACCAGCGCGCCCATGTCTAATGACAATACGCGTTTGTTTTTTAGCCCTTCAGGCACTTCACCATTGATTATGCGCTGCGCCAAACCCTCTGCGATTGCCGTTTTACCGACACCCGGTTCACCAATCAGTACCGGGTTATTTTTGGTACGGCGTTGCAGCACCTGAATTGTCCGTCGAATTTCTTCATCACGACCGATGACCGGATCCAGTTTGCCCTGCTCGGCACGTTCGGTCAGATCGATAGTGAATTTTTTCAATGCCTGACGTTGGTCTTCGGCATTCTGGTCATCCACTTTCTCACCTCCACGCATTTGATCGATAGCCGCAGTAATCTTCTCGGCCGTTGCGCCGCTGGCTTTTAACACATCTGTTAATGAGCCGCGGTCTTTCATCACTGCCAGAACAAAGAGTTCTGACGAAATAAAAGTATCGGCACGTTGCTGTGCCAGTTTGTCACAAAGATTTAAAACACGAACCAGCTCATGGGATGGTTGAACATCTCCGCCGGTTCCTTCAACTTGCGGCAAACGCCCCAAAGCCTGATCAACATCCGTGCGCAGTTTCTGGGTATCAACCCCGGCTGCTGTTAATAAAGGGCGCACGGTTCCGCCTTCCTGAGTGAGTAAAGCGCTCATCAGGTGGACAGGTTCGATAAATTGATTGTCGCGCCCAAGCGCGAGAGACTGAGCATCCGCGAGGGCAAGCTGGAATTTACTGGTAAGACGATCCAGACGCATAACACCTCCAATACTGAACAAAATTGCTACTGGAGATTAGATGAGGTCAACCCTCACGTTTTCAAGGTTATCTTGTCAGTATATTAGGAGAGCAACAGTGATGCGCGATGGATCGTCTTGATTAGACAGGTTATCTCAGCCAAATTAAACTTGCCAGCCGTCCGGTGATTCCGTCGCGTCGGTAAGAGTAAAATTTGCTATTGTCAGATACGGTGCAATATTCACCGCCGTAGATGGCGCTTACACCCGCAGATTGCAAGCGCAAACGGGCAAGCTGAAAGATATCGGCCATGAATTTCGTTCCGGCCGGAACAAAAGCGCAAGAGGATTCAGGATCCACGGCAATAAAGGCTTCACGAACCTCGGCGCCCACTTCAAAATGCGACGGACCAATTGCCGGACCGAGCCATGCAATGACATCACCCGGATTTGCCCTGAAGCACGCCAGGGTATTTTCCAGTACACCCGCACACAATCCACGCCAGCCCGCATGCGCCGCCGCCACTTCATCCCCTGCACGGCTACAAAACAGCACGGGCAGGCAGTCTGCCGTCATCGCCGCACAAACTACCCCAGGCTCACAGGTATAGGCAGCATCAGCAATCAGGGTGGGTTTAACGGGAGTAAGTGAAGTGAGTCGGGCAACATCGGTGCCGTGAACCTGTTCGAGCCAATGCGGCGCTGCGGGTAAACCACCCAGCGCAATCAGTCGCTGGCGGTTGGCTGCTACGTGTTGCGGATTATCCCCGACATGGTTGCCAACATTGAGGAAACCGAAAGGAGGCAAACTGATGCCTCCTTTACGGGTTGTTGCGCATGACCGAACCGAAGCCGGTTGTGGCCACTGAGGCCTGATAAGCGCGCTCATTACCAGTTCATCTGGTCCTTGAACTCTTCGGTATCTGCTTTCAGCGCAGTTATCAGGTCAACCATATCCTGAGGAAGCGGGGCATGCCATTCCATCTGAATACCGGTGACTGGATGATAAAGACGAAGCATGGTCGCGTGTAACGCCTGACGATCGAATCCGCGCAGCGTATTGATGAACGCTTCGGAAGCCCCTTTCGGCAAACGCGGACGGCCGCCATAAAGCTGGTCGCCTAACAACGGATGGTTAACGTGAGCCATGTGCACACGAATCTGGTGGGTACGACCCGATTCGAGACGCAGACGCAGACGCGTATGGGCACGGAAATGCTCCATGATGCGGTAATGCGTGGTCGCTGGTTTACCCATCGGATGAACGGCCATGTGCGTACGTTTGGTGGAATGACGCGCAATCGGCTCATTCACCGTGCCGCCTGCCGTCATTGTACCAATGGCCACAGCTTCGTATTCGCGGGTAATTTCGCGAGCCTGAAGAGCCATTACCAGATGCGTTTGCGCAGGAACCGATTTAGCGACAACCATCAGACCGGTGGTATCTTTATCGAGACGGTGAACGATGCCGCAGCGCGGAACGTCCATGATTTCAGGGTAATAATGCAGTAACGCATTCAGTACCGTACCGTCAGGATTTCCTGCGCCTGGGTGAACAACCAGATCGCGGGGTTTATTGATGACTAAAATATCGCTATCTTCATAGACGATATCTAAAGGGATATCTTGTGGCAGCCAGCGCGCTTCTTCTTCAATTTGCGCATCGATTGCGATAGCCTCGCCACCCAACACTTTTTCTTTAGGTTTGGTCACTTTTTTGCCGTTGACCGTGACCCGGTCGTCCAGGATCCAATCTTTTATGCGAGATCTGGAATAATCAGGGAACAATTCGGCCAAAGCCTGATCTAACCGTTGACCGAGTTGAGATTCGGCCACCGTTGCGGTGAGTTGTACTTGTTGTGCCATATGCAGCTTCTTGGTTAACGTTGGGTTTTCACGGCGATGCCGTTTAAAATAATGTGCTATTGTAGCTGGTCTTTGTCGGGAGCTTAACGGACAGTCTCCCAGAATAACACCTGAGGATAATCAAAACGTCATGACGCGTGTGAAATATCTGGTGGCAGCAGCCACGTTGAGCCTGGCGCTGGTCGGTTGCTCCAGTTCCAAAGAAACGGTTCCCGATAACCCGCCTAACGTCCTTTATGCCACTGCCCAGCAAAAGCTGCAGGACGGTAACTTTAAAGGCGCGATTGCGCAATTAGAAGCGTTGGATAACCGCTATCCATTTGGGCCTTACTCGCAGCAAGTTCAGTTAGATCTGATTTATGCCTATTACAAGTCTGCTGACTTGCCAATGGCTCAGGCCTCAATTGATCGCTTTATGCGTCTCAATCCTACCCATCCAAATATCGACTACGTCATGTATATGCGTGGTTTAACGGATATGGCGTTGGATGACAGTGCATTGCAAGGATTCTTCGGTGTTGATCGTTCTGACCGCGATCCGCAGCATGCACGTGCGGCCTTCCGTGATTTCAGCCAGCTGATCCACGCATATCCAAACAGCCAGTACGCGACTGATGCGACTAAGCGTTTGGTATTCTTGAAAGAGCGTCTGGCGAAATACGAGCTGTCAGTGGTGCAATACTACACTAAACGTGGTGCTTACGTCGCTGTCGTTAACCGTGTAGAGCAAATGCTGAAAGATTATCCGGATGCGCATGCAACGCACGAAGCGCTGCCGTTGATGGAAAGTGCCTATCGCGAACTTCAGCTGAACAACCAGGCTGATAAAGTTGCGAAAATTATTGCCGCCAATAGCGCTGCATAATTTCAAATGTCCGAACACAAAAACGGTAGCTCAGGCTGCCGTTTTTTTTGTTCTTTTTTTGGCATTGATGAGATGAGTTAAGCAAGAGAAACAGAAGGGATTAAAAAACGAGCAAAAAGTGATTGATACCAAAGAGGAAGTACGGCACCGATCTTATCAATCATGCTTCATCCCGCTGTAAGTCTCAAGGCATTTACCGCCATAAATTATTCTGAGTCACAGAATCGTCTGAGTTGACAAAAAGTGACAAAAAACCGCGATACAGGGGACGCAATTCATAAAAAAGGCTGGTATGTTGGATTCATCGGAGACGGAAAGAAGAGAGGTAAATTATATGACAGTCAACATTACCAGCAAGCAAATGGACATCACTGCCGCTATTCGTGACCACATCGAAGGCCGTCTGAAAAAACTGGAAAAATGGCAAACTCAGTTAATTAACCCGCACATTGTTCTGTCGAAAGAACCACAGGGATTTGTCGCCGATGCGACGATCAGCACGCCAAACGGCCAGCTGATTGCCAGTGCCACCCATGATGATATGTATGCCGCTATTAACGAGATGACCGCGAAACTTGAACGTCAGCTCAATAAAGCGCAACACAAAGGTGAAGCTCGCCGTGCAGAGTCCGGCGTTAAAGAACTGAACCTGGAACCGGTGGAGGAAGAAGAGGAATAACCAGGTTGTCGAAATGACCGTTAATAACGCGCTCCAGTGAGCGCGTTTTTTGTGCCCAAAGGAAATCTTATTGACACAGGGAAAAGCCTGCGGTTACTTTAAGGCTCCGCTCACGTTTAAGGACATTACGACTACATGAATACCCGTCTGTTTTTCTTCGCATTCTTTTTTACCTTCCCCTGATTGGGAGGCGTTTCGTCGCGAAAGAATGAATGCGAAGACGAACAACAAAGCCTCCTGAAAAGGGGGCTTTTTTTATGCCTGCGTTTCACACGAATTTACTGAAAGAAAGAACATCAAAAGGGTACTAACATGACCGAGAACTCATTGCTGGCACTGCGCGAACGCATCAGTGCGCTGGATCTGAAACTGCTGGCGTTACTGGCAGAACGTCGCACACTGGCAACAGAAGTCGCGCAATCCAAAATGCACACTCACCGGCCCATCCGCGATAAAGAACGTGAAAAAGAACTGATTAACTCGCTGATAGTGGAAGGGAAAAAGCAGGGACTGGACGGACATTACATCACCCGCGTTTATCAGCTGATCATCGAAGACTCCGTCTTAACCCAGCAGGCACTGCTTCAGCAACATCTCAACAAAACCAATTCTGACTCTGCCCGCATTGCTTTTCTCGGTCCTAAAGGTTCTTACTCCCACCTTGCAGCCCGCCAGTTTGCCGCCCGCCATTTCGAACAATTCATCGAATGCGGTTGCCAGAAATTTCAGGACATTTTCTCTCAGGTGGAAACCGGACAAGCCGACTACGCTGTTCTGCCGATTGAAAATACCAGTTCAGGTTCGATCAATGACGTGTACGATTTGCTGCAACACACCAGCCTTTCTATCGTCGGCGAGCTGACGAATCCGATCAATCACTGCGTACTGGTGGGAACTGATACTGACCTCTCGCAGATCCAGACAGTGTACAGCCATCCGCAACCATTCCAGCAATGCAGTCAGTTCATTAATCGTTTCCCGCACTGGAAAATTGAATACTGCGAAAGCACTGCCGCCGCGATGGAAAAAGTGGCAGCCGCCAACTCCCCGCACGTTGCCGCCCTTGGCAGCGAGGCTGGCGGTGCGCTTTATCACTTGCAGGTGCTGGAACATAATCTGGCTAATCAGCAGGAAAATATCACCCGCTTCATCGTGCTGGCGCGTAAAGCGATTGAAGTCACCGATCAGGTACCGGCTAAAACCACATTGATCATGGCGACCGGGCAACAGGCCGGTGCGCTGGTGAATGCGCTGCTGGTGTTGCGCGAACAGGGCATCATCATGACTAAGCTGGAATCCCGTCCGATCAACGGCAATCCATGGGAAGAAATGTTTTATATCGATGTGCAGGCCAATCTGCGTTCGGAAGAGATGAAAAAAGCGCTGAAGGATCTGGCGCCGATCACCCGCTCTCTGAAAGTTTTGGGCTGTTATCCAAGCGAAAACGTCGTTTCCGTCGATTTGTAGTTTTCCAAATAAAAAGGGCGCTGCACGATGCAACGCCCTTCTCGTAGAACCCTTCAGCACAACTCACTTACGATTGTCGTTCGCCTGTCTGAGTAACGCACCACTTTCCTTCAGGAATCGAGGCGCATAATCGCCAAACCAGCTCTCAACCTTTCTGAATTTATCGATAAATGCCTGTTTGTCACCCTTCTCCAACAGTGCCAGCGCATCACCAAAACGCTGATAATAGCGTTTGATCAGCGCCAGATTACTTTCTGAAGACATAATTATGTCTGCATAAAGCTGCGGATCCTGAGCGAATAACCTCCCGACCATCGCCAGTTCAAGACGATAAATCGGCGATGACAGCGCCAGCAACTGCTCGATCTGCACATTCTCTTCGCACAGATGCAGACCGTAAGCAAAGGTCGCAAAGTGACGCAGTGCCTGAATGAATGCCATATTTTGATCGTGCTCGACGGCGCTAATTTTGTGTAAGCGCGCGCCCCAGACTTGTAACTGTTCGAGCAACCACTGGTACGCCTGCGGTTCACGACCGTCGCAATACACCACGACCTGCTTTGCCAGGCTGCTGACATCCGGGCCAAACATCGGATGCAGGCCAAGAACCGGCCCTTCATGCACCGCAAGCATCGCCTGAAGCGGACGATTTTTCACTGACGCCAGATCAACCAGAATACAGTCATCCGGTAATTTCGGCAGGCGCGCAATGACTTCCTCGGTCAGGTGGATCGGCACGCTGACAATCACCATACCGGCGTTGGCCAGTAAGGTTTCAGCCTGCGGCCAGTCTTCCTGTTCGAGGACGTTGACCTGATAGCCAGACAGTTCCAGCAAACGGGTAAACAAACGTCCCATCTGACCGCGACCACCGATAATCACCACCGGACGCAGCGCAGGATGAAGCGTTTTAAAGCCTTTGTCGTTTTCGCTTGAGTAGGACTCACGCATCACGCGGCGCAATACGTCTTCGATCAAATCCGGCGGAACACCAAGGTTCTGCGCTTCCTGACGACGTGAAGCCAGCATCGCGGCTTCACGTTCAGGCACATAAATCGGCAAACCATAACGGCTTTTGACTTCCCCGACTTCTGCCACCAGCGCCAGACGCCGTGATAAGAGATCTAACAACGCTTTATCTACGTCGTCGATCTGATCGCGCAACGCGTTAAGTTCTGCCACCATAAAAACTTACTCTCCTGCGATTCGTGCCGCCAGCGCGTCGCCCAGCTCCTGATGCATAGTACGCAGCAGGGTTTCTGTGGTTTCCCAGTTAATGCAGGCGTCGGTTACCGACACACCGTATTTCATTTCTGAACGCGGTTGCTCAGAGGACTGGCTGCCTTCGTTCAGATGACTTTCCAGCATCAGGCCGGTGATTGAGCGGTTCCCGGCCTTAATCTGATCAATCACTGACTGAGCCACAATGGTCTGGCGACGGTAGTCTTTGTTTGAGTTGCCGTGACTGCAATCTATCATCAAGGAAGGATGGAGTCCCGCATCGCTCATCTGTTTTTCGCACAGCTGAACGTCTTGTGCGCTGTAGTTTGGCGTTTTGCCGCCGCGAAGAATCACATGACCATCCGGGTTACCCTGAGTCTGCAACAGACACACCTGGCCAGCCTGATTGATCCCCACGAAACGGTGCGCCATTTCCGCAGCACGCATGGCGTTGATCGCCGTGCCCAGACTGCCATCGGTGCCGTTTTTGAAACCAACCGGCATGGATAATCCAGACGCCATTTCGCGGTGAGTCTGCGACTCGGTGGTACGCGCACCAATGGCTGACCAGCTGAACAGATCGCCTAAGTATTGCGGACTGTTCGGATCCAGCGCTTCCGTAGCCAGCGGCAGACCCATGCCGACCAGTTGCAGCAACAGGTTACGCGCAATGTGCAAACCGGCTTCCACATCAAATGTGCCGTCCATGTGTGGATCGTTAATCAGCCCTTTCCAGCCCACGGTGGTACGCGGTTTTTCGAAGTAAACGCGCATCACGATGTACAGACGATCGCTCAGCTCAGCAGCCAGCGTTTTCAGATGACGCGCATATTCCAGCGCAGCATCCAGATCGTGGATTGAACAAGGACCGCACACCACCAGCAGACGCGGATCACGGCCATGCACGATATCGGCGATGGTTTTACGTGCTTCGGCAATGCTGGTTTCATCACTCACGCTCAGCGGAAAACGGTTTTTCAATTCTTCCGGCGTGATAAGAATTTGTTCGGCACTGATATGTACATTATTGAGGGCGTCTTTTTGCATGATGGTGATTCGCTATTCAGGAAAATGGGCAGCCACGTGGGCATCTGCGGACAACATTACCACAGCCCGTAAAGTTATCAAGCCTTAGTTGTAAACTTAACATTACCAAATTACGGTAACTCAAGGCTAAGTGGAAATTTAAGTTTACATTAAGTTCTATGAAGATGAACACGGTGTACCGCCAGAGTTACAGAGAAGATTTCTTCGAGGGAGAGATAAAAATAAGAGTAGAGAGAGAAAGAAATGAAAAGAGAATTAAAAGCGAATAGGAGACATCCCTCAGCGACGTAACGATGCTGAGGGAAAAAAATTACAGGTTGCGATCCAATGTCATAAAGACCTGGCCGAGCGCAGAAACGTCATCGACACTGCATTCGAAATAGCTGTCCTGACGCGTCACTTTCAGACGATTACCGGGAATGCGCGCCACATCATAAACGTCGACATCACCGTCAATGTCCAGCAACCAGCGGCCATTACCCGGATGGGTGCTGCCCAAATCGATAATCCACGAATGATTACCTTTCACCACGTAGGCCGGTTCAGCCAGCGATCCGTCCAGCAGAGAAGGATCCACCGCCCAGACGCCTTCTTCTTCCAGCGCTCCGCCGCGTAATCTCAACTTTTTAAGCTGATGAACGCCTTCAACTGCCGGAGCAACGGCAGAGACCGTATCCTGCATTGTCCCTTTGCCGGTTGCCAGCCAGCGCAGTGAAACACCGGTATCCAGCGCACAGGCCACGACCACATCACCGGGGAAATAATTCCTTCTCACCCAGGTACTTATCGTTCCAGAAGATAAACCATACAGATCACCCAGCTCTTTCTGCATGCTAAAGCCGTACGCCTGAAGCATACGCGACAGAACGGCTTTCCCACCTTCGAGTTCATCTAATTGCATCTGGCGAAAACCCCTGAGCTTGTAAATACCAACTTGACAACTCGCAAATGCAAGTTTAGATTGTTTATGTAATGTACCGAACCCCGTCATGATACCAAATTTACGGCGCAGGGGGAGGATCAGTAAGAAATCTCACGAATAACCTGAAGTCAGGAAATGAGGAGAGGCAATGTTTTTAGGATCAGAGCAGCAGCGTCAGGCGGGTTTACGCCATATCGCACATTTAAAAGAAATCTACTTCTCTGAAAAGAGAAATAAGGTTGAGGACATTTATGATTATGCTCCGGATAAATGGAAAACCACATTATGTTTTCACGCCGGTTTGAAACGCCATCATATTTATCTGACTTATTCTGAACTGACGTCTGATGAACAGTTAAAAATTATTCAGGCGTTATTATCGCTACGCCATTTTTCATCATCACTACGAGGAGAATTTACCAATGGCAGACTGGATTGATGAATCACAAGAACACCAGTTGAGGATGCTGCAAGAGCAGATAGCTCACGCGATCACCGCTCCGCGCAGCGCTTCAGCACACTTTTGTGAAGACTGCGAAATGGCGATCCCTGAGCCCAGACGAAAAATTATACCCGGCGTTCAGCGTTGTATTGAATGTCAGGAAATAAATGAAATAAAACGCAGAAACTATCGATCCATTTAATTCATCCACTTATTTTATTCGCGACACCTCCTGAATTCATTAATTTTGGGAATGGAATTCTATTAGCTAAATTGTGGGATCACACTTATGCCAGATAATATCCGAGGAAGGATCGCCCCTTCCCCACCGCCAGCTTTTCAACGGGCTGCGGGCAAACCTTTTACAGGCGCCTGGTGGTGGAATGCTCCGCGAATTGCAATGGAAAACCCCCTCGAAAAACCACTGACCCGCGATTTCTGCCAGCGCCAGCAGACTGCGCTTTCCTTAATCCACCGGCTTCCGCGTTGCCTTCGCACGCCGCTCCAGCAGCGTTATCAGTTTTTACTGGAAACCAAAGGCGTGCGTGCCGCCTTTCATTTCCTGATGACGGTGTTCATGCAACGCCTGTGGCCGCGCATTCAGCGGGTAAATTCGCGCCATCACTATTGCCGGCAGACTTCGCAAAAGCTACTTGGCGAGGAGGAAACGTTTAACCACCTGCCCGATCTGGATGACCAAAAGCTCAAACGTCTGGCGAACCAGCTGGCGACGAATTTTCAGGAAGCGTATGAACATCACTGCAATGAATGGCTGAAAAACTCGCCAGCAAACCCGGACATCCTGCTCAGTGATCACATCCAGAGCGAGATCTACAACCATCTGGCGGCGATGGCCCGTGCCTGTCACGTAACCCCGCTTTACTGGCGCGCATTTCAAAAAGGACGGATGACCGCACACGCCGCCGTTGCCAGTATTTCCCGGCTGGTCAGGGAGGAGTGGTGGGAAAAGCAACTACGTGCGCAGCAGCGTCTTTGGCGGGAGGCACTGATGATCGCCTGCGGTTACGTAAGCCGGGCAACGTCACCCTATGCCAGTAAAAGCGCCATCCGTGACGTGGTCTCCCGCCGTTTATCCGCACTAAATTATCTCAAGCAATGCGATATAGAGAACGTCGGTTCCGGTGAAAGGCTGAGCCTGCTGAGCACCGTTTTGGCCAGCGTGTCGAATCCTAAACTTCGCCGTATGGAGTTAATGACGCTCATTGCCGGGGTTGAGGATGTGGCTGACCTGCAACAGGATCGCGGGCTGTTCATCACCCTGACCACGCCGTCAAAATATCATCCGCTGAAAACGACCGGCGCGCATTCAGCCCCGCTGTTTAATCAGAAATGGAATACTCACGCGTTTACCCCAAAAGATGCCCAACGCTATCTGGTCGCCGTCTGGGCGAAAATCCGCACCACGTTAAAAGATCGTCACCTCAAAGTATACGGTGTACGGGTGGTTGAGCCGCATCACGACGGCACGCCGCACTGGCACATGATGCTGTTTACGCCGCCGGAGCAACAACAGAAAGTCATCGACATTATGCGCAAATACGCGCTGGAAGAAGATGCGGATGAACCCGGCGCCGCGGAGTCACGCTTCAATTACAAGCCACTCAACCGCGGAGGTGCAGCCGGATACATCGCCAAATATGTGGCTAAAAATATCGATGGTTATGCGCTGGAAGGAGAAACCGATTTTGATTCCGGTCGTCCGCTGACTGATGTCGCCACCGCGGTCACGGCCTGGGCATCCACATGGCGGATCCCACAGTTTCACGCCATCGGTATTCCCTCCGTCGGCGCTTACCGCGAATGCCGTCGAATCCGCAATGTTTGCCTCGCTGGTCAGTTTGGTGCACGGGTCGAAGCCGTACGCTTCGCTGCTGATAACGGCGATTACGCCGGATATATTCAGGCGCAGGGTGGGATTCATATCGGGCGCAAAGAGCAAACGGTTCGGGTCGCACGGGAGTTGAGTAAAGAGCTCAACGCCTACGATGAACCCCGGCAAAAAGTCGTCGGAATATATGCTCCGCATCTCGGTGCATCGCGGATATTTCTAACGCATACCGAAAGCTGGCGCATCGTCCGTCACCGGCTCCCGCCTCAGGAAAAATCGCTGAAAATCCCTGCCTTTTACCCACCTTGGAGTTCTGGCAATAACTGTGGATCTGCAATCCGTCATCAGGACATGGAAATCATTCAAAAACCGGACCAATAAAAATTACCCCAATAATTCAATGCATTATAAATTTTAAAACGCCCGGAGTGTTGACGTATTAGATCAATTAAAGAATACTGTATATAAACACAGTATCTGGCGAGGGGAGAAAATGGAAAACCTGACTAAACAAGAGCTAACGTTGTCCAGGATACAGCTGATCGCGGACATTTCGCAGACGGCGCAATGTAATCCACAAGAATTTCTTGTCGTAATGTCTCTGATTTCAGAGCTGGCCAGCCAGGCGCTGACCGGGGAACATCACGATGAGCTCTATTACAATGGCAGCACTGACGACGCCCACTGATCGCCAGATATGACCGGCGGTGTTAGTCAACATACCCGGCGCTTACCTTTCCCAGCTCAGGCCGGACTAAGCGCCCCGCCATTTTCCCTGTTTTCCCCTTTCCTGTTGTGCCAATAGTTTCACAACCCTCCCTGATTGCCGCTTTTCTCCCTCTTGCGCAGACTGAAATCACCTCCTGACGATTTCATTCATTTGCGGAGAACCCCCAATGAAATTTTATGCACAACAAGGCGACACCCTCGATTCCCTGTGCTGGCGCTATTACGGCCGAACCGCAGTCGTGGTCGAAAAAGTCTTTGCGGCCAATAAAGGCGTTGCTGATTTAGGTCCGCTGCTTCCCCATGGGACTGCGATCGAAATGCCCGATATTGCCGAACAATCAGTTCAGGAAATCCTCAAATTATGGGACTGAATACAGAACGCATCAGCTCCGCCTGCGCATACTTCATCGCCACTTCGCTCACCTGGCTGGCGGGTATGACATCGCAGGACATTGCCTTTCTGATCGGCTCGGCCGTCGGCATCGGCACTTTTTTAATTAACTGGTACTACCGGCGTAAAAGCTACCAGCTGCTGGCGCGCAAAGGCCTGAGCAAAGACATCTATGAAGACCTCAACTCTTAAGCGGTGCAGCGCCGCCGTAGTGTTAGGGCTGATGACCGCGCTGCCGGGATATTTGTCATTGCAGGTTTCAGAGGACGGACTTCGCCTTATTACCGATTTCGAAGGCTGTCAGTTGCAACCCTATCAGTGCAGTGCGGGCGTGTGGACCAGCGGTATCGGCCATACGGCGGGTGTCAAACCAGCGGGCGCAATAACCGAGCAGCAGGCGGCGAAAAATCTGCTGGAGGATATCCAGAAAACTGAACGGGGTATCAAAAAATGTATGCCCGTGGCCATGCCGCAGCCGGTCTATGACGCGGTGGTTTCTTTCAGCTTCAACGTCGGCACGACCGCCGCCTGCAAATCCACGCTGGCGTACTTCATCAATAAACAGCAATGGCGGGAAGCCTGCGGGCAGTTACCGCGCTGGGTTTTCGTCAATGGCGAACGCAGCAACGGGCTTGAGCGCAGGCGCAATGCCGAACTGAATCTGTGTCTGAAGGGGGTGTAGATGCGCTGGATTCTGGCACTTCTCGCGGTATTGACGCTGCTGACCGGCATCCTGCTGCTTTCCAACCGCTCGCTGCAACACGATTTAACCCTCTCCGGCCAGCAGCGGGATGCCCTGAAAGGGCAGCTGCAACAGCGTGAAACGCTGATCGCTTCACTTAATCAGCAGATGCGCCAGCGGGAACGGGCGGAACTGGCGTTACGCGAAAATCTGAGCACGGCTCAACGGGCGATGCAAACCCGCGAACATCAACGGCAAGGAGAACTTCATGACGATCCGCAATCCCGTCAGTGGGCTGACACTGTTCTGCCTGCTGACGTCAGCCGGTTGCACCAGCGCCCCGCCTTCAACACCGCCGGCGATTATTTACGTTGGCTGTCCGGCAGTCAGTCCGTGCCCGGTACCGCCCGCGCAACCAGCGACTAACGGGGATCTGAGCGCCGATATTCTCCAACTCGAATCTGCGCTGCTCAACTGCGGCCTGCAGGTGGAAGCCATCAAAACGTGTCAGGAGGCACAGCATGCAAAAACCAAATCAACTGCAACAACGGCTGATTGAGCAGATCCCTCTGTTTCAATTCGCCCCTGAAAAACTGGCACTCATCACGGGTCAGGGGTACGTGGTAGCCACCGCGGCGGCTTCTTTGTCCTTTGAATATCGCTACCCGCTGACCCTGACCATCACGGACGACGACGCACCGCTCAGCGAAACACTGGTCGATCAGGTGGTGGTGACGATCCTCGACTGGCTGCGGGTCAATCTGCCCGAGATCCTCGGTAACGCCAGCCACCGGCTAAGCGATTTTACCTTCACTCAGCAGGGCCACAGCCTGACCCTGATGCTGCAACTGACCGAACGGGTACAGGTCGCCGATCAGGATGACGTGCGCACGATTACACATTTACCCGAGCCGCCGCTGCCGGAGAACGTCGCACTGCCGCGTCAGGTTTACCTCAATGGGGAACTGATCAGCAGCTGGACTGTGTAACCCGCTGACATTCGTTGTGCCATCCGTTAACGGGCGGTCATCGATTGTCGCTCAACCCTCTGAAACGGCATCCTTTATCCCATGAATACAAATCTGCAACTCAACGAAATCATGCGGCTGATTGGCAATCTGGTACGCATCGGAACGGTATCTGAACTGGATCTGCCGAACGCCCGCTGTCGCGTTGCTACCGGCAGTAACATCACGGCATGGCTGCCGTGGATGACGCACCGTGCAGGCCGCACGCGCAGCTGGTGGGCACCTTCGCCCGGCGAACAGGTTCTGCTGCTGTCGCTCGGCGGTGAGCTGAATACCGCGTTCGTCTTACCGGCGGTGTTTTCCGATGCCATGCCTGCGCCGTCAGTGTCGGCAGACGCTATTCATCTGGCCTTCCCGGACGGCGCAGTATTTGAATACGAGCCGTCTGGTAGTGCGCTGAAAGTCACTGGCATCAAAACCGCCGTGATCAACGCCACAGAAAAAGTGGACGTCACCGCACCGGAAATCCGTTGCACCGCCAGCACGCGCATCACCCTCGATACCCCGGAAGTGGTCTGCACCAGCAAACTGACGACCGGCACGCTGGAAGTGAAACAGGGCGGCACGCTGACCGGAAATCTTACCCACAGTGGCGGCAGTCTGACATCTAACGGCATTGTTGTGCACACCCATCGCCACAGCGGCGTGCAGACCGGCAACGGCCAAACCGGAGTTCCGCAATGAGTAATCCGAAATACACAGGCATGGCCAGAGAAAGCGGCAAGGCGATTGAAGACCTGGACCATATCAGGCAGTCGGTCAGCGATATTTTGAACACGCCGGTGGGTTCCCGTGTGATGCGCCGCAACTACGGTTCGTTGCTTTCGGAACTTCTCGACCAGCCACAAAACGGTGCGCTGCATCTGCAGATGATGGCAATTTGCTACACCGCGTTGCTGCAGTGGGAACCGCGTATTTCACTGAACGCTATCACTTTCGACACCGATTACACCGGCAAGATGGTGGTAGAACTGACCGGAAGCCGTAGCGATACGGCGACGGATTTTTCTCTCAATATTCCTGTGAGCTGACACTATGGCAACGATCGATTTGAGCCAGTTACCGGCCCCTGATGTGGTCGAAGAACTGGACTATGAAAGCCTGTTTGAGGAACGTAAAAGTACGCTAATTTCGCTCTATCCCGCCGACCAGCAGGAGGCTATCAGCCGTACGCTGACGCTGGAATCCGAACCGCTGGTCAAACTGCTGCAGGAGAATGCGTACCGCGAGCTGATCCTGCGTCAGCGGGTCAACGAAGCTGCCCGCGCAGTCATGGTGGCCTATGCGACCGGGAACGATCTGGACCAGCTGGCCGCGAACTTCAACGTCGGGCGTCTGGTACTCCGGGCTGCTGACAACACCACCATTCCCCCGACAGCCGCCGTGATGGAAGCCGATACCGATTTGCGTATGCGCATTCCACAGGCCTTCGAAGGACTGAGCGTCGCGGGTCCGACCGGTGCCTATGAGTATCATGCACGTTCGGCAGACGGACGGGTGGCGGATGTATCAGTCATCAGCCCTTCCCCTGCGAATGTACTGGTGACGTTGCTTTCTCATGATAACGGCGGTATTGCCAGCGCTGACCTGATATCAAAAGTACAGATAGCCCTGAACGATGAAGACGTCCGCCCGGTGGCTGACCGCGTGGCGGTGCAGTCCGCCAGCATTGTTGAATACGAAATTTCAGCGTCGCTGTTCCTCTATCCGGGCCCGGAGTCCGAACCAATCCAACAGGCCGCGCAGGCGCAGCTTGAGAAGTACATCTCCGATCAGCATCGTCTGGGTCGCGATATCCGTCTCTCCGCCATATATGCCGCATTACACGTTGAAGGCGTTCAGCGCGTCGAACTGGCGAAACCGCTGGCGGACCTGGTGCTTGATAAAACACAGGCCTCCCTCTGCACGCGTTATGCCATAGCGGTCGGAGGTTCAGATGAGTAACCGGCTGCTGCCTTCTGGCTCGTCGGCGCTGGAAGTCGCCGCCGCCGAAGCCTGCGCATTACTGGAGCGCGTCCCAATTCCGCTTCGCACTTTGTGGAACCCGAAAACCTGCCCGGCCATTTTCCTGCCCTATCTGGCCTGGGCGTTTTCCGTCGATAGCTGGGACAGCGAATGGCCGGTAGTCACCAAAAGAAGTGTGATTGAAACCGCCTGGTTCATCCATCAACACAAAGGAACCATCAGTGCGATTCGCCGCGTCGTTGAGCCGCTCGGTTACGTCATTAACGTCAATGAATGGTGGGAAACCGGCGATACGCCCGGCACGTTCCGGCTAGACATCGGCGTGCTTGAAACCGGGATTGACGAAGCGATGTACAACGAAATGGAGCGTTTAATCACTGACGCTAAACCGGCCAGCAGGCTTCTGACGGCACTGACAATTACTCAGGATATTGCCGGAAAAATCTTTCTCGGTGCCGCGGCTTATGACGCTGACACTCTCACTGTTTACCCAGGCTGATAAGGAACACTATGAGCACATTTAAATCTGTCGTCACTGACCTCGGACAGGCGCGCATTGCCGCTGCTATTGATAGCGGTCAGGACATCAACATCACCCAAATGGCTGTGGGCGACGGCGGCGGCAGAGCCACCGAACCGGTTTCCACGCAAACCAAACTGGTCAAAGAGACCTACCGCATCAAGCTGAACTCGCTGAAAACGGACAGCAAACATGCCAACTGGATCATCGCCGAAGCGATTATTCCCGCCAGCGCCGGGGGCTTCTGGATGCGGGAAATGGGGCTTTATGCCGATGACGGTATCCTGATTGCAGTCTGCAATATGGCCGAGACCTATAAACCTGCGCTGGAAGAAGGCTCCGGCCGCACGCAAACGCTGCGCATGGTCATTACCGTCACCAGCACCGATGCGGTCAGTTTGACCATAGATGACTCGTTGATCGTTGCAACCGAAGAGTATGTAAATGACCTGCTCGCCACCCACGAGAAATCGCGCAACCATCCTGATGGCACCCTGACCGCTAAAGGTTTTGTGCAACTGAGTAGCGCAGTGGACAATGCCAGCGAAGTGCTGGCGGCGACACCGAAAGCGGTGAAAGCGGCGAATGACAATGCAAACGGGCGTTTACCATCAGGTGGCACAGCCGTTGCGGCAACAAAACTGGCAACGGCAAGGAAAATTGCCGGTGTCGCGTTTGATGGAACGGCGGATATTAGTATCGCTGCGGGAAACGTCGGGGCAGTACCTACCGCCGGAGGGGATGTAGGCTATTTGGCTAACTCAGCACGTTACAGCATTAAACCGGGAGTATGGGAGGGATTCGGCGCTTTAGCAGCTCAATATACGAATCCCAAATCACCTTTCTTAATTCCTTTTGGATTGGCAGCGCCGGCAGGTGTTAGCAACTACTTGCCTATTATTAAGGGACTAACTCATACACAAACGCATGGTTATGGGGCAGCCGTAAGTTTTGGAGCACTCACCAGCGGCAACCCTGATTATGCCAGAGCATGTATTCATGTCATCGGAGATAATGGAAAAACCGCTGTATGGATATTTGACCCTAATACAAATGGGTTAGCTTGCCCTGGAGACATTAATGGTGCTGATATTTATGGCTCAAAATTTTCTGCTGGATATTTCTTTGCAAACAAAGTTGCATATTTAGACCGTGCCCAAGGGACTTATATTGGTTGGAATGAAAGTGGAAGCAGAGGTGAATCTAATTTCATTAACAATAGAGGCAATGGTCCTGGTGGCTTTGTTTTCAGGACAATCAATATAGACAATACCGTTCAAACAGGGCAAGTTATCTTCAGTGGAACTGGTGATCTCAGCACTTCGGGGACAATAACTGAGGCGGGGCAAAGAGTTTATAGCCCAAATAATAAACCAAGTCCAGAAGCTGTTAACTCAATCCAACGTGATACATGTAACGTAGCCGGTTTTGCTTCAGGTAATGCAACTGTGCCCTATATGCGTCACTCAACAAGCAATGCCGTTGTGACGCTTGCCACGAACACATGGACTACTGCAAACTTTGTTAGTGATATTCGTCTTGGCACCTCCTCAGAATTTCAGGAGCGAGGGAACATTGAACGTATGAGTGGCGGCGTTATGACTTCCTTCAAAGATGCAGGAAGTTCAAATTATTGGATCCGCCTTCGACCCTTACAGAAATTTATTAATGGCAACTGGTATACGGTAGGTTATGCATGAAAACAAAAGTTTATGGTCCATTTGCATTGCGTAAAAATCTGAATGAAAAAGAAACTCTGCTAGCAGATTCACATGGCATAACATTCCTTTCTGATCCAAAAGGCAATGACTGGTATCAATTACAAAAAAATTTATCTCCAGACAGGCTAAAAGTAGTATTTGATGAAAAGGGGGTGGTTAACTCTGCCAGTTATGATGCATCAACACTATGGCCACAATTTTTTAATTTAGTTGAAGTAGATTTCCTTCCGGAAAATTTTGAAAAGACACCAACTGGAGGAAAATGGATATTCGACGGTGAAAAAATAACTCTCAGAGTTTACTCAGCTGATGAACTTGCTGAACAGGCCTCTTATAGGAAAAATACTTTACTTACTGAAGCCTCAGTAATAATTAGCCCCCTACAAGATGCAAAAGAGTTAGGTATTGCGACAGACAATGAGCTTGCTGAATTAAATAAATGGATGCTTTACAGGGTTTCACTTAGCCGGATAGATTCTAAAATAGCGCCTGATATTATCTGGCCTGATATTCCGGCTTAATCTAAAGCTCCTTTGGGAGCTTTTTTATTGCTTTAGAATAGGCACCTGTTGTGCCACTCCTCCCACGCCTGCCATTGAATGCGCTTTCTTTTGTGAACCGGCATCCTTGCTTCACCCCCACAACAGAGAGAGTCACCCTGATGGCTGATTATCACCACGGCGTACGCGTCGTCGAAATCAATGACGGCACCCGCGTTATTTCAACTGTTTCAACAGCAATTATTGGCATGGTTTGTACCGCCGAAGATGCGGATGCCACCACGTTTCCGCTTAACACACCGGTTCTGATCACCGATGTTCTAGCCGCCAGCGGCAAGGGGGGTAAAACCGGTACGCTGCGTGCTGCGCTCCTGGCTATCGCGGATCAGTGCAAACCGGTCACCGTGGTCGTGCGTGTTGCGACCGGCGCGGATGAAGACGCCACCACCAGCAATATTATTGGCGGTTCGGATGCCAATGGTCGTTATACCGGCATGAAAGCCCTGCTTTCTGCGCAGGCAGAATTAGGCGTTAAGCCTCGTATTCTCGGGGTTCCGGGTCTGGATAATCAGGCGGTTGCCACCGCACTGGCGGGCGTCTGCCAGCAGCTGCGTGCTTTCGGATATATCAGCGCTTACGGCGCGAAAACGCTTTCCGACGCGATCAAATACCGTGACAACTTCAGCCAGCGCGAGCTGATGTTGATCTGGCCGGATTTTGTGAACTGGAATACGGCTACCGGCCAGTCTGATATTGCTTACGCCACTGCACGCGCTTTGGGTCTGCGCGCCAAAATTGACCAGGAAACCGGTTGGCATAAAACCCTGTCAAACGTCGGCGTCAACGGCGTGACCGGCCTTTCAGCCAGCGTATTCTGGGATTTACAGGCGAGCGGCACCGATGCCGATTTGCTGAACGAAGCGGGCGTGACGACGCTGGTACGCAAAGACGGGTTCCGCTTCTGGGGCAACCGCACCTGCAGCGACGATTCGTTGTTTATCTTCGAAAACTACACCCGCACCGCCCAGGTACTGGCCGATACCATGGCTGAAGCACACATGTGGGCTGTCGATAAGCCGATGACCCCGACGCTGGTGCGCGACATGATCGACGGCATCAAAGCCAAAATGCGCGAAATGAAATCAGCGGGTTACATCATTGATGGCGATTGCTGGTACGACGAAACCGCCAACACCGCAGAAACCCTGAAGGCCGGTAAGCTGTATATCGATTACGACTACACGCCGGTTCCTCCTCTGGAAGATCTGACCCTGCGCCAGCGTATCACCGACTCTTATCTGGTGAACTTTGCCGCGTCCATTAACAGCTAAGGAGAGAATGACTCATGGCACTTCCTAAAAAATTGAAATACCTGAACCTGTTTAACGACGGTAACAGCTACCTTGGCCTGGTCTCTTCCCTGACCCTGCCGAAACTGACCCGCAAGCTGGAAAACTATCGCGGCGGCGGCATGAGCGGTTCGGTCGCGGTGGATTTCGGTCTCGACGACGATGCGCTGACGCTGGAATGGTCGATCGGCGGTCTGGACGAACTGGTTTTGCAACAGTGGGGCAGCATCTCCGATATTCCGCTGCGTTTTGCCGGTTCCCTGCAACGCGACGATACCGGCGATGTATCCGCGGTTGAAGTGATGATGCGCGGCCGTCACAAAGAGTTTGATTTTGGTGAGTACAAGCAGGGTGAAGACACTGAAACCAAAGTCACCACCCAGTGCACCTACTTCAAACTGACTATCGACGGCAAAGAACTGATTGAGATCGACACCGTCAATATGGTGGAAATCGTCAACGGCGTTGACCGCCTGGCTGAACACCGCACCGCGCTCGGCCTGTAATTCCCTTCCCTGAGCCGGCAAAAGTTGCCGGCTTCACTTTCGCTTAAACAGGAAACCCTATGAGCCAGATTGAAAGCAACGACAACACCGTGATTCTTGATGTTCCGCTGAAACGCGGCGATATGGAAATCACAGAAATTCAGGTGACCAAACCGACGGCGGGTAGCCTGCGCGGTATCGGGCTGGCGGCGCTGGCGAACGCCGATGTGGATGCGCTGATTACCATTTTGCCCCGCATCACTTATCCCAATCTCACCAAAGAAGAGTGCTCACGCCTCGAGCTGCCTGACCTGATTGCACTGGCAGGCAAGGTGATTGGTTTTTTATCACCGAAACCGGCGGCGTAAACATCGCGCTCCGCCTCACCGTTGATGATCTGATGGCAGACGTCGCGGTGATCTTCCACTGGCCGCCGTCCGAGATGGACGGCATGTCGCTCACCGATCTGTTGAGCTGGCGATATAAAGCATTGCAACGCAGCGGAGTCAAAACAGATGAGTAATGTCGGGCAACTCCCCACTACGCTGGGGAACATCAATAAGCAGCTAAAATCTCTGAAAGCCGCGACGGAAAATGTCTGGCGGAATTTTACGACGCTGCCGAAAAAGACGTTATACAGCGTCATTTCAGATGATATCAGCGATATCGTCTTGGACTTCCAGACGCTGGAAAAACAAACACGAGTAATGGAAAACGTCTCCGGTGAGCAATATAAGCTATTCCCTGAAGTGCCGGGGGTATTCCTCCGCCAGAATTTTATTGATCAACAGAGCCATGACCTTCACGGTCAGGGCGCGAAGACTGAGTTACGTACCCTCCTTGTCGAACAACAAACCAGTGACATTAGCGGGCAAACAATACCCAGGCCGGAAAGCGCTGAGGCAAACAAAAACACGGGTATCGCAGCGATTAACTTTACTCATCCTCAGCTGGAACTGGCAAAAGAGTTTCTGAAACCCGGCGCCGAACTGCAGGCCGCGCTTTCGGACGTTCAGTCGATGCTTGGCCTGAAAAATGACGATCCGCGCCTCGCGGCGTTACGTCAGCAAAGCCTGTCGATGGCGGCGTCTGGCCATGCCCCCTCAGAGGTGGTGGCCACGCAGAAGAAACTCGCCGGGGACGGGCTAGATGCCAGTCAGGTTCTGGCGCAAACACCGGCTCAGCTCAACGGCGATACGCCGGAGGCACAAATGGCCGTAACGGTGAAAAGTGACAACCTTGACGGCGATATCACCAAACTGTTTGCGACCTGGGAAACCTTGCGCATCAATCTGTTTGAAGGACAAAGCTCAGCGCTGCGCGAACTAACGCAAACCGCCACCGGCTGGCTGACAACGCTCAATACCTGGATAACCGATAATCCACAGCTGGTGAATTCCCTGCTCGGCCTTGCTTTAGGGGTTACCGGTATTGTCGGCGGGCTGAGTTCGCTGAGTGCCGCCATCGCGCCGGTGCTGAGCGGCGTCAATATGCTGATGGCCGGAACCGGCGTACTCGGCCCCCTCTTGACCAGTACCGGCGGCATGATTGCAGCCGCTTTTACAGCCATCGGGTTGCCGCTGTTGCCGGTCATCGCCCTGATTGCCGGTATTGGCATCGCCATCGTAAAACTCTGGGAGCCAATCAGTGCTTTTGTCAGCGGGTTAGTCGCGGGTTTCAGTTCTGCCATAGGGCCGATCACTCTGACATTCGCGCCCTTTAAAGCTGCGCTGGCGTGGATAACTGATTTGTTTACGCCAATTAAATTCACACAGGATCAGCTGGCGGGCTTTAGCAACGTTGGCAAACTGGTCGGGGAAGCTATCGGAGAAATCTTCGTGACACTCTCGAAAGCCGTCTCTCAAATCGGGGAAGTCTTTAACTGGGCGCGTAAGGGCGTCGATTCCGTTCTGAATATTTTCAGTAGTGACTCTGATGAACCTGCTGAGAGCCTAAGTGCGCCAGCGGCCTTAGCGCCAAATCTTTCGTCGACAGGTGGAACGCTCAGCCTGTACCAGCCTGCCAAAAACAACTTTGCCAATAATCTGACCGATAACCGGGCAACGACCATGAATTTCAGTTTTACCGCCACCCCTGAAACAGACTATCCAAAAATTCAGGGCTTTATTACCCAGGCAATGAATGAGCGCGACAGGAATTATGAGAACGCGCTGCACAGCCAGTTCAGTAACGGAGGCTTCTACTCATGATGATGTCGCTGGGTTTATTTGTATTCAAACTGAGCACCCTCCCCTATCAGACCACCAGTCATCAGGTGAATTACATCTGGGCGGAAAATGCCCGTTTCGGACAGCGGGCGGTTTCGCAATTTCTGGGATTGGGTAAGGAAACGTTGAAACTGACGGGGCAACTCCTGCCAGAACTGACCGGCGGCATGCGCTATCTGCAAACCCTGCAAAGCATGGCGGATTCAGGCCGGGCATGGCCGCTGATTGAAGGGAACGGCACTATCTATGGCATGTTTGTCATTGAGAGCCTGACCAATGACAACGGCGAATTCAATTCAAACGGGCAGGCGCGGAGCATTACTTTCAGCGTCATTCTAAAAAGGGTGGATGAATCTCAGGCCGCCATGTTTGGCGACCTGATGGCGCAGGCTGAAGATTTGTATAACAAGGCCAGTTCGGCAATCGGCAATTTTATTACGGGAGGATAACGATGCTTACCGATGTTCAGTTACCCGCTGGCGCACGGATCGCGCCGGCTTTTACCCTGAAAATAAAGAATAAGGTGCTGGAACAAAGTGTCACCGACCGCATCATCAGTCTCACCGTCAATGACAAGAGCGGATTCGCCGCAGATGATCTGACACTCAAATTCGACGATGCCGACGGACAACTGCAAATGCCCGCCAGAGGCACTCTTTTGCATTTGCATATCGGGTGGTCGAAACAGGCTTTATACGACTGCGGGTACTTCATTGTGGATACCGTGACCCACCAGGGGTCACCAGATATTGTGATCGTTACCGCCCGCAGCGCCGATTTTCGGGGAACGTTCGAAACGAAACGCAGTCAGTCTTATGATGACTACACGCTGGGAGCGATCGTAAGGATCCTCTCAGCGCGCAATAATCTCTCTTTGCCGTTTATTGCGCCGGAGCTCGATAGCATTAAGATCCCCCACATCGATCAGACCGATGAGAATGACGGATATTTCCTCACCCGGCTGGCACAAAACTACGGCGCGCAAGCCACGGTGAAAAATGGCGCTATTATCTTTTTCAAACCTTATTCAGCAAGGAGCGCCTCCGGGCAAACGCTGCCGTGGAAAACGCTGGTACGCAGCGACGGCGATGAGCATATTTTCAAAGTGATTGATCAGAAGGCCTACAGCGGCGTGATTGCCCAGTCTTATGATGTGAAAACGGCGGCCACCAGCAGCGTAGCCCTGAAAAGAATACCGTCAGCAAACCCTGCCTCGCAAAAGCAACATCCATTAGCCACCAAAACGGCGGGCGCTGAGTCTGTGAAAACGCCACCACTAAAAAGTTATACCGCGGGATCCGGGGAAAACGTTCTCAAACTCCCTAAAATTTATCCCGATGAAGAGTCCGCAATGCGCGCGGCGGATTCTGTCTTTAATCAGATCCAGGCGGATTCAGCATCCTTTAGCATCAGGCTGGCGATGGGCCGTGCCGATCTCAGCGCTCAGACACCGCTGAATGTTCAGGGCTTCAAAAATGTAGTCGACGATCAGCGCTGGATTATCGACTCGGTTGAACATAGCCTCAATGAAAAGGGATTTACAACAAAGTTGAATTTGAAGATTTATGTGGCGGATATCACGTACCAGTCATCAATATCACAATCTTAAACTTGCTTTTGCAAGCTTAAGGTTTCATAATGACCTCATCGCTTACCTGTCATGCCGGAGGTTTTTATGATGCATTGCCCGCTTTGTGGAAAAGTCGCCCACACACGTTCAAGCCGTTATCTGAGTGAGTCTACGAAGGAACGGTATCATCAGTGCCAGAACATCGAGTGCAGCTGCACCTTCGCCACACACGAATCCGTCGCCCGCGTCATTTCAAAACCCGGGAGCGAAAAATCAGCGGCGTAGTCAAATTGTGGTCATTCAGATATAAAAAAAGGGGTTAGCCATTGGCTAACCCCTTGTTCTCTATTAACTAGTCGATGTCGCGTTAGCGATACCTTAGTTAAGACGCTCTTTGATACGAGCAGACTTACCAGTACGCTCACGCAGGTAGTACAGTTTAGCTTTACGAACGGCACCACGACGTTTAACAGCAATGCTGTCGATTACTGGGGAGTGAGTCTGGAATACACGCTCAACACCTTCGCCGTTAGAAATTTTGCGAACAGTGAATGCAGAGTGCAGACCGCGGTTACGAATAGCGATAACCACGCCCTCGAATGCCTGCAGACGCTTTTTAGAACCTTCAACGACCCATACCTTAACTTCCACGGAATCACCCGGACGGAATGCAGGTACGTCTTGCTTCATCTGCTCTTGTTCGATCTGTTTAATGATATTGCTCATAATATGTCTCTTACCCTAGGTAAACTGATATATCGGGAAGGCCTGGCAAAGTGCTCAAGCGGTCCCTCATAGTTTTGTTAACTGAGTCGATGTTCCTTTTGGAACTCTCTCAGTAACACCTCTTGCTCGTCAGTCAGAGCTAGGTTTTCCAGAAGTTCAGGTCTTCTAAGCCAGGTTCGACCCAGCGACTGTTTCAGGCGCCAGCGACGTATATCAGCGTGGTTTCCCGACAGTAAAACTGACGGTACCTCCATGCCTTCCAACACTTCAGGGCGGGTATAGTGGGGGCAGTCGAGCAATCCGTCAGCGAAAGAATCTTCTTCTGCTGAGGCCTGACGACCCAGAACGCCCGGTATAAAGCGGGAAACTGAATCAATCAAAGTCATTGCCGGCAACTCACCACCGCTGAGAACATAATCACCAATTGACCATTCTTCATCAATTTCGGTTTTGATTACGCGCTCATCAATCCCTTCATAACGGCCACACACCAGAATAATTTTCTGATGGGCCGCCAGTTCGCAAACACCGGTTTGATCCAGTTTGCGACCCTGAGGTGAAAGATAAATCACTTTCACACCCTCGCCTGCCGCTGCTTTTGCTGCATGAATCGCTTCCCGTAAAGGTTGCACCATCATCAGCATGCCGGGACCACCGCCATAAGGGCGCTCATCCACGGTACGATGTCGATCGTATGCGAAGTCACGAGGACTCCAGCAATTTACGCTCAACAGGCCATTCTTAACTGCCCGGCCAGTTACCCCGTAATCGGTGATTGCGCGGAACATCTCAGGAAACAGGCTAATTATACCGATCCACATAGCCTACCCCTTACAAATGCTTTGCCGCTCAACCCGCCGTTGTTTACATCAGTAAACGTTACGGAGGTCAAAAACCAGGATCCCAATCTACTTCGACGGTGCGAGTAGCGAGATCGACTTTCTTGATAACCTGCCCATCGAGGAACGGAATCAACCGCTCCTTGAGTCCGAAGGCATCTTTCAGGTTGGCTTTGACTACCATCACGTCGTTAGAACCGGTTTCCATCATATCGATGATTTTGCCCAGTTCGTAACCGGAAGTTGTCACTACCTGGCAACCAAAAAGGTCTTTCCAGTAATAGTCACCGTCTTCCAGTGTGGGTAGCTGCTTTGAATCGACGACAATTTCGCAATTGGTCAGCAGATTCGCTGCATCCCGATCATCAACGCCTTTGACTTTGATAATCAGGTCCTGAGTGTGGCGTTTCCAGCCTTCCAGCTCGATAACCTGCCACTTACCGGCACGCTGGATAAACCAGGGCTGGTATTCGAAGATGCTTTCAGCGTCTTCGGTGGATGAAAACACTCTGAGCCAACCACGAATGCCGTATGTTGAACCCATTTTGCCGAGTACTAACGGCTCAGCGGGTACCACTGGATTGGATTGCTTGCTCATTGCCACCACCGCGACAGATTAAGCTGCTTTCTTAGCGTCTTTGATCAGCGAAGAAACGCGATCAGAAACGGTTGCACCCAGATCTACCCAATGGGTAATACGATCCAGGTCCAGACGCAGTGCTTCAGCCTGGCCAGAAGCCAATGGGTTGAAGAAACCTACGCGTTCGATGAAACGACCGTCACGAGCGTTGCGGCTGTCGGTCACTACTACTTGATAAAACGGACGCTTTTTTGCGCCGCCACGTGCTAAACGAATTGTTACCATAACATCCTCTTTAGTTAATAAAACAACCAGACCCCATCGGGGAACGGGGTCTGGTTGCAATATAAAAAGCCCCAAAATTTTACTCATTTTGGCGCAAAAAGCAATCGAAAGCGTAGATTGCCTCCGTCGCTATTTGCCTGAGTACGTTTGGGGCCGTTTATGTGGCTGATAAATAGCCAGTCTTGTCGATTAGCGGCCTGGGAAACCCGGTGGCATCATACCTTTCATGCCACGCATCATTTTCGCCATACCGCCATTCTTCATTTTCTTCATCATGCGCTGCATGTCGTCAAACTGCTTGAGTAAGCGGTTAACGTCCTGCACCTGCATGCCGGAACCCATCGCAATACGTCGCTTACGGGAACCTTTAATTATTTCTGGCTTAGCACGCTCTTTCATCGTCATCGAATTGATGATCGCTTCCATACGCACCAGCACTTTATCGTCCATCTGAGATTTCACGTTGTCCGGCAATTGCCCGACGCCCGGCAATTTACTCATCATGTTCGCCATACCGCCCATGTTGCGCATTTGCTTAAGCTGATCGAGGAAGTCGGTCAGGTCGAAACCGTCGCCTTTTTTGAGCTTGCTGGCCAGTTTCTCAGCCTGCGCGCGGTCGACTTTACTCTCAATATCTTCGATAAGTGAGAGAACGTCACCCATGCCCAAAATACGTGAAGCGATACGATCCGGATGGAAAGGCTCCAGCGCATCGTTTTTTTCACCCATCCCGAGGAATTTAATCGGTTTGCCCGTGATATGGCGAATTGAGAGTGCAGCACCACCACGCGCGTCACCATCAACTTTCGTCAGGATCACACCCGTCAGCGGCAGCGCTTCGTTAAACGCTTTCGCCGTGTTTGCAGCATCCTGGCCGGTCATGGCATCGACAACAAACAGCGTTTCAACCGGATTAATCGCGGCGTGAACCTGTTTGATCTCGTCCATCATCGCTTCATCGACGTGTAAACGGCCGGCGGTATCGACGATCAGAACGTCATAAAATTTCAGTTTGGCTTGCTGAAGGGCGCGGCGAACGATATCAACCGGCTTTTCCTGTGCATCCGACGGGAAAAAATCCACTTCAACTTGCTGTGCCAGCGTTTCCAGCTGTTTGATCGCCGCAGGGCGATAAACGTCGGCAGACACCACCAGCACTTTTTTCTTTTTCTTTTCTTTCAGGAATTTCGCCAGTTTACCGACGCTGGTGGTTTTACCCGCACCTTGTAAACCCGCCATCAGCACGACGGCCGGTGGCTGTGCCGCTAAATTGAGCTCGGTGTTCGCCTCGCCCATCGCGTTTTCCAGTTCTTTCTGGACAATTTTGACGAATTCCTGACCCGGTGTAAGGCTCTTATTGACCTCAACGCCAACGGCGCTCTCTTTCACCCGGTTGATGAAGTCACGAACGACCGGCAGCGCAACGTCCGCTTCCAGTAACGCCATGCGGACTTCACGCAACGTCTCTTTGATATTTTCTTCGGTCAGCCGCCCGCGGCCGCTGATATTGCGCAGTGTGCGCGACAATCGATCGCTTAAATTCTCAAACATCGTCTCTTGCTCAACGTAATGACAGGCCGCTTTTGCGACGTAATTGCGGGATTATAACACGAAGCGTTGACGATCTCTGCTTTGGCGTCTCAGATAGGTTGGAGCGTGACGCGGGTAACGTTATACTGCGATTCTCATTCACTTTTCGATGCTACTGAAACGCTATGTCAGTTTTTGCTCTCGTCGCCATGTTGGCCTATCTGTTCAGCCTTGCACTGATCATTCCGAGCATCATTCGGAAGAACAGCGCATATCGGCGTCTGGCACTGATTTCCGTGGTGGTGGCGCTGGTGTGTCACGCCGTTGCGTTGCAGCAGCGCATCTTTGACGTCAGCACCGGCCAGAACCTGAGTCTGGTCAATATAGGCTCGGTGGTGAGTTTAATCATTGGCACGGTGATGACGATCGTCGCCTCGCGCAATCGTGGCTGGTTCGTTCTGCCGATCGTCTACAGTTTTTCTCTGATCAACCTGGCCTTTGTGACATTTCTGCCGGGCGAGTTCATTACGCATCTGGAGGAAAGCAAAGGGCTGCTGGTCCACATCGGCCTGGCGTTGTTCTCATATGCGACACTAATGATTGCCGCACTCTACGCACTGCAGCTGGCGTGGCTCGATTACCAGCTCAAGAACAAACGTCTCACCTTTACTGCCGATATGCCACCACTGATGAGCATCGAACGTAAACTTTTTCACATCACCCAGATCGGTGTCATTTTACTGACACTGACGCTGTGCACCGGTTTGCTGTATCTGAACAATCTGTTCAGCCCGGAGAATATCGACAAGGCCGTCTTATCGATACTGGCATGGTTCGTTTATATCGTCCTGCTGTGGGGACATTATCACGAAGGCTGGCGTGGCCGCCGCGTGGTATGGTTCAGCATGGCTGGCGCCATTCTTCTGACTCTCGCCTATTTTGGCAGTCGCCTGATCCAGCAAATCATGGTTCATCAATAATAAGGAATTCCCGTTGGAGCACGTCTCGACAACAACCCTGATCATCATATTGATCATCATGGTGGTGGTTTCGGCTTATTTTTCAGCCTCCGAAACCGGTATGATGACACTCAACCGTTACCGGTTACGTCACCTGGCCAAGCAGGGTAACCGCGGTGCACGTCGCGTCGAAAAGCTGTTAAAACGCCCGGATCAATTGATTAGTCTGGTGCTCATCGGCAACAATCTGGTCAACATCCTTGCTTCCGCTCTGGCAACAATTGTGGGTATCCGCCTCTACGGCGATGCTGGCGTTGCGATTGCCACCGGCGTGCTGACTTTCGTGGTACTGCTGTTTGCCGAAGTGTTGCCGAAAACCTTCGCGGCACTGAACCCGGAACGCATCGCTTTCCCGAGCAGTATTTTGTTGCGCCCGCTGCAAACCATCATGATGCCTTTAGTGTGGATCCTTAACAGTCTCTCGCGTCTGCTGATGACCATGTGCGGTATCAAAACCACCACCAGCCTCAGCGATGCGATGAGCAAAGAAGAGCTGCGGACTATCGTGAATGAATCGCGCTCGCAAATCTCCCGTCGAAATCAGGACATGCTGCTTTCCGTGCTCGACCTTGAGAAGGTGACGGTCGATGACATCATGGTGCCGCGCAATGAAATCGTCGGTATCGATATCAACGATGACTGGAAATCCATCATCCGCCAGCTGACACATTCACCGCATGGTCGTATTGTGCTTTACCGTGACTCACTCGATGACGCCATCGGCATGCTGCGCCTGCGCGAAGCGTATCGTCTGATGACCGAGAAGAAAGAGTTCACCAAAGAAAACCTGCTGCGCGCCGCCGATGAGATTTACTACATCCCGGAAGGCACACCGCTGAATATTCAGTTGGTCAAGTTCCAGCGCAATAAGAAAAAAGCCGGAATTGTGGTCGATGAGTACGGCGATATACAGGGGTTGGTGACAGTAGAGGATATCCTCGAGGAAATCGTCGGTGATTTTACCACGTCGATGTCACCGACACTGGCCGAAGAGGTGACGCCTCAAAGCGATGGTTCCGTTGTGATTGAAGGCAGTGCGAACGTCCGTGAACTGAACAAAGCCTTTAACTGGAATCTGCCTGCTGACGGGCCACGAACCATGAATGGCATGCTACTGGAAGTGCTGGAAGAGATCCCAGTCATCGGCACAAACTTGCGGATTAAGAATTATGAAGTCGAAATTCTGGATGTGCAGGAGAACATGATCAAACAGGTTCAGGTACGCCCTCTCCAACCCTTACAAAGCACCGTAAATCAGCGCTAGCAGCAAGAGTTGCAGACATAAAAAAGACGCGAAATTCGCGTCTTTTTTTGCTTCTGCCCAATGAACTAGATGTGCAATTCAGACAGTTTTTCTTTTGGCAGAGCCAGATCGTCGTTACGGTTCACGACAACGTCGTGATCGAGAATGTGCTGCGCGATTTCCTGCGCTTCTTTCAGAGAGTGCATCTCGAAGGTACCGCACTGATACTCATTCAGCTCAGGGATCTGACGTTGTTCTTTCACCTTCAGAACATCTGCCATCGCCGCTTTCCAGGAATCAGCGACCAACTGCTCTTCCGGCACACCGATCAGGCTCATATAGAACCCGGTACGGCAACCCATCGGAGAAATATCGATGATCTCAACGCCGTTTCCGTTCAGGTGATTACGCATAAAGCCTGCGAACAGGTGCTCCAGCGTATGAATACCACGCTCAGGCATCACTTCAATATTCGGGCGGCAGAAGCGCAGATCGAACACAGTGATGGTGTCCCCGTGCGGGGTTTTCATGGTTTTTGCGACGCGAACAGCAGGTGCTGCCATACGGGTATGGTCTACGGTAAAGCTATCCAACAGTGGCATATCGTCACCTCTCCTAAATAAATTAAATTTTTTTACGAACTCAGGAAACCTTTTCCCAGCATGCGGGTCTTAATTAGTGAAAGACGCGCATTTGTTATCATCATCCCTGTAAACAGAGATGTTTATTTGGCCACATTAATTGTGGCCTTTTTCTTTTTTACTCTTCGGTACCACCTGCGTGAGCAGCCAGATAGTCTTCTAAGCTTAGCGTGTCACTGGCTTCCATGTCGCGCTGACGCTGCCATGAACCATCCTGCTCTGCCAGCAATGCGCTTTCATCCAATACTTCCAGCGGTTCGCTGACCAGCATCTGACGATATTTCTCGGCCAGTTCCAGTCCTAAATTACCCACGCCCTGCTGTTTCAGTGCTTTCAGAATACGCGCGGAGTAAGTCAGCTCCGGATCATCAAACGCCGCAACCAGTTCCTTACAAACGTCCTGATACAGATGATCGCCATTCTGACTGTCCATCACCTGTGCCACGCGGTTCAAATCAGCGAACAAATCTTTGCCAACCTGATCCAGCGGTTTGCGTTCGTCATAACAACCGATGCCGATCGTCTGACCCGGCTTACGCCCTTCGAGGATCACGCGGTTCCAGTTCTGGCGTGTACAACGCAGCTCATCGCTGTTCATCTCAGGCGCGTCAGCTAAGGCACACCATACCAAAAACAGATCGAGGAAACGCGCCTGCGTCGCATCAATCCCTACAGGGGAGAATGGATTGACGTCCAGCGATCGCACCTCAATGTATTCGATCCCACCACGCAGCAACGCCTCAGAAGGTGTTTCACCTGATTTAGTCACGCGCTTAGGACGGATTGGCGCATAAAGCTCGTTCTCAATCTGTAACACATTGGTGTTCAGTTGCAGATATTTTCCGTCTTTCTTCACTCCCATTTGGGCATATTCTGCCGATGGCGTGCGGATCGCCCTTTTAACGCCTTTCACGTAAGTTTCAAGATCGTTAAAGGTGATATCCAGATTGCTCTGCGATTTATTGGTGTAGCCCAAATCACTCAGACGCAGTGACGTCGCATATGGGAGATAACACATCCCGCCTTCGGTATATTCGAAAGGCAGGTCTGTCTTACGACCTTTGAGGAAAGATGAACAGATCGCAGGCGACGCGCCAAACAGGTACGGGATCACCCAGCCGAAGCGGTAATAGTTGCGGATCAGCTTAAAGTAACCCGCAGAAATCGCTTCTTTGCCGCTTTTCGCATCCTTCACGCCCAGACGCTCTTGCCAGAATGACAATGGCAGTGAGAAGTTATAATGGATGCCGGAAATGACCTGCATCAGCGCGCCGTAACGGTTCTTCAGGCCTTCGCGATACAGCGTTTTCATGCGCCCGACGTTAGACGAACCGTACTGCGCGAGTTCGATGTCCTGTCCGGATTCGATAAAGCACGGCATGCTGAATGGCCACATGCGCTCATCACCGAGCTCCCGCGCGACGTGACGATGAATGTCACGCAAAAACGCCATCAGATGCTCGATATTGTCATCGACGGGCGTAATAAATTCTAATAAGGCTTCAGCAAAATCGGTGGTGATCCAGCGATGCGTCAACGCCGCACCTAAGGATTCCGGATGTCCGGTTGTCGCTAATGAACCATCGGGATTAACACGCAGCGTTTCACGCTCAATACCGCGACGAATACCTTTAAGTGCCTGAGGATGCGCTTCCAGCCAGGAAAGCGCCTGTGATACATCCGGGATCAAATTGACCTCCCGCTCTGTGAAATCATTGATTTGCAAGCATAGTGAGTCTGCATAGATGTGACCATAATTGATGACTGATGCCAATCTAACCGAACCATGAAAGCCCCTGTAGCGTTACCACAGTAATAAGAACGTAACGCACCGCTTTTCCAATAAACATGAAAAAGACCACCGGACCCCACGGCATTCGCAGCCAACCTGCTAAAACGCATAACACATCGCCAATCACCGGTAGCCAGCTCAGCAATAAAGCGGCCGGTCCGAAGCGCTTCAGCCAGCCTTCTGCAACGTGTAACCCACGCTGAGGCTTTAGCTGCGGCAGAAAGCGTCCGATGATGACGTTAGTTATGCCACCTAAGGTATTGCCAACAGAAGCGGACAAAACCAGTGCCGCTGGCATTGCACTGCCAGCTGACAATAAAGCGACTAATAAGACTTCTGAGTTGCCGGGTAACAACGTGGCACTTAAAAAGCTGCTGCCAAATAAGGAAGCCAGCGCCACGGCGCTACTCACAGCGTACGCACGTCCACAAAAGCCATGTTGGCGCGTTTTGCCGCCTCAATACCAAAATCTGCATCTTCAAAGACGACGCATTTTTCAGGAGGCACGCCGATGAGCTCAGCGCAACGCAAAAAGGTATCTGGTGCGGGTTTATGGTTCTGCACATCATTAGCGCCTACGATCGCATCAAAGCAATCACGTAAGCCTAAGTGACGCAACAGAGCATCCGCCATCCAGTGTTCACTGCCCGTGCCTACGGCCATCGGACGGCGACCGTGATATGCCTTGACGACATCAATCAATGGCAACGGACGTACCGTGTCCAGCAACATTTCCTGCACCGCGGCGGTTTTCTCAGCGGCCAGAAGATGCGGATCCATCTCGACATGATTACTGTCGATCACAAACTTGGCGATGCGCCAGGTCGGAGAACCGTTCAGGGCAACCATGGATTCGACATCAAACTGCATGCTGTATTTGGTTAATACCTGATGCCATGCCTTACGATGAGTTGGCTCGGTATCCAATATGGTGCCATCCATATCAAATATTAGCCCTTCGTATTGATCGTACATCGAATGCTCCATGCTCACGAAAAAACTGGAAAACTACTTTATCGCAAAGTCTGGTGAAAGTCGCATTTTGTCCGTTCGCAGAGCACATCCGAACACGTCGGAAAATCAGAGAAATGAGGAGAGAAGCGCGAAGATGAAATGCAGAAAGCAAAAAACCCGCCGAAGCGGGTTTCTCTAATAGGGTTCACTCGGGAAGATTACTCGGCTAATGCCTCGCCCTGCGGCGCCGTTGCTAAAGCAACGTTATCTTCCTTCGTGCTATCTGCATGCTGAGTGCAATATAAAATCCTATCATCGCTTCAACACACACAAAATATGGTGCACCCAGGAAGATTCGAACTTCCGACCGCTCGGTTCGTAGCCGAGTACTCTATCCAGCTGAGCTATGGGTGCATTGGGGTCGTGCTGATTTTATTTCGGAAAATACTAAGAGGAAGAACGGTGCACCCAGAAAGATTACTCGGCAATGCCTCACCCTACGGGCCGTTGCTAAAGCAACGTTATCTTCCTTCGTGCTATCTGCATGCTGAGTGCAATATAAAATCCTATCATCGCTTCAACACACAAAATATGGTGCACCCAGGAAGATTCGAACTTCCGACCGCTCGGTTCGTAGCCGAGTACTCTATCCAGCTGAGCTATGGGTGCATTTTGATTCTTACTGCAGATTTACCTGACCATTTTTCCCTACTACATCGGCGTTAGCCTCTGCCCATTACGCTCATTTGATTGCAAATCAACATACGCTTTGGAAAGTATGGTGCACCCAGGAAGATTCGAACTTCCGACCGCTCGGTTCGTAGCCGAGTACTCTATCCAGCTGAGCTATGGGTGCATTTTAAATGGCGGTGAGGCGGGGATTCGAACCCCGGATGCAGCTTTTGACCGCATACTCCCTTAGCAGGGGAGCGCCTTCAGCCTCTCGGCCACCTCACCATACGCCTCTTGCGAGTGTGCTGATTAACTTTGTTCAAGCTCATCGGCACTGCGTGGCGCACATATTACTTTCTGGCCCTTATAAGTCAAACCCTTTTTTCCTAACAATCACTCGATTGGACATTTCACGCGCAACCTGCACAGTTTGAAGGCAATAAAGCGGGAAAAACGCAGAAAACTCACGTTATTTTTTGTGCAAGGGGGATGACCGCGCCGGGCTCAAAAGAAAAGAAAGCAGAAAAAACACAGAGAAATACTGGGAGGGAAATCGGTAATACGTAGAAAAGAGGTTTAGCGCCTCGCCTTCAGCGAGACGCCTCGTAAATCAGTAACTCGTCTGTTGAGATTTTTCAGCTTGGATACGCTGATAGATCTCTTCACGGTGGACGGAAACCTCTTTTGGCGCGTTCACACCAATACGTACCTGATTACCTTTTACACCTAAAACGGTAACAGTAACCTCATCGCCAATCATGAGGGTTTCACCAACTCGGCGAGTTAGAATCAGCATTCTTTGCTCCTTGAATAATTAAAAGAGTCGGGTCTCTCAGTTTCCCGGCCATTATCGATCATAAGCGGGTAAAACGTAAGCCATGACCCCTACATTAAATGTAAGCGGCCTGCAACTTCAGCCATGAGTACTTTTAGTTTAGCTGAAATCATCGTTGTCGCGACCCTGTCGCGAAGCCTACCCCACCATTAAGACTGAAAACGCCATATTGCACAATACATTATGGCGCTTTCCAGGTTTGCGATTTATTTCTTCTTACAGCTTGGATTCAACCCAGGCCTCTACGGTAGCCAGAGCCGCCGGTAAAGCCTGAACATCGCTTCCCCCTGCCTGTGCCATGTCAGGACGACCACCGCCTTTGCCGCCCACCTGCTGGGCAACAGAAGCAATCAGATCCCCTGCTTTGACACGATCAGTCAGATCTTTGGTCACACCGGCAATCAGGCTGACTTTATCGTCAGCGATGGTCGCCAGTACAATGATCACTGACCCTAACTGGTTTTTTAGATCATCAACCATCGTACGCAGAATTTTAGGCTCTACGTTATCCAGCTGACGAACTAACAACTTAACGCCTTTCACTTCTTTGGTCTGACCCGACAAGGACGCACTTTCCTGCGCAGCTTGCTGGCCTTTCACTTGCTGAAGTTCTTTTTCCAGCACGCGTGAACGTTCTATCAGGGAGCGGATTTTATCGGTGATACTGTTCACATCACCTTTCACCAGATGCGCGACATCTTGCAGCAAATCGCTTTGCTGATGCAGTGCATTGATGGCGTTTTCACCGGTAATCCCTTCGATACGACGGATACCCGCAGCGGTGCCGGATTCGCTTTGAATACGGAACAGGCCGATATCGCCGGTACGGCTGGCGTGCGTACCGCCACACAGTTCGGTAGAGAAATCACCCATGCTCAGCACACGGACGCTGTCTTCGTATTTTTCACCGAATAGCGCCATCGCACCTTTTTCCTTCGCTTCATCCAGATCCATGATGGTGGTCTGAATAGGCAGGTTACGACGAATTTGTGCGTTGACCAGATCTTCGACCTGACGAATCTCTTCGGGTTTCATCGCTTCAAAATGTGAGAAGTCGAAACGCAGATAATTGTCGTTAACTAAAGAACCTTTCTGCGCGACGTGCTTGCCCAGCACCTGACGTAATGCCGCGTGGAGTAAGTGAGTCGCAGAGTGGTTGAGACGAATACGGTCCCGGCGTGCTGCATCCACTTGTGCTTCAACGCTATCACCGACGCTCAGTTTACCCACGTTCAGCGAGCCCTGATGTCCGATAGCTTTACCGTACTTCTGGGTATCGGAGACATTGAAGACGCCAGATGCAGTTTTCAGGATGCCTTTATCACCCACCTGTCCACCGGATTCGCCATAGAATGGCGTATCATCCAGCACCACAATAGCGTTATCGCCTGCCTGAATTTCATTGACTGACTGACCGTCGATGAACAACGCGACCACTTTGGAATGGCGCTGCATATGTTCGTAGCCAGAGAACTGAGTGACGCCGTCCACACGAACCATGCTGTTGTAGTCTGCGCTGAAGCCGCTGGACTCACGAGCACGACGACGCTGAACTTCCATCGCCTTTTCGAAACCGACTTCGTCCACTTTCAGATTGCGCTCACGGCACACGTCAGCGGTTAAATCCAGCGGGAAACCGAAGGTGTCATACAGACGGAAAGCAATTTCGCCATCCAGGGTGTCGCCGGTCAGTGAGGACAACTCGTCGTCAAGCAAGGCCAGACCACGCTCCAGAGTACGGGCAAACTGCTCTTCTTCGGTTTTCAGCAGTTGCTCAACCATCGCCTGCTGCTGTTTCAGTTCTTCTGCCGCCGGGCCCATCACCTCAATCAACGGAGCAACCAGTTTATAGAAGAAGGTGTCTTTCGCGCCCAGCATGTTGCCGTGACGGATCGCGCGGCGAATGATACGACGCAGCACATAGCCACGGTTTTCATTTGAAGGGATCACGCCGTCAGCGATCAGGAATGCGCAAGAACGGATATGGTCGGCAATAACGCGCAGAGATTTGCTGGTCAAATCGGTCGCGCCAGTGACTTCAGCCACAGCGGCGATCAGTTTCTGGAACAGGTCGATGTCGTAGTTTGAGTTCACATGTTGCATAACAGCGGTGATACGCTCAAGCCCCATTCCGGTATCTACGGACGGTTTCGGTAGTGGCAGCATGGTGCCGTCAGACTGACGGTTAAACTGCATGAACACGATATTCCAGATTTCGATGTAGCGGTCGCCATCTTCTTCAGCAGAACCCGGAGGGCCGCCCCAGATGTGGTCGCCATGATCAAAGAAGATTTCGGTGCAAGGGCCGCAAGGACCGGTGTCACCCATCTGCCAGAAGTTATCAGAAGCGAACGCACCGCCTTTATTATCGCCGATGCGAATAATGCGTTCTTTTGGAACACCGACTTCTTTTTCCCAGATTTCAAATGCTTCGTCATCCGTCTCATAGACAGTGACCCACAGCTTTTCTTTCGGCAGATTGAACCAGTTTTCGCCGGTCAGTAATTCCCAGGCGTAGTTGATTGCATCATGCTTGAAGTAATCGCCGAAGCTGAAGTTGCCCAGCATCTCGAAAAAGGTGTGGTGACGTGCGGTATAACCGACGTTTTCGAGATCGTTGTGCTTACCGCCCGCGCGTACGCAACGCTGAGACGTAGTGGCACGGCTGTAATCGCGTTTATCCAGACCGAGGAAAACGTCTTTGAATTGGTTCATCCCGGCATTGGTAAACAACAGTGTCGGATCGTTTGTCGGAACAAGCGAACTGCTTGAAACAACGTTGTGTCCCTTGCTCTGGAAGAAATCGAGAAACGCTTGACGGATCTCAGCGGTGCTCTTGCTCATAAATATCCCGGAATCATGCTGGAAGAACGGCTCTTGAGCCGGATAACGCTGCATAGAGCAGCGATCTGTACAGCTCACGAACGAAAAAGTGCGGATAAGATAAAATTTCTGCGCGGGGAAGTAAAATACCGTATGCGGTCAATCGTCAAAATCGCGATAAATAGACTGTATTTCTTCCTGAAAGAAGCCGCGATAGAGCAAATAACGCAGAACTTTTGATTTTTCTTTCCAGTCAGTAGGCAAATCCTCACCAAATTTTCTGACTGCCAGTTCGCGCGCCAGAATACACCAGTCGACCTCGGTATTTTCCAGTGCCGTCGTAATGATTTCTTTATCGACACCTTTTTGCATCAATTCCGAACGGATACGCTGAGCGCCATAGCCTTTGTTACTGCGCCCGGAAATATAGCGGTCAGCAAATTTGGCGTCATCCAGCCAGTGATGCTGATAGCAATAGTCGATCACTGCCTGCACATGTTCTTCAGGGATCTCTTCCGGCACCGGACGCGGTTCGGGCTTAGCTCTGACAATATCTTCCTCCGCGAACTCATTCTGCGCCGGTCGCTTGCGAGATGACCAGCTACTTTTCTTGTTCGCCGGTTTAACGAAAGGCACCGGTGGTGTACGCAACTTCTTACGCAGCTCCATCTCGCCGTGGTCGCGCTGTGAAAGCAGACGCATCGCACGGTTCATCAGCGAATTGATCTTCGCCGCGTCCGCATCTTTCTCCTGAGGGGAAAATAGCGAGGATGCGGCGCTTTCCTGTTCTACCTGTTCGAGCAGCTTTTGCAGATCAATGGTATTTCCATTGGGTGCTTTTTCATCGGACATGAGTGACTCCCCTGATGCGAAAAATGCCAGCCTGGAAACCAGGCTGGCATTTTTTCGACAACATTTTTTTTTGAAAGTGAAGAGCAAGAGCCCTGCTATCAGATACCGGCGAAATTAAAACTCTTCGCTGGTTTCCATATCGTCGTCTGCAAGTTCTGCGGTGGTGGCAGCGGCCAGTTCACCAGTACCACTCAACAACATATCACGCAGTTTCTTATCCAGCTCAGCAGCGATTTTCGGGTTTTCTTTCAGATAATTGCAGGAGTTAGATTTACCCTGACCAATCTTCTCACCGTTGTAGCTGTACCATGCGCCGGCTTTCTCGACCAGTTTGTGCTTAACGCCCAAATCGATCAGTTCACCGTTAATGTTGATGCCTTCACCGTATAAGATCTGGAATTCAGCCTGTTTGAAAGGCGCAGCGATTTTGTTCTTCACAACTTTCACGCGCGTTTCACTACCGATCACCACGTCGCCTTCTTTGATAGCGCCGATGCGGCGAATATCCAGACGCACAGAGGCATAGAATTTCAGCGCGTTACCACCAGTGGTGGTTTCCGGGTTACCGAACATCACACCAATTTTCATACGGATCTGGTTGATGAAGATCAGCAAGGTGTTGGCGTTTTTCAGGTTACCGGCAAGCTTACGCATGGCCTGGCTCATCATACGTGCCGCAAGGCCCATATGAGAGTCACCGATTTCGCCTTCGATTTCTGCTTTTGGCGTCAGTGCAGCAACGGAGTCGACGATGATAACGTCGACTGCGCCTGAACGGGTCAGCGCATCACAGATTTCCAGAGCCTGTTCACCGGTATCTGGCTGAGAACACAGCAGGTTGTCGATATCGACGCCCAATTTCTTCGCGTAGATAGGATCAAGCGCATGTTCTGCATCGATGAACGCACAGGTTTTGCCTTCGCGCTGTGCGGCAGCAATAACCTGAAGGGTCAGCGTCGTTTTACCGGAAGATTCCGGGCCATAAATCTCAACGATACGGCCCATCGGTAAACCACCGGCGCCTAACGCGATATCCAGAGACAAAGAGCCGGTAGAGATCGTTTCCACGTCCATAGAGCGATCTTCACCCAGACGCATGATGGAGCCTTTACCGAATTGCTTTTCAATCTGGCCCAGTGCTGCAGCTAACGCTTTTTGCTTGTTCTCATCAATAGCCATTTTTACTCCTCGTCTGATACAGGGGAACATCCCGCCTGCATCACTGAATATAATTTATGTACAGGTAATTGGCAGTAATTATACTGTATGCTCATACAGTATCAAGCCTAATTTTGCAGAAACTCAAACAATGCGGTTTGTAGCGCAAAAACAGCAGCTTGCAAACGCACCGCTTCGCGATCGCCGGAAAACTGTTGTTTCGCAGTTACGATACGCCCGTCTCCTCCGGCGAAACCAAACCATACGGTGCCGACCGGTTTTTCTGTCGAACCGCCGTCAGGCCCGGCAATGCCGCTGACCGACAAGCCGATGTCCGCTCCAGCCGCGTGCAGAACGCCCTGCGCCATTTCGCGAACCACCTGTTCGCTCACCGCGCCGTACTGCTCAAGCGTCGCCTCGGAAACCCCGAGCAGCTCATGTTTGGCGGCATTACTGTACGTCACAAATCCGCGGTCAAACCACGCTGAACTTCCGGCAATATCCGTGATGGCTTTGGCAATTAATCCCCCGGTACAGGATTCCGCACAGGTGATCCACAGCCCTTGCGCCTTTAGCTCTGAACCGATTTCCACACTCAGTTCATGTAAACGTTGTTCGGTCATCTTCCCTCCTGACGGTTCAGTTGAAACTCTCCCGATGTTAGCATTTCTCTTTCAATCTGTGAGTCCCAACGCAGTTATTTGCGCGATGCCTTCAGAATTAAGATAAAAAGCAAAAATAAGGGCCGCACCATGCGACCCTCAGAAGAAATCACGGCCGGTTCATCGTGCCGCTTTCACTGCCTGCCCCAGTTGCCATACCGCCATTGCATAATGCACGCTATGGTTGTAACGGGTGATGGTGTAGAAGTTCGGCAGTCCGTACCAATACTGGTAATTCGTGCCCATATCAAGGCGCAGCAGGCTGGCTTCCTGATAATTTCCCAGTGAACCCAGCGGACTTAGCCCTGCAGCTTTCAGCGTAAAGAGCGGATACCTGGTCTTGAAGCCATTCTCAAGCAACGGCGCCTGACCGGCTGCCGGCACGGCTATTGGCGCGCCTTTGGTCCAGCCATGTGCTTTGAAGTAATTGGCCACGCTGCCGATGGCATCAATCGGATCCCACAGATTGGCGTGTCCGTCACCGTTAAAGTCCACCGCATAATCACGATAAGACGACGGCATGAACTGGCCATAACCCATCGCACCGGCGAAGGAACCGCGCAGACTCAGCGGATCGTCACCTTCACGACGCGACATCAGCAGGAAGGTTTCCAGCTCACCGGAGAAGTATTCAGCCCGACGCGGATACGCAAAGGATAAGGTCGCCAGCGCGTCAATAATGCGGGTTTTACCCATCACGCGGCCCCAGCGGGTCTCCACGCCGATAATACCGACAATGATTTCTGGCGGCACACCGTAAACCTGCTCGGCGCGCTGCAGCGCATCCTGATACTGATTCCAGAACACCACACCATTCTGCACGTTGTCCGGGGTAATGAATTTACTGCGATAACGGTTCCATGCGCCGTTCGGCACAGTCGACGGGCCACCAGACGGCGCCTGTTGATCCATCAATCTGAGCACAAAACCTAAGCGTTTAGTCTGCGCCAGCACATCGTGCAACTGCTGGCGGTCGAATCCATGTTCGCGGACCATTTTATCGACAAACTGATTCATCGCCGGATCGTAAGCAAAGTCACCGTTCTGAACTGCACCGGTATGTTCGGCCTGCAACAAAAAACCGCCGCTGGGTGCTGCATTAGTGCTGGCATTTCTTCCATCAGAGAAAGGGTTGCGTGGACCATCAGGCTGAGCCGGAGGCTTATTACTGCTACAAGCAGAAAGTGTTAAAACCAGGGGAAGAATGACAGCCAGGAGGCGCATCGGATATCCGTAACCATGCAATAAAAGAGGTGACGGTATGTTAGTGCATTATCAGAGCCGAAAAAACTGAAAATCGTCGTCTTTACAAGGAGGCTGACGATGCCTGTTTGCAGCGATTTGCGTGACGTTACGCATCTTCTGCAAGCAACGTGGTTTTTTACCTCTACTCACGTTAGGATCCGTTGTAAAGTCGTTGCATCAGGCGCTATGAGCCAACAGGATGAATAAAAATTGAATGAAATCAATCAAAAGAAAAACAATATGAGCGGACTGGAAGCCCACACGCCAATGATGCAGCAGTATCTGCGTCTTAAAGCAGAGAATCCGGAAGTTCTGTTGTTTTACCGTATGGGCGACTTCTACGAACTGTTTTATGACGATGCGAAACGCGCGTCACAACTGATGGATATCTCGCTGACCAAACGCGGTTCCTCTGCCGGTGAGCCGATTCCGATGGCGGGCGTGCCTTATCACGCTGTAGAAGGTTATCTTGCGAAGCTGGTACAGATGGGGGAATCCGTCGCAATCGCAGAACAGATTGGTGATCCGGCTCTGAGCAAAGGGCCGGTGGATCGCAAGGTGGTGCGTATCGTCACCCCAGGTACGGTGAGTGACGAAGCCCTGCTAAGCGAACGCCATGATAATCTGCTGGCTGCCATCTGGCAGGACGGACGCGGTTTCGGTTATGCAACGCTGGACATCAGCTCCGGCCGTTTTCGTGTCGCCCAGCCTGACGATCTCGAAACGATGGCCGCAGAGTTGCAGCGCACCAATCCGGCAGAGCTGCTGTACCCGGAAAGCTTTGAGGCGATGCCGCTGATTGCTTCACGCCGTGGTCTGCGGCGTCGTCCGATGTGGGAATTTGAGCTGGAAACAGCGAAACAACAACTGAATCTGCAATTCGGCACCCGCGATTTAAGCGGTTTTGGTGTTGAACAGGCCGCTCAGGCGCTGCGTGCGGCCGGATGTCTGCTGCAATACGTGAAAGACACCCAGCGCACCGCCCTGCCCCATATCCGTGGTGTCACCATGGAACGCCAGCAAGACGGCATTATTATGGATGCGGCCACGCGCCGAAATCTGGAGCTCACGCAAAATCTGGCCGGTGGCGTCGAAAATACGCTGGCAGCAGTGCTGGATCAGGCGGTGACGCCGATGGGTAGCCGTATGCTCAAACGCTGGATCCATATGCCGAGCCGCGACATCAAAATGCTGGCAAACCGCCAGCGCACAATTGGCGTATTGCAGGATATTACCGCGGATTTACAGCCAGTGTTGCGTCAGGTGGGCGACCTCGAACGTATTCTGGCGCGTCTGGCACTTCGCAGCGCACGTCCGCGCGATCTGGCCCGTATGCGCCATGCGCTCCAGCAGTTACCGGAAATCCGTGAGATTTTAAACGATACCGGCGCTGAGCATGTTCAGACACTGGTTGAACAGACTGGCGACTTCACAGAGCTGGTGGAATTGCTGGAACGCGCTGTGATCGAGAGCCCGCCAGTGCTGGTTCGCGACGGCGGCGTGATTGCGCCGGGGTATAATGCTGAGCTCGACGAATGGCGCGCGCTGGCCGATGGCGCGACAGATTATCTGGATCGTCTGGAAATCCGTGAGCGTGAAAAGCTGGGGCTCGATACGCTCAAGGTCGGATTTAACGGTGTTCACGGTTACTACATTCAGGTCAGCCGGGGTCAGAGCCATCTGGTGCCAATTCATTACGTTCGCCGCCAGACGTTGAAAAACGCCGAGCGCTACATCATTCCCGAACTTAAAGAGTATGAAGACAAAGTCCTCACCTCTAAGGGGAAAGCGCTGTCGCTGGAAAAAGCATTGTATGAAGAACTCTTTGATCTGCTGATGCCACATCTTTCCGCATTGCAACAAAGCGCCAGCGCGCTGGCTGAGCTCGACGTACTGAGCAATCTTGCAGAACGTGCTTATACGCTCAACTATGCCTGCCCGACCATGAGCGAAAAACCGGGAATAAACATTACCGGCGGACGCCATCCGGTGGTCGAACAGGTACTCAGTGAGCCGTTTATCTCCAACCCCCTGAACATGTCTCCGGCAAGACGGATGCTGATCATTACCGGCCCGAATATGGGGGGTAAGAGTACTTATATGCGTCAGGCGGCGCTGATCGTTCTGATGGCGCACATTGGCAGCTATGTACCTGCGGAAGCGGCAACCATAGGTCCCGTCGATCGTATCTTTACCCGTGTCGGTGCGGCTGACGATCTGGCTTCCGGCCGCTCGACCTTCATGGTCGAAATGACAGAAACGGCTAACATCCTGCATAACGCCACCGAAAACAGCCTGGTGCTGATGGATGAAATCGGTCGCGGCACCTCGACCTATGACGGCTTGTCGCTGGCATGGGCCTGCGCAGAAAATCTGGCCAGCCGTATCAAAGCCATGACCCTGTTCGCCACCCATTACTTCGAACTGACCACACTGCCGGAGAAAATGGAGGGCACGGTGAATGTGCATCTGGATGCGATCGAGCACGGTGACACTATTGCTTTTATGCATAGCGTTCAGGACGGCGCTGCCAGCAAGAGCTACGGTCTGGCCGTGGCCGCATTGGCCGGTGTACCACGTGATGTGATTAAACGGGCGCGTCAGAAACTTAAGGAACTGGAAACGTTGTCGAACAACGCCGCAGCCAGCAAGGTTGATGGCCCGCAGCTGGCGCTGCTGACAGAAGATGTCTCACCGGCGGTCGAAGCACTGGAAGCACTGGATGTGGATTCGCTATCGCCCCGACAGGCGCTGGAATGGATTTATCGTTTGAAAGAGTTGGTGTAAAAGCCGCAAAACGTGGATGTTGTTTATTGAAATAGCTGACATCAAAATAACAGAAATAAAAAACGGTGGGGATTAGCCCACCGTTCTTTTTGATGCCAAATTAGATGCTGTATTTATTGCCTAAAAGCGAATGACTCGCAGAGCACATTACTCACGGAACAGAGCTTCGATGCTCAGTCCCTGTCCCTGCAAAATCTCACGCAGGCGACGCAAACCTTCTACCTGAATCTGACGAACACGTTCACGTGTCAGGCCAATCTCACGGCCCACGTCTTCCAGCGTCGCTGCTTCATAGCCCAACAGGCCGAAACGGCGCGCCAGCACTTCACGCTGTTTTGCATTCAACTCGAATAACCACTTCACGATACTCTGTTTCATATCGTCGTCTTGCGTGGTGTCTTCAGGGCCGTTGTCTTTTTCATCCGCCAGAATGTCTAACAGCGCTTTCTCAGAGTCACCGCCCAACGGGGTGTCTACAGAGGTAATACGCTCATTCAGGCGCAACATACGGCTGACATCATGGACCGGCTTGTCGAGTTGCTCAGCAATCTCTTCTGCGCTCGGCTCATGGTCCAGTTTATGCGCAAGTTCACGTGCAGTACGCAGGTAAACGTTAAGCTCTTTCACTATGTGAATCGGCAGACGAATGGTACGGGTTTGATTCATGATCGCCCGTTCAATGGTCTGACGTATCCACCATGTCGCATAGGTAGAAAAACGGAATCCACGCTCAGGGTCAAATTTTTCAACCGCGCGGATGAGACCCAGGTTACCTTCCTCGATCAAATCCAGCAGTGCCAGTCCGCGATTACTGTAGCGGCGGGCAATTTTAACAACCAAACGCAGGTTACTTTCAATCATACGGCGACGCGAAGGGACATCTCCACGCAGCGCACGTCTTGCAAAATAAACTTCCTCTTCTGCTGTAAGCAGAGGGGAATAACCGATCTCACCGAGGTACAGTTGAGTTGCGTCCAGCACTCGTTGGCTTACAGTCTGCGACAACAACTCTTCTTCAGCGTCGTTATCGGCAGTCTCTTCGACTGTGGCTTTCTCGTCAAAGGCTTCAGCGCTGTTCTCATCGAAATCTACATCATCATGTAACTCGTTAACTTTCAGCGTATTCTGACTCATAAGCTGCTCCTACCCGTGGTCCCGAGGGCAGAATTCAAGACTCTGCCCGTGTTATCGCTGCGGAAGATAACGCAGCGGATTTACGGATTTCCCCTTGTAACGAATTTCAAAATGCAATCTTACTGAACTGGTTCCGGTGCTACCCATAGTCGCTATTTTTTGTCCCGCCTGCACTTCTTGTTGTTCCCGGACCAGCATTGTATCGTTATGTGCATAGGCGCTCAGGTAATCATCATTATGTTTGATGATGATTAGATTACCGTAACCGCGAAGAGCATTGCCTGCGTACACTACACGCCCTGAGGCGGTGGCGACGACAGACTGTCCGCGCGAACCAGCAATATCGATCCCCTTATTTCCCCCTTCAGAAGCTGAGAAATTATCGATAATTTTCCCGTCAGTCGGCCATTTCCATGTGGAAACCGGACCGCCATTATTTGTCGGAGTGGCAACGGGAGTACTGGCTACGGCAACAGGTGTGGTCGTGGTAACTACACCTGATGAAGGCAACATCTTACCTACATTCTGTTTACCAGAAGAATCAGAATACGTGGTAGTTGGTTGAGATGCAACCACAGAACCTGTGAGCATTCCCCCCGTCGGAACTTTCGGAACACCGCCATTCGTCGCGTCCGTAACGGCTAAAGATCCACCTGTGCTGGCCGCCGAAGAGACGTTGTTAATCTGGATATTTTGACCGACTTCCAGATTGTACGGCGCGGCGATATTGTTACGCGCAGCAAGGTCTCGGAAGTCGTTTCCTGTGATCCAGGCGATATAAAACAGGGTGTCCCCGCGCTTCACCTGATAGGTGCTGCCGCTATAACTGCCCTTAGGGATAGAGTTGTAGCTGCGGTTGTACACAATGTGTCCACCGGAGCCGATCGCAGGCGCGTTTAGCTGCGAGGAATTCGGAGTATTCTGACCTGTCTGACTACCGCCACCGCCGCCATTTACGCTGCTGATGGGTGCTGATGTGGTTGAATTGTTCGTACATCCCGCCATCCATGCACTGATAAACGTACAGACCGCAATGCGGCTTAGTGTTTTTATTGGGCTTCCCGTGCTCATATTTCCCCCGTTACGGCAATCTCAGAATAACGCTTTTACCACGCACACCGCGCCAGCTGGCGCTTTTCGTATCATTTCATACCGTGCGGGCAGGCAACACGCTCATTCAGGCCAATCCCCGAATGCGCGGTGCCATAAAAAACTGTAGTGGATGCTATCAACATAGCCAGTACAGCACCATATAACAGTTGTATTTAAATTTTAAGGGGTTAGTCCTGCAGAGTATCGCAATCAGGCCAGCTCGCCTTTCACCAGAGGGACAAAGCGGACTGCTTCAATTGTTTCGGCAGCGAACTCATCCCCGCGTCGGGTGATGCGTTGCAGGATTTGATTCTCTTCGCCGACGGGCAGGATCATGACTCCACCGTCATCAAGTTGTTGCAGCAAATCTTGGGGAATTTCAGGGGGTGCAGCAGTGACAATAATGGCATCGAAAGGTCCGCGCGAAGGCCAGCCCTGCCAGCCGTCGCCATGACGCGTAGAGACATTGTGCAAATCAAGTTGCTTGAGACGTCTCTTCGCCTGCCACTGCAACCCTTTTATCCGTTCAACCGAAAATACATGCTCCACCAGATGCGCCAGAATCGCCGTCTGATAGCCGGAACCGGTGCCAATCTCCAGCACGCGTGATGAAGGCTTAAGGCGCAGCAACTCGGTCATTCTCGCCACTGTATAAGGCTGGGAGATGGTCTGCCCGGAGCCAATCGGCAGCGCAGTATTTTCGTAGGCTTTATGTTGAAACGCCTCGTCGACGAAACGCTCGCGCGGCACGGCCTCAATGGCATGCAGCAATTTTTCATCGTGGATACCCTGCTGACGCAGCTGTTCCAGCAGGTTATACATCGGTTTATTCACCATTCGCGCTCACCCCGGCTTTTTCTAACCATGAGACGACGACATCCTGAGCCGCATAGGCGGTTAAATCCACCTGAAGAGGCGTCACTGACACATAACCTTGCGCGACGGCGGCAAAGTCCGTATCTGGCGCGACATCAAACTCATCGCCCGGCGGACCGATCCAGTATAAATCCTGCCCGCGAGGATCCTGCTGACAAAATACCTGTTCAGCCGGATGGCGGCTACCACAACGCGTGACGCGAATGCCTTTAATCTCCGACAAAGGCAGGTCCGGCACATTAACATTCAGAATTTTGCCAGTACGCAAAGGCTCGCGCGCCAGTGCCCTGAGAAGGCGGCAGGTGATGATGGCGGCGGTGTCGTAATGCTGGTGTCCGTCGAGAGAAACCGCCAGTGCAGGAAAGCCGAGATGGCGACCTTCCATAGCGGCGGCCACCGTACCCGAGTAAATCACATCATCGCCGAGATTAGGCCCGGCGTTGATGCCGGACACCACGATGTCCGGACGCGGACGCATCAGGCTATTGACGCCAAGATAGACACAATCGGTGGGCGTGCCGTTAATGACTGCGGTATCGCCATTGGGATAGGACTGAATACGTAACGGGCCGTCCAGCGTCAGCGCATTGGATGCGCCGCTGCGGTTGCGGTCCGGGGCGACCAGCGTCACCTCGGCGAATTCACGCAGCGCGGACGACAGCGCCTGAATGCCGGGAGCCAGTACGCCATCGTCGTTACTCAGTAATATCCGCATTGATTTCATCCAGATGCATCAGCTCGCGCACAACGCTCGTGGCGTAGCTGCCTGCCGGTAGCCAGAATTTGAGTTCCAGAGTGACGTCATCCCAGCGCTGCCAGTGCATTTGTAAAGGCTGCAACATAATGGCACGACGCGCAGGTTCGACTCTTTCGCGTTTCAGTAAAGAAAGTAGATCAGCCTGAGAGCTCAGGCAAGCCAGCTCGAATGCTTCGGCATCTTCCAGCGTCCCTAACGGGCCATCACCAGGCAATGGCGCTGTCACCAGCAACTCGCCGCTTTCTACACGCGGCAGCAGGGAGTCAAACTCTTCTGTTTTCGCGACAAACCAGCTGCCGCGTCCGCTGAGCTGCAAGGCATCGCCAAGCATTGCCTGACGCACCGTATTATCCGCCAGACGCTGGCTGGCGACGATGTTGAACATCGCGCTACGGCTGGCTGACAAATAGAAACTGCGCTTTGCTCGCTCTTTCGGACGGGCTTCGTTGGTTGCCCAGCGTTTCGCCTGCACCAGATTATTGCCGCCACGACCAAAGCGCTGTGTCCCGAAATAGTTCGGTACGCCTTGCTCTGCGACCTTTGCCAGACGGGTTTCCACATTCTCAATATCGCTTATCTGGCGCAGCACCAGCGTAAACGCATTGCCTTTCAGTGTGCCGATGCGCATTTTTTTACGATGGCGTGAGGCGCGGATTACCTCGCAACCTTCGAGATCAAACTGACTGAGGTCCGGATCGACTTTGCCCGGCAAATGCAGGCAAAACCATTGTTCGGTGACCGCATGCCTGTCTTTCAGACCGGCGTAGCTGACATCGCGCGGATGCACTTTGGCGAAACGCGCCAGTTGCTCGGCGACAAACTGCGTGTTGCAGCCGTTTTTGCGGATCCGCACTAACAGATGTTCACCCTCGCCGTCCGGCTCAAAGCCCAAATCTTCTTCGACGATAAAGTCTTCCGGATTGGCTTTTAACTGGCCGGTCGCCACGGGTTCGCCCAGCAACCAGGTGAGACGTGACATATCTATCATGCGGTAATCTTCCACAACATCATTCCTTAATCAGCAGGGCGACGGCTTCGCAGGCAATACCTTCGCCACGGCCGGTGAAACCCAGCTGTTCAGTGGTGGTAGCTTTCACGTTAACGTCGTCCATATGACACTGCAAATCTTCGGCCAGAAATACGCGCATCTGCGGAATGTGCGGCGCCATCTTAGGAGCCTGCGCGATGATAGTGATATCCAGATTACCCAGCTTGTAGCCTTTCGCACGGATGCGGCGGTACGCTTCGCGCAGCAGCTCACGACTGTCAGCACCTTTATAAGCCGGGTCGGTGTCCGGGAACAATTTACCAATATCACCCAGCGCCGCAGCGCCAAGCAGGGCATCCGTTGCCGCATGCAGCGCGACATCACCGTCGGAGTGCGCCAGCAAACCTTGCGGATAAGGAATACGCACACCGCCGATCACCAGCGGGCCTTCGCCGCCAAACTTATGTACATCAAAACCGTGACCGATACGCATTATGCGTTCTCCTCGTGGGATATGCGGGTTAAATAGAACTCAGCCAGTGCCAGATCTTCCGGCCTGGTGACTTTAATATTATCGGCCCGCGCTGGGACCAGCACCGGATGATAGCCACAATATTCCATTGCAGAAGCTTCATCAGTGACCACAGCGCCTTCATTAAGCGCACGGCGCAGGCAGATTTTCAGTAATTCGAGAGGGAAAAATTGGGGCGTCAGCGCATGCCAGAGATCCTGCCGGTCGACCGTGTGTGCGATAGCCTGCAAACCAGTTTCACCGCGTTTCATGGTATCGCGAACCGGGGCGGCGAGGATCCCGCCGGTCTTACTGCTCGTTGAAATCGCCAGCAAATTATTCAGATCATCAGGATGCAGACAAGGGCGCGCGGCATCATGCACCAGCACCCAGCCGCGTTCTCCGGCCGCGTCAAGACCCGCCATTACGGACTCTGCGCGCTCGCCGCCACCGGTCACTACCTGAATGCGGGGATCCTGAGCTATTGGCAGCGACGCGAACTGCGTGTCATGCGGGCTCAGGGCCACGATCACCTTTGTGACCTGGTCGTTGTGCAACAAAGCGCGGATCGAATGTTCTATCAGCGTTTTACCGCCGATAGAAAGATACTGCTTAGGACATTCTGCCTGCATACGGCTGCCAATTCCGGCAGCGGGTAAAACGGCAATGACCTTTGGAAGGGAAACTGCGGTGTGGCTCATGGCTATGGGTTCGGATTATTTTGCGAAAGATTGCTGCCCGGAGCGCGTTTATTGTCTGGCACCAGACGATAGAAAGTCTCACCGGGTTTGATCATACCCAGTTCGTTGCGTGCACGTTCTTCGATCGCTTCCTGACCGCCGTTTAAATCGTCGATTTCAGCGAATAATTGGTCGTTACGTGATTTCAGTTTGCCGTTGTTGACCTGCTGCACTTCAACGTCATCGTTCACACGCACGTAATCATGAATACCATTCTTGCCCAGCCACAGCGAATACTGTAACCAGCCAAGTAAAATCAGTAACAGCAGTGTTAGTTTGCCCATCCCCGCCCCCTAAAAAAGCCGGGCAATCATCCCACAACTTTCCTTCTGACTCCACTGTGGCAGGATAATTGCCGTTGAGATTCAGACTTACGCACGCAATTATGGGTGAGAATGACACAATGGGTTACATCGTGGAAAAGAATTGCCGGAAAAATCGCCAGTCAAAAGAGATAAAAAAGGATCCTTGCAGGATCCGATACAGAGTTTTTTCCCCTCACCAGCCGGAGAGGAATGAGAATACGGTCCAGAACAGGCCGATGACGCAAACGCCGGTGGCGACGGGAGTTTTGAACCAGCCACCGCGAAAAAGCATGCTGAAAGCAATACCGATAAGCACCGACACCGGCATCAGCGCCAGGAAGAACGGCCAGGTATAGAGGAGAAAAAACAGAGTATTCGAGCCGTACACCCAAAAAGGGATCGCCAGCGCCAGCCAGTAACAAGCGAAACCAATAGATCCCCCCAGCACGGAGTAGGACGGATCGTCGTTTTCTGCACTGTCTGTGGTCTGCGCTAACCGCAGCACGGGCGGGTGTTCCGCCCTGATACGATCGAGGCGGATACGACTGACCAGTCTGCTGAGTAAAGCCTGCATAGGTGATCCCTGTGTTCAGTGTAAACCGGCACGCTCTGTGGCGTTTGGCCGGCAACATTCAGGGATTGATAATACCGCGCCGGCGCATCACATCTAATAATTGGGGAACCAAATGTGTTACCAATTGTTCACCTTCAAGATGCACATCCGGCGCTTCTGGCGGCTGATATTCAGAGTCGATACCGGTGAAGTTTTTCAGTTCACCGGCACGCGCTTTTTTGTACAAACCTTTCGGATCGCGCGCTTCGCAAACTGCCAGAGGCGTATCCACAAACACTTCGATAAACTGTTCGTCCTCCAGCAACTCGCGCACCATATCGCGCTCGGCGCGATGCGGTGAGATAAAGGCAGTCAGCACAACCTGTCCGGCATCCACCATCAGTTTGGCGACTTCGCCGACGCGGCGGATGTTTTCACGGCGATCGTCATCGGTAAAACCCAGATCGCGGCACAGTCCGTGGCGGACATTGTCGCCATCAAGCAGATAGGTGCTGACGCCCAGCGCGTGCAGCGCCTGCTCCAGCGCACCAGCGACAGTGGATTTCCCCGAGCCCGAAAGCCCGGTGAACCAAAGTACCGCCCCGCGGTGACCATGCTGCTTTTCGCGATCCGCACGCGTGATGGCGTGAGGATGCCAGACGACGTTCTCATCTTTTAATAAAGCACCATCTTTCAGTAATTGCGGATCCTGAGACGCCATCTTATTTGCCACCGAGCAGGTCGCGTGCGCCCCAATGTGGGAAGTGGCGGCGAACCAGACTGTTCAGCTCCAGCTCAAAGGCGCTGTATTTGTCAGACTCTTCATACACCTGTTCCAGTGCTTCGCGTACCAGACCGGCACCCACGGTGACGTTCGTCAGACGGTCGATAAAGATCATGCCGCCGGTGACCGCATTGCTCTGGTAGTTATCCAGCACCAGCGGTTCGTCGAAGGCCAGTTCGACCAGACCGATACCGTTGAGCGGCAGGTTTTCCACCACGCGCTGCGTCAGTGAGTTAATCTCAACCTGATATTCAATGTTCTCCACGCGCGCACGGGCTTTCTTGCCGCCAACTTTAATGTCGTAGCTCTGGCCGACGCTCAGCGGTTGCTCCGCCATCCACACCACGTCGACTTTGGCATTCTGCACCGGTTTCACGGTTTCATTCGCATCTACAAGCGTATCGCCACGGCTGATATCGCGCTCATCCGCCAGCACCAGCGTAATGGCCTCGCCCGCCCAGGCTTCCTGCAAATCTCCGTCGAAGGTCACAATGCGTGCGACGGTAGACTCCACGCCAGACGGCAGCACTTTGACTTTCTGCCCGACGCGAATCGAACCGGACGCCAGCGTACCGGCATAACCGCGGAAATCGAGGTTAGGACGATTCACGTACTGCACCGGGAAACGCATTGGCTGCTGTTCGCGGATATTGATTATGTTGACGGTTTCCAGCACGTCGAGCAGTGTCGGGCCGGTATACCAGCTCATTTTCTCGCTTGGTGTGGCAACGTTGTCACCTTCCAGTGCGGAAAGCGGCACAAACTTGATGTCCAGATCGGTCGGCAGCTGCTGCGCGAAATCCAGATAATCTTGTTTAAACTGCTCGAATACGGTTTCGCTGTATTCCACCAGATCCATTTTATTCACGGCAACCACCAAATGGCGGATCCCGAGCAGTGTGGCGATAAAGCTGTGACGACGGGTCTGATCCAGTACGCCTTTACGGGCGTCGATCAGCAGGATCGCCAGATCGCAGGTCGAAGCTCCGGTCGCCATGTTGCGGGTGTACTGCTCGTGCCCCGGCGTATCTGCGATGATAAATTTACGCTTCTCGGTAGAGAAGTAGCGGTAAGCCACATCAATCGTAATGCCCTGTTCGCGCTCGGCCTGTAAGCCATCCACCAGCAATGCCAGATCGATTTTTTCGCCCTGCGTACCGTGACGTTTGCTGTCGTTGTGCAGTGAAGACAGCTGATCTTCATAGATCTGACGCGTGTCGTGCAGCAGGCGGCCTATCAACGTACTTTTGCCATCATCAACGCTGCCGCAGGTCAGGAAGCGCAGCAGGCTTTTGTGTTGCTGGGCGTGCAGGTAAGCTTCAACGCCGCCCTGCTCCGCGATTTGTTGTGCAATTGCGTTATTCATTAGCTGCGGCTCCTCAGAAGTACCCTTGACGCTTTTTCATTTCCATAGAACCGGCCTGATCGCGGTCGATCGCGCGGCCCTGTCGTTCACTGGTGGTTGAGACCAGCATCTCTTCGATGATCTCCGGCAGCGACTGCGCTTCGGATTCAACGGCACCGGTCAGCGGCCAACAGCCTAACGTACGGAAGCGCACCATTTTCTTTTCGATAACTTCACCCGGCTGCAAATCAATGCGGTCGTCATCAACCATCAGCAGCATGCCGTCGCGCTCCAGCACCGGACGCGGCGCGGCCAGATATAGAGGAACGATTTCGATATTTTCCAGATAGATGTACTGCCAGATATCCAGCTCAGTCCAGTTGGAAAGCGGGAATACGCGAATACTTTCGCCTTTGTTAATCTGGCCGTTGTAGTTATGCCACAGTTCAGGACGCTGATTTTTCGGATCCCAGCGGTGGAAGCGGTCGCGGAACGAATAGATACGTTCTTTTGCGCGGGATTTCTCTTCGTCACGGCGTGCGCCACCGAAGGCCGCATCAAAACCGTGTTTGCTCAGCGCCTGCTTCAGACCCTCGGTTTTCATGATGTCGGTGTGTTTGGCACTGCCGTGGACGAACGGGTTAATGCCCATCGCCACGCCTTCCGGGTTCTTATGCACAATCAGCTCGAAACCATAGTTCTTCGCCGTCCGGTCGCGGAACTCGTACATCTCGCGGAATTTCCAGCCGGTGTCCACGTGCAGCAGCGGAAACGGCAGTGTGCCGGGGAAGAAAGCTTTGCGCGCCAAATGCAGCATGACCGAAGAATCTTTCCCGATGGAGTACATCATCACCGGGTTGGCGAATTCAGCAGCCACTTCACGGATGATATGGATACTCTCCGCTTCCAGTTGCCGCAAATGAGTCAGTCGTTTTTCGTCCATAACAGATCCTTTAAGCCAAATTCACAACCGACGGGCGTTGAGTGCCGTCAGTCTCAGGATGATGCCCAAACCACGCCAGTTGCTGATGAAGTGCTACCACTTCACCAATCACCAGCAACGCCGGCGTCGGCGCCTGTTGAGCCAGATGTTCAAGATTATCGAGCGTGCCGGTCAGCACCTGCTGATCCGCACGCGTTCCCCGGCCAATTACGGCAACCGGAGTATGCGCTGCGCGACCATGAGCAATCAGTTGCTGGCTGATTTCGGCCGCCTTGAGCGTGCCCATGTAAATCGCTAATGTCTGCTTGCCTTTCGCCAGCGTCTCCCACTGAATGCCGTTATCTTCCGGCTTACAATGGCCGGTCACGAATACCACACTCTGTGCGTGATCGCGGTGAGTCAGCGGTATACCGGCATACGCCGTGGCACCTGCCGCTGCGGTGACGCCGGGGACAACCTGAAAAGGAATGCCCGCCGCCTGGACGGCCTGTAACTCTTCGCCGCCGCGACCGAAAATAAAGGGATCGCCGCCTTTAAGACGCACGACCTTTTTCCCCTGCAGGGCCAGTTCGACCAGCAGGCGGTTGGTTTCTTCCTGGGCGACGGAATGACTGCCCGCACGTTTGCCGACACAAATCTTGTCGGCGTCGCGGCGCACCAGATCTAAAACTTCATCGCTGACCAGATAGTCGTAAAGCACCACATCGGCCTGCTGCATCACCTGAAGTCCACGTAAGGTGAGTAATCCTGCATCACCCGGCCCTGCGCCGACCAGCGTGACATTGCCGTTAAGCGAGATGTCTTCCGCGTTTTCTAACTGCTGTTGCAGTGCTTGTTCTGCTTCTGCGAGCTTTCCCGCAGAAGCGAGGCTGGCAAAGCGACCGGCAAAGGCCAGTTCCCAGAACCGGCGGCGGGCGCGCATCGAGGTGAATTGCGTTTTAACGCTCTCACGCCAGCGTCCGGCGATATCAGCCATCTGCCCGAGGCTGGTGGGCAGCAAGGTTTCCAGCTTCTCGCGCAACATACGCGCCAGCACCGGAGCTTTACCGCTGGAGGAGATCGCCACCACAATCGGCGAACGATCGACAATTGAAGGAAAAATAAAGGAGCATTTCGGCTGATCGTCGACCACGTTAGCCATGACGAAGCGCTGATTGGCTTGCTCGAAGACTTCCGCATTGAGCGCCGCATCATCGGTGGCCGCAATCACCAGGAACACGTTATCGAGCTGCTCCGGCAGAAAAGCCTGCGCGACCCAGCTGACTTCTGCGGCCTGTTTGCGTTGTTCCAGCTCGGGGGAAAGTGCCTGCGCGACTATCCGAACTTGTGCGCCCGCTCGCAGGAGAAGATCTATTTTGCGAGCAGCGACTTCGCCACCACCGACAACCAGCACCGGGCGTTGTTTGAGGTCGGCAAATATTGGTAGATAGTCCACAAAAACCTTAACTGATAACCAGAATGAATATCCCGACTATACGTGCAGGCAATAATTGATCTGAAATGACGAAAAGGAATGATTAGTTACTAAATGGAATATAGAGCGCCAGACGGGACTCAGCCTCGCGGGAATTTCATCTGCCTGAATATTTTTCATGACCTGGCCGCGTTTATCATCCCGCGACAAAAAGAGCGATTTCAGATTTGGGAAATTGTCTATTGGCTCACACAATCGCATACTATCAGCCCTGTAAGACCGCCTGCGCGGCCTGCTGCTTTGATTGCCTTCCGGTCACCCTGACCTACTGACAAGGATTTTTGGCTATGTTTTCTTTTTTACGCATGAAGCGGACGCTGCTGGCTTTTAGCCTGGGCTGCGCCGGGATAACTCATGCGCTGGCGGCCACTTCGCCGCTTCCTCCGATGGGCGAAATCGCCAGTCAACAAATTCGCCATATCGCCACCTATTTTCCGGGGCGGATGGCAGGCAGTCCGGCGGAACTGATCGCCGCCGAGTACCTGAATCAGCAATTTAATAAATTCGGGTATCAGAGCAATCTGCGCGGTTTCGATACCCGCTATCTGTACACCAGCAATGATGGCAAACAGGACTGGCATAATATCCACGCCACCTCAGTCATCGCCGCGCGCGCCGGCGAAGTGCCGCAACAAATCATTGTGATGGCGCATTTTGATACGTACGTTCCGCAAAGCGATGCTGATACCAACCACAATCTGGGTGGCCTGACGTTGCAGGGCGTGGACGATAACGCCTCTGGTATTGGCGTGATGATGGAACTGGCAGAGCGGATGCAGGCTGTTCCGACGCATTACAGCCTGCGTTTTGTCGCGCTGAGTGCGGAAGAAACCGGCGCGAAAGGGGCCGAGGATTTTATTAAACGGATGAGCGCCGAAGAGAAGAAAAATACCCTGCTGGTGATCAATCTCGATTCTCTCATCACCGGCGATAAACTGTATTTCAACAGCGGCGTGAATACCTCAGTAGCGGTCGCCAAACTGACCCGCGTGCGTGCCATTAATATTGCGCACAGTCTGGGTATTCCGGCAGAAAGCCATGCAGGCGCGCACTGCTGCGACGGTTTACAGGCGCTGGACGATGCGCATCTGCCTTTGCTCAACGTTACGGCCACCAATTATGCGCTGGGCAAGAAAGACGGTGTACAACAACGGGCGATCAGCAGCCACTTCCCGCTGGGCACCGCACGTTATCAGAGCCAGTTCGACAATCTGCAATATCTTGAAAGCGTACTGCCGGGGCGGATTGATAAACGCGCCAGAGACAGTGTGAAGGTGCTGTTCCCGCTGCTAAAAGGGCTGGCGAAACCTGCCAAACACGCCTGACCTGAGAAAGCACAAAAGACAACGGACGCTTTACGCGTCCGTTTTTTTATCGAAGATTATGCAAATCATCACTCATGTAAGCCGCATTCACGCTTCAGTCCAAAGAAGCGCGTGTCCTCTTCCTTCATCCCTTCTTCCCACTTTTTGGTGGTGTGCGTATCGCCGACAGACAGATAGCCCTGATCCCACAACGGGTGGTAGCTTAGACCGTTGTCTTTCAGATACTGGAAGATCTGACGGTTATCCCAGTCGATGATCGGCAGGATCTTAAACACGCCGCGCTGTACCGCCAGAACAGGTAAATGCGCACGACTGCCGGATTGCTCACGGCGCAGACCGGCGAACCAGGTTTGGACACCGAGCTGTGCAATCGCACGGTTCATTGGCTCAACTTTGTTGATCTGATTGTATTTTTCGATCCCATCGACGCCCTGCTCCCACAGTTTGCCGTAACGCGCTTCCTGCCATGCGGGCGACTGCCCGGCGCGAAACACCTGCAGGTTGAGATTCAGCTGTTCGGTTAACGTATCAATAAACTGATAGGTTTCCGCAAAGAGATAACCGGTATCGGTGAGGATCACCGGAATATCGGATTTCTGCTGAGTGACCAGATGAAGACAGACCGCCGCCTGAATGCCGAAACTGGAGGACAGCGCGAATTCGCCAGGCATATTTTCCAGCGCCCACTGCACCCGCTCCTGTGCCGACAGCTTTTCGAGGCTGACGTTAATTTCCGCCAGCGCCATAGACTGTCCGGATTTCGGTAATGCATTCAATTCAGCCAGACTGAGTAAACTCATAGCGTCTCCGATAACTCGTCGCTCTTAATCGTAAAAATCACGTGCCGGATCAAGCACCGGCCTGATGATACCTGCGCGGATCACGAAGTCGCCGAAGCCTTCATTCGTTTCGCGCTCTTTTGCCCAGCGGCCGACCAGTTCGTCGATAATACCGAGGATCTCTGTATCTGAAATATTCTCGCGGTACATGCGGGGAATGCGCGTACCGGCGCGGTTGCCGCCAAGGTGCAGGTTATAGCGGTTCATCGCTTTGCCGACTAAACCGATTTCCGCCAGCAGCGCACGTCCGCAGCCGTTCGGGCAACCGGTCACGCGCAGAACGATATGCTCATCACCCACGCCATGCCCGTGCATGATGCCTTCGACCTTGGTTACAAACTCCGGCAGGAAGCGTTCAGCTTCAGCCATCGCCAGCGGGCAAGTCGGATAGGACACACAGGCCATCGAATTTTTACGTTGCTCGGTGATCCCGTCGTCGATCAAACCGTGGTTGCGTGCCAGCGTTTCGATTGCGTCTTTGTCTTTTTCCGAGACGCCGGCGATGATCAGATTCTGATTAGCAGTAAGCCTGAAATCCCCTTTATGGATCTTAGCAATTTCTGCCAGACCGGTTTTCAGCGGCTTGCCCGGATAATCCAAAATACGGCCATTTTCGATAAACAGTGTCAGGTGCCACTGGTTGTCGATACCTTTTACCCAACCGATACGATCACCGCGGCCGGTGAATTCATAAGGGCGAACATCAGCAAACTGGATGCCTGCGCGCTTTTCGACTTCGGCTTTAAAGACCGGCACACCGACGCGTTCCAGCGTGTATTTGGTTTTGGCATTTTTACGATTGGTACGGTTGCCCCAGTCGCGCTGAGTGGTCACCACCGCTTCAGCCACGGCCAGCGTGTTCTCGAGCGGAATAAAGCCCAGTTCGCTGGCAGTACGGGCGTAAGTGGCTTTATCACCATGCGCGATGGAAAGTCCGCCACCGACCAGCACGTTGAAGCCGATCAGCTTGCCGTTGTCGGCGATCGCCACAAAGTTCAAATCGTTGGCGTGAAGATCCACGTCGTTTTGCGGCGGGATCACCACGGTAGTTTTGAATTTACGCGGCAGATAGGTCGCGCCCAGAATGGGCTCTTCGTCGGTGGTTTCGACTTTTTCCTGATCCAGCCACACCTCGGCGTAGGCACGGGTGCGCGGCAGCAAATGCTCGGAGAGTTTCTTCGCCCACTCGTAGGCTTCGCGATGCAGCTCAGACTCTACCGGGTTCGACGTACACAAGACGTTACGGTTCACGTCATTGGCGGTCGCCAGCGCGTCCAGCCCCAGTTTATTGAGCAACTGATGCACCGGCTTAACGTTCGGTTTCAGAATGCCGTGGAACTGGAATGTCTGACGGTTAGTAATACGGATGCTGCCGTAGATCGTGCTGTCATCGGCAAATTTGTCGATACCCAGCCACTGCGCAGGCGTCATTACCCCACCCGGCAAACGGCAGCGCAGCATCATGGCGTGACGAGGTTCAAGTTTCTGCTCAGCGCGTTCGGCGCGGATATCACGGTCATCCTGCTGATACATACCGTGGAAACGGATTAACAGGAAGTTGTCACCGTTGAACCCGCCGGTCAGGCCATCTTTTAAATCTTCGGTAATGGTCCCGCGCAGGAAATTACTCTCCTTTTTCAGACGCTCAGCGTCGGCCAGCGGGGCATCGACGATCAAAGGGCCGGGACCGGGATTTTGTTCGCTCCACAATTTATTGCTCATAAGGTTTTCGCTCATTGCTCAAATTCGTTAGTAGACGTCACGCTGGTAACGACGATCCAGACGTAATTCACTTAAATATTCGTCGGCCGTTTCCAGATCCATCACGCCGTTTTCGGCAATAATTTCCAGTAACGCCTGCTCTACGTCTTTCGCCATACGGTTGGCATCGCCGCAAACATACACGTGCGCACCTTCCTGCAACCATTGCCAGACTTCCGCGCCTTTCTCACGCAGTTTGTCCTGCACGTAGACTTTTTCAGCCTGATCGCGTGACCACGCCAGATCGATATGGGTCAGCAGGCCGTCTTTGACGTAGCGCTGCCATTCCACCTGATAGAGGAAGTCATCGGTAAAGTGCGGATTACCAAAGAACAGCCAGTTTTTGCCGCTTGCGCCGTCGTTATCACGCTGCTGAATAAAAGCGCGGAACGGCGCGATACCGGTGCCGGGGCCAATCATAATGACCGGCGTTTCCGGGTTGGCCGGGAGGCGGAAGTTATCGTTATGCTCAATGAAGACTTTCACTTCGCCGTCTTCTTCCAGACGATCTGCCAGATAGCCAGATGCTCCGCCAGAGCGCGGGCGGCCGTCGATGTCATAACGCACCACACCAACGGTGATGTGAACTTCAGTTTCGGTCTCGGCCTGCGAAGAGGCGATTGAGTACAGGCGCGGCGTCAGCGGACGCAGCAAATCCACCAGCTGTTGCGCGTCCAGTTCGGTCGGTGCGCGGCGCACCATATCCACAAACGGCACGGTCTGCGCGTATTGCTGGAGCGCCGTTTTATCGGCCAGCAAACCGGTCAGGTGCTCGTCGCGGCACAGCCCGGCATATTTCTCGATAATCGGCGTGGTGTTTTGTGTCAGTTCGATGTGATGTTGCAACGCCTCGGCAAGCGGCAGCGATTTGCCATTCACCTCAACGGTTTCATCACCTTTCAGCCACAGCAGTTCAACCACTTCCTGCACCAGTTGCGGATCGTTTTCAAACCAGATACCCAGCGCATCGCCCGGCTGATAACGCAGGCCGGAATCGCCAAGATCAATTTCAAGATGACGCACGTCTTTGTCGGAATCGCGACCGGTAATTTTCTGATTTACCGCAAGCGTAGCGGTCAGCGGCAACGCTTTGGTGTACGGACTGCTGTCTACCTGATTGACACTGCCTGCCAGCGTTGGCGCGGCTTGCCCGGAGGTATCGGCAGGCACGCGCTGTTGCAGCACTTCGACAATGCGCTTGCGCCATTCCTGCGCCACGTCTTTGTATTCGACATCCGCATCCACGCGGTCTAACAGGCGCTCCGCACCCAGTTCGCCCAGGCGGTTATCGAAATCTTTACCGGCCTGACAGAAGAATTCGTATGACGTATCACCGAGCGCAAATACGGCAAACGCGGTGTCTTTCATCTGCGGTGCTTTTTTGGATTGCAGGAATTTGTGCAGCGCGACGGCTTCTTCCGCCTGCTCGCCTTCACCCTGCGTCGAGGCCACGATCAGCAGCAGCTTTTCCTGACCAATTTGCTTGAATTTGTAGTCACCGGCGTTGACCAGATTGACGTTCAGTTTCGCGGCGATGAGATCGTCACGCAGTTGTTCAGCTACGCGGCGGGCGTTGCCGGTTTGCGAGGCGGAAATCAGCGTAATGGCCGCAGCAGCCGGTGCGGCTACCGGGGCGGCAACAGCGCCCGGTTGCTGATTAACCATTCCCCAAAAATATCCGGAGAGCCAGGCCATCTGAGTCGGTGAGTAATCACCAATCGCCGATTGAAGGCGGGCCATTTGCTCGGGGGTCAGCGGGAGCAGAGAAATTGGAGGAGCCTGAGTCGTCATCGCGGTACGAATTCCCTTATGCAGAAGCCAGTCATCATTCCGGCCTTTTACGCATTTTTGCGCCCTTTGCGGTTAAATGAGCGCGCAGGAAAGACCTTTATTGTCTGTAAGGTTAACGAGGCCGATGATAACAATTAAAGAAGTGATGGAAATAATAAATAACCAAAAGAACTAAGAGGATTTAGAGGTAAGATTAACCGGAAAAACGGGTAAGGAAGGATTTTTATCGCACTGAAATCGCTAAAAAAATTTCCCTGCACTTCCAGGACTGAAAGCAAAGTGCCGGATAGATAAAGAAAAACCCCGCCGCAGCGGGGTAGTGAAATTTTCTCACTCACGTCGTTCAGAGATGGAACGCGTTATGTTGCTCAAACCAGGCAAACTGTCCGGCGGCAAACACCGACATTTTACTGCCGCTGTGGCCGACGTCCGAAAGATCGATAAAGTGCCAGTTAAACGGCGTGTTGTTCTGCTCGGCGCGTTGCTGCGACGTGGCGAAATAACTCTCGGCGCGATCCAGACGGTTAGTCCCCTGTGCCATCGCCTGCTTGGATTTGCGCAGTAAATGGTTTTCCGGGTCATCATCTTCAGCACCGACGGCAATCAGCACCGGCTTGGCAAAGTAATCATTCAGTTGCTGCTGACTGACGGCAACCGGCGCTTCGCGAAGACCGTAAGGCCAGCGCTGATCGGTGTCCGGCAACGTCCACCATCCTGCTGCTGCGCACACTGCCGCTTTGACATTCGGTTGCGGCAGCAGTGTCAGCATACGGTGGACGAACTGGCAGCCCGCACTGTTCCCAAACAGATAATATTGTTTCTGACGGGTCACGCCCTGTTTTTGCAGCGTGGTGAAAATATTATCGACAATCGTGAATGCCCACTGGGATTTAGGCTGGCGATGGTGAGTTTTGGCGTCCACCAGATTGCCGAGGTTATAACCCGCTGCTCCGGGAAAATCTTGCTCGCTGAAATGCGGCACCAGAACGCGTAAATGATACTGTTCGGCGACGGTTATCCAGTCGTTTCGGTACGTAGACGCATTACGGTCAACGCCGGTCATCACCATGACCACCGGCGTCGTTTCATCAGCATCGGCTGGCTGATAGGTGAAGACTTCCAGCGTCTTTTTGCCCTGCGCGATAGGAATATGTATCACACCGGCACCCGGCGGGAAGGTGACGGACACTTTCGCGGCCACCGGCGATTTTGTCTCAGGATGAACCGTTTTCGCTACGGCGGGCGCGGGTGCCTGAGCCGTCGGTGCGGTCTCAGCATGCGCGCCAGCGGAGAAAATCAGCGCCAGAACGGCGCAACGCAGCACAGTAATCATTCACTATCTCAACAGGTTAGTTTCTACCGGCTCACTGTATGCCAGCAATGCAGGCAGTGTAAAGGCAGTTGAAGTCAGGATTTGGTGAAGAAAAGCGCAGTGAAGTCATGGCACGCAGGCCGGTATTCCGGTACTATGCCGCGTTTTTTCGAGCAACGAGAGCGCCTCATGACCACCACATTATTTAAAGATTTTCAGTTCGAAGCCGCCCACCATTTACCGCATGTGCCCGCTGGTCATAAATGCGGACGGTTACACGGCCACTCATTCACCGTGCGTTTAGAAATCACCGGTGAAGTGGATCCGCATACCGGCTGGGTGATGGATTTCGCCGATCTGAAAGCTGCGTTCAATCCGACATTGGATCGTCTCGATCACTATAATCTGAACGATATTCCCGGATTAGAAAACCCGACCAGCGAAGTGCTGGCCGAATGGATCTGGAATGAGATGAAGCCGAAGTTACCTTTGCTTTCCGCCGTGCGTGTGAAAGAAACCTGCACAGCGGGTTGCATCTACCGCGGCTAACAATATTTACCGCGGGTCACTATATTTACCGCGGGTCACTATATTTCCCGCAGTGCACAATATTGCCCGTCAGGCAATGTTCAGATACTTGTGTGTCTGCATCGAAAGCCGCCAGTTCCTTGCAATGCAGGTCGCAATGCAAAGTTTGGTGGCTTCTTCTTTTTGACTGATCGGTTGCAGGGCGATAATACGCGCTTTGCTGTCGGTCAGCGTTTCCAGCAAAGCATCCAGCGCGTCGATATCACGCTGACGCGCCACCGGATGTTTCACTTCATCAGCACGTTTGAGCGCCTGCGGCAGAATGTCGTAGCCACCACGCATATTCACTTTTGGCGACACGGTCACCCAGGTATTCACTGAACAACGGACTTCGTGCGTCCCGCTGGTCTCAATCTGGCAGCTGAAGCCGTTCTTTTCCAGCAGCATGGTCAGCGGCATCAAATCGTAAATACACGGCTCACCGCCGGTGATCACAATGTGGCGCGCGGTATAACCCTGCTGCACGATGACGTCCAGCAACTGCTCGGAGGTCGCGTTGCCCCAGGCATCACTTTCTTCGGTTTTGACCAGAATGCGCTGCATATCGACTTCCCGATCGGCAATTTTATCCCAGGTGTGTTTGGTGTCGCACCAGCTGCACCCTACCGGACAGCCTTGCAGGCGTACAAAAATCGCCGGCACGCCGGTAAAATAACCTTCCCCTTGCAGGGTTTCGAACATCTCATTAATCGGGTACTGCATCGTTTTCTCAGTCATCTCTAAAAAGTCAGCGCGCATTATCGCAGATCGCAGGCGCTGCGCCAAACACGGGGCGCAGCGGAAATGTCTGCAAAAATGTCTGTCAGCCTGCAGAGTGAATGGCGTCGGTAAAACGTTGCGTGATCTGCTGCGGGCGGGTGATTGCACCACCGACCACGACAGAATGCGCCCCAAGCGTTAAGCATCGCGCCGCCATTTCAGGTGTATCGACATTTCCCTCGGCAATGACCGGCGTATCGCAATGCGCCAGTACTTGCCGCAGGAAGGCAAAATCGTCATGCCAGAGTTTGCTGCCCTGTGTCTCCTGAGTATAGCCGTGCAATGTCGTGCCGATACAATCAAACCCTAACGTCTGCGCGTTCTGCGCTTCTTCTAAGGTCGCGATGTCTGCCATCAGCAACAAAGCCGGAAACTCTTCACGAATGCGTTGCACCAGCTCGGCGAGCTGTAATTCGCCTGGGCGTTGATGGGCAGTGGCATCGAGCGCAATCATATCTGGCGCAACAGCCATCAGTTCGCGCACTTCTTTCAGAGTTGCCGTGATGTACACGTCGCTGGCGGGATAATCACGCTTAATGATCCCGATGATCGGTAATGGCACGGTGGCACGAATGGCTTTCACATCCGCGACGCTGTTGGCGCGGATCCCCGCCGCGCCGCCCTGCATCGCGGCCAGCGCCATGCGGCTCATAATAAAATCACTGTGCAGCGGTTCGTTGTCCAGCGCCTGGCAGGACACCACCAGCTTTCCCTTGATGGTCGTTAACATTGACTGATTCATACTCCCAACATCTCCTCGATTTCATTTTTAATAATCGTGACGTGTGGCCCGTAAATGACCTGAATTCCGTTCCCACGGATAAGGACGGCCCTTGCTCCGCTGGACTTCAGCTTGCTTTCATCCACGTCTGCTGCCTGAAGGACGCTGATCCGCAAACGCGTTGCACAACAGTCCAGCTCGGCGATATTTGCCGCGCCGCCCAGAGCTTCAATAATCATTCCAGCGCGGTCGGTTACCACGTTATCCTGCTGAATTTCAGCCTCATCACGCCCCGGCGTTTTCAGGTTGAAGCGCCTGATCAGATAGCGGAAAGAGAAGTAATAGAGCGCGAACCACGGCACACCGACCAGCGGGACGTACATCCAGTGAGTTTTACTTTCTCCCTGTAAAACGCCAAACAGGATGAAATCGATAAAACCGCCGGAGAAAGTCTGCCCGATGGTGATCTGCAAAATATGCGCGATCATGAAAGCCAGACCGTCAAAAACGGCGTGCAGGACATACAGCATCGGCGCGACAAACAGGAACGAGAACTCAATCGGTTCAGTAATCCCGGTCAGGAAGGAGGTCAGTGCCGCCGAGAGCAGCAGCCCTGCGACCCGCTTTTTATTCTCAGGCCGTGCCGTGTGATACATCGCCAGACATGCCCCAACCAGACCAAACATCATGGTAATAAAGCGCCCGGACATAAACCGTGAGGTGCCGATATAAAACTGCTGCGTATTTGGGTCGGCCAGCTGTGCGAAGAAGATCCGCTGTGTGCCTTCCACCAGATGCCCATTCACCACTTCACTGCCGCCGAGTGCGGTAGTCCAGAAAGGCAGATAGAAAATATGATGCAGGCCGAACGGGCCGAGCATGCGCAGCACAAAACCGTAAATGAAAGTGCCGAAGTATCCTGTGGCATCCACCAGCCCGCCCATCCCAAAAATCACTTTCTGAAAATGTGGCCAGATGAAGAACATCACCGCCCCGACGACAATCGCCGCGACAGAAGAGATGATCGGTACAAAACGCGAACCACCGAAAAACCCAAGAAACTGCGGCAACTCGATTTTGTTAAATCGGTTATGCAGCCACCACGTCACGAGACCAATCACCACACCGCCAAAAACGCCGGTTTCCAGCGTCTGGATACCGAGCGCCATGCCCTGCCCGACGGCGCTGAGATTGGTGGTGACGAGCTGACCTTTGAGGATCAGGATGGCGTTGATGGTCGCGTTCATCACCAGATATCCCAGCAGCGCGGATAATCCTGCCGTGCCTTTATCACTGCGCGCCAGTCCGACCGCAACCCCGACGGCAAACAGCACCGCCAGATTGGCAAAGACGATCGAGCCGGCGCTGGCCATGACGGTGAAAATCGCCTGCAAGGCCGGGATATTCAGAAACGGATACGCCGCTAAGGTATTTGGGTTGGAGAGCGCCCCGCCGATCCCCAACAGCAAGCCGGCTGCGGGCAAAATCGCGATAGGCAACATGAAAGACTTGCCGAATTTTTGGGCTCTTTCGAACCAGGCCCCGCCCCCTGAACCATTGAATATTGACATGAGATGACTCCGCGTTGCGCTGTTATGATAATTATTTTCACAACACTATATAAATAAAATAATAATTACCATCAAATATGCAGCGTTATCCATACGGAATTCTTCTGGCGTTAACTGCGTCACATCAGCCAAACTAGGGAGGTCAATTATTCTGAGGAGAGCCGAGTGAGTCAGACCAAGGAAACAGGCACGCTATTACTGCGAATGCGTCAGGGGCTGGAGAATTACAGCCCGACGCTGCACAAGCTGGGCAGTTTTGTGCTGGAACAGCCGCAGCGCGTGCTTTACCTGACCATCACTGAACTGGCGCGTGAAAGTGACACCAGCGAGGCCAGCGTCACGCGACTTTGCCGTCAGCTGGGGTGCAAGGGGTTTACCGAGTTCAAAATGGGGCTCGCGCTTGAGACGCGTCAGAACCCGGCAAATCAGGCCGCCGAAGGGAATGACGATGTTCAGACGCTGATCGAAGACAGCATCGCCGCCCTGCGCGATACCGGTAAACTGCTCGATCGTCAGGTGCTGGCGGACGCGGCATTGCACATTCATAACGCGCGTTCCGTGCAGGTCTATGGCGTCGCCGCCAGCGCCATTGTGGCCGATTATCTGGGCTATAAGCTGTTGCGTCTGGGTAAAGCGTCGCAATGTTTTGCCGATATGCATCGTGGGGCGATGAACGCAGTGAGTCTGGACAAAAGGGATATTGTGGTGGTGATTTCAAGCTCAGGATCCACCAAAGATGTGCTGCACGCGGCAGAACTGGCGAAGCGTCAGGGCACTACGATAATCGGCATCAGCAATACGCTGCGCAGCCCGCTTTCCTCACTGGCGGATATTTTACTGGTCGCCGCCAAACCGGAAGGCCCGCTGACAGCGGGATTACTGACGTCAAAAGTCGGTGGGATGTTACTGGTAGAATTACTGATCAATCAGCTGTTAACGCTCTCCCCTGATTATCTGCAGGCCAGCGAACACAGTGCAAGTGCCACGCTTTCTTTGTTGCTGTAACCCGAAACTTTCCCGCAGCTTTCCCTGAATTACGGACATAAAAAAACCCGCCGGAGCGGGTTTTTCAGGAAAGTGTTGCGGGGCAGTAATTACTGACCTTTAACTTCTTTCAGACCGTTGAACGGTGCAGGTGTGCCTTGTGCAGCCAGCGCTTCTTCAATACGAATCAGCTGGTTGTATTTAGCAACACGGTCAGAACGGCTCATAGAACCGGTTTTGATCTGGCCTGCAGCGGTACCTACTGCCAGATCGGCAATGGTAGCATCTTCAGTTTCGCCTGAACGGTGAGAGATAACGGCAGTGTAGCCAGCGTCTTTCGCCATTTTGATCGCAGCCAGAGTTTCGGTCAGTGAACCGATCTGGTTGAATTTGATCAGGATGGAGTTAACGATGCCTTTATCGATACCTTCTTTCAGGATTTTGGTGTTGGTTACGAACAGATCGTCGCCAACCAGCTGGATTTTGTCGCCCAGCACTTTAGTCTGGTATGCGAAACCATCCCAGTCAGATTCGTCCAGACCGTCTTCGATAGAAACGATTGGGTATTGTTTGGTCAGGTCTTCCAGGAAGTGAGTGAACTCTTCAGAAGTGAAAGCTTTATTGCCTTCGCCGGCCAGAACGTATTTACCGTCTTTGTAGAATTCTGATGCTGCACAGTCCATCGCCAGAGTAATGTCTTTACCCAGCTCGTAACCTGCTGCTTTTACCGCTTCAGCGATAACAGACAGAGCTTCTGCGTTAGAACCCAGGTTTGGCGCGTAGCCACCTTCGTCACCAACAGCAGTACCCATGCCTTTAGATTTCAGCACTTTAGCCAGGGTGTGGAACACTTCAGAACCCATACGGATGGCTTCTTTCAGAGTTTTAGCGCCAACAGGCTGAATCATGAACTCTTGAATATCAACGTTGTTATCAGCGTGTTCGCCGCCGTTGATGATGTTCATCATAGGCAGTGGCATAGAATATTTGCCTGGGGTGCCGTTCAGTTCTGCGATGTGAGCGTACAGTGGCAGACCTTTAGAAGCAGCAGCCGCTTTAGCAGCAGCCAGGGAAACAGCCAGAATCGCGTTAGCGCCGAAGTTAGATTTGTTTTCGGTACCATCAAGATCGATCATGATCTTGTCGATGTTAGCCTGGTCTTTCGCGTCTTTACCGGTTACAGCCTGAGCGATAGGACCGTTAACAGCAGCAACAGCTTTCAGTACGCCTTTGCCCAGGAAACGGGATTTGTCACCGTCACGCAGTTCCAGCGCTTCGCGGGAACCAGTAGAAGCACCTGATGGTGCAGCTGCCAAACCAACGAAACCGCCTTCCAGATGAACTTCAGCTTCTACAGTCGGGTTACCACGGGAGTCAATGATTTCACGGCCGATAACTTTAACGATTTTAGACATTAAGATTTCCTCAGTACAAGTTAACTAAAGCTTCGGAAAAGCGATTCCAGACAGTCTGTCCCGAACCACTTCCCCGGTATTTTATTTTACCTGACGCTTCTGATACTCACCGGCAGCCTTCACGAAGCCTGCAAACAACGGGTGACCATCACGCGGCGTAGACGTAAATTCTGGATGGAACTGACAAGCCACAAACCACGGATGATTTGGCAGCTCGATGATTTCCACCAGTTGCTTATCGCCAGAGCGACCGGCTACGCGTAAACCTGCGGCTTCGATTTGTTTCAGCAGCATATTGTTTACTTCGTAACGGTGACGATGGCGTTCAACTATTGTCGGTTCGCCGTACATCTCACGAACCAGGCTACCGTCGCTCAGGTGACATTGCTGCCCACCGACGCGCATGGTACCGCCTAAATCACTGTCTTCGGTACGTACTTCAACGTTACCGTCTTCATCTCGCCATTCGGTGATCAGCGCCACCACAGGGAATTTACAGTCTGGCACAAATTCAGTGGAGTTGGCATTTTCCATACCTACCACATTGCGGGCGAACTCCATCAGTGCCACCTGCATACCCAGACAAATGCCCAGATAAGGAATGTTGTTTTCACGTGCATAACGGGCGGTCGCGACTTTGCCTTCCACACCACGGTAACCGAAGCCACCTGGGATCAGGATAGCGTCCAGACCTTTGAGCACTTCAACACCACGGGTTTCGACATCCTGAGAGTCGATAAGTTTAATGTTCACGGTCAGACGATTTTTCAGGCCGCCGTGCTTGAGCGCTTCAATCACAGATTTATACGCATCTGGAAGCTCAATGTACTTACCGACCATACCAATGGTGACTTCACCGCCCGGATTGGCTTCTTCATAGACAACCTGTTCCCACTCGGAAAGATTGGCTTCCGGGGCATTGAGGTTAAAGCGCTTACAAATATAGTCGTCCAGACCCTGAGATTTCAAGAGGGCCGGGATTTTATAAATGGAATCAACATCTTTAAGAGAAATCACCGCTTTTTCTGGCACATTACAGAACAGGGCAATTTTGGCACGTTCGTTGGCAGGAACTGCACGATCGGAACGGCAGATCAGCACGTCTGGCTGAATCCCGATAGACAGCAACTCTTTTACGGAGTGCTGAGTCGGTTTAGTTTTCACTTCACCGGCAGCCGCCATGTAAGGCACCAGCGTCAGGTGCATGTACAGCGTGTGCTCACGGCCCACGTCTACGGCCATCTGGCGAATCGCTTCCAGGAACGGCAGGGATTCGATATCACCCACAGTACCGCCAATTTCAACCAGCACAACGTCGTGGCCTTCGCCGCCTTCGATGATGCGTTCTTTGATATTGTTGGTGATGTGCGGGATAACCTGAATGGTCGCGCCGAGATAGTCGCCGCGGCGCTCTTTGCGCAGCACGTCGGAGTAAATACGGCCAGTGGTGAAGTTGTTACGACGGGTCATTTTGGTGCGAATGAAACGCTCGTAGTGACCGAGGTCCAGATCCGTTTCAGCGCCATCTTCGGTTACGAAGACTTCACCGTGTTGAGTCGGACTCATGGTGCCGGGATCCACGTTGATATACGGGTCCAGTTTCATCATGGTCACGTTAAGGCCACGGGCTTCGAGAATAGCCGCCAGAGAGGCTGCGGCAATGCCTTTACCCAGAGAGGATACGACCCCGCCGGTCACAAAAATATAATTAGTTGTCATGCTGAACCTGAGAGGTTAGGTTTAAAGATGATGGAGTAACCAAGACGGGAAAACAGTATACCGGAACCTTGTGTGCGCCACAAATAAACGTTTTGCTGCCCATCATCGTTTTCCTCAGCGTCAGTTCAGAAAAGTTAACCTTTCCCAACATTCTCTCTCATTCTTTCAAAAACAATCAGTTAGCGAATAAAAATGGCGTAACTGTTCGCGTGACTCACTAAAACATCTTAGATATCAATTTGTTGGACTTTAACGCTCTCAGATCAGGCTTTTAGCGGCTGACTGATACTGAGCTTAACCGTTTCAGCAAATGCAGATCTTGTCGCCGATCAAAGTCCGGGCACCGGTTTTACGGCTTCTCGCTCTTCTTTACCTGCTGCCACGCGGCTTCCATCTGATCCAGGGTGGCATCTTCCATGCTCAGCCCCTGCTCACGGATAATGCTTTCCACATGACGAAAACGGCGCTCGAATTTACGGTTCGCAGCCTGCAGTGCATCTTCCGCTTTGTGCCCCAGATGGCGGGAAAGATTCACCGTCGCGAACAGCAGATCGCCAATTTCCTCGCCAAGCTTTTCTTGGTCAATCACTGCCTGACGAGCTTCAAACATTACTTCATCGATCTCTTCGTAGACTTTATCGAGCACCGGACCGAGTGTGGTCCAGTCGAAACCCACGTTTGAGCAACGCTTCTGAATTTTGTGCGCTTTCATTAGTGCAGGCAGTGCGGAGGGAATGTCGTCGAGCGCCGAGTGCAGCGATTTGTCAGCCCGTTCCAGCGCCTTGCGCGCCTCCCATTTCACCAGCACATCTTTACTGCTGGCGTCTTTTGACCACGCCGCTTCATCACCGAAAATTTGTGGATGACGACGTTCAAGCTTATCGGAGATCGCATTACAGATATCGTCGAAACCAAACAACCCCTGCTCGCTGCCCATCTGCGCGTAAAACACCACCTGAAACAGCAGATCGCCCAGTTCATCACGCACGTCGTCGTAATCTTTACGCGCAATGGCATCCAGTACTTCATAGGTTTCTTCCAGCGTGTACGGCGCGATGGTCTCGAAGGTTTGTTCTTTATCCCACGGGCAACCGGCCGCCGGATCGCGCAGAGTTTTCATGATGGAGAGCAAACGTTGAAGAGGTGATTCGGTCATGAGGGTTGTCCGTTTTAAAAATGTGTATGCCAAAGCAAAAATAAGAAAGGCCCGACAGGCGGGCCTTTAAAGGATTTCGATCAGTTGCCGTGCAGGCGTTTGGCGTCAATGACGTCCGGCAGCTGGTTCAGCTTGGCGATCACGCGCCCCAGCACCTGTGGATTGTAGATTTCGATATCCATATCGATAGTCGCCAGTTGCTGCTTGGTATCGCTGCGGCTGGCCACGCCCAGTACGTTGACCTTCTCGTTGGCCAGAATAGTGGTGATATCGCGCAGCAGGCCGCTGCGATCGTTCGCCACCACGCGTACCACCAGCGAATACCCGCTGGAGTAGCTTTCGCCCCAGACGGCGTCTACCACACGCTCTGGCGCATTCAGGCGTAAATCTTCTAACTGGTCGCAATCGGCCCGGTGAATAGAAATCCCCCGGCCCTGGGTGATGTAACCGACGATTTCATCACCCGGTATCGGCTGGCAGCAGCGCGCGATGTGGTGCATCAGATTGCCTACGCCTTCAACCACCACGCGACCATTGTCTTTACTGCCATTACGTTGCGGTGCCGGCGTGGTTTTCTGCGTCAGCTGACGCATCGCCTCTTTATCCAGCTCTTCCGCACTCGGCTTTTTAAGCTGCGATTGCAGGAAGTTGACCATCTGGTTGATGCGGATGTCACCGTTGCCAATTGCGGCCAACACTTCGTCGAGCGAATTGACGTTGTAGCGCGGCAGCAGCAGTTTTTCGGCATCCTTGATGCTGATATCCATTCGATCGAGTTCGTCGTCGAGGATCTGCTTACCGGCGATGATATTTTTGTCGCGATCCTGTTTACGGAACCAGTTCTGGATCTTCGAGCGCCCGCGGCTGGTGGTGACATACCCGAGACTCGGGTTCAGCCAGTCACGGCTTGGGTTCGCGTGCTTCTGGGTGATGATTTCAATCTGATCGCCCATTTGCAGCTGATAGGTAAACGGCACAATACGCCCGCCGATTTTCGCCCCGATACAGCGGTGACCGACATCGCTGTGGATGTGGTAAGCGAAGTCGAGCGGCGTCGAGCCGGTTGGCAAATCGATAACATCGCCTTTTGGCGTAAACACGTAGACGCGGTCGTCGAAGACCTGACTGCGCACTTCGTCGAGCATTTCGCCCGAATCGGCCATTTCTTCCTGCCACGCGATAAGTTTACGCAGCCACGCGATGCGACCTTCGTAGCCACCGCTGCGGCCACCGACCACGGCGGTGCCTTCTTTGTATTTCCAGTGCGCCGCGACGCCCAGTTCTGCGTCTTCGTGCATCTGGCGGGTGCGGATCTGGACTTCCAGCGTTTTACCACGCGGCCCGAGCACCACGGTGTGGATCGACTGATAGCCGTTCGGTTTCGGGTTGGCGACGTAGTCGTCGAACTCATCCGGCAGATGGCGGAAATGGGTATGCACAATCCCTAACGCCGCGTAACAATCCTGCAAACGCTCTACCACGATACGCACGGCGCGCACGTCGAACAGTTCGTCGAAGGAGAGGGATTTTTTCTGCATCTTGCGCCAGATGCTGTAGATGTGTTTCGGGCGGCCATAGACATCGACTTTAATGCCCTCTTCGCCCATCGCATTTTTGACGGTAGAAACAAAATCATCGATGTACTGTTCACGGTCGATACGACGCTCATGCAACAATTTGGCGATACGTTTGTATTCATCAGGATGCAGATAACGGAAGCAGAAATCTTCCAGCTCCCATTTGAGCTGGCCGATACCGAGGCGGTTCGCCAGCGGGGCATAAATATTGGTACATTCTTTCGCCGCCAGAACTCGCTCTTCTTCCGGCGCGTCCTTCACTTCACGCAGATGCGCGATACGTTCGGCGAGCTTGAGCACCACGCAGCGGAAATCTTCCACCATTGCCAGCAGCATCCGGCGGACGTTGTCCACCTGCTCCGGGGCCATAGAGTCATTGTGCGTGGCTTTCAGCTGGCGGATGGCATCCATATCACGCACGCCATGCACCAGATCGGTAATGCCTTTACCGAACTGCTCAGTCAGCGTGTCTTCATCGATGATGCCGTCATCGACCAGCGGAAACAGCAGCGCGGCGCGCATACTGTCGTTATCCATACTGAGGGTCGAGAGGATTTCAACCATCTCAAGACCGCGCCACAGCAAGAGCGACGCGTGCGGATGGCCCTGCGTCTGTTGCTCGCAGTAGCGCCAGGTTTCGGCTAAACGGTCACATGACTGTTGGCTGGACAGCCCTAAACTGTTAATCCAGTCGTCGAGCGCAAACTCGCCAGCCGTGTTCAGATGTGCACTTCTTACCGCAACCATACCCTCTCCCTACGTGTCTGACACAACCCCGGTGTCAGATGGGTTGATAAACAGAGCCATCGATTCAAGGTGCCCGGTGTGCGGAAACATATCCAGCATACGAACCTGAGCCAACCGATAACCCGCCTCCAACAAAATTTTACTGTCCCGAGCCAATGTCGTGGGATTGCAGGACACATACACCACGCGCTGCGGGGCAAGCTTAACAATATGCGCCATCACGCCGGCCGCACCGCCCCGCGCAGGATCGAGCAAAACTTTATTGAAGCCTTGCGCTGCCCAGGGTTGCTGACTGACGTCGTCCTCCAGATTTTCATGGAAGAATGACGCATTTTCTACTCCGTTAATCCGGGCATTATCTTGCCCATTCGCCACCAGTGTAGCAACACCTTCGACTCCGACAACCCGCTTAGCTCTTTTTGCCAGTGGAAGCGTGAAATTTCCCATTCCGCAAAATAAATCCAGCACGCGGTCTTCCGGCGTCAGCGCCAGCCATTCCAGCGCCTGCGCCACCATTTGCTGGTTTACGGCATCGTTAACCTGAATAAAATCACGCGGACCGAAATTCAGCGTCAGGCCATCAATCTGATACGAAGGGACATCGCCGCACAAGCGCTCCAGCGTGTCGCTGTCCGGTGCCAGAAAAATCGTTAACTGATATTTCTGCGCAAACGTTGTCAGGCGGGTGCGGTCAGCTTCGCTGAGCGGATCCAGATGGCGCAATACCAGCAGCGCACCGCTGTCCGCCAGCACCATTTCCAGATGCCCCAGGCGTTTAGCCGCCGTCAGCGAGGCCAGACATTCCTGCACCGGTACCAGCAGTTGATCGAGCTCAGGACGCAATACCGGGCAGCGGGTGACAGCCACCAGATCATTCGAACCTTCCTGACGGAATCCCATCACCAGCGGCCCGTTGCCGGATTTACGCCCCGGCTTAGCGCCGGCAATTTGCAATCCGAGACGCGCACGGCGGCGATAACCGTATTGCGGACCGGCAATCACCGGCTGTTCATCGGCCTGAATACCTGTTTCGCGGGAAATCAGCCGCAGCAGAGACGCCGATTTACTGCGCTGCTGCAACGCCTCGCTGGCGTGCTGCTGCTGGCAACCGCCGCAGGTGGAATAGTGCGGGCACGCCGGTTTGACGCGGTCAGCGCTGGTGGTCAGCAGATGTTTCAGCCGCCCTTTGGCGTACTTACTTTTATCTTCTGTTAAGATCACTTCCGCCTGCTCGCCCGGCAATAAGCCACTGACAAACACGGCTTTGCCGTTATGACGTGCAACACCCTGCCCGAAAGCATCCAGGTCGGTGGCGGTCACAGTTATCGTTTGCCGGGTCGTCACACGGCGGTTCGGAGAGTAGAATTGAGCCATTATTGTCGATTGCACGCTGGTTTATTAAGCTTACTTTAGGTAATTCTCCCACATTGGAACCTCATGACCAAATATAGCCTTCGCGTACGGATGATGATCCTGATTCTGGCACCGACATTAATGATCGGTTTGCTGCTCAGCACCTTCTTTGTGGTGCACCGATATAACGAGTTGCAGAATCAGCTGATCGACGCCGGAGCCAGCATTATCGAGCCACTGGCGGTCGCGAGCGAATACGGCATGACGTTCCGCGAACGCGAGCCTGTGATACGTCTCATCAGCCGCCTGCATCGCAATCATTCCGATATTGTCCGCAGCATCAGCGTGTTTGATGGCGACAATAAACTGTTTGCCAGCTCGAACTCACTGCGCGAAAACACACCGTTGCAGGTTAAAAGTGTTAAAGATATTCCCCGCGAACTGACGCAAATGCGCATCGGCGACTCCCTGATTTTGCGCACACCGGTTCAGGCCGAAAACCATACTGAGGCCGATGACGCCTCTTTCATAACGTCTCCCGAACATAATCTGGGATATATCGCCATTGAGCTCGATATCAGTTCGGTGCGGCTGGCGCAGTATCAGGAAGCGTTCGTTTCCACCATGTTGTTACTGTTGTGTCTGGGCATCGCCACCCTCTTTGCCTATCGTCTGATGCGAGACGTTACCGGGCCAATCCGCAACATGGTAAATACTGTGGACCGGATCCGTCGCGGCCAGCTCGACAGCCGCGTCGAAGGCACGATGCCCGGTGAACTGAGCATGCTGAAAAACGGCATCAACTCGATGGCAATGTCCCTGACGGCGTACCACGAAGAAGTGCAACAGAATATCGATCAGGCCACGTCAGACCTGCGCGAGACGCTCGAACAGATGGAAATCCAGAACGTCGAACTGGATTTGGCGAAAAAGCGTGCGCAGGAAGCAGCGCGTATTAAATCGGAATTCCTCGCCAATATGTCGCACGAGCTGCGCACGCCGCTTAATGGTGTCATTGGTTTCACGCGCCAGACACTCAAAACGCCGCTGTCCCCGACGCAGGCAGATTACCTGCAAACTATTGAACGCTCAGCCAATAATCTGCTGACCATCATTAATGACGTACTGGACTTCTCGAAGCTGGAAGCGGGCAAACTGGTGCTTGAACACATTCCTTTCTCGCTGCATGAAATGCTCGATGAAGTGGTGATCCTGCTGGCACACACCGCGCACGACAAAGGGCTTGAGCTGACGCTCAACGTTCACAATAACGTGCCGGAAAACGTGCTCGGCGACCCGATGCGTATGCAGCAAGTGGTCACCAACCTGCTGGGAAATGCGATTAAATTCACCGAAAATGGCAATATTGATATCAATGTGGAACTGCGCTCGCAGAACAATTTGCAGGTCGAACTGGAAGTACAGATCCACGACACCGGCATCGGTATTTCCGAGCGGCAGCAGTCGCAGCTGTTCCAGGCTTTCCGTCAGGCCGATGCCAGTATTTCTCGCCGTCACGGCGGAACCGGTCTGGGGCTGGTAATAACTCAGCGGCTGGTGAAAGAGATGGGCGGCGATATCAGCTTCTACAGCCAAATCAATCGCGGTTCGACTTTCTGGTTCCACGTTACGCTGGAGCTTAATGAAAACCGCCACGTGACGCCGGTTTCCATGAGCTCGCTTGAAGGTAAACGTCTGGCTTACATCGAAGCCAACCCGGCGGCGGCGAAAGCCACTATGGAGATTTTGCAGGCAACACCGCTGGAAGTGACCCATCGCACGTCGCTGGCGGCATTGCCAGAAAACTATTACGACATGATGTTGTGCAGTATTCCGGTCAAACAGGATCAGACGCTGGCCGATTATGACGACAGACTAAAACGGGTACTGGGCATGACGCGCCACCTGCTGCTGGCGCTGCCAAGCCAGTTCCAGGTTGATGCCGAAGAGCTAAAACGGCGTGGCGTGCAGGCTTGTCTCATCAAACCTATGTCCAGCATCCGTCTGCTGCCATTGCTGTTAAAAGAGCAACAGCCGGTGGTTCAGATCCTCGGTTCGGAGGAAACTAAAATCTTGCGCCTGCCGCTGACAGCGATGGCTGTGGATGATAATCCGGCGAACCTCAAACTGATTGGTGCGTTGCTCGAAGAACTGGTCGAAACAACCGTGCTCTGCCACAGCGGTGAAGAAGCGATTGAAGTCGCCCGCCACACCGATCTGGACATCATTTTGATGGATATTCAGATGCCCGATATCGACGGCATCCGCGCCAGCGAAATCATTCATCAGATGGCGCGCCACACCAGTACACCGGTGGTGGCAGTAACCGCCCACTCGCTGAGCGGCGAACGCGAACAGTTGCTGAAACTCGGCATGGACGATTATCTGGCGAAACCGATCGACGAAGGCATGCTGAAAAATGTGCTGTCGCGCCATTACTCGCATCAGAATCAGTTAGATTCACCTCTGCAAACGCAGGAAGACCTGGCGCCAAACAGCACGCTCGACTGGCAGCTGGCACTGAGCCAGTCCGCCAATAAAGTCGCGCTGGCGCAGGATCTGTTGCAAATGTTGGTGGAATTTCTGCCGCAGGTCGCCGAACGCGTGGATGCCGTTGCGCGCGGTGAAACCGATAACGACATTCTGGCGCTTATCCACAAACTGCACGGCAGTTGCAGCTACAGCGGCGTCCCGCGTCTGAAACAGCTCTGTTATTACATCGAACAACAGCTGCGTCAGGGCGTGAGTGTGGAAACGCTGGAGCCAGAATGGTTTGAACTGCTTGATGAAATCGAGAATGTGAAGCAGGCGGCGGTGGCCTACTTGCCAAGGTAAAAAGGGCCGGAGTGAGAAGTTTCAGGTAAACAACATAACGCCCGGCTTTAACCGGGCGTTTTTACGCCTTAAAAATGCTGGTTAAAACCAGGTTGTCACAGCCCCGGTCACATCCCATTGTTCGTTCACCAGCAGCAGCTGGCGCCATTTATCAAAGGTCAGGCACGGATGGCAGATATCGAACACCAGCATATCGCCAACTTTCAGATCTGCATTTTCCGGGATCGACATAAACGCATGCTGATCCATCATCGCGTAAACCTTCCAGTCATCGGGCGCGGGCACAACGGTGGTGTAACCTGCCTGCGTGGCGCTGCGCGGGCGGAAATGACCGGCGGCTTTCGGGTATCCGGCATCGTAACCGGCATCACGTTTGCCGAAGGCGATGATCGCCCTGCCCGGCTCCGGCAAAGACTGCACCGCCGCCCAGACCTGCAGCGCGGGTTGTAAGCTGCTGTTCATTTCACGCGCCACCGGATTGCTGGTTTGCATTCGCTCCAGCGCGGCCTGATACGCACCAACATCGTGCGTGACATAGCAGCCGGAGCGCAGGATAACGTCCAGCCGGTAGCTTTTATCATTGTCGAGATGAGGATCTTCGCGTGTCAGCTCTTCCGCCACCACGTCAAACCACGCAGATCCTGCGCCGGTCAACATCACCTGCGGTTCAGCGAATTCACCTGCCTGCGCCAGCGCTTCGGTACGCGCGACAACGTGACGCAGGAAGGCGCGGATCGCTGCTTCGTCATTACTGACGCCCTCATAAAGCTCAACGCCCACCAGCGCCAGCGACTGCGGCCATCGCTTCACGGCCGCCAGCACTTCCGCCTCCTGCTCGCCGGTGCGGATACCGGTGCGACCGCCCTGAATGCCGTATTCGAACATGACGCGCAGTGTCAGTTGCTGGCTGGCAAAATAGTGGCCGAGGGCATCCACGTTATCGGCAGAATCGATGATGCAGGAAAATTCAAATTCAGGATCCTCACGCAATAATCCGGCGATGATCGCCATGCTGCCTTTGCCGATCAGCTGGTTCGCCATAATCACTTTGCGCACACCATGCTGGAACGCCACATTAACCTGTGGCGCGGTCGCCAGCGTGATACCCCACGCGCCGAACTCCAGCTGCATCTGGTACAACTCAGGGCTCATGGTGGTTTTGCCATGCGGCGCGAGTTTCAGCCGATAGCGCTGAATAAATTCACGCATCCACGCAAGATTGTGTTCGATTCGCTCTTCAAGCAGTACCGCCACCGGCAGGCTGACGTCCTCGCGCAGAATATTCCAGCCCTGCTGGCGGATATCCCCCATGCGTGAATCTGCACTGATGGCACCTAATCCTTTGGTTTGTGTATTGACCGGCTGCTGCGAAAAATCAATCTCTGACATGGCGAGGTTCCCGTTGCGATTTGATTCTAAAAACTAACGTAAAATCGTCGGGAATAAAATACAAAAACCGGTGCAGGCTGGGCCTGAACACCGGTTTTTTAATGACGTATTGTTGCTGATTCTTGCCGTTAATACGTTCTCAGAGCTTTTGCGATAACTTAATGGTCGCGGCAATATTCCGTGCTGACTTACGCAAATTATCTGCGGCATTTTTAAGGGCGTCGTCAAGCGTACATACACTGTAGAGCACGCTGAAAACCGCATCCAGCCCGTGAGCGTAAACCACATCCACGTCTTTAGTCAGACTGCCCGCAATGCCAATCACCGGTTTGTTGTAACGCTTGGCGACCCGCGCCACGCCAATCGGTACCTTGCCGTTGATGCTCTGGCTGTCGATACGCCCTTCGCCAGTGATCACCAGCGTCGCGTCTTTGACCAGCGCATCCAACCCCAGCGCATCGGTGACGATCTCAATGCCCTGACGCAGTTCCGCGCCGCAGAATCCGTATAACGCCGCGCCCATGCCACCCGCTGCACCTGCGCCGGGCACATGCTCAACGTCAATGCCCAGATCCTGTTTGATCACTTTTGCGTAATGATGCAGATAGCCGTCGAGCTGCTCAATCATCTCGGGCGTTGCACCTTTTTGCGGGCCAAAGATGGCGGAAGCGCCGTCTTTTCCGGTCAGCGGATTGGTCACGTCACAGGCCACTTCGAAGCGGCATGTTTTGACTCGGGGATCCAGCCCGCTGATATCGATGTGATGCAGCTTTTCCAGCTCCCCCCCGCCCTGACCAATGGACTGGCCCTCTTTGGTCAGCAACTTCGCGCCCAGCGCCTGCATCATGCCGGCCCCGCCGTCATTGGTCGCACTGCCGCCGATCCCGATGATGCAGTGTTTTACGCCGTGGTCGAGCGCGGAGCGGATCAGCTCGCCCGTGCCGTAAGAGGTGGTTTTCAGCGGATTACGCTGCGCTGCCGGTACACTTTCCAGCCCACTGGCGGCGGCCATTTCGATGAACGCGATTTTCTCGTCGCCGGAAAGCCCGAAGAAGGCTTCAAGTGGTGTGCCTAAAGGCCCGGTCACATTCACTTTCACCACGCGTCCGCCGGTGGCTGCCACCATCGCTTCCACCGTGCCTTCGCCGCCGTCGGCGACTGGCAGTTTGATATACTCCGCGTCAGGGAAAATCTCACGAAATCCACTTTCGATGGCCTTCGCCACATCCAATGCAGACAAACTTTCTTTGTATGAATCCGGTGCGATCACTATTTTCATAAAGTCATTACCTTCATAAACTGCACGCGCCGTTGTGGAAAAGCGTCCTGTCAGTTTTGCATTCTGCCAAAAGGCTACGCGGCGCGATTTACTACGCATCGGGCCGCGCCACCCCCTTTGACTAACGGGTAACTTCAACCTTCGCTAAGTTTTCATAATAGCGTGCAATGGCGCTGTGGTCAGATTGCCCGTGACCATCCGCTTTCAATGCCTGCATCATTTCCATGACCAGCGAGGTCAGAGGCAGTTGCGCACCCACGCCGTGAGAAGTGTCGAGTGCATTGGCTAAATCTTTAATGTGCAAATCAATACGGAATCCCGGTTTGAAGTTGCGATCCATCACCATCGGCGCTTTGGCTTCAAGCACGGTACTACCTGCCAGCCCGCCACGGATGGCCTGGAAAACAAGGTTAGGATCTACACCCGCTTTGGTTGCCAGCACCAGCGCTTCGGACATTACCGCAATGTTCAGCGCCACAATGACCTGATTCGCCAACTTGGTAACATTCCCCGCACCGATATCACCGGTATGCACTACGGAGCCGGCCATCGATTTCATGATTTCATAACATTTATCGAACACGGCTTTGTCGCCGCCGACCATTACTGACATCGTGCCGTCAATGGCTTTCGGTTCGCCGCCGGAGACGGGTGCGTCGAGCATGGCAATCTCTTTGGCTGCCAGCGCTTCACTGATTTCACGGCTAGCCAGCGGGGCGATAGAACTCATGTCGATAAAAATTGTGCCCGGACGCGCGCCTTCAATCAGACCATTTTCGCCCAGCGCCACTTCTTTGACCTGCGGTGAGTTAGGCAGCATGGTAATAATCACATCAGACTGCTCAGCGACCGCTTTCGGCGTGTCGGCGGCGGTTGCGCCCAGTGCGACAATTTCGCCCACGGTATCGGGATTGCGGTCCATAACCACCAGCTCATAGCCTGCTTTGAGCAGGTTTTTGCTCATAGGCTTGCCCATGATGCCTAAACCAATAAAGCCAATTTTCATTCGGATATCCTCAGAGTATTGATGTGATGAGATCACTTAGTGAAGCGATCACACAGCGCCTGCGTACCTGCGCGATAAATGCCTAAATCACTGCCGACCGCCACAAAGGTCGCGCCCCATTCCATATAGCGGCGTGCATCGGCTTCAACCGGTGCCAGAATGCCGCTGGATTTTCCGTGTGCTTTTGCACGGTCAAAGATGTGGCGGATTGCCGCCTGAACTTGCGGGTGTCCGGCGTTGCCAAGATGTCCCATGCCTGCGGCCAGATCGCTTGGGCCGACAAAAATACCGTCGATACCCTCGGTGGCGGCAATCGCATCAAGGTTATCGACGCCCTGCTGGCTCTCGATTTGCACCATCACCGTGATGTTGTCGTTGATGCTGGTGAAGTAATCCGGCACGGTGCCAAACATATTGCTGCGGTGCGAAACGGACACGCCGCGGATCCCTGCCGGCGGATAACGCGTGGAGGCTACGGCGCGCTCGGCCTGTTCCTGCGTTTCCACGAAGGGAATGAGAAAGTTGTAAAAACCAATATCCAGCAGACGTTTAATCACCACCGGTTCATTGAACGGCGGGCGTACAACCGGCGCGCTTTTGCTGCCTTTGAGCGCCATTAGCTGCGGCACAAAGGTGCTGATGTCATTCGGTGCGTGTTCGCCGTCAAGCAGCAGCCAGTCAAAACCTGCGACCCCCAGTACTTCCGTAGCAATCGGGTTGCACAAGGCGGCCCAACAGCCGATCAGCGTTTTGCCTTGCAATAAATCCTGACGAAACCGGTTTGGAATCATTTGATTACTCATAGATGACCTCGTTATAGGGCGGACGTGGAGTTTTCTTCAGCTCGCCATCGCAAATTAGCTTTTCTTAAGTTCGAGACGTTTGATCTCACCGACAACCAGCAGGTAACACAGCATCGCCATCAGCGCAGAGCAGCCGACGAAAATCAGTGCCATGTTGAAAGAATGCAGGCCTTTGACGATATAACCGATAACCAGCGGCGTTACGATAGAAGCCACGTTGCCAAAGACGTTGAAGATGCCGCCGCACAGTCCGATGACTTCTTTCGGCGCGGTGTCGGCAATGACCGGCCAGCCCAGCGCACCGAAACCTTTGCCGAAGAACGCCAGTGCCATCAGGGTCACAACCAGTGCGTTGTTGTCCGTGTAATTACATAAAATGATGCTGGTGGCTAAGAGCATGCCCAGGACAATCGGAATTTTACGCGCCACGGTCAGTGAGAAACCGCGTTTAAGCAGATAGTCGGAGAACACGCCGCCCAGCACGCCACCGGCAAAGCCGCACAGCGCGGGGATTGCTGCAATCATCCCGACTTTAAGAATAGACATCCCTTTTTCCTGGACCAGATAAATGGGGAACCAGGTCAGGAAGAACCACGTAATACTGTTAATGAAGTACTGACCGAAGAAGATCCCCAACATCATGCGGTTACTCAGCATCTGGCGCACGTAACTCCATTTCGGGCCACCTTGCGTGCCGTCGGTTTTCTTGTGGTCGATATCCACCACGGCACCACCGTCTTTCAGAAATTCCAGCTCGCTTTTAGAAATTCCCGGATGTTCCGGCGGATTATGGATGAACTTGATCCACACCAGCGTTAGCACAAAACCGAGCACACCCATCACGATGAAGACATGTTCCCAGCCCCAGGCGTAGGTCAGCCAGCCGAGCAGCGGGGAGAACAGCGCGAGCGAGAAATATTGTGCGGAGTTAAAAATCGCCGAGGCGGTACCGCGCTCTTTGGTCGGGAACCAGGCAGCCACGATGCGGGCGTTCGCCGGGAAGGAAGGTGCTTCAGAAAAACCGAGCATAAAGCGCAGGATAAACAGCGTCAGCGCGCCGTATGCCAGCGGGAACCAGCCAACAAAGCCCTGCAACAACGTGAACAGTGACCAGAAAAACAGGCTGTAGGAGTAAACTTTTTTGGAACCGAAACGGTCCAGCAGCCAGCCGCCGGGCAGTTGCATGATGAGATAAGCCCAGCCGAACGCGGCGAAGATTTGCCCCATATCAGCGGCATCCAGGCCCAGCTCACGCGCGACCTCAGTACCGGCAATGGAAAGCGTTGCACGATCGGCATAATTCACCGCCGTGATAAGAAAAATAATCAGCAAAATATAATAGCGAATATGTGTTCGCGTCTTACTTTGCGCCAGTACGCGGGACTGGGAATGAACGCTCATGGTGACCCTCATTTTACTAGTACGGAAAAATTCGCAGGGAAATTACAGTTATCGAAATAACTTTTTTTCGTATCACCTGCTGGCTTCCTTTATATGAGACAGGCATTTCATCGTAATTTATCCATGCCTGAAATTTACCTGTATTGCTTTCAACGCGACCTTCAGAGGGCAAACACAGTATAAAAAACGAGGGCGGAAATAACACTGTGCATTCGCCCAAGAATACACCGTAAGATAACGACTATTTTTTTGCATCCACACATCGTGATGGGAGGATAATCACAGTTCACACGGGTTCTGAAAGCCTGCAAAACAAAGGGTGATATCCGTCACATCTATTCTGTCACCTGCCACACAGAATGACGTTCCGCGAGCGAAAAGCTGGTCAGTTGCACAATGAGGTTCCCGGACAGCTGCTTTATAATGGGGGCATACCCTGTAATGCCGGAAAGACAAAACGTTAACATTTGTACGCGACAACTTCAGAGAATTAACCGAAGGATCTTTTTTCGGGATGTTTAATAAACGCGGAGACAGTTATGTCACGTAATAAAGATAAAGAGCATGCAACCGACGCACTTTTCATTAAAGTTCATGAAAGCGATAACGTTGCCATTATTGTGAACGATAACGGCTTAAAAGCCGGCACCCGATTTTCAAATGGTCTGGAATTAATTGAGCATATTCCGCAAGGCCATAAAGTGGCTTTAGAACCGATTGCCAAAGGCGGCGATATTATTCGTTATGGTGAAGTGATCGGTTATGCCGTGCGGGAAATTTCGCAAGGCAGCTGGATTGACGAATCGCTGGTCGAACTGCCCGTTGCACCGGAGCTCGCCAGCCTGCCGCTGGCGACACGTGTTCCCCCGGCCTTACCGCCTCTTGAAGGCTACACGTTTGAAGGCTATCGCAACGAAGATGGCAGTGTGGGCACCAAAAACCTGCTCGGTATTACCACCAGCGTGCATTGCGTAGCGGGTGTGGTTGATTACGTGGTGAAAATCATCGAACGTGATTTACTGCCGAAATTCCCCAACGTTGATGGCGTGGTCGCGCTGAACCATTTGTACGGCTGCGGCGTGGCTATCAACGCACCGGCAGCGGTCGTGCCAATCCGCACCATCCACAATCTGGCGCTCAACCCGAACTTTGGCGGTGAGGTGATGGTGGTCGGTTTGGGCTGCGAGAAACTACAGCCGGAACGTCTGCTGGAAGGCACACCAGACGTGCAGGCCATCTCGCTCGACGATACTCACATCGTCCGTTTACAGGATGAACAGCACGTCGGTTTTCAGTCGATGGTTGACGATATTCTCACCGTCGCACAGTTCCATCTCGAACGCCTGAACCGCCGTCAGCGTGAAACTTGTCCGGCGTCAGATCTGGTGGTCGGTATGCAGTGTGGCGGCAGCGATGCTTTCTCCGGCGTGACCGCCAACCCGGCGGTCGGCTTCGCCTCGGATCTGCTGGTCCGCTGCGGTGGCACGGTAATGTTCTCCGAAGTGACCGAAGTACGCGACGCGATCCACCTGCTCACTCCGCGTGCAGCGGATGTTAGCGTCGGTAAACGGCTGCTGGAAGAGATGGCCTGGTACGATAATTATCTGTCGCTCGGGCAAACCGATCGCAGCGCCAACCCGTCGCCGGGCAACAAGAAAGGTGGACTGGCGAACGTAGTAGAAAAAGCGCTTGGCTCGATTGCGAAATCTGGCACCAGTGCGATTTCAGAAGTGTTGTCACCGGGACAGCGTCCGACCAAAAAGGGGCTGATCTTCGCCGCGACGCCCGCCAGTGATTTTGTCTGCGGCACGCAGCAACTGGCTTCAGGTATTACCGTTCAGGTCTTTACCACCGGGCGCGGTACGCCTTATGGCCTGCTGGCCGTGCCGGTAATCAAAATGGCAACCCGCACTACGCTGGCCAATCGCTGGCATGACCTGATGGACATCAATGCCGGTACCATTGCCACGGGCGACGCGACGATCGAAGACGTCGGCTGGGAGCTGTTCCACTTCATTTTAGATATCGCCAGCGGCCGCAAGAAAACCTGGTCAGACACCTGGGGCATTCACAATGCACTGGCAGTGTTTAACCCGGCACCGGTGACCTGATTCACATACCCAACATGCAAAAAGGCCAGCAAACGCTGGCCTTTTCTTTAGGACTTCACCGCAGATAAACGCTTACTTCGCGGCGGCTGCGCCGGTCTGTTCTGCACCGACCAGCCCAACTTTCAGGTAACCGGCTTTACGCAGGTTATCCATTACGTTCATCAGCGTTTCGTAATCCACCGTCTTATCTGCACGGAAGAAAATCGTACTTTGTTTGTTGCCCTGAGTACGCTGATCAAGCATGGCCGTCAGGTTGTCGCTGTTGACCGGGCTGTCGCCGAGGTACAACTGCTTGTCGGATTTCACCGTCAGGAAGATTGGTTTTTCCGGACGCGGCTGTGCTTTAGCCGTCGAAGCCGGTAAATCTACCCGTACATCTACGGTGGCCAGCGGCGCGGCAACCATGAAGATGATCAGCAGCACCAGCATGACGTCAATAAAAGGCGTGACGTTGATGTCATGCATTTCACCGCTTTCGTCGATATCGTCGTTTAACCGAATAGCCATAATCTGTTCTTATCCTACGCGTAACTGACCTGTCTGACCGCGCGGCGCATCGCCTTCGCTGGCAGCCAGATCCAAATCGCGGCCCTGTAACAGGATAATCTGCGCCGCCACGTCACCTACCTGATGGCGGTAAGACGTAATGGTACGGGCGAAAATATTGTAGATAACCACAGCAGGAATTGCGGCCACCAGGCCCACAGCTGTCGCCAGCAGTGCTTCTGCGATACCCGGCGCAACAACGGCCAGGTTAGTGGTTTGGGTTTGTGCGATACCGATGAAGCTGTTCATGATGCCCCAGACAGTGCCGAACAGGCCAACGAACGGAGAAATCGCGCCGATGGTGGCGAGGATCCCGTTGCCACGGCCCATGTGACGACCGGCAGCGCCGACGCGGCGCTCAAGGCGGAAGCCGGTACGTTCTTTGATGCCGTTATTGTCGGTAGAACCGGCAGACAGCTCGAGTTCGTTCTGCGCATCGCGGATCATCTGCGCGCTGATGCTGCTGGCGGCGAAGCTTTCAGCCTGCTCAGCGGCTTCGTCCAGCGTACGCACGGAAGACAGTGCGTCAAACTCACGGCGCATACGACGTTTGGCGCTGAACACTTCCGAACCTTTGCTGAACAGCAAAGCCCAGGTGACCACGGACGCCAGCAGCAGGCCAATCATGACGGTTTTCACCACCACATCAGCGTGATGGTACATACCTAATACAGACAAATCGGTTGGAATGACGGGAGCTTCGGTCGACGCAGGTTGCATGACAGGTGCTGGCGTTGTGTCAGCCGCAGCAGGCGCAGGTTGCGTGTTCTCAGAAGTGACGGCGTTCGCCGCCGGCGTCGCAGGCGCTGCCGTTGCGTTGCCGCTTAAACCAGCGACCAACATTAACGACATCAATACAGAGGTCGTTTTTTTCATTTTATTGCGAGCCGTTTTCACGCGTCGCCTCCAGCCAGAATCAATGTATATGGGTTAAATAACGCCGAATTATATCAAATAAAAAGGCCTAATTGATAGTCGTTCTCATTATTATTTACATTGTCGCGTCTGACGTCGCCAGTGTCCTTGACGGATGACAAGGTTTTGACCCTTTGGTCAATAGATCGTCAGTTTAATCTGCGTCACACTTTTGCAAATAATCCCGCACTAAATCAATCATCTGCCTGTAATTACCAAAGACAAAACAACGTTTTAAATATTAAGTAACGGTATTTTACATTTGTTGCGAGTTTGTGATAACGCTCAAATACCCAACAGTTATAAATAAGGTAAGGTGATTATCACGGGCAAAGACCTTACACCGGCATGTCCAGTATCTCACTCATTTACAAGATGTTTTAAAAGATTCTCATGTAGAACCGGCTAATTTCTTTATGCAAGACCGGTTCAATTTCGCCCTACCTTTTCATTTCATTATCGACTACCCCTGGAGACAAACTGATGAAAATGCAAAAAGCACTTCTCAGCCTTTGCCTGAGTTCCGCCACCCTGTTATTTACCTCCGGCCTGTCGGCACAAACGCTGAAAGCCGCCGATGTGCATCCGCAGGGCTACCCAAACGTGGTTGCTGTCCAGCACATGGGCGAGAAGCTGAAAGAGCAAACCGACGGACGTCTTGAAATCAAAACCTTCCCCGGCGGCGTGCTGGGCGATGAAAAGCAGGAAATCGAGCAGGCTCAGCTCGGCGCGCTGGATATCATTCGTGTGTCAATGACGCCGGTTGCCTCGATACTGCCGGAAATTAACGTGTTCACCCTGCCCTATATTTTCCGTGATGAAGACCACATGCACAAAGTGCTTGATGGTCAGATTGGCAAAGAGATCGGAGACAAAATCACTAACAACCCGAATTCGCGTCTGGTGTTCCTCGGCTGGATGGACGGCGGTACGCGTAATCTGATCACCAAAGAGCCGGTAGTAAAACCAGAAGATCTTAAAGGAATGAAGATCCGCGTTCAGGGCAGCCCGATTGCACTGGCCACGTTGAAAGCTATGGGGGCGAATCCGGTGGCGATGGGCGTCAGTGAGGTGTTCAGCGGAATGCAAACCGGCGTGATCGACGGTACCGAAAATAATCCGCCGACGTTCGTCGCGCACAACTATCTGCCAGTAGTGAAGAATTATACTTACAGCCGCCACTTCATTATCCCTGAGCTGTTCCTGTACTCGAAAGTGAAGTGGGACAAGCTGAAACCTGAAGACCAGCAGTTGATCCTCAAACTGTCGAAAGAAGCGCAGGATGAGCAGCGCGAACTGTGGAAAGCCTATAACGAGAAAGCCCTCGCCACGATGAAAGCGGGTGGCGTGAAATTCTACGAAATCGATCCGGCGACTTATGTGCAAGCCACACAGTCCGTGCGCGATGAGTTCGGCAAAGACCATAAAGAGCTGATGCAGCAAATCGCTGACGTTCAGTAAACACTGTCTCTGCTCGGGCAGCGACCGCTGCCCTTTTCCGACACTCACCGGGGGAAGCCTAATGATTTCCGGATATCACACCCTGATGGACATCCTTTACCGCGCTGCAATGTGGCTCGCCGGGATTGCGCTATTGCTGATGGTGGCAGTGATCCCCATCGGGATCTTCGCACGTTACGTTATGAACAGCGCACTGTCGTGGCCTGAACCGGTCGCCATCATGTGCATGGTGACGTTCACCTTTATCGGCGCTGCCGTCAGCTACCGCGCTGGCTCTCACATCGTGGTGGCGATGGTCACCGACCGTCTGCCCCCTGCCCTGAAAAAGTTCTCAGCGCTGCTGTCTGACCTGATGATGCTGGCCATCAGTATTTTCATCTTCTGGTACAGCATGCATCTGTGCAGCGAGCTCTGGACACAACCGGTAGCGGAGTTCCCACTGCTCACCGCCGGTGAAACCTATCTGCCGCTGCCGATAGGATCCGCCCTGACAATTTTATTTATCATTGAGCAGATCATCGCCGGACCGCAGCATCAGCGCCCGGTAGTGATACTGGGCAATTCCGACGCCTGACCCGGAGACGTTTATGGACGCACTCATTTTATTATTAACGCTGGGGGTGATGCTGGCTATCGGCGTGCCGGTAGCGTACGCCGTCGGCCTCAGCGCGCTGGCCGGTGCCTGGTGGATCGACCTGCCGTTTGAGGCACTGATGATCCAGCTGACCAACGGCGTAAACAAGTTTTCACTTTTGGCGATCCCGTTCTTTATTCTGGCGGGCGCGATCATGGCCGAAGGTGGCATCGCCCGCAGGCTGGTGAGTTTTGCCTACATCTTTGTCGGGTTTATTCGCGGCGGACTGTCGCTGGTCAACATTGTTGCTTCGACGTTTTTCGGTGCGATCTCCGGCTCGTCGGTGGCAGATACCGCGTCGATCGGTTCGGTGATGATCCCGGAAATGGAGAAAAAAGGGTACCCACGCGATTTCGCCGCTGCGGTCACCGCCAGCGGTTCGGTGCAGGCGATCCTGACACCACCGAGCCATAACTCAGTGATTTACTCGCTGGCGACCGGAGGTACGGTCTCAATAGCCGCGTTGTTCATCGCCGGTATTCTGCCCGGTTTGTTGCTCAGCCTGACGCTGATGGTGATGTGCGTAGTGTTTGCCCATCAGCGCGGTTATCCGAAAGGCGAGCGCGTGCCGTTCCGCCAGGCGCTGAAGATTTTCATCGACACGCTGTGGGGGCTGATGACAGTGGTCATCATCATGGGCGGTATTCTTAGCGGGATTTTCACCGCGACCGAATCCGCCGCTATCGCCTGCCTGTGGTCATTCTTCGTCACCATGTTTATCTACCGCGATTACAAGTGGAACGAGCTGCCAAAATTGATGTACCGCACGGTCAAAACGGTCAGCATCGTCATGATCCTGATTGGCTTTGCCGCCAGCTTCGGCGCGGTGATGACCTATATGCAGTTGCCTATGCGGATCACCGAGTTCTTCACCTCGATCTCCGATAACAAATACGTGATCCTCATGTGTATCAACATCATGCTGTTGCTGATCGGCACGCTGATGGACATGGCGCCGATCATCCTGATCCTGACACCAGTGCTGCTGCCGGTGGTGCTATCGCTCGGCATCGATCCGGTACATTTTGGGATGATCATGCTGGTCAACCTGGGGATCGGGCTGATTACGCCGCCGGTCGGTTCGGTGCTGTTTGTTGCCAGCGCAGTTAGTAAGCAGAGCATCGAGAAAGTCGTCAAAGCCATGTTGCCGTTCTACTGCGTGCTGTTTGTAGTGCTGATGCTGGTGACCTATGTTCCTGAGATTTCGCTATTCCTGCCCAAATTGTTTGGTGTTTATACGGGTTAACTTTTCCTTTGTGCCTTGTTTCTCCTCTGCCCGTTCTGCGAACGGGCTTTTTTTTGTCTGAAATTTTTTCATTCACCGGGCAAAAGACAGATCCCTGAAATTCCTCATGTTAAGTTAAAGACATATCAGCCGACGCGTCAGCGCGCCGCTCTCCAAAATCAATCAGGGTGAAATACGGATTATGTCGTCTAAGAAAATTGAAACCGCGCTGGTCAGCGCCGGGCGGGACAAGAAATTCACGCAGGGTTCAGTGAATACGGTGATCCAGCGCGCGTCATCGCTGGTATTTGAAACGGTGGCTGAGAAAAAATACGCCACCGCCAATCGCGCCAACGGCGAGCTGTTTTACGGCCGCCGCGGCACCCTGACGCATTTCTCATTACAGGAAGCGATGGTCGAGCTGGAAGGTGGCGCGGGCTGCGCGCTCTATCCGTGTGGTGCGGCGGCGGTCAGCAATGCGGTGCTGTCGTTTGTCAGCGCCGGTGACCACATTCTGGTGGCCGGTTCTTCTTACGAGCCAACGCAGGATTTTTGTGAAAAAGTGCTGAAAAAACTGGGTGTTTCAACCACCTACTTCCCATCAGACATCGGCGCCGGGTTGGGAGCGCTGATGCAACCCAACACTAAAGTCGTGTTCCTCGAATCACCGGGCTCGATCACTATGGAAGTGCCGGATATTCCGGCGATGGTCAAAGCGGTACGTGCGGTGTCCCCGGACGTCGTCGTCATGATCGACAATACCTGGGCGGCGGGCATTCTGTTTAAGGCGCTGGAGTTTGATATCGATATTTCGATTCAGGCAGGCACCAAATATATCGTCGGGCATTCCGATGCAATGATCGGCACCGCTGTTTCCAACGCACGTTGCTGGGAGCAGCTGCGCGAGCATTCCTATCTGATGGGGCAAATGGTCGACGCCGATACGGCTTACGTCGCCAGTCGCGGTTTACGTACCATGGGCATTCGCCTGAAGCAGCATGCAGAAAGCAGTCTGCATATCGCGCAGTGGCTGGCGACGCGTCCGGAAGTCGCCGTGGTGAATCATCCGGCATTGCCGGGCAGCAAAGGCCATGAGTTCTGGAGGCGTGATTTTACCGGCAGCTGCGGCTTGTTCTCGTTCGTACTGAAACAGCGCCTGAGCAAACAACAGCTTTCAGACTATCTCGATCACTTCGAACATTTCAGCATGGCGTATTCCTGGGGCGGGTTTGAATCGCTGGTTCTGGCCAATCAGCCGGAAGAAATTCAGGCCATCCGCCCGGCAGAAACCGTCGATTTCACCGGTACGCTGGTGCGCCTGCATATCGGTCTTGAGCACTGTGATGATTTGATCGCCGATCTGACTGCGGCATTTGAACGGATTGCCACCGTCTGAGACACAGGGATTGCGACAGACTGCGCAGATCGTTAAGGTATCTGTCGGATTTTCATTCGTATAATGAGAATAATCTGTAAGCTCTACTCATAGCCCTGATGAATCAATCTCAGGGCATGAGATTTTTTGAAGTAGCCTCAGATCAACGTCTCAGAACGGGATCCACGGTACACTGTAAGCGATAACGATCTTTACGTACGGTACACGAACAGCAACAGGACAGAATATGGCAGTGATTTGCGACATTTTTCATGCACTCTGGCGGCATGATTTTACTATGCTCGCCGACCCCAATTTGCTTTGGGTTATTTACGCTGTCCTGTTCACCACGCTGTTCCTTGAAAACGGATTGCTTCCCGCCTCTTTCTTGCCCGGCGACAGCCTGCTGCTGCTGACCGGTGCGCTCATCGCCAAAGGTGTAATGAGCTTTTTCCCGACGCTGATTATTCTGGTGATCGCAGCCAGCCTAGGCTGCTGGCTGAGCTATATTCAGGGGCGATGGCTTGGTCATACACGCGTGGTGAAAGGCTGGCTGTTGCAGCTACCGGCGCATTATCATCAGCGAGCCCACCGGATGTTCACTGAGCACGGTTTGATGGCGCTGTTGGCGGGCCGTTTTTTGGCGTTTGTACGCACGCTGCTGCCGACCATGGCCGGGATCTCCGGTCTGAATAACGCGCGTTTCCAGTTCTTTAACTGGCTGAGCGCCATCCTGTGGGTAGGTGTGGTGATTACGCTGGGCTTTGCCATGAGCCACATTCCTCTGGTGAAACGTCATGAAGATCAGGTCATGGCCGGGCTGATGATTTTACCGGTGCTGCTATTGGTGATTGGCCTCGCAGGCGGTCTCGTGGTGCTGTGGAAAAACCGCAAAGCCCACGCCTGAGGCCACTCAGTTCTCTATTATCACCGGCTAGAATACTGCTTTAAATGATGCGTCGGCGACGGCCACTGCACCGAAATGGCCTTCCCTCAGGCGCGCAATTTCGTCGCTCGGGGTTACACCAAAGTAACGCTTAAACTCGCGGCTGAACTGCGACGCGCTTTCGTAACCCACCTGTAATGCCGCCGAACTGGCTTTTATTCCGTCATAAATCATCATCATGCGCGCTTTATGCAGACGATAGGTTTTCAGGTATTGCAACGGCGACGTGCTGGTCACGGCTTTGAAGTTGTGATGAAACGCCGAAACGCTCATGTTCACTTCACTCGCCAGAATTTCGACGCTGAGATTATCGGCATACTGAGCTTCAATGCGGCGCAAGGATTTGGTGATCTGGCTGAAGTGCGTATGGCGGTTCACCAGAGCCTGCAATGCCCCGCCATTTTCGCTGGTCAGAATAAAGAACAAAATCTCGCGGATGATTTTCGGCCCAAGTACACGGGCGTGCAGCGGTTTATCCATCACATCCAGCAGACGTTCGGTCGCACACAGGATGTCATCATCTAAAACACCGGAATTAATCCCTGTGGAAGACTCGCGCTGATGCGCCATCGCCTCATCGCCTATATCCATCAGCAAATCCTGCAACATCAGGTTATCAATACTGATCTGAATACCGGCCATCGGCTGTTCCGGACTGCCGAAGGTTTCGCATTCGAAAGGCAGCGGCACCGTCAGCATCAGATAATTATGCGGATCGTAGGAGAAGGTTTTTTTGCCGAGATAGCCGACTTTGCTTCCCTGAAACAGGATCACCACGCCGGGGTTATAGAGCACCGGCTGGCGCGCATGGTACTGCGTGGTGTACATCAGCGTGACTTGAGGCACCGCCGATTTACTGAGTATTTTGTCACCGCTCAGCTGCGCGACACGTGCCGACATACGGGCACATAAGCTGTCCACGTTTTCCATATTATCTTCATCCCGTTTCCGATAAACCGGCATTAATAGTGCCATATCCGCCATCGTTTCTACAGAGACAAGCAGAAACAGGCAAGGCTTAAGCAGGATTGAGCATCTCCCGGGCGGCAGTTTGGACGTACAGTAAAAACCGTCATTTGATCGGCTAGTTGAAAATAAAATCAGTAGCTTGCTCAGCAAGATGCCGTTTCGTTAACTAGACTTAGTCTCAGGCTAAAGCCCCATTTCTGTCTGTGCCTGCGTATTTCAGCGGGCACGATGTCAATTAAGGTCCGCCCATTAGGAGAAACTCATGGCAACTCAACCCATCATAAAACTTCACGATGGCAACCTGATGCCTCAGTTAGGACTTGGCGTATGGAAAGCCAGTAATCAGGATGCTACCGCGGCGGTAAAAACCGCCATCGAAACCGGTTATCGTCATATCGATACCGCCGCCATTTACAAGAATGAGGAAGGCGTTGGCGAAGCGATTGCCGCTAACCTCGTTCCTCGTGAAGAGTTGTTCATCACCACCAAACTGTGGAATGACGATCAGCTGAATGCACCGCAAGCGCTGGAAACCAGCCTTAAAAAACTGCAAACCGATTATGTCGATCTGTACCTGATCCACTGGCCGCAACCGCAACAGGGCAATTATGTTGAAGCATGGAAAGCCCTGCTGAAGCTGAAAGAAGAGGGTCTGGCGAAAAGCGTCGGCGTGTGTAACTTCCCGCTCGCCCATTTACAGAAACTGAAAGATGAAACCGGGATTTTCCCGGTGGTGAACCAGATTGAGCTGCACCCGCTGATGCAACAGCGTCAGCTGCATTCCTGGAATGCCACGCACAATATCGCCACCGAATCCTGGAGCCCTCTGGCACAAGGTGGCGAAGGCGTTTTCGATCAGCCGCTGATTCAGAAACTGGCGGATAAATACGATAAAACACCGGCGCAGATCGTGATCCGCTGGCATCTGGATAACGGGCTGATCGTTATCCCGAAATCTGTCACACCAAAACGCATCCGCGAAAACTTCGACGTGTTTGATTTTAAACTGGAAAAGGAAGAGCTGGCGGAAGTGACCAAACTGGATAAAGAGCACCGTCTGGGGCCAGATCCTGAAAAAGGGCTGTAATCCTGCTGTGTTCTGAAAACTAAAAAACCCGCCTAGGCGGGTTTTGTTTTTTGGCTATCACAATCGTTACATCGACGGCTGAACCAGCATATTGCCCGCTGAACCGCGATCCGCCAGTTCCAGCGCGCCGCTGCGATACACAAACGGGAAATGCTCGTACGACGGCTGGTTGAAATACACCAGTAGCTCCACTTCGCCATCGACCCAGACCGTATCTTTGAATCCGGCGTCTTCCACCAGCGGCGCGGCACCGTTGACACTTTTCACCAGGAAAGACACGCCCTCCGCATGGAACGACTGCGGCATGTCCGCGTGTATTGTCCAGCGCTCCCACGTCCCCTGCTGAGCCGTGAGGTCAATACGGTTGATGTCCCACATCGCACCGTTCACGCCCGGCTGACTGTCACCGAGGCGCAGGTCACGGGTGCGGATCACGTTGCCGGAAAGAATTTGGTCAGCCAGTAAACGCATCGGCAGATTGTCCGTTACCAGCGGCAGCAGGCCGGTCGGTTTGAGCGTCAGCACCAGCGTGGATACCAGAATGCTCGATGGCTCAAACAGCCCGCGCAGACGCTCCATCACGCCCGCTGCTTCACCGGCGGTAATCGATACTTCTTCACCCTGGGACATATCCACCAGCACTTCGCGGCGCTCGCCGGGGGCAAGGGATAAGCGCTGCACGGTCATCGGTGCAGGCAGGAAGCCGAGATCGGAAGCCACTACGTGGAACGGGCGACCGTCGCTCATGCTCAGCTCATAACGACGCGCATTGGACGCATTCAGTAAACGCAAACGTACCCAGCCGCGTGAGACTTCGACGAACGGGCTTTGCACCCCATTCACCAACATGGTGTCGCCGAAGAAGCCGCCCGACGCGGGTGTGTCGTATTGCGGCACACCAAAACCGTCCAGACGTTTGTCCTGAATGATCAGCGGGAAATCATCGACGCCGTAATGATTCGGCAACGGCAGATTTTTGCTGATTTCATCCTCGACAATCCACATTCCTGCCAGCCCGTTATAGACGTGAGGTCCCATGCGGTTTGGCGTATTGGCGTGATACCAGCACGTCGCCGCTGGCTGGCGGATAGGCAATACCGGCGACCAGTCAACGCCCGGTGACATCATGCGTGCGCCACCGCCGGTCAGTGTGCCCGGTTCCAGCAGACCGCTGATGGTCATCGACACCGGTTCTGTCAGACGGTTGCTGTAAATCAGCTTCACGTCATCCCCACTGTGCACTTTCACCGTCGGTCCGAGATACATGCCGTTGATGCCCCAGACAGGCGCTTTGGCACCGCCGAGGAACGACCAGTGGGCGGATTGCAACGTGAGGAACAGGGGTTGCCCGCGACGCGATTCTAGCAGCGGCGGAACAGGCAAGGCCGGTTGCGAACCACTCGCTTCTGCTTTCAATGGCAGAGCACCTGCGGCAAGAGCTACGCCGGAGGCTTGCAGGAACGAGCGACGACTGAGTGACATATCTTCTCCATGAAAACAAAAGTAGGCCCCGTCGCCATCAATGGCAGCGGGTTTTAATGGGGTATGTAATGATTTTTATTTTTTTTCTGCAGCTTCGCGCAGCGCCACTTCGGCATCCAGCTCGGCAATTTTATCCGCCATCAGCTTGTGACAGTGTTCAGATAATTCGCGCAAACGATCTTTCGTGTAGCCGGTTGTATCAACAGGCGGCAGCATCTCAACAATGACGTGGCCGTTGGACCAGCGGTTGAGTTTCACTTTGCCATTGGTGTTTGAGACGCAAATTGGCACGATAGGCACCCCGGCTGAAATCGCTGCGTGGAAAGCGCCCGTTTTAAACGGCATCAGGCCACGACCGCGGCTGCGCGTTCCTTCAGGGAACATCCAGATCGACAGGTTCTTTTTCTTAATCTGGCTCACAACCTGCGAAATCGTCCCGTGGGCTTTCGCGCGGTTGTTACGGTCAATCAGCAAGTTGCCGGTAAGCCAGTAAAGCTGACCAAAAAAAGGGATCCAGACCAGGCTTTTTTTACCGACGGTGACGGTACCGGGCATGACAACCGACGAGGCGGTCACCATATCGTAATTGTTTTGATGGTTGGCGATGTAAATGCATTTACCGTTGTTCGGCGCCTCAGCGGGAATACGCTTTTCAACGGTCAGGCCAAACACCGGGGCCAGATTTCCAAATAACTTTCCGAATGTCGCCACATGTTTCGGATTACGCGGGCTGAACAGACAATAGATACAGCCAAAAAAACTTACCAGAATCGAGTAAATCACCACGATTATCAGTCGTAAAATAAATAACATAACATCCTCATAAAACTACAGCCGAAGCCGGTAAGAAACCTGTGCAGTTGTGATCCCTGTGCGCCGAACTATTCTCAAGCCTGATTCGACGCTATACAACGGTTTTGTTTATACAAATGTAAAATCTTTGCACTGCACAACAGTCTCAAACAACAGGTGAACGCCAGAACGTAGACAGGGCACAAATGTGCCCTGTCCGTGCCGTTGAGTCAGCGCGTTATTCTTCGCTGTCGCTGCCTTTACTGCGGGCAGGCGCATCCACTTCGACGCGATCGATCCGTTGCAGGCCGCGTGGCAGAAGGGTTCCCTTGCGCCCGCGTTCCGCACGGAACTTCTGCAAATCTTCAGGACGCAACAGCAGTTTGCGCTTACCAACGTGCAGGGTGATCGACGTCTGCGGCGGCAGAACCAGCAACCAGGCGAGTTTATCTTCACCGGAAGCGGCCTGCGCCGAAGGGATTGAAACAATTTTGTTACCCTTGCCTTTCGACAGTTGCGGCAAATCCGCCACCGGGAACAACAGCATACGGCCAGCGGCGGTCACGGAAAGCAGCATATCATCCGCACCATTAAGCTCAATGGGTGCAAAGGCTTTGGCATTTTCCGGCAAGGTAATCATCGCTTTACCGGCACGGTTACGCGCCACTAAATCGTTGAAGGTACACACGAAACCGTAACCGGCATCGGAAGCCATCAGCAGTTTCTGCTCGTCCTGTGCCATGATCACATGTTCAATGGTCGCACCCGGCGGTGGCGTAAGCTTACCCGTCAGCGGCTCGCCCTGCCCGCGCGCGGAAGGCAACGTCATCGGATCCAGCGCGTAACTGCGCCCGGTGGAGTCGATAAACACCACCGGCTGATTGCTTTTACCTTTGGCGGCCGCACGGAAGCTGTCACCGGCTTTATAGCTTAAACCGGAGGCATCAATATCGTGGCCTTTGGCGCTGCGCACCCAGCCAGATTCAGACAGTACGATAGTCACCGGTTCGGATGGCACGAAGTCGTGCTCGCTCATCGCTTTAGCTTCTTCACGCTCAATGATTGGCGAGCGACGGTCATCGCCAAAGGATTCAGCATCGGCCTGAATTTCTTTACGGATAAGGGTGCTGAGTTTACGTTCTGAGCCCAGCAATGCCTGCAACTGATCGCGCTCTTTCGCCAGCTCATCCTGCTCACCGCGAATTTTGGTTTCTTCGAGTTTAGCCAAATGGCGTAATTTCAACTCAAGGATCGCTTCGGCCTGCGTATCAGACAGCTCAAAACGCTGCATCAGCACAGGCTTTGGTTCATCTTCGGTACGGATGATGTGAATAACTTCATCAATGTTCAGGAAGGCTATCAGCAAACCTTCGAGAATATGCAGACGTTTCAGAACCTTATCGAGGCGGAAATTCAGGCGGCGACGCACGGTATCGCGGCGGTAGGCCAGCCACTCGGTAAGGATTTCCACCAGCCCTTTGACCTGCGGACGGTGATCCAGCCCGATCATGTTCATGTTGATGCGGTAGCTGCGTTCCAGATCGGTGGTTACGAAAAGGTGATTCATGACCTGATCGAGATCGATACGATTGGATCGCGGCACCACCACCAGGCGGGTCGGATTTTCGTGATCGGATTCGTCACGAAGATCTTCGACCATCGGCAGCTTTTTGGCTCGCATCTGGCTGGCGATTTGCTCCAGCACTTTCGCACCGGAGACCTGATGCGGCAACGCGGTGATCACCGCACTGCCATCTTCTTTGTGCCAGACCGCACGCATGCGTACCGAGCCTTTGCCCGATTCGTACATTTTGCGGATTTCGCTGCGCGGCGTGATGATTTCGGCTTCGGTCGGGAAGTCTGGCCCCTGCACGAATTCCAGCAGATCATCGAGTGAACTGCCCGGTTTTTCCAACAGCGCGACGGCAGCCGCGGCAACTTCACGGATGTTATGCGGCGGAATATCCGTCGCCATACCCACAGCGATGCCAGTGGTGCCGTTTAGCAGAATGTTGGGCAGGCGCGCAGGCAGCATTTTCGGCTCCTGCATAGTGCCGTCAAAGTTCGGGACATAATCCACCGTACCCTGACCGAGCTCGCGCAGCAGCACTTCGGCATATTTCGACAGGCGCGATTCGGTGTAACGCATCGCGGCGAAGGATTTCGGGTCATCCGGTGCCCCCCAGTTCCCCTGCCCGTCAACCAGCGGATAACGGTAAGAGAAGGGCTGCGCCATCAGCACCATGGCTTCGTAGCAGGCGCTATCGCCGTGCGGATGATATTTACCCAGCACGTCACCGACGGTACGCGCGGATTTCTTGAATTTAGCGTTATTACTCAGGCCGAGTTCGGACATCGCATAAATAATACGGCGTTGTACCGGCTTCAGGCCGTCACCGATAAACGGCAGCGCGCGGTCCATGATGACGTACATGGAATAGTTGAGATAGGCGTTCTCAGTAAACGTGTGCAGTGCTAAACGCTCTGTTCCGTCATGAGTCATTTCGCTCATTGATGTTTAATCCTCAGACCCGTGGCGTTATCGTTTTGGAAATTAAGGAAGCTTGCCCCCGCAGGCGCGCAAAGGCACCCGCCGCGAGGCAATGATGTCCGCGATAGTACATCATCTGCCGTATTCCTGTCACAGTTGCTGTGTTTATGCGTTGTTTTTAACCAGTTTTAGCCGGCCGAACTGGCGAATTTGTCGGGCAAATCGGGCGATTATTGCATCTGGGTCAATAGTCTTGTGCGCAATATCACATTTTTTCGCTATGCAGAGTTCAGTACACTATGTGACAACAGCCTGACAGCCAGAATTCATTTTAAGGAAACCCCATGAGCAACATCCTGATTATTAACGCCGGCAAAACCTTTGCCCACTCAAAAGGCGCACTGAACAATAGCCTGACCGACGTCGCGTCCAGCTTCCTGCGCGATGCCGGGCATGACGTACGCGTGACCGTACTTGAAGAGGGTTACGACGTTCAGACTGAAATCGACAGCTACCTGTGGGCCGATGCCATCATTTATCAGCAACCGGGCTGGTGGATGGGCATGCCGTGGACGCTGAAAAAGTACATCGATGAAATCTTCACCGAAGGCCACGGTAAACTCTACGCCAGCGATGGCCGTACCCGTTCAGACGGTGCAAAAAAATACGGTTCCGGCGGCCTGTTGCAGGGCAAATGTTACATGCTTTCCGTGACCTGGAATGCGCCACTGGAGGCGTTCGAGGATAAAGAGCAGTTCTTCCACGGCGTGGGCGTTGACGGTGTCTATCTGGCACAGCATAAAGCCAACCAGTTCATTGGTCTGGACACACTGCCGACCTTCATGTGTAACGACGTGATTAAGCAGCCCGATATCGAAGGTGATTTCGCCCGTTACCGCGCGCACCTTGAAAATGTGTTCGGTCAGGCCTAAGGTAAAAAGTCATTCGTGTAATGAGGTAGTTATGATCACTGTTATCGCCGAAATCAAAGTAAGACCGGGCCGCCGCGATGCGGTCATGGAAAAAATTACCGCGCTGCTGCCAAGCGTTCTCGAAGAGAAAGGCTGCCACCGCTATGAGCCTTACATTGATTTCAACGGCCAGATCCCGTGGCGTAAAACCGTTCCTGATTCCATTTTCATGCTGGAAGACTGGGAGAGCCTGGCGCATCTCGAAGCGCATCAGCAGGCACCGCACATGGACAAGCACCGTGAAAACATCAAAGCCGACGTGCTGGATGTGGTGATCCATATTATCGAAAAAGCCTGATCCTAAATCTGACTTCGTTTAAAACAAAAATGCCGGCGCTGCAAAGCGTCCGGCATTTTTTTATGGCGCAATCTGAGGGGATCAGACGTCCAGTTCGGCGGTATCGCCTTTTTCCTGTAACCAGTTACGGCGATCTTCAGACCGTTTCTTCGCCAGCAGCATATCCATCATGCGCAGCGTCTGGTCGATATCATTCTCATCGATGGTCAGCTGAACCAGACGACGGGTATTCGGATCAAGCGTGGTTTCGCGCAGCTGCAATGGGTTCATCTCACCCAGCCCTTTAAAGCGTTGGACGTTCGGCTTACCCTTCTTGCGTTTGAGCTGATCCAGTACGCCTTCTTTTTCCTGCTCATCCAGCGCATAGAACACTTCTTTGCCCAGATCGATACGGTAAAGAGGTGGCATAGCGACATACACGTGGCCGCCGCGCACCAGAGATCGGAAGTGACGGACAAACAGTGCGCACAGCAGCGTGGCGATGTGTAAGCCGTCGGAGTCCGCATCCGCAAGAATACAGACTTTGCCGTAACGCAGCTGCGTCAGGTCTTCGCTGTCCGGATCGATACCAATTGCCACGGAAATATCGTGTACTTCCTGCGACGCAAGCACTTCATCGGAAGAGACTTCCCACGTATTGAGGATCTTACCCTTGAGCGGCATGATCGCCTGATATTCACGGTCGCGCGCCTGTTTGGCCGAGCCGCCTGCGGAATCCCCTTCCACCAGGAACAGTTCGGTCATGTTCAGATCCTGCGACGTACAGTCCGCCAGTTTCCCCGGCAGCGCAGGGCCGCTGGTCAGCTTCTTACGTACCACTTTCTTCGCTGCGCGCAAACGGCGCTGAGCGCTGGAAATACACAGTTCCGCCAGCTGTTCTGCCGCATGGACGTTCTGATTCAGCCACAGGCTGAAGGCATCTTTCACCACGCCGGAGACGAACGCGGCGCACTGACGTGAAGAGAGACGCTCTTTGGTCTGACCGGCGAATTGCGGATCCTGCATTTTCACCGAGAGCACATAAGCGCAGCGTTCCCAGATATCTTCCGCAGAAAGCTTTACGCCACGCGGCAAAATGTTGCGGAATTCACAGAACTCGCGCATCGCATCGAGCAGCCCCTGACGCAGGCCGTTGACGTGTGTACCGCCCTGCATGGTTGGGATCAGGTTGACGTAGCTTTCGGTCAGCAGTTCGCCGCCTTCCGGCAGCCACAGCAGTGCCCAGTCTACTGCTTCGATATCACCGGCAAATGCACCGACAAAGGCTTTTTCCGGCAAGGTGATGAGGCCGTTGACCGCTTCCATCAGGTAGTCGGTCAGCCCGTCTTCATAACACCAGCGTTGTTCGGTGTTATTCACCTTATCTTTGAAGATGATCTCAGCACCGGGGCACAGTACGGCTTTGGCTTTCAGCAAATGGCTGAGGCGGCTGACCGAAAAACGCGGGTTGTCGAAGAAGCTGACGTCTGGCCAGAAGTGAACGCTGGTGCCGGTATTGCGTTTTCCACAGGTGCCGGTGACGTGCAGATCTTCGACTTTATCGCCGTTTTCAAACGCCATCTCATACACTTCGCCGCCGCGTTTTACCGCCACTTCGACGCGTCTGGATAAGGCGTTGACTACCGAAATCCCGACGCCATGCAGGCCGCCGGAGAACTGGTAGTTTTTGTTAGAGAATTTACCGCCCGCGTGCAGACGGCAGAAAATCAGTTCGACGGCAGGCACGCCTTCTTCCGCGTGGATATCCACCGGCATTCCACGGCCATCATCGATGACTTCAAGAGACTGGTCTTCGTGCAGAATGACTTCGATACGTTTAGCGTGGCCGGCTAATGCCTCATCCACGCTGTTATCAATCACTTCCTGGCCGAGGTGGTTTGGCCGGGTGGTATCGGTGTACATGCCCGGACGGCGGCGCACCGGTTCGAGTCCGCTGAGGACCTCTATGGAATCCGCGTTATAAGTAGATTGGCTCATCGTTGATTATTCGTGGCTCATAGGTTTGTGGGCTAACGATACAGTATGTGGGCGGGAGGAAAATCACTGGCAGCACGCAGACGCTCTACATCCGGGGAGAAACGTCACCCTGCAATGTTAGTCTGCGGCCAGTTCGAGGAAATCGACAATCGGCGAAAAATAGCGCTCAAAGCCGACAAATGCATGATTTCCCTCGGGTTCAACCGTCTGACGACAGGTGGTGTAATATGCCACAGCCTGACGGTAATCGAGAATTTCATCGCCCGTTTGCTGTAATAACCAGAGTAAATCCGGCGACTCCAGCGGTTCGATCTGCATCACTTTCAGATCGTAAACGTGGCGTGACTCTAACACATATTGCTGGCCGGTGTAGGGGTTCTCGTTTTGCCCGAGAAAGTCGATCAGCAGCTCATACGGCTTGACTGCCGGGTTCACCACTACCGCCGGTACGGCAAAACACTGTGATAACCACGTGGCGTAATATCCGCCCAGCGACGACCCTACAATGCCCAACTTTTTACCGGCTTTTTGGATCACCAGACTTTCCAGCAACTCGGCGGCCTCGGACGGATACGGCGGCAACTGCGGCACCACCATGTCGATATGCGGATGATGTTCCGCCAGCCAGTTTTTCAGCAATGTCGCTTTGGCCGAGTCGGGAGAGCTGTTAAATCCATGCAGGTACAATAGGGTGTTCATTCGTAGCCGTCCGATTCCGTATCCGGGTGAAACTCGGTGGATTCGAGACGGAATACCTGCGTTTCTACGCGGCCATCCGGATATAAATCCAGATAACGCCAGCCCGGCGCAACGGTATCAATGGTGAAATTGGTGCAGTGCGGTTTGAACTGAACGCAGGTCGATGGGGTGGCGTAGAGGCGACGGCCATACCAGTCGAGATCCAGTTCCTGATGAATATGGCCACACAGCAGCGTATTCACTTTCGGATATTTCAACAGCGTATTCGCCAGCATGTGCGCGTTGCGCAGACTGTGCTGATCGAGCCAGGTACAACCCGACGGTAACGGATGGTGATGCAGCATCAGCAGGGTAAAGCGATCCGGATAAGCCTTCAGACAGCGCTCCATCCACTCCAGCTGATATTCACTCAGCTCACCGTGCGGCACGCCAAACACCTGCGTATCGAGCAGAATGATTTGCCAGCGATCGCCGAGCAGTACATGCTTCGACGGGTTGATCCCGGCGTCACGCAAGGTGTCAAACATGGCAGGCTGGAAATCATGGTTTCCGGGAAGCCAGACACAAGGCGCAGGCAGTTCACTGATGCCACGGCAAAACTGATGGTATGCCGCCACCGACTGATCCTGAGCCAAATCCCCTGTCGCCGCGATGATATCGACTTCACGCTGCTGCGCCTTGATAGCGTCCAGCACGGCGCGATAGCTGTTAAACGTATTCACGCCCAACAACGTTTCATCTTCACCGGCAAAAAGATGGGTATCGGTAATCTGTAGAACTCTGACTTTGGCCCCATTTACCAAAGGCAGTTTAAACAGGCTTTCCAAATCGTTTCCTTTGTTATTGAAGTCTGTCTAACAAACCGGAATTGCCATCGCTCCGTGCGCAAGGCAATAACGCAGCCAGTCCGCAAGGAACTGGTTAATTTGATGCTTTTCATCACGCTGATGCAACTTTTTATTAGGATAATCATAGCGTGCTTTGAAGCGAAAGATCTGCTGACTTGCACACACTTCCGCCACCATCGCATCGTGATAAAGGCGAACCGTCAGCGACGGTAAACTCCAGTAACTGACCGCAGGTGCGGTTTGCTTGATTTCTACCAGTGACGTATAGCGCGTCGATTCAAGGATCGTCAGGCGATACGTGGCGCTACTCACCTGATATGTCACTGTTTCGCCAGGCTCATCTGTGCGCGGCATTAAACGGCGCAACTGTGCGAAATTAGTTTCGCACAATCTCATCATTTCAGGGAAATCAGGGGTATAGCGCTTAATCATTCGTTGGCCCACTCTTTTCTCAGGGATTCATAGTGCAGTTGCAGCCATTGCAGAGCAATCACTGATGCCGCATTGTCTATCGCTCCTTCTTCCACCCAGCGGTAAGCCTGTTCGCGGCTCACAACGTGTACCCGGATGTCTTCATTCTCTGCTTCCAGACCGTGAATTCCTTCTGCCGTGGTGGCGTCGACTTCACCGACCATAATGGAGAGACGTTCGCTGGTACCACCGGGGCTCGCAAGATAATTCAGCACCGGTTTGCAACGTTTCGCCACAATGTTCGCTTCTTCCAGCGCTTCGCGACGGGCGACTTCTTCTACCGTTTCGCCCTCTTCAATGATACCGGCGACCATCTCCAGAAGCCATGGGGTATCACTGGAATCAATACATGGGATGCGGATCTGTTCGATCAACACCACCTCATCCCGCTCAGGATCATAAGGTAATAACACGGCCGCATGCCCGCGTTCAAAAACTTCACGTACCACCTCGCCGCTCATTTCTCCATTAAACAAACGATGGCGAAACCGATATGCAATAATAGAAAAAAAACCTTTATATCGTGTCTCACGTGCAATAATTTCTACATCATCTTTGCCGAAACTTACCGGTGAATTGTTGAATGAAGACATGGAGCGTTCTCCTTTAATACCTCACAAAGGTAAATTATCGCCTTTTGAGGTCAATTTGATGAAAATGCGTTAATAATAATCAAGGTTGTTTGTGATAGATTTAGGCTCATTCAGTTGGGAAGGCACGTTAAGCCAACCGCCCCTTTAGCCTGACTCTGCTAGAATCCGCGTCTATTCGAGTATTTGACTGCCTCACCATACATAACAACATTGCTGCACAACAAGGAATGCAAATGAAGAAACTGCTCCCCCTTCTCATCGGACTCAGCCTGGGCGGCTTTAGTGCGATGAGCCAGGCCGAAAACCTGATGCAGGTCTATCAGCAAGCCAGGACGAGTAACCCGGACCTGCGTAAATCAGCTGCTGACCGGGATGCCGCATTCGAAAAAATTAACGAAAGCCGCAGTCCTTTATTACCGCAACTTGGATTGGGTGCGGATTATGGTTATACCAATGGCTACCGCGATGCAAATGGCGTAAACAGCAATGTTGGCAGTGCCAGCCTGCAATTAACGCAGACCCTTTTTGATATGTCAAAATGGCGCGCGCTGACCCTGCAGGAAAAAACCGCAGGTATTCAGGACGTGTCTTATCAGACTGATCAACAGTCTTTGATCCTCAATTCTGCAACAGCTTATTTTAACGTATTGAGTGCAATCGATTCACTCTCCTATACCGAAGCGCAGAAACAGGCTATTTATCGCCAGTTAGATCAAACCACTCAGCGTTTTAACGTGGGTCTGGTGGCTATCACTGACGTGCAGAACGCCCGTTCACAATACGATACTGTGCTGGCCAATGAAGTCACTGCGCGCAATAACCTGGATAACGCACTGGAATCCCTCCGTCAGGTGACCGGCACTTATTATCCGCAGCTGTCTTCCCTGAACGTCGACAACTTCAACACCACGCGTCCGCAGCCGGTCGCCACACTGTTGAAAGAAGCAGAAAGCCGCAACCTGAGCTTGCTGTCTGCGCGTCTGTCACAAGATTTAGCTCGTGAACAAATCCGTTATGCTGAAACCGGCCACATGCCGACCGTGGATCTGACTGCCTCTACCGGCATCAGCAACACCAAGTACAACGGCGACAAAACCGGTGGCGCATCCAGCTATCAGGATGCCGATGCAGGCCAGAACAAAATTGGCCTGAGCTTCTCCCTGCCCCTGTACAGCGGCGGTTCTGTCACCTCTCAGGTGAAACAGGCCCAGTACAACTTTGTAGGCGCCAGCGAGCAGCTTGAAAGCGCGCACCGCAGCGTAGTGCAGACCGTACGTTCTTCGTTCAACAATATCTCTGCGTCCATCAGCAGTATCAACGCTTACAAACAAGCCGTTGTCTCTGCGCAAAGTTCTTTGGATGCGATGGAAGCCGGTTACCAGGTCGGTACCCGTACGATCGTTGATGTGCTGGACGCGACCACCACGCTGTACAACGCCAAGCAACAGCTTTCCAGTGCGCGCTATACCTATCTGATTAACCAGCTGAACATCAAATCAGCGCTGGGAACACTGAACGAAAGTGATCTTCTGGCACTCAATGGTGCGCTGGGTAAACCGGTTCCGACGGCACCGGATCAGGTAGCGCCTGAAACGCCAAACCAGGATGCTGCGGCTGACGGTTATAACAGTGACGGCACGCAGGCAGCGGCGCCACGCACTGAAAGAGCCAGCGCAACAACCACCACCAATACCAATACCACCAAAAAAAGCGGCAATCCTTTCCAGAACTGATCCTGAAAAGTCGCCATTTTTGTTGAGCGTAAATCCCTGAGGCAGCCTGAAAAGGCTGCTTTTTTTTGCCTTGGTCACGTCCCTCTGTAAAGTCTGGTAACAATTGGCCTGCGCTGCTTTAACAATCACCCTGTTTCCCCTATCCTTAAGCCCTACTGGGAAAGGGCAAAAAAGCCCTGCATATGGGATAAGAACGATGAAACGGACACAACACGTCAACCTCGCTACCTTCCGTAAATCATGGCGTAGCGCTCGAATCACTCCTGTCGCACTGGCTGTCGGCGCTGTATTCATGCTGTCAGGCTGTGAGAAAACCGATGAAACGGTGTCTTTGTATCAGAACGCAGACGACTGCTCTAAAGCGAATCCGTCTGGCAGCGCGCAATGCGTCGCAGCCTATGATGCAGCGAAGAAAGACGCCGAAAAAACCGCACCGAAATACGCCTCACGTGAAGACTGTATTGCCGAATTCGGCGAAGGCCAGTGTACGCAGACGCCAGCGCAGTCCGGTGTGGCTTCTGCCGAAGGCCAGAGCAGCGGCAGCATGTGGATGCCGCTGATGGCGGGTTACATGATGGGCCGCATGATGAGCGGCGGCGCTTATGCGCAGCAGCCACTTTTCAGCTCTAAAAACCCGGCCAGCCCGGCGAACGGCAAATTCGTCGATGCGACAGGTAAAAACTACGGCCCGGCAACCGCGGGTGGCCGTACCATGAACGTGCCGAAAACCGCGATGGCACCGAAACCGGCTGTCACCAAAACCATCACCCGTGGCGGCTTTGGCGAAAGCGTAGCGAAACAAACGTCAATGCAACGCAACTCAACTGCCGCTCCGCGCAGTGCTGGCCGCAGCATGGGTGGCTAAGAGGCACATGAAACGTTTACCGATCACCGAGCGCCCGGACTGGCGCGAAAAAGCCACGGAATTTGGCTTCAATTTTCACACCATGTATGGCGAACCCTACTGGTGTGAAGATGCTTATTATCAGTTCACGCTGGCGCAGATCGAAGAGATCGAGGACGCTACCGCCGACATCCACCAGATGTGTTTAAAAGTGGTCGAACGCGTGGTGGGTGACGATGCGCTGATGGCCAAATTCCAGATCCCAAAACATGTCTGGGAATTTGTCCGCAGTTCGTGGCGTACCCAGCAGCCTTCGTTGTATTCGCGGTTGGATCTCGCTTACGACGGTGTCAATCCGCCAAAGCTTCTGGAAAACAACGCCGATACGCCGACCTCATTGTACGAAGCGGCGTTCTTCCAATGGCTGTGGCTTGAAGACCAAATCGCGGCCGGTAACCTGCCGCAGGATGCCGATCAGTACAACAGTTTGCAGGAAAAGCTGATTGAGCGTTTTGCCGGGCTGAAAAATCAACACGGTTTTTCACTGCTGCACATCGCCTGCTGTCAGGACACCGAAGAAGATCGCGGCACCGTGCAATATTTGCAAGACTGTGCGCTGGAAGCGGAACTGGCCAGCGAGTTTCTGTATATCGAAGAGATCGGTCTGGGCGAACGCGGCCAGTTTACCGATCCTCAGGATCAGGTGATTTCCAACCTGTTTAAGCTGTATCCGTGGGAGTTTATGTTCCGCGAAATCTTCGCCACCAAGCTGGAAGATGCCGGTGTGCGCTGGCTGGAACCGGCCTGGAAAGCCATTCTCTCGAATAAAGCCTTACTGCCGTTGCTGTGGGAAATGTTCCCGGATCACCCGAATCTGTTACCGGCATACTTCGCAGATGATGCGCATCCGGAACTGGATCATTATGTGGTGAAACCGCTGTTTTCCCGCGAAGGCGCAAATATTAAGGTGATCGAGAAAGGTCAGGAAGTCGCGAGCGTGGAAGGCCCGTACGGCGCGGAAGGCATGATTGTGCAGCAGTTCCACCCGCTTCCGGTTTTTGACGGCAGCTATGTGTTGATCGGCAGCTGGCTGGTGAACGATCAGCCTTGCGGGATCGGCATCCGCGAAGACAAAGCTCTGATCACTCAGGATCTGTCACGTTTCTATCCGCACACCATCGTCGGCTAAAAAGCGTAAGAAAGGATAATGAAAAAATCATTATCCTTTTTATTTTCCGATTCAGCCCACCTGAACTGAAAGCATTGAGAGCGATCCCATCACCAGCCCCTCGGTCGGCTGAGTCACCGGCTCAACGCCGTCCCACGCCCCCAGCACATACAACAGCGGAAGATAATGATCCGGTGACGGATTAGAAAGCGCACCGCCTTCGTGATCCATAAAGTTCACCAGCGGATGATCCTTCGTGTCGCCCTTCCAGCTCAGATTATCTTTCACATATTGATCGAACGTGATCGCCCACGGATAAGGCTCGCCCTTACCGTCCCATTTCACCATCCGCAGGTTATGCACCACGTTGCCGCTGGCGACAATCATCACACCCTCATCACGCAGCGCGGCCAGTTTTCTGCCAAGCTCGAAGTGATATTCCGGCGGCTGTGTGCCGTCAATACTCAGCTGAACTACCGGGATATCGGCATCAGGATACATCTTAATCAGTACGCCCCAGGTGCCGTGGTCAAAGCCCCATTCACTGGTATCCGCCAGCACACTCACCGGGCTGAGCAACTCCTGCACGCGTTTTGCCAGCGCAGGCGAACCCGGTGCCGGATAGCGCTTGTCGAACAACGCCTGCGGGAAACCGCCGAAGTCATGAATAGTGCGCGGATTTTCCATCGCCGTCACCGCCGTGCCACGGGTAAACCAGTGGGCTGACACCGCCAGAATCGCTTTTGGCCGGGGTAATGTTTCGCCCAGCGTATGCCAGGCACGGGTGTAGATGTTGTCTTCCAGCACGTTCATCGGGCTGCCGTGGCCTAAGAAAAGTGCGGGCATACGTTGAGTCGTCATCATAAATTCCTTACCGCAAAATAAAAGAGAGCGGCGCTCACCAGCGGATTGCCGCGTAATGAAAATACGGTACTCTTTTTCAGTACGGGTTACAGCCGGATAACCATGAAGGAGATGTTCAATAAATTTGAAGGGAAAAATCAAAGGCAGTCTGGCTGGATTTTATTAACAGCATCCGTTCAGACAAAAATCAGCAATAAAAAGCAAAAAGGCCGCATAAGCGACCTTTTCTATACAATACCGCCAACAGTTAACTGGCCTGACGGGTCTGCGCCTGGCGATATTCCACCAGATCGGCAATGGTCACTACTGGCATATTGTGTTGTTTCGCAAAAACAATGGCTTCTGGCGCGTGTGCCATGCTGCCGTCGTCATTGGTCAGCTCGCACAGCACGCCGAAAGGTTTGAGGCCGGCCAGCGTCACCAGATCGATGGATGCTTCAGTGTGACCACCACGGGTCAGCACGCCGCCCGCCTGTGCGCGCAGCGGGAAGATGTGCCCCGGACGGCTCAGGTCAGAAGGTTTAGCGCCGTCTTTAATAGCGGTGCGGATGGTGGTGATACGGTCAGCGGCAGAAACGCCGGTGGTTACGCCTTCAGCCGCTTCAATGGTCACGGTGAAAGGCGTCTGGAACTGACTGGAGTTGTTCTCCACCATCATCGGCAGGTCGAGCTTTTTACGGCTGTCTTCGTTCATGGTGAGACACACGATGCCGCTGCCGTAGCGAATAGTCAGCGCCATTTGTGCAACGGTCATGTTTTCGGCGGCAAAGATTAAATCGCCTTCGTTTTCACGATCTTCGTCATCCAGCACCATCACACCAACGCCGTTACGAATGGCGTCAATAGCACGCTCAACACGTTCAGCAGGTGTACCGAATTCGGAAAGTAGGGTCTGATTCATGGTAAAAATAACCTCATGTTCTGTATGTGGATTACCAGAATCAGGGCGTCTTGAGGAGGCTAGCTGCAGCGGCCTGATGGCGTGCTACAGTTATAAAAAATAACGCAGCGGACAAATTTTGCCCGGCTTGAATCGTTACTCTCTCCCATCCGGACTTTAACCGTCGGCCCCGGAATTACACCGGATCTGCTGACCTCTAATCCCGAAGGATTGAGCGCTCGCGGGCTTCCACGTGGAAGGGATTAAGATCCTTCCGATATTCTGTGGTTTACCGCCGGTGGGGACTTTCACCCCGCCCTGAGAATAAGCAAATCAACTATAACGCCAATAAATGACCAGAGCAATCCTGCGGATTGGCCAATTAGTGCCCCGGAAGGTTTATAGAAACGTCATCTGCGATTACACTAAGCAAAAGCACCTCCTTCGAGAAAAGGAAATAACATGATTGACCCGAAAAAAATTGAACAAATTGCCCGCCAGGTTCACGAGTCTATGCCGAAAGGGATCCGCGAATTTGGTGAAGATGCCGAGAAGAAAATCCGTCAGGTATTGCAGGCACAGTTCAGCCGTATGGATTTAGTCAATCGCGAAGAGTTTGACGTGCAGACTCAGGTTTTACTGCGCACCCGCGAAAAACTGACCGCGCTGGAACAACGTCTGGCCGCACTGGAAAGTAAACTGACCGACGCCGAAAAACCGCAAGACCCGGTCTGATTTTCCGCTCGTCAGAAACGATAAAGGCCTGCTCAGCAGGCCTTTTTTATGTCTCGCTCTCAGACAGTTACCGTGTGTGAAGCACCGTTTTAGCACGCGGTAAAAGTAGCCAGAGCGCGGCAAACACCATCAGCGCGTACGCGGCTTTCCAGCCCACCATTGCCAGCAATACGCAGCACAATACCGCGCCGAGCATCGCCATCCACCTCGAACGGCCTTTGAGGATCCGCGCCCCGGCGAGCATGCACAGCAGATAGATCAGGATGAAGATCCCATTGGCGTAAGTGATCAGCGCACCGAGTGGCAGATGCAGCCAGTAAATCAGCAGCGTGAACAGCACGCAGCAACCGACGACCAGATTCAGTGCGGCAACCGGCACCCGCTCTGAGGACAGCTGCGCCAGCCTGCTTTGCGGCTTGAGCTGCGCCTGCGACCACACCAGCCGCGCGAAGCTTTGAGTATAAATATTTACGCTGGCGAAGCAGGCCAGATAGCCAATGATGCAGGCCACCCACAACGCTTTTTGCCCGAACAGCTGCACCACAATACCCGGCAGTGATGCGCCCGCTTCCCGCCCTTCTCCCCACGCATGGAATTTCAGCACCGCCACGGTACAGCCCCAGTAGACGGCTCCGGCAACCAGCATACCGATGAGTAAAGCACGCGGAAAATCCCGTTCCGGGTTACGAAATTCTGTCGCCAGATGGGCGAACGCTTCCAGCCCGACGAAGCACCAAAACATCACGGCCAGCGCATCAAACAGGTTTGATGGCGAGATATCCCGAATGGCCGGCAACGGAATTTCCGGCAGCGTAATATCGCCTTTCCACCAGATGGCGATGACCAGAGCAATCACCAGAGCCGCAATCAGCGTCTGAATATTGGCGCTCGAACCCGCGCTGCGCGTGCCAAGGAACCAGATCACCAAAAGCGTACCAAGCTGAACTAGCAGCAGATTTTCGCTGCTCCAGCCAAACGCTGCCTGCCAGAAGCCGGCGGCGATGTGCAACGCAGCAGGTAAACCAACCGGGATCACCGATAAAAACAACCAGCCGGTCACGCGTGCCATGTGCGGCCCGAAGGCTTTACCCACAAAATGGGCCGCCCCGCCCGCGCTGGGAAAATGTCTCCCGAGCGCAGCGAAGCCGATGGCAATAGGAAACACCAGCAGAATAAGCACCGGCCACGCCCACAGGCTGTCGTTTTGCGCCAGCTGCGCCGCCAGCGCGGGCACCGCGAACACACCGGTGCCGAGCAATGAAGTGGAAAGCAAACCGACGCCCTGCGCCAGACTGAGTTCCTGTTTTAAGCCGCTCACAACAGAGTCACTTCCGTTTTGGGTTCTGAATTGAAATTTCGATAAAGAAAAAGGGCTTATCAGATAAGCCCTTCGGTCAGTGCGCGGATGACAGAATCAGTCCTGCGCTTTGATCTGATTGATGATCTTGGTCGTAGACAACCCGTCTTCAAAGTTCAGCACGCGGACTTCGCCGCCGTTGGCCCAGACTTCATCACAACCGGCGATTTGCTCCGGTTTGTAGTCGCCGCCTTTGACCAGCAGGTCCGGCAAGATCCCGGCGATCAGGCGCTGCGGGGTATCTTCTTCAAATGAGACCACCCAGTCCACGGCGCCTAGTGCACCCAACACGATCATGCGGTTTTGTAGCGCATTGACCGGACGGGTTTCGCCTTTCAGACGTTTGGTGGACGCGTCGCTGTTCACTGCGACGATCAGACGATCGCCGAGTTTGCGGGCGTTCGCCAGATAGGAAACGTGCCCGGCGTGCAGAATGTCGAAGATGCCGTTGGTCATCACCACTTTCTCGCCGCGCTGACGCGCCATCGCCACAGCCGCTTTTAACTGTTCTTCCGTCATTACGCCGAAACCGACGTCCGAACGGCCACCGATGGCGTTTTCCAGTTCGACCGGAGACACGGTGGATGTGCCGAGCTTACCGACCACCACACCTGCGGCGGCGTTGGCCAGGAAGCAGGATTCTTCCAGAGTATTCCCTGCCGCCAGCGCAGCCGCCAGCGTGCCGATCACCGTGTCACCGGCACCGGTTACGTCATACACTTCCTGCGCCTGGGTCGGCAGATGCAGCGGCTCTTTGCCCGGCTGCAACAGCGTCATACCGTGTTCGGAACGGGTCACCAGCAGCGCTGACAGCTCAAAATCAGCAATCAGCTGCATACCACGCGCGACCAGTTCGTCTTCATTCTTACAGCGGCCGACCACGGCTTCGAATTCTGACAAGTTAGGTGTCAGCAACGTTGCACCGCGATAGCGTTCAAAGTCAGAGCCTTTTGGATCAACCAAAACAGGAACGCCCGCTTTGCGCGCCAGCTGGATCATCTTCTGCACTTCGGTCAGCGCGCCCTTGGCATAATCTGACAGCACCAGCGCCCCGCTTTCCGGCAGAGCCTGCTCGATTTTAGTCAGCATCGGTTGCAGATCGACGCCTTCGAAACCTTCTTCGAAGTCGAGGCGGATCAGTTGCTGGTTACGCGACAAAATACGCAGCTTGGTGATGGTCGGATGCGTCGGCAATGCCACGAAATCGCAGTGAACCTTCACTTCCGCCAGACGTTCGCTCAGTGCGCGAGCCGCATCGTCCACGCCGGTCAGACCGATCAGACGGGAAGAAGCACCGAGGGACGAAATATTCATCGCTACGTTAGCCGCGCCGCCTGGGCGTTCTTCGATGGTATTCACCTTGACCACCGGCACGGGTGCTTCCGGTGAAATACGGTTGGTCGGGCCATACCAGTAGCGGTCTAACATTACGTCACCGACCACCAGCACGCCGGCACGGTGAAAATCAGGCAAAGTCACTTTCATCCCAAGACTCCAAAACAGGTAAAACCAGACATAAAAAGAGTGCGGCGGATAATATCACACCCCGAATAAAAACCCTCAGCCGAGCCATTTCGCCCAGCTGGCGCGGATTTGCTCACGTTCCGTTGCAAAGCTGCCTGCTGCCACTTTGCCGCTGTGTTCCTGCAATGCAAGGTGATGGATTTCATCGCGCAACGTGACATAAGCGTGGGTCAGATCCCGCGCTTCTTCCTCCGGCATGATGTCGTTTTGCGCCATCAGTTCGAAAATTCGCACGTTATCCGACCAGCGCGTTAGTTTCGGCTTTTCATGCGCAAACCGCAGGACCAGATATTGTGCAATGAATTCAATATCGGTGATGCCACCCGGATCGGCTTTCAAATCAAACTCGGCAGATTTTTTGCTGCCGAGATGCGCGTACATTTTTTCGCGCATTTCGCGGACTTCTTTGCGCAACTCGTCGCCCTCGCGCTCGCGGCAGAGAATATCGTGGCGCGTGGCGTTAAACTGCTGTGCCAGCTGCGGATCGCCGTACACGACGCGCGCGCGCACCAGCGCCTGATGTTCCCAGGTCCAGGCCTCATTGGCCTGATAGTCAGCGAAGGCTTCAATAGTACTGACCAGCATACCGGACGCGCCGGAAGGGCGCAGGCGCGGATCTACCTCATACAGAATGCCGGAAGCCGTACGCGTGCTGAATAAATGCATGATGCGCTGCGCCAGTCGCAGATAAAATTGTCGCCCGTCGATACTGCGCTCGCCGTCGGTCATCACCTCCGGTGCACAGTCGAGCAGGAATACCAGATCCAGATCGGAGCTGTATCCCAGTTCCCAACCGCCCAGTTTTCCATAGCCAACCACCGCAAACCCGCGCCCTTCACGCTGCGCAAGATGCGTCGGCTGACCGTAACGCAGAACCATCTGATCCCAGGCCTGCTGAACAACCACGTCCAGTATTGCTTCGGCCAGATAGGTTAAGTGATCGCTGACTTTCATCACCGGCAGCGCCCCGGAAATATCCCCGGCGGCGATACGCAGATGTTGCGCCTGTTTGAACTGGCGGACGGCTTCCAGCTGCTGTTCTTCATCTTCCGTCGGCACGCGCATCAGGTACTGGCGCAGTTCGTCGCGGTAAGCGCCCGGCTCAATCGGATGATAAAGCGTGCGTGAATCGAGGAGTTCATCAAGCAATAACGGATGGCGCGCCAGTTGCGAAGCGACCATCGGCGAGGCGGCACACAGGCGGATAAGCTGTTTAAGCGCCCCCGGATATTCCACCAGCAGCTCAATGTAGGTCGTCCGCGTGACGATGTTCAGCAACAGCTGCATCAGGCGCTGCAAAGTCACATCGGCATTTTTATAGGTGCAAACCTGCGCCAGCAGGCGGGGCATCAGCAAATCCAGCTGATCGCGACCCCGCGGCCCGATGGTGCGTTTATCAACGTCCCGGCGAAATTCGCCGATTTGCTGCAAAATATGCCGCTGCGCACTCTCGTCCAGCTGCGGCACCCAGGGTGCCAGCTCGGACGGCTCCAGTGAATCACTCCATAAACTGCTGAAGGATGACTGCTGCTGATCGTCCTCGGTATCCGGCGTGTCATCACCAATCAGATCGTTAAACACGGCACGCACGGCTTGCATGTGAGCATTCACTGCGTCAAGCAGCTGCGGCCAGTCATTGAAATTCATACCCCACGCCAGACGCGCCTGATTCAACTCGTCTGCAGGCAGCGTTTGCGTTTGCTCGTCACCGATAGCCTGCAGCAGATTTTCAAGACGACGCAGGAACAGATAGCTGGCGCGCAGTTGCATCACTTGTTCGACAGGCAGCAGCCCGAGTTTTTCCAGCGCCTGCAAGGTCGGCAGCAAAGCGCGTTGTTGCAGCGCAGGCTCGCGCCCGCCGCGGATCAGCTGGAAAACCTGCACGATAAATTCAATTTCGCGGATCCCCCCCGCGCCCAGCTTGATGTTGTCTTTCAAACCCCGGCGGCGGACTTCACGGGCGATCATCCCTTTCATATTGCGCAGGGACTGGATCACGCTGAAATCGATGTAACGGCGGAATACAAAAGGCTTCAGCATCTTGCGCAGTTCCTGACTGCTGATGTCTTCCGCGCCGCCCATCAGCCGCGCTTTGACCATCGCGTAGCGTTCCCAGTCGCGCCCCTGTTCCTGATAATAATCTTCCAGCGCCGGGAAGCTCATCACCAGCGGGCCGCTGTCGCCGAATGGCCGCAGTCGCATATCGACGCGGTAGACAAAGCCGTCCAGCGTCGGCTGATCCAGCGCTTTTATCAACCGCTGACCGAGACGCAGGAAAAACTGTGAATTTTCCAGTTCGCGGCGGCCACCACGGGTCTGGCCGTTTTCCGGATACGCAAAAATCAGGTCGATATCAGACGAGAAATTCAGTTCGCCGCCGCCGAGTTTGCCCATTCCGAGGATCAGCATACGTTGCGGTTCACCGGTTTCATTGACCGGCGTACCGAACTCGCGGCAGCAGGCCTCATACAGCCAGTCACGGGCGCTGACGATCAGCAATTCCGCCAGTTCGCTCAGCTGCTGTAACGTATCCTGTGCTTCGCTGGTTTGCGCCGACTGTGACCACGCAATGCGGGTCAGCGTCCGGCGTCGGAACAGCCGTAGCGCCTTCATGAGCCCGTTCTCATCGGTCACACTTTCCAGCGCAGCCTCCAGCCACTGGCGGTAAAATTGCCATTCCTGCGCCTGCGGCGGATTTTCTACGATTTCATGCCACCACTGCGGAAATGCCAGCAGGCTGTCGGTCACAAACTGACTGCTCGCCAGCACCGCCAGCTGATCCTTGTCGGGAAGCGGCAGTGGTTCAGGATGTTCACGCCATTGCTCAAGCAAACTCTCGGCGTGGCTTTGCAAAACAGGAGAAAGTGGCAACATGAAATCAGATTCCTTGCAAAAAAAAGCCCGGGCAATGAGCCCAGGCTTATCAGTCAATTAACGTGGCTGACCGTTTAACCAGAACGCATCCATCATCACCGCATGGGAACGGGCGGAATCCTCCAGCGCCAGTTGCTTCTGGATAATCGCCTGTTGCAGCTCCGTCCAGCCCGCCAGATAGTCAGCGACGTCGCGTTCAGGATAGGCACCCGACAGCAAATGGAAGGTGATGATCTGACGCTTCAGACGCGCCAGCTGGTCGCGATAACCTTCTTCGGTCAGCGGCTGTGCAAAGGCCTCTTTCAGATCGGCAGCGGTACGGCCAAGCATGATGTCAGAGAAGCGCTTGAAGGAGCCTTCCAGTTTCTTCGCCGATTTATCATCGATGAACGGCGTCCAGCCCGATGTGGTCAGCCATGATGTGAGCACTAACTTACTTTTCAGATAGGTCGCGCTGAAGCAGACGTCTTGCGCATCAGCAGATTTCTGTTCCAGTACCGGCACCAGATCGGTCAGCAACGTGCGCAACTCAGAGGAGGCTTTACGCGGCACCAGCCCGCCAAACAGCACCAAAATCTGACGCACGGTTTCAACCGCCTGTAAGACCACCGGGCGCGCCAGTTTGTCGCCGCGCACCCACAACTCTTCATGGTACTGCCAGTGATCGAGCGCCAGCTCGAACATCCCGGCCATCGCCTGCTCAACGGTGGCTTTTGGTTGCGCTTTGTAGATGGGTAACGGTTTGATTTCACGCAGCGGATTGCCTTTCGCCAGATGATAACCGCGTGCGGCTTTGCTGAATCCGCCCTGACGTAAACCACCGTGCTCGCCGATTTCAGCGGCCAGCGCCAGCAAATCCACCGTGTTGCCTTTTTTCAGCTCAAGTTCGATTTCAGCCAGCGGTTCGGACAACTCACCGGCAACCACTTCCCCCTGATCCAGACCCAGTTCAATCTCGCTTTCACCGTAAGTGATCACCCACTTCTCACGGGTGAAATCGGTGCGGAATAACGGCGCTAAGGCTTTTTGCAGCGCCGCCACTTTGCAACCTTCCGGCCAGATATCTTTCGGGAACGCGCTGAGCTTAAGCACCGGCTTTTTCAGCTCAACGTTATATTCCGGACGCTGGTGCAAACCACCTACCACTTTCCCGCCGGTTTTAATGGTCATTTCGTACCGATCGTCAAAACCACGGATACGCAGACCGATGTCATGCGAACGTAAATAGTTTTCCGCAGTCTCAAAATAGATGTTGGTCAGTTTCGAAGGCGCGGTGTGCTCGCTGGTAAATCGAGCGAGCTGTGCCGGTAACTCGGCAATTGCGGCCGGGGTGGCGATAAATTTTAATTCTATTTCTACGGTCATAAGGGTTTTCACACCGATTCTTTGCTGCCAAAAGGGATAAACGCGTCGCCTGAATTCTACCATAAGGACAGCGCGCAAGCCGCATGTTGCGGGATTGTAAGATAGTTCTCATTCCGGTTTATGCATTGCGTCGTCACACTGTTGCCCTTACTATCGGTCACCAAATTAACGCGAACGCCCAAAACCGCGGTCGCTGGAAGACGTATCCTGATAAAACGGATCCACACTTCACGTTCCCTAAATTCACAAAGAAACGATGAAATAATGCATAAATTACGCCTGACTGGTTTCGCTTTGCTTGGCTTAAGCATCACTTGGGGCGCTCATGCCGATGAGAAGCGCTACATTTCCGACGATTTGATCACCTATATCCATAGCGGTCCGGGTAATCAGTATCGCATTGTTGGCACCCTGAATGCCGGTGATGAAGTCACCCTGCGCAGTGTCAACGACAGCACTAAATACGGTGAGATCATTGACTCGAAAGGGAAAACCGCCTGGATCCCTCTCGACCAACTGAGCAATTTACCGAGTATCCGTACCCGCGTTCCCGATCTCGAGAAGCAAGTCAAAACGCTGACCGACAAGCTGACGAACATTGATTCCAGCTGGAACCAGCGCACAGCGGAAATGCAGAGTAAAGTCGCCTCCAGCGACAGCATCATCAACGCCCTGAAGAAAGAAAATCAGGAGTTGAAAAACCAGAAGATCATCGCGGAGAAGAAAGTTAACGCGGTAAACGTCCAGCTCGACGACAAACAGCGCACCATTATTTTACAGTGGTTTATGTACGGTGGCGGTGTCGCGGGTGTGGGTCTGGTTCTCGGCCTGCTGCTCCCACACCTCATCCCACGTCGTAAGAAAAAAGACCGCTGGATGAGCTGACCGGTTAATTCCGTCACACCTTTCCTGTTTGGATTTTAACCTTAAGGCACTTCGGTGCCTTTTCGTGTTTGCATCAATCGGGAAATCCGTAGCGCAACTTTGCTATGATGAAGACAGAACCCATCCCTGCTTTGGCGCCACGGTGCGCTTCATGAGCCATATTTCAGGAGTTATCGCGTGGAGATTTACCTGGTCGGCGGCGCAGTCCGAGACAGTTTATTAAACCTGCCTGTGTCTGAATACGATTGGGTGGTCGTGGGCGCGACGCCTGAATATATGCTGGAAAACGGCTATCAACAGGTCGGTAAAGATTTCCCGGTGTTCCTGCATCCGGTCAGCCGCGATGAATATGCGCTGGCCAGAACGGAACGCAAATCAGGCTCCGGCTATAACGGTTTTACCTGTTACGCCGCGCCGGACGTCACGTTAGAGCAAGATCTGATGCGTCGTGATCTCACCATCAACGCCATTGCCAAAAGTGCGGATGGCCAGTTAATCGATCCTTATCACGGTCAGCGCGATATCGAAAAACGCCAGTTACGCCATGTTTCTGATGCCTTTGGTGAAGATCCTCTGCGCGTTCTGCGCGTTGCGCGTTTCGCCGCACGCTTTGCGCATCTGGGTTTCACCGTTGCAGCAGAAACGCAGACGCTCATGCAGCAGATGGCGGAAAGCGGCGAACTGGAAGCACTGACGCCAGAACGCGTGTGGAAAGAAACTGAAAAGGCGTTGCAGACTCAGGATCCGCAGGTGTACTTCCAGGTACTACGCGACTGTGGCGCGCTGAAAGTGCTGTTCCCTGAAGTTGATGCGCTGTTTGGCGTACCTGCGCCAGAGAAATGGCATCCGGAAATCGATACCGGCATTCACACGCTGATGACGCTGAAAATCGCCAGCCAACTCTCTCCTGACATTGACGTGCGTTTCTCAGCACTGTGCCACGATTTGGGCAAAGGCCTGACGCCGCCGCAATATTGGCCACACCATCACGGTCACGGCCCGGCCGGCGTTAAGCTGGTAGAAAATATCTGCCAGCGGCTGAAAGTCCCGACGCATATTCGTGACCTGGCGAAACTGGTGGCAGAATTCCATGACCTTATCCACACCGTGAATAAATTGCGCCCGGAAACCCTGCTCAAACTGTTTGATACCATTGATGTGTGGCGCAAACCGCAGCGCCTTGAGCAAATGATCATGACCAGTGAAGCCGATGCGCGCGGGCGCACAACGTTTGAAGATAATCCGTATCCGCAGGGCGATTTCCTGCGCGAAGCCTTTACTATCGCCAGCAGTATTTCCAACAAAGAAGTGCTGGATGACGGTTTTCAGGGGATCGAAATCCGTGATGAGCTGAAAAAACGTCGGACGCAGGCTTTGGCCGAATGGAAGACAATGCAGGATCCCGTTCTCTGATCAGGACGAGTGCTAAAAAAGCCCCGCACGGTTTCCCGTCGGGGCTTTTTTTGGTCTTGAAATGCTGAAAATCAGGCAATAAAGACAAAGTAGACTGCCAGCGCGACGAAGAAACGATAAATCGCGAACGGAATAAACGAGATACGCTTAATCACGGCCAGGAAGGTTTTGATAGCAAACAACGCGACGATGAACGCGGTGATAAAACCGGTCGCGAACATCGGCAGATCGGCCATGCTTAAAAAGCTGTAGCTTTTATAAAGATCCAGCGCTGTGGCACCCAGCATCATCGGCACGGCTAACAGGAAAGAGAATTCAGACGCAGCAAAACGGCTGACGCCCAGCAACATCCCGCCACCGATCGTCGCTCCGGAACGCGAGAATCCCGGCCATAACGCCAGGCACTGGAACATCCCAATCAGGAAGGCCTGCGTATAGGTCATGTCATCCAGACCTTCTGCGCGTGGTTTTTTCGGTTTTAGCAACTCGGCGGCGATCAGTAAAAAGCCCCCGACTACCAGCGCATACATTACGTTTTTCGGCTCGAAAAGCGATTTTATCTGCGAATGTAGCAGCAAACCCAACACCGTCGCAGGGATCATGCCCAGAATAATGTGCAGTAAGTTCAGACGGCGGGTTCCCGTGCCTTCATGAACCGGTGGTTTGCCAAAATGCAGGCCAATCATGCCGAATAAACGACGCCAGAACATCACCACGACCGCCAGAATAGAGCCCAACTGGATGATCACTTCGAACGATTTGGCTTTATCTCCGGTGAACCCTAAAAGGTTACCCACGATGATCATATGCCCGGTGGAGGAAACCGGTAAAAACTCGGTCAGCCCTTCCACCACTCCCATAATTACGGCAACCAGCAAAGAATGACTTTCAGCGATCATTAGTTTACCCAACCCTCATAGTGGCCCGCATGCGGGCAAAATATGCTGCAAAACAGACAATAAAAAAGCGACATCATGCTGAGTCGCTTCAATCAAGCGAAACCGGCGAGCCGGCTTCTACTTGTAATGCTTCTTTATGACAATCAATAGACAAGCTGATTCTGAATTCTATCCATTATAGAAATTAAAAACGTTGGCCGCGCTCAATGATCACTCCAACGTTGGCAGCCTGTGCCACGGCGCCGGGCTTGCTGAGCTTGATCCGCACCCATGGCGAATTAAAACGCGCCAGAAGCAGCGTTGCCACTTCTTCCGCCACCCGCTCAACCAGCGCAAAATTCTGCGTGGAGACGTGCTCAATGACGGCATCACTGACATCCGCATAACTTAAACAGTCATTCACATCATCGCTGGAAGCCGACTTGCGGTTATCCCACGCCAGTTCGATATCGAACACCAGTTTCTGTTTAATGGTCTGTTCCCAATCGTAGGCACCAATAGTAGTGATTACATTTAGTTGCTCAATAAATACGATATCCATCACGCGATTCTCTGTTTTTGGCCAAGCCGGATACCACTTCCAGCAGAAAATGCGTATTATCCATGTATGTTGCGATTAAAACGACCCTTATTAGACGGAACGGCTTTATGAGTGCTACCGCGCTTGGAATGATTATTTTCGCCTACCTTTGCGGCTCGATTTCCAGTGCGATTCTGGTCTGCCGGGTAGCCCGTTTGCCTGATCCGCGTACGGCGGGTTCATGCAATCCAGGCGCGACTAACGTGTTGCGCCTGGGTGGACGTCTTGCCGCGGCGGCAGTCCTGATCTTTGATGTACTCAAAGGGATGCTGCCGGTCTGGCTGGCTTATCTTCTCAACATTCCACCGATGTACCTTGGCCTTACCGCCATCGCGGCCTGCCTCGGCCATATCTACCCGGTCTTCTTCCGCTTTAAAGGCGGCAAGGGCGTGGCGACAGCATTCGGTGCTATCGCGCCTATCGGCTGGGACTTAACTGGCCTGATGACCGGCACATGGCTGCTGACAGTACTGCTAAGCGGCTACTCGTCGCTGGGTGCGATCGTCAGCGCGCTGATCGCCCCGTTTTACGTCTGGTGGTTCAAACCCGAATTCACCTTCCCGGTAGCTATGCTTTCCTGCCTTATCTTGTTGCGTCACCATGACAATATCCAGCGGTTGTGGCGGGGTCAGGAAGGGAAAATCTGGGATAAGCTGAAGAAGAAACGTAAAGCTGAAAAAGAAGATAAAGACGAGTAACGCCAGATTTCAGACAAAAAAAACGACCTCATTGAAGGTCGTTTTTTGTTTGTATCCATCCGGCTCAGACGGGCGGCAACTCAGCCAGCGGCCAGCGGGGACGGACGGTGACACCTAAATCGGCAGTCGCACCGGTTTTCAGCCGCACCATGCCCGCATAAGCGATCATCGCGCCATTATCGGTGCAGAACTCAGGACGGGCGTAGAAAACTTCGCCGCCACGCTTGGTCATCATTTCGGCTAATTTTGCGCGCAACGTGCGGTTGGCGCTAACGCCACCGGCCATCACCAGCCGTTTAAAACCGGTCTGATCCAGTGCGCGTTTGCACTTGATCGCCAGCGTATCCACAACCGCATCTTCGAATGCGCGCGCAATGTCCGCATGCGTTTGTGCGTCACTGTCATTGCCACGAATAGTGTTCGCCGCAAACGTTTTCAGGCCCGAGAAACTGAAATCCAGCCCCGGACGATCGGTCATCGGACGCGGGAACGTAAACCGCCCTGCCACGCCCTGTGAGGCCATTTTCGACAGCAACGGGCCGCCCGGATAATCCAGCCCTAATAATTTGGCCGTTTTATCGAAGGCTTCACCGGCGGCATCATCAATGGATTCGCCGAGCAGAGTGTATTCACCGATGCCGGTGACACTGATCAATTGCGTGTGACCGCCGGAAACCAACAACGCGACGAACGGAAAATCAGGAGGGTTATCTTCCAGCATAGGTGCCAGCAGATGCCCTTCCATGTGGTGAACAGGTACCGCAGGAACATCCCAGGCAAACGCCAGAGAGCGGCCTATCGTGGCCCCGACCAGCAACGCGCCGACCAGGCCAGGACCGGCGGTATAAGCCACGCCGTCGATATCCTGTGCGCTCAGCCCGGCTTCTTTAAGCGCGGCCTGAATCAGGGGTATTGTTTTACGAACGTGGTCACGTGAAGCCAGTTCTGGCACCACTCCGCCGTAATCTGCATGTAGTTTTACCTGACTATACAGTTGGTTAGCCAACAAACCGGCTTCGCTGTCATAAACTGCAATTCCGGTTTCATCGCAGGACGTTTCAATACCCAGTACTCGCATCACTCTTTCCATCATTGTTTGGCGCTCACTCGCGGCGCGCAGTTTAGCACATAAGCGCCCGCAGGCGCTGCAACGGCGTTGGAATTCCTGCCACTTTACTAATCATCGTTACGACCAATTAATGTCGAGCAATTTGGGTTGATTGGTATATAATCGCCGCCCGACGCAAAAGCGAGCGCACAATGTTGCAGAAGGGTTGCAAAGAGCACCCGTTTCAATTTGCCGTTATGCTTTACAAGGCGACGCGAATTGGAGTAAAATTCCGCACCATTTTGAAATGTGCTGGTACAACATCAGCAAACAAACCGATTTTATCGAGGTGAGAGGCACATGCCTGTAATTAAAGTACGTGAAAACGAGCCGTTCGACGTAGCTCTGCGTCGCTTCAAACGTTCCTGCGAAAAAGCAGGTGTATTAGCCGAAGTTCGTCGTCGTGAGTTCTATGAAAAACCGACTACAGAACGTAAACGCGCTAAAGCATCTGCAGTAAAACGCCACGCCAAGAAACTGGCTCGCGAAAACGCACGTCGCACTCGTCTGTATTAATCTTCGGGGGCAACCCCAAATCGCGTGATTTGCAATATTAAGAACGCGCAGACTGCGTAGTAGCATACGAAGGCCGTGCTTTCCGAAAGGGATGCGCGGCTTGTTCTCGTTTATAGGCTAGTGAGTAAGGGGCTTATGGCTGGGAGAATTCCGCGCGTATTTATCAATGACTTGCTGGCTCGTATCGATATTGTCGATTTGATCGACGCCCGGGTAAAGCTCAAGAAACAAGGTAAAAATTATCACGCGTGCTGCCCTTTCCACCATGAGAAAACACCCTCATTTACCGTAAATGGCGATAAGCAGTTTTATCACTGTTTCGGCTGTGGTGCCCACGGCAATGCCGTCGATTTCCTGATGAACTATGACAGGCTTGAGTTTGTCGAAAGCATTGAGGAACTGGCGACAATGCAGGGTTTGGAAGTGCCGTACGAAGCAGGCACCGGCCCGACCCAGATGGAGCGTCATCAGCGTCAAAGCCTCTACCAGTTGATGGCCCCGCTCAGCGAGTTCTATCAACAGTCACTTAAACAACCCGCAGGTGCCCCCGCACGGGATTATCTTGCCCAGCGTGGTTTAAGTGCAGACGTCATCCAACATTTTGCCATTGGTTTCGCCCCGCCGGGTTGGGACAACGCCCTAAAGCGTTTTGGTAAAAATGCCGATGACAAAGCATCACTGATTGACGCCGGTATGTTGGTCACCAATGACAACGGACGCAGTTATGATCGCTTCCGCGAACGGGTTATGTTCCCGATACGTGATAAGCGTGGCCGCGTGATCGCATTTGGTGGCAGGGTTTTGGGCGACGGTACCCCGAAATACCTCAACTCACCGGAAACTGAAATTTTCCATAAAGGCCGCCAGTTGTATGGCCTGTATGAAGCGCAGTTGAAGCACCCGACCCCAATGCGTCTCTTGGTGGTTGAAGGGTATATGGATGTCGTGGCACTGGCGCAGTTCGGTATTGATTATGCCGTGGCGTCACTGGGAACCTCCACCACAGCCGACCATATTCAGCTGATGTTCCGCAGTACGGATAACGTCGTCTGTTGTTATGACGGCGACCGCGCGGGGCGTGAAGCGGCATGGCGTGCGCTGGAAACGGCGCTGCCGTATCTCAATGATGGCCGCCAGTTGCGGTTTATGTTTTTACCGGACGGCGAAGATCCGGACACGCTGGTGCGTCAGGAAGGCAAAGAAGCTTTCGAACAGAGAATGGAGCAGGCGATGCCGCTTTCCACGTTCCTGTTTGATTCGCTGATGCCGCAGGTGGATTTGAGCAGCCCAGACGGGCGCACCAAACTCAGCATGCTGGCATTGCCGCTGATTCGTCAGGTACCCGGTGAGACGTTGCGGATGTATTTGCGTCAGCAGTTAGGGAACAAGCTCGGTATTTTGGATGACAGCCAGCTCGAAAAGCTGATGCCCAAACAGGCTGAGAATGGCAATACCTATCAGGCGCCCCAGCTAAAACGCACAACCATGCGTATACTTATAGGGTTACTGGTACAAAACCCACAACTGGCTACACTTATACCCTCGCTGCAAGGTTTGGAGCAAGCGAAGCAACCTGGACTGGATTTATTCAGTGAGTTGGTGACCACTTGCTTAGCCCAGCCGGGGCTGACCACAGGCCAGTTACTTGAACTTTATCGCGACAATAAGTTCTACCAACAGCTTGAAACTCTGGCGACATGGAACCACATGATCGTAGAGGACATGGTCGAAGAGGAATTTCGTGCCACGCTCGCCAGCCTGTATGACTCAATCTTAGAGCAACGGCTTGAAACCTTAATTGCCAAAGCCAGGACGCACGGCCTGAGCCCGGAGGAACGCACTGAAGTCAGTTCCCTGAATCAGGTGTTAGCGAGAAAGAACTAAAAAATAAGAACATAGAGATAGCGCGTGAAGCGTTATCGCAGAAAACACGGCTTAAGTGCCGATATATAGCGGGGCATGGCCCTGCGCAGAGCCGCCCTGGTGGGCCGCGGCACAATAAACGCCCCTAACGTTATTGTTGGCGATATCACCCGACCGACACGAACCCAAATACTCTGAAGTGTGGATACCGTCTTATGGAGCAAAACCCGCAGTCACAGCTTAAGCTACTTGTCACCCGTGGTAAGGAGCAAGGCTATCTGACCTTTGCTGAGGTCAATGACCATCTGCCGGAAGATATCGTCGACTCCGACCAGATCGAAGACATCATCCAGATGATTAACGACATGGGCATCCAGGTTCTTGAAGAAGCGCCGGACGCCGATGATTTGATGCTGGCCGAAAACCGTCCTGATACCGATGAAGATGCTGCAGAAGCAGCGGCTCAGGTGCTTTCCAGCGTTGAATCTGAAATTGGCCGTACCACCGACCCTGTGCGTATGTATATGCGCGAAATGGGTACCGTTGAGCTCCTGACCCGTGAAGGCGAAATCGACATCGCCAAACGTATCGAAGACGGTATCAATCAGGTCCAGTGCTCCGTTGCTGAATATCCTGAAGCTATCACCTATTTGTTAGAGCAATATGACCGTGTTGAAGCAGGCGAAGCACGTCTGTCAGATTTGATCACCGGTTTTGTTGATCCGAACGCCGAAGAAGAAATCGCGCCGACTGCGACTCACGTGGGTTCTGAACTGACCACTGAAGAGCAGAACGATACCGATGACGATGAAGAAGACGACGACGATGCTGAAGACGACAACAGCATCGACCCGGAACTGGCGCGTCAGAAGTTCACCGATCTGCGTGAGCAACATGAAGCGACCCGTGCCGTTATCAAGAAAAATGGCCGTAGCCACAAAAGCGCCGCAGAAGAAATTCTGAAGCTGTCCGATGTGTTTAAACAGTTCCGTCTGGTACCAAAACAGTTCGATTTCCTGGTTAACAGCATGCGCTCCATGATGGATCGCGTCCGTACTCAGGAACGTCTGATCATGAAAGTGTGCGTTGAACAGTGCAAAATGCCGAAGAAAAACTTCGTCAATCTGTTCGCCGGTAACGAAACCAGCAGTACCTGGTTTGATGCCGCTCTGGCAATGGGTAAACCATGGTCTGAGAAGCTGAAAGAAGTCACCGAAGACGTGCAGCGCGGCCTGATGAAACTGCGTCAGATCGAAGAAGAAACTGGCCTGACTATCGAACAGGTAAAAGACATTAACCGTCGCATGTCGATCGGCGAAGCGAAAGCCCGCCGTGCGAAGAAAGAGATGGTTGAAGCGAACTTACGTCTGGTTATCTCTATCGCGAAGAAATACACCAACCGTGGCTTGCAGTTCCTTGATCTGATTCAGGAAGGTAACATCGGCCTGATGAAAGCCGTTGATAAGTTTGAATATCGCCGTGGTTATAAGTTCTCTACTTATGCGACCTGGTGGATCCGTCAGGCTATCACCCGCTCCATCGCTGACCAGGCACGTACCATTCGTATTCCGGTGCATATGATTGAGACCATTAACAAACTCAACCGTATTTCACGCCAGATGCTGCAAGAGATGGGCCGTGAGCCAACGCCGGAAGAGCTGGCTGAACGCATGCTGATGCCGGAAGATAAAATCCGCAAAGTGCTGAAAATTGCTAAAGAGCCAATCTCCATGGAAACGCCAATCGGCGACGATGAAGATTCGCATCTGGGTGATTTCATCGAGGATACAACCCTCGAACTGCCACTGGATTCTGCGACCTCGGAAAGCCTGCGTTCTGCAACGCACGATGTTCTGGCTGGCCTGACCGCACGTGAAGCGAAAGTTCTGCGTATGCGTTTCGGTATCGATATGAACACTGACCACACGTTGGAAGAAGTGGGCAAACAGTTCGATGTTACCCGTGAACGAATCCGTCAGATCGAAGCCAAAGCGTTGCGTAAACTGCGCCACCCAAGCCGCTCCGAAGTGCTGCGCAGCTTCCTCGACGACTAGTCGTCCTGAAGCTCCCGGCGATTAAAAGCCCCGCCTTTCTCTGGAAATGGCGGGGCTTTTTTTCTACTAATGTGTATTTTCAGGCATTAAGCGCGTCATACAACTCGCGATAAGACGCGACCAGCTCTTCCAGCTTCGCCCTGTTCAATCCGCTTGGATTGGGTAATACCCAGACCTCGGTCCTGCCGATTTTCAGTGCCTGACGCCCCCAGTTCACTTTGCTTATGCCAAACGCTTTGCTGAATGCCTGCTTACCCAGTACGGCCAACGCCTTCGGCTGATACCGCTCGATCTTCTCCGTCAGCATCGCCCCGCCTTCACGCAGTTCCTCGCGCACCAGTTCTGTCGCTTCCACCGTCGGACGCTCCACCAGCATGGTGATGCCACAGCCGGTATCCAGCAAATGCTGCTCTTCCTCAGGTTTTAGGAGACGTTCGGTAAAACCCGCCTGATGGATCACTTTCCAGAAACGGTTGTTGGCATTGGCAAAATGATAGCCATGATGCGCCGTCGATAAACCGGGGTTAATACCGCAGAACACCACGGTCAGATCCTCATCAATGATATCGGTGATCATAATCTTGCCCTGTGACGTATTTACGGAAGTTATCAATAAAAAGTGCAGCGATCACAATACCCTGCAACTGCGCATAAAACGCGCATACAAGCTGAAGACATATAGACCTGTAAGCAGAGTTTACCGTATAATCCCGCACCTAGGCCCTTTAGCTCAGTTGGTTAGAGCACGCGACTCATAATCGCTTGGTCGCTGGTTCAAGTCCAGCAAGGGCCACCAAATTTTAGCTTTAGATTCAAATAATTAAGCCACTTCTCGCGAAGTGGCTTTTTTGTTGGCTAACCAAAGTGGCGCTAAATTGTCGCTCCGGATTTACAACACGCCCTGTGCCAGCATCGCATCGGCGACTTTCACGAAGCCTGCGATGTTCGCACCACGCACATATTGCGTCTGCTGACTTTCTCCGCCGTATTCTACGCACGACTGATGGATGTCTGACATGATGTGGCGTAATCGTGCATCGACTTCTTCGGCTTTCCAGCTCAGGCGCGCGGCGTTCTGCGCCATCTCCAGACCAGACGTTGCTACGCCACCGGCATTGGCGGCCTTACCCGGTGCAAACAGCACGCCTGCCTCGATAAACAGATCCGTTGCTTCGATGGTGGTCGGCATATTCGCGCCCTCGGCCACGGCTTTCACACCGTTGGCGATGAGCGTGCGCGCAGCCTCTGCATCCAGCTCGTTTTGCGTGGCACAAGGCAGCGCGATATCTGCAGGTACGCTCCACGGCTGTTGGCCTTCGAGATACTGAAGCCCCAGTTTTTGCGCATAATCCGCCACGCGGCCATCGCGGCTGGCTTTGATTTCCATCAGCAACGCCAATTTTTCAGGGGTAAAACCGGCTTCATCGACGACAGTGCCGTTGGAGTCAGAGGCGGTAATCACACGTGCACCGAGTGACATGGCTTTTTCGATCGCGTACTGCGCCACATTACCCGAGCCGGAAACCGCCACGCGCATGCCTTCGAAATCCAGACCATGACGTTTTAGCATCGATTCGGTGAAATAGATCAGACCATAACCGGTAGCTTCGGGGCGGATCAGGCTGCCGCCAAACGACAATCCTTTGCCGGTGAAGACGCTGGCAGTGTTGTTGGAGAGCTTTTTCATCATGCCCGCCATATAGCCGACTTCGCGCCCGCCGACACCGATATCGCCCGCAGGCACGTCAGTGTCCGGGCCGAGGTGACGATACAGTTCGAGCATCAGCGCCTGACAGAAGCGCATGATCTCACCTTCACTTTTTCCTTTCGGATTGAAGTCACTGCCGCCTTTCCCGCCGCCCATCGGCAGCGTGGTCAGCGCGTTCTTGAAGGTCTGTTCGAAACCAAGGAATTTAAGGATCGACAGGTTTACCGACGGGTGAAAACGCATACCGCCTTTGTAAGGGCCGATAGCCGCGCTGAACTGCACGCGCCAGCCACGGTTCACCTGCACCTGGTTTTTATCATCCACCCACGCAATACGGAACTGAATAACGCGCTCCGGCTCGACCAGACGCTCAAGTAAAGCCGAACGACGGTACTGCGGATTTTGTTCGAGGAACGGCCAGAGAGTCGTCATGACTTCACGTACCGCCTGAGAGAATTCGACCTGATGCGGGTCGCGCTGCTGGACTGAGGATAAGAACTGTTCGAGGGATTGAATCTGATCCATTGACTAAAAACTCCGTTTCTAAGTGATGTTGTTTTTGCTTTTTACGACTTCATTATTTACTGCTTATTTTTTGACTATGCATCGACTTACAAACCAACATCAAGGAATTTTTCGCTCCCGGAACCTGCACCAAGGATTAAAATTTACGCCCCTCCAGGCGAAGCAATAACTCTTTATTCGCCAGCCCGCCCGCAAAGCCGGTGAGCTTACCGGAAGTACCGATCACCCGATGGCACGGCGCAACAATAGAAATCGGATTGCGCCCGTTAGCGGCACCGACGGCGCGAACGGCTTTCGGGCGTCCGATGCGGCGGGCAATATCGCTATAACTGCGCGTTTCACCAAACGGGATTTCGATCAAGGCAGCCCAGACTTCTTTCTGGAAATCAGTGCCGGTGAAGTCAAGATCCAGCTCAAAGCGCGTACGCTTGCCAGCGAAATATTCATTCAGCTGCTGTTCGGTTTTCAGCAGGATCGGAAACGTCGGATCTTCGAGCATCTCGCCCAGCTTCACTCTGCCGTCAATTTCACATTCCCATAAGATAGCCGTCAGCTTGTCACCTTTGGCGGCCAGCGTCAGTAACCCTACCGGTGAATCAATTCGCTTGAATCTGTATTCCATCTGTTCTGCCCTCGGCGTAAATAGCGAACATCACTTTACCGGAAATGCCGGAAGTGAACCAAGCAGCAAAACAGAAAATTGCGCAATGCCTTCCAGATAATTTCAAAGAAATGAAAGCGTTACATGCCGAAATGTAACGCTTCAGGGGTAGATTTTAAGAAGAGGTTACTTCAGGCCGAGCTGCGCGCGCAGTTCGTTTTTTGCTGCGTCGAATTCAGTCTGGAAATCCGGCTGCTCTGCCATTTTTTGGGCGATCAGCGCTGCGCCTGTACGGCTCATCACGGTATCTGAACGGTAATGGAAACCCGCCACCAGGCGGTTTTCGGCATACACAGACGCTCGGGAGAACAGCGCATTACGTTTTTCCGGCACCAGATCGCCGAGCACGGTCGCCATCAGATAACCGACGGTGGAATGCCCGGAAGGCCAGGAACCGGATTTGGATTTTTTCAGCAGCGGATGGATCTGCTCATCGAGCATGTACGGACGCGGGCGGTTGAAGGCTTTTTTGGCGTGATCGTCCACCACGTCTTCGGTCGCAATAATACGGTCAAACAGCGCGGCGGTTTTCGGCAATTTTGCCGCGGTAAAGTCTGGCCCCATCACATCGGCAAAGCGCCAGACGTTCTCTTCGGCGTCGGCAACGGCGGCCTTTTCCTGCTCAGGCGTGCGGGTGGCCTGGATCTCCAGCAACTCTTTCAGCTCAGCTTTTGTCTGCGCAGAATCATCTGCCGGAGGTGCCGGCAGGTATTTAGTCAGATCAAGCTCCTGGCTGGTGATAAAGGGTTTGGCTTCTTGCGCAGCCTGAACGGCAAAGGATGACGTCAGAGTGAAAAGCAGCAAAGCGATGACGGACTTATGCACGGTGAAATTCCTGATATGAGTTTGAATATCAGGAGAGTAGACAGGAAATGTGACGGTTCAATGACAGCTATGCGCCGAGCAGACCGAGTTTACCAGTCAGCTTTCTGACGACTTTCTTATTGCCGGCCAGCGCGATCCCCAGCAGTTGCAAATCTCCCGTCGCCACCACAGAAACCGCCTCGCGAAACGCAGCGTAATCGGTGGTCTGTTGCCCTTCAACCGGAAAAATGATGCCGTCCATCTCGTCGTCATTTAATAAATGCTGATGAAGATGCGTCAGTTGTTCACTGTTGGCGACCAGCACGCTGATACCAATCGGGATAAGCCCCGGATGCTGGCGTTTATCGGCGTCAATCAGCGGTGCACCGACCAGCACCGGATGGCGTTGTCCGAGCGTCAGCGCCAGTACGGCAGCGGCATTGGCGGCATGTCCGGTGGAGAGTTGCTGGTTGATGACAATCACGCAGCGTTCAGGGGGCGATAAAAGCAGGGTTGCAGGCGTATTCATTATTATGGGCTCCGGTTGAGTTGAAACCCGAGCTTAGCCTGTGGCGTTTTCTCAATCTGGAAGATTTGTGCACAGACGCCGGTAATGTGCGGGCGTGAGCTGATAAGCGCGGCGAAACCAGCGCCCGAGATGACTTTGGTCGGCGAAACCTAAATCTGCCGCCACCGTGGCGGGCGTGCCTCCTGCGGCCAGTCCGTCGCGGGCGCGGGTCAGTTTTAGCTGGATGAGATAGGCGTGCGGCGGCAGACCGAACTCAGCTTTAAAAGCGCGGCTGACCACAAAACGACTTTCGCCGGTGGCGGCGGCCAGCTGGTCGAGGCCGATATCTTCATGCAGATGCGCATGCAGATATTCCCGCGCCTGATGCGCCACCCGCGACCAGGGTGCAGAAGGCTGTGACGGCGACGGCTGCCACGTCAGGTGTCCGCCCAGTGCGCCGAGTAATCCGTCAAGCGCGGTCTGGCGCACAATGCGCAGCTCTTTGCCGTGCAGAGCCTGAAACGCCCGCGAGGTAGCCAGCGCCAGTTGCGGATCCTGCGCTAAAGTATTTTCGAAACTCGGGTCGCCAGCGGAAGAAAGAGAGTCGCGCCGGGCAGCCAGCTCGCGGCTGAGCCACTGCGGATCGAGATACAGCATGTGATAGGTGAAACCGCCGGGCGAAATGGTGTCACCGTCGTGGATTTCACCCGGTTCGAGCATAAAGACTTTGCCCGGCAGGCTCTGATGTTTTTGGCGGCGACAGCTGAACTGCTGCAATCCCTGCTGCGTGACGCCGACCAGATAAGTGTCGTGCCAGTGAGGATCGTAGGCGTGGCCTTCGAAATGTGCGTGGATCGTCTCGATCCCGCTGTCCGTATCTTTGGAGAAATTGACCCAGTTTGCAGATGCCATAAATCCCCCCTGATTGAATTAACAACAGAGTAACAAACGGGAGAGATGAATAAAACAGGGCGTGCCCCCTGCGAATGGGGAAGCTGGGAGGAGGATTACCCCCCCAACCCTCCCTTTCGCAGGAGAGGATGCTAACGCTTGACGCTTTCGATAAAGGTTTTACGGGCTGTTTTAGAACCCAGACGTTCGGCTTCATCCAGCAATTTCAGGGCCTTATCCACATCGCCTGCTTTCACGGCTTTCTTGATAGCGTCATTGAAGTAGCTTTCTGAATCGCTGAGCATTGGCTCGCTCGGCTTCACCGGTGCAGCAGCCGGTGCGGCAGCGGCAGGCTGGGTATTACCGACGACCACTGGCGTGGCCGCCGGCGTTGTTGAAGACGGGAATAGCTGTCCTATCATTACGTTACCGGTTCTTTGTTCGGCGCTGACCTTCAGGCTCAGGGTACCGGTTGGGGTATGACGGGCGATCGGATCCGGGATATCCGGCACGGCGTTACCCACGCCAGCCGCAAAGGCTTTGGCCGGGTTGGTCATCTGGGTGGTGCCCGCCAGATCCTGACGCGTGGTGTACACCAGCAGATAAATTTGTTTCTGACCCAGCGCTGGCGTCAGCTTCATGGTCCCTTCCAGACGATCGCTTGAGACGATCCCGGGTTTCTGATACGGGAAGTAGCTGGAAGGATAAAACGCCGCCGGACGCATTTGCTCATCGAGCACTAAGACGTTCGGCGCATAAATGGTTTTGCCGGTGGCAATACTGGTCAACGTGATCTCAAGGGATCCGCGATCGGCAGGCAAAGAATATGCCCCGACAGCCCCCTGAATCTCACCCTGATTAATTTGTACGCTGGTGGTTCCGAGCGTCACATCCTGCGTCACTGGGGGAACCAGCGGCGTCCATGAAAGGTTGCGTAAGGTCTGGCTGGAAATCGCCGGTGCCGTATTCGCATCACTTTGCGCGGCGTATGACACCACAGGAACAGCCCCCATCAGGCTTAGCGACAGACACAGTGACAGCAGATTTTTTCTCATTGTTATTTCCTTTTGAATCACCATGAAGGCTGGCGGCTATCGTTGGATATTCCGCCAGCCAGCACATCTTCTTACTGCGAATTATTTGTAGAGGTTTCCACTTTTTTCCTAACTCATTCGTGTTGCTGGAAGGCGGCAACCGGCCAAGTCCCCGGGAGCATACATCAGTACGTGACCGGGGCGAGACCGGGCAGCCAACGCACCAGCGGCGCGAAGGAGGACGGAAAAATTTACCACCAGATTTCCATCTGGGCACCGAATGTCACTTCATCGTCATTACCACGGCTGAAAGTACGGGTGCTGGTGTCATTCATCGCTAAACCATTACTTGCGCCGCTGTCGGTGTCATAGCCCCATTTCTCATCCCAGTTTGCATAGGTGGCGAACACACGGATAGCCGGACGTGACCAGATGCTGTCGCCTGCCTGCCACTGTTGTGCCAGAGTCACTTTGTACTGACCGTTGGTCTCGCTGGTGCGCTGAGATTTCACGTTGTCGTAGCCGACTTCCAGCAAGGTGCTCATGATTGGCGTCCATTTGTACATCGGACGCACACCCACGGTGTACCAGGTCGCACCGTTGTTGTTATCACGGTCAACGTCCTGATACATCGCCACATACATCAGGCCCCAGGTATCATTGAAGTCAATCGCACCGTGATCCAGAACGCGAACCATGTGGCCGTTGCTGTTGATGTTCCCGCCGTTGGAGTGACCCGTCGCTGCGCCGGTATTCGGATCCGTCATGGAATCCGTTGCGTACTGCAGGACGAATTTGTTGTAGCCGTTGTAGATACTTTGCGTATGTTCTGCAGTCAGCAACACGCCGTCTTTGGCGGAGTTTTTATCCAGTGAATAACCGTCACGCGCATTGGCACGACCGTAATCGACACCCAGTTCCAGCACGCCGCCCGGGTTCAGGTTCAGACCGGCCAGACGCACGTCAAACACGTCGTTTGAGGTCGGGACTTCGTTACGCTGATCGGCGATATACCCGTAGGAACCGCCACTTTCAGTGTTACGGGTCGCCGCCAGAGACAGCTTACCGAAGCCCAGATCCACATCTTCCAGACCGGCACCCGGGCCAGAAATATCCCAGTAATAGAAGTCGATCATGTGAACGTCATGACGTTGGTAGAAACGTTTACCGGCCCAGATGGTGGAGCCTGGCAGCCATTCGATCAGGTTCTTACCTTTCACGTTTGCTTCGCGGAAAGCCGGATCGGTTGACTCCCAGTCGTTCTGCTGTGAAACGGAATACGCGACGTTGGTATCAAAGTAGAAGCTCTTATCCCCTTCTTTCCACACTTCCTGGCCCAGTTTTAACTCGGCATAGGTTTCGCACTCGTTACCCAGACGGTATTTGCTGTCAGCGCCGGTGGCTTTGAAACATTGCTGCTCGCCGCCGCTGCCAGTCCAGCCAATGCCCGAACGGGCATAACCGGTGAAATCCACTGCCATTGCTTGTGTAGAAAGGATGCCAGCAGCCACTGCCAGCGCCAGGGAAGAACTACGCATTGTGATCATCATTTTCTCCTGTAGGGGATCGCGTGCTTTCAAACACCAGGTTCGGGGTGTAACCGGCGACAGGCTGTTCCATCCTCGTGGAACAGGTGGCAGCGGTGTGGCGGCAAACCGATGGCGAATGTTGCACCTTCTTCTACCAGCACCACGTCGTTCTGGCGGTACACCAGGTTTTGACGAATTGCCGGAATTTGGATGTGAATCTGTGTTTCGTTGCCCAACTGCTCAACAACCTGTACCTCGCCGGAGAGCGTCACTTCGGCGACGTCGCTTGGCAAAAGGTGTTCCGGGCGGATCCCCAGTGACAGATTGCTGCCGACTTTCACGTTGCCGCCTTCCACCGGCAGCCAGACCTGCTGGCGGTTTGGCAATTCGACCTGCACGCGTGAAGCTTCGGCACCGGTGACTTTCACCGGCAGGAAATTCATTTTGGGTGAGCCGATAAAACCGGCGACAAAGCGGTTGGCGGGATAGTGATACAACTCGAGCGGCTTACCGACCTGCGCGATATGTCCGGCGTCGAGCACCACGATTTTATCGGCCAGCGTCATCGCTTCGACCTGATCGTGGGTCACGTAAATCATGGTGCGTTTCAGGCGCTTATGCAGACGTGATATTTCGATACGCATCTGTACACGCAGCGCGGCATCTAAGTTTGACAGCGGTTCATCGAGCAGGAACACCGTCGGTTCGGCAACCAGCGTACGGCCAATCGCCACGCGCTGACGCTGTCCGCCAGAAAGCGCTTTCGGACGTCGGTCCAGCAGATGCGCCAGCTGCAACACCTCAGAAACCTGATTCACGCGCTGATTGATTTCGGCTTTCTTCGCGCCGGCCAGCTTCAGGCCGAACGACATATTTTCTGCCACGGAAAGATGTGGGTACAGCGCATAAGACTGGAACACCATGCCAATACCGCGTTCCGCGGGCGGCACTTCATTCATACGTTTATCGCCAATCTTCAGCTCACCGGAAGTGATGTCTTCCAGGCCGGCAATCATGCGCAGCAGCGTCGATTTACCGCAGCCCGACGGGCCGACAAACACCACGAATTCGCCTTCGTCGATGTCCAGGTTGATGTCACTGGAAATCACGGTGTCGCCAAAGGCTTTGTACACGCTGTTAAGGGAAACGCTCGCCATCCTGAACTCCTGTACTTGCTGCCAGCGATGAAACTCAATGCAACGAAGAGTGAAGGATTAGCGGTAAAGCGTAATCATCCGTAACAAAGTTTTTCATGGGGGAGGAGCAAGGAGGATGACCGGTTCGCGCAACCGGATGAAAGTTCACATCAAAAATCAAATTCGTGATCTGAATGGCAAAAATCGAACCATATTTTTGAGTGATGAACCACATAACGCCTGAGAGTGTCGGTGGGATCACACTCTGAGAGGCGGGGGCGTAGAGGGGGGGATGATGAAGCCCCGGCGGGTTGAATCCACACTGGCGTCGTACCCTGTCTTTTCCGTCTATGACGTTTGAAAAACCGACTCCCTACAGGAATAAAAAGGATTGGATTATGACCCTCAGCATTAAGGCTCCTTTCATCAAAAAAGTCGTGAAACACACACTGGCACTTTCAGCGCTGGCTACGCTGGTGCTGTCATCTTCCGCTTTTGCCAAAATAGAAGAAGGAAAGCTGGTCATTTGGATCAACGGTGACAAAGGCTATAACGGCCTGGCGGAAGTCGGTAAGAAATTCGAAAAAGACACCGGCATTAAAGTCACGGTAGAACATCCGGACAAGCTGGAAGAGAAATACCCTCAGGTTGCAGCCACCGGCGGCGGCCCTGACATCATCTTCTGGGCACACGACCGTTTTGGCGGCTACGCACAGTCCGGTCTGCTGGCTGAAATCAGCCCGGATCAGACCTTCAAAGACAAACTGTTCCCGTTCACCTGGGACGCCGTGACCTTTAACGGCAAGCTTATCGGTTACCCGGTCGCTGTCGAAGCGCTGTCGCTGATTTACAACAAAGACATCATTAAAGAAGCACCAAAAACCTGGGAAGAAATCCCGGCGCTGGACAAGGAACTGCGTGCTAAAGGCAAAAGCGCCATCATGTGGAACCTGCAGGAACCGTACTTCACCTGGCCAATCATCGCCGCTGACGGCGGTTATGCCTTCAAGTTTGAAAACGGCAAATACAACATTAAAGACACCGGCGTGAACAACGCGGGTTCGCAGGCAGGCCTGCAATTCATCATCGATTTGGTGAAGAACAAGCACATCAACGCCGACACCGACTACTCCATCGCCGAAGCCGCTTTCAACAAAGGCCAGACCGCGATGACCATCGACGGCCCGTGGGCGTGGTCAAACCTCGACAAGAGCAAAATCAACTACGGCGTGACGCTGCTGCCGACCTTCCATGGCAAACCGTCTAAACCGTTCGTCGGCGTGCTGACTGCCGGGATTAACGCCGCCAGCCCGAACAAAGAACTGGCGAAAGAGTTCCTCGAAAACTACCTGATCACCAACGACGGTCTGGCGGTGGTGAATAAAGACAAACCACTGGGTGCAGTGGCGCTGAAGTCCTACCAGGAGCAACTGGAAAAAGACCCACGCATCGCCGCCACCATGGCGAACTCCAAGAACGGCGAAATCATGCCTAACATCCCGCAGATGAGTGCCTTCTGGTACGCCGAACGTAGCGCAATCATCAACGCAGTGAATGGCCGTCAGACCGTTCCGCAAGCGCTGAAAGATGTAGAAACACGCATTACCAAGTAATGATTGTGATGTCGTTAATGAAGTTAAGGTAATGAAATAAACGGTGCGGCCTGATGAAGTCCGCACCGTTACTAAAAGGATTTCCCTATGCCAGTAGCCAAAAAACGACCGCTCGGCAACGCGTTAAAATGGCTGGCCATCGGCCTGCTCGCCTGCTTATCCGGTTACCTGATCGTGCTGATGTATGCGCAGGGTGAATACCTCTTTGCCGTTCTGGCGCTGATCCTCTCCAGCCTCGGCCTCTTTATTTATGGCAACCGCCGTGCCTATTCCTGGCGCTACGTCTATCCCGGCCTGGCGGGCATGTCTTTATTTGTGCTGTTCCCGCTGGTGTGTACCATCGCGATTGCCTTTACTAACTACAGCAGCACCAACCAGCTGACTTTCGAACGTGCGCAGTCGGTATTGATGGGCCGCGAATTTCAGGGCGGAAAAGCACTGAATTTTGCACTCTTCCCTGTGGGTGAAAAATGGCAGCTGGCACTGACGTCCGCAGAAAGCAGCGAAACGCTGGTATCTCCGCCGTTTGCCTTCGACGCCTCCGCGCCACAAACGCTGGAAATGACGCCGCAGCCCGTTCCCGCCGGGGATAAAGCCGGGCTGCGCGTGGTGACGCAAAACCGTCTGGCGCTCGGCCAGCTCGCCGCCAAACTGCCCGACGGCGAAACCCTGCGCATGAGTTCCCTGCGCCAGTTCTCCGGCACCCAGCCGCTGTATAAACGGGCTGACGATGGTAAACAGCTGACCAACGTACAAACCGGCATGCTTTATCGCCCGAACATGGATACCGGCTTCTATCAGGCGGTGAACGCACAAGGTGAATGGCAGGCTGAAAAACTCAGCCCCGGATTTACCGTTGGCATCGGCTGGCAAAATTTCCTGCGCGTCTTCCATGATGAAGGTATTCAGAAACCCTTCCTGTCGATCTTTGTCTGGACGATTGTTTTCGCCCTGCTGACCGTGGTGCTGACCGTTGCCGTCGGCATGGTGCTGGCGTGCGTAGTGCAGTGGGAGGAGCTGAAAGGCAAAGCGGCATACCGCATCCTGCTGATCCTGCCCTATGCGGTACCGGCCTTTATTTCGATTCTGATTTTCAAGGGCCTGTTCAACCAGAGCTTCGGTGAAATCAACCTGATGCTCAGCGCACTGTTTGGCATCAAACCCGCATGGTTCAGCGATCCGTGGACCGCCAAAAGTATGATCATCATCGTCAACACCTGGCTGGGTTATCCGTACATGATGATCCTGTGCATGGGGCTGCTGAAGGCCATTCCGGACGATCTGTACGAAGCCTCAGCAATGGACGGCGCGACGCCGATGCAGAACTTCTTCCGCATCACGCTGCCTTTGCTCATCAAACCGCTGACGCCGCTGATGATCGCCAGCTTCGCCTTCAACTTTAATAACTTCGTGCTCATCCAGCTGCTGACCAACGGCGGCCCGGACATGCTCGGCACCACCACACCGGCCGGACATACCGATTTGCTGGTCAGTTACACCTATCGCATCGCCTTTGAAGGCGGCGGCGGGCAGGACTTCGGGCTGGCGGCAGCGATTGCCACGCTCATCTTCCTGTTAGTTGGCGCGCTGGCTATCGTGAATCTGAAAGCTTCACGTATGAAATTCGACTGAGGAGCAACACACAATGCCAATGGTTAAACCTAAGTCGCAAAAAGTCAGATTGCTGGTGACGCACCTGTTACTGCTGTGCTTTCTGGCGCTGATCCTGTTCCCGCTGCTGATGGTGTTTGCCATCTCGCTGCGTCCCGGTAACTTCGCCACCGGCAGCCTGATCCCGGATCAAGTGTCGTGGGATCACTGGAAACTGGCGCTGGGGATCGCCGTCACCAACAGCGACGGCAGCATCACGCCGCCGCCATTCCCGGTGATGCTGTGGTTGTGGAACTCGATCAAAATCGCCGCGATCACCGCCGTCGGGATCGTCGCCCTTTCCACCACCTGCGCCTACGCCTTTGCCCGCATGAAGTTCCGTGGCAAAAGCTCACTGCTTAAGGGGATGCTGATCTTCCAGATGTTCCCGGCGGTGCTGTCGCTGGTGGCGTTATACGCCCTCTTCGACCGCCTTGGCGTGTACGTGCCGTTCCTCGGGCTGAACACCCACGGCGGTGTGATTTTCGCCTATATGGGCGGCATCGCGCTGCATGTGTGGACGATCAAAGGCTACTTCGAAACCATCGACAGTTCGCTGGAAGAAGCCGCTGCGCTGGACGGCGCCAGCCCGTGGCAGGCTTTCCGGCTGGTGCTCCTGCCGCTGTCGGTGCCGATTCTGGCGGTCGTCTTCATTCTGTCGTTTATCGCTGCAATAACGGAAGTCCCGGTCGCCTCACTGCTGCTGCGTGATGTGAACAGCTACACCCTGGCGGTCGGCATGCAGCAATACCTCAACCCGCAGAACTACCTGTGGGGCGATTTCGCGGCGGCAGCGATTCTGTCCGCCATACCGATTACGGCGGTCTTCCTGATTGCTCAACGCTGGCTGGTCGGCGGCCTGACGGCGGGGGGAGTGAAAGGGTAACTGATGTAAAAGCTAATGCGCTTAATCCCAGCAATGGGTGTTCTACTTGTTTGATTCCCTGTGTCTTGGGCGGCTTAATAAGCCGCCTTTTTTTTATCCGGTGAGCCATGCATTCTGAAATTTTCAGTGAGGGAGGCGTTGGCAACTGCCATCACGGAGCACTGGAGTCATTCGACAGCACAGCGTACACCGGGTGGGTTATCCCTTTATCCATAAACCTTACGGCATCCTTTATGCTTCCTCTACAAAGCAACATATCCCAACCTTTCGCGCATAAAAAAGGGGCTCTGTCTTCTGACAGAGCCCCTTCTCTCACTGACTTTATCAACCTCAGCTCACTGACACTTTCCTGCGGCGTTTATCGAGGTCTTTAATCAGCTTATTCACCTGCTCGTCGGCGAACATTTCTTCCAGCGTGTGAGAAAGCTTACGTCGCCAGTTTGGGAATTCGTCACTGGTGCCGGGAACGTTGACCGGCGCGTCCATGTCGAGCCAGTCTTCCGGTTGCAGGCCGAGCAACGCACAGGCGCTGTCGGCGACGTAACGTTGCAGGCCACGGTTGAGCACCGGCGTCATTTCCATCAGCGCCGCCTTGCGTCCGGTTTTCTTCGGAATGCAGTCGTAGTGATGCAAACCGTCGAGCAGACCTTGTCGCGCCCGCGCACGGTCGGCGTACAGCTCCTGTAAAACCTCTTCGTCACGGTACAGGCCAAGGGTTTTGCCGAGCGCCAGATCGTCGCTTTGCCAGTAGCCGCGCAACGTGGGGAGATCGTGTGTGGTGATGGTCGCCATCGCCTGAACCGGATACGACTGCGGCGCGCGGAAGTTATTTTCCTCATCGCGCTCGAAATACAGCACTTTGTAAGAATAGACGCCGCCCTCGCGCAGCTTGCTGACGATTTCCACTGGCACGGTACCCAGATCTTCGCCGATCACCATGCAGCGATGACGCTGACTTTCCAGCGCCAGGATCGCCAGCAGATCGTCCACCGGATATTGCACGTAAGCGCCTTTATCCGCCGTTTCTCCCGCAGGGATCCACCACAGACGCAACAGCGCCATCACGTGATCGATACGCAGCGCGCCGCAGCTGGTCATGTTGGAACGCAGAAGATCGATAAACGGCTGATAACCGCGTCTGATCATCACATGAGGATCCATCGGGCGCAGATCCCAGTTCTGACCAAGCGGACCGAGGATATCCGGCGGCGCACCGACCGAGGCTTTCAGGCAATACAGCTCGCCGTCACCCCAGGTTTCAGAACCGCCCCCGACCACGCCGACCGCCAGATCGCGGTACAGCCCCATCGGCATGTCCTGCTGCTGGCTGGTGTGATAGCAACGCGAAAACTGCGTTTCTGCCAGCCATTGCAGCCACAGATAAAATTCCACGTCTTGCGCATGTTGCTCGCAGAATGCCCGAACCGCCGGGCCTCGCGCATCGTGATATTTTTCCGGCCAGCGGTTCCAGCCGAGCGCCACATCGGTTTCTTTCGCCAGATGTTCATACAGTGCATCGAACGCCGCCTGTAAATACAGGCTTTCGCCGCCCTGCTTCACAAAATTCGCCAGGGATTTGACCTGCGCATCCTGCGGCTTACGGCCCAGGAAATGGGCGTAGGCGAGGCGTAAACCTTCCAGTTTGAGCGGCATCACTTCGGCGTAATCCACCCAGTCACTGGCGCGTGCCGCCTGCAAACGCTGCTGCGTCACCGGCCGGTGCCACCAAATCTGTGCTTCTTCACTTCGCTTAAAATCATCCACCGCAGCAACGTCGATATAAATGACGTTTAGCCAGCGGCGTGAAGACGGGCTGTAAGGACTGGCTGCCACCGGATTGGCCGGATAGAGCGCGTGGATAGGATTGAGGCCGACAAACGCCCCGCCGCGTTCGGCGACATTTTTCAGTAATACGTTGAGATCGCTGAAATCGCCGATGCCCCAGTTATTCTCCGAGCGCAGCGTATAGAGCTGCACGCAGGCGCCCCAGAGTTTTTTACCGGCCAGCAGCGCGTCCGGCTCGTAGCAGCGTTTCGGCGCGACAATTACCCGGCAATCCCACTGCTGCGCGTCCTGCGTCAGCGTCAGCTGGTGATAACCGGTGGGAATTTTCCCCGGCAGCGCCAGCGTCATTTTACCGCTGACGCGCCCCTGTGTGGTTCCGCCATTTTCCAGCCGCAGCGTCCAGCCATATTCGCCGTCACCGCCGACCGGCAGTGCCAGACGGCTGCCGGTAACGAACACTTTAACAGCCGGTACCGGCGTGTTGACCGGGCGCGATTGCGCCACCCAGCCCATCGCCGATAACAGCTCACGTTTAGTTTCCGCCGCGATGGCCTGCTGTTTGCCGTGCGCATTAATAAAACCAGAGGAAATCCCCGCCTCCCTGGCGGCCTGCTCCAGTGCTTTATTTTCCATGGGGGCTCCTTAACGTTTCGCCTGCCAGATCCGCTGCTGATAATCACGGATCGAACGGTCGGAACTGAACATCCCGACGCGGGCAGTGTTGAGAATGGTTTTACGCGTCCACTCCTGCTGATCGCGATACAGGGCATCGATTTTCTGCTGTGCGGCGCAGTAATCCGCGAAGTCCGCCAGCACCAGATAAGGATCGCCGCCATCCAGCAAACTGTCCAACATCAGGCTGAATGCCTGCTTGTCGCCATGACTGAAGAAGCCGCTTTCCAGCTCTTTGAGGATCTTATCCAGATGCTTGTCTTTCTTACGCAGTTTGAGCGGATCGTAGCCTTTAGCCAGCAACGCTTTGACCTGATCGACGGTATTGCCAAAGATAAAGATATTGTCCTCGCCGACCTGTTCGGCGATCTCGACGTTCGCGCCGTCGAGCGTGCCGACGGTCAGCGCGCCGTTAAGCGCCAGCTTCATGTTGCCGGTGCCGGACGCCTCTTTACCGGCGGTGGAAATTTGCTCGGAAACATCCGCTGCCGGGATCATCAGTTCAGCCACTGACACGCGGTAATCCGGAATAAACACCACTTTCAGGCGATCGCGCACCAGCGGATCGTTATTTACTTTTTCAGCGACCTGATTGATGGCATAGATAATATTTTTCGCCAGATAATAGCCGGGTGCCGCTTTCGCGCCGAACAGGAACACACGCGGCACTATGTCCATTTCCGGGTTATCGCGCAACTGACTGTAAAGCGACAGAATATGCAGCAGATTCAGATGCTGACGTTTGTATTCGTGCAGGCGTTTGATCTGCACATCGAAAATCGCATCCGGGTTCAGCGTCAGGCCCATTGTGTGCTGAACATAGTCCGCCAGTTTGATTTTGTTCTCGCGCTTAATCGCCTGATAACGCTGACAGAATTTCTTATCGTCGGCGTAGCTTTCCAGCCCTTTTAGCGCATCAAGATCGTTCACCCATTCAGTTTTCAGCGTCTCGTCGATAAGCGATGACAGTGCCGGATTGCACTGTTTCAGCCAGCGGCGCGGCGTGATGCCGTTGGTGACGTTATGGAATTTGTTTGGCCACAGCAGGTGATATTCCGGGAACAGATCTTTGACCACCAGCTCGGAGTGCAGCGCCGCGACGCCGTTCACCGCAAAGCCGCTGACCACGCACAGGTTCGCCATACGCACCTGTTTGTTCTGATGGACGGAAAGTTTTTCCCACACCGCTTTGTCGCCCGGCCACTGTTTTTCGACGACTTTTTTGAAGCGAGCGTTGATCGCTTTGATCAGTGAGAAGTGGCGCGGCAACAGGCTGCGAACCAGCTTTTCATCCCAGCACTCCAGCGCTTCCGGCATCAGCGTGTGGTTGGTGTAAGCGAAAGTCTGGCTGGTGATCGCCCACGCGGCGTCCCAGTCGAGCTGATGCTCGTCGATCAGAATGCGCAGCAGCTCCGGGATGGCGATGGTCGGATGGGTATCGTTGAGCTGGATCACTTCGAACTTCGGCAGATCCTGAATTTTTCGGCCAAGGAAATGGTGGCGGCGCAGAATATCCGCGACCGAACAGGCGCACTGGAAATACTGCTGCATCAGGCGCAGGCGTTTTCCGGCCTCATGATTGTCGTTCGGATAGAGCACTTTCGTGAGCTTCGCGGCATCAATGCCTTTCTGCTCGGCCTTGAGGAATTCACCGTCGTTAAATAACGTCAGATCAAACGGATGCACGTCGGTCGCCTGCCATAAACGCAGCGGCTGAGTGACGCCATTTTTATAACCGACCACCGGCAGATCCCAGGCTTCGCCACGCAGGGTGAACGCTGGCTGCCAGTGTTCCGCGCCCGTATCGTTCTTCGTCAGCTTGCCGCCAAACGCCACGTCGACCGACAGCGAGCTGTTGTGGCTGAACCACGGATAGCTTTCGCGATGCCAGTTGTCCGGCGCTTCCTGCTGCTTGCCTTCGCTGAACGACTGACGGAACAGGCCGTACTGATAATTCAGACCATAACCGGTCGCCGGTTGTCCGACGGTCGCCATCGAATCAAGGAAACAGGCTGCCAGGCGCCCAAGACCGCCGTTGCCCAGTGCCGGGTCGGTTTCCTGCTCCAGCACATCCGCCAGCGCTACGCCCTGCTCTTTAAGCGCCTGCTGCACGGTGTCATACCAGCCGAGATTGATCAGGTTATTGGCGGTCAGCCGGCCAATCAGAAACTCCATCGAAATATAGTTAACGTGGCGCTGTGGCGTTTTCTCCGCCACCGGCGCAGGCTGCGCGCTCAGCTGTTCTGAGAGTGCGGCACTGGTCGCCTGCCACCACTGATGTGGCGTCATGTCCTGCGCCTGCTGCAAACCAAATCCCTGCCACTGGCGTTTTAGTGCGGCCAAAAATTGTGTCTTATCCAAAGTCACCTGCATCACATGCCTCTTTATATTCGGGAATTTGTAGGGAAGTACAATATTGATAATCACTATGCTGACGCTTGTGTCTGTGAGCAGCATCATCCCGCCAAAGATTAGACAGGGAGGAGAAACGGGGCGTAGCCGGAGGAGACGGGCTCTCAGGGTAGACGTACGAAAACTCTCATTGAAATTTGTGATACAGAGCAACTTAACGGCATGTAAAAACGTAACATTCTTGCAATCAATGTTTCAAAGGAGGACTTTAGAAAAAGTGATTAATTACGCGCTGTGAAATAATTAAACCGCCCTCTGCTTACCGTCAAAAGAATCGAAAAAAATGCTGATCCCGTCAAAACTCAGCCGCCCGGTGCGGCAGCAAAACACAGTAGTTCGCGATCGTTTGCTGACGAAGCTCGCGACTGCGCCTAATTACCGTCTTACGCTGGTCGCCAGTCCGGCGGGCTACGGCAAGACGACGCTGGTGGCGCACTGGGCGGCGGGGAAAAGCGATCTGGGCTGGTATTCTCTTGATGAAAGCGACAACCAGCCGGAGCGTTTTGCCAGCTATCTGATTGCTGCCGTACAGCAGGCCTGCGGCGGCCACTGCGTAAAAAGTGAGGGGCTGAGCCAGAAGCATCAGTACGCCAGTTTGTCCGCGCTGTTCGGGCAACTGTTTGTTGAGCTTTCCGACTGGCACCGCCCGCTGTTGCTGGTGATTGACGACTACCATCTGATTTCTAACGACGCCATCCATGAAGGCATGCGTTTTTTCCTGCGTCATCAGCCGGAAAATATTTCGCTGGTGGTGCTCTCACGCACCCTGCCGCCGCTGGGCATCGCCAATCTCCGCGTGCGCGATCAGTTGCTCGAGCTCAATGCCTCGCACCTGGCCTTTACCCACCCAGAAACGCAGCAGTTTTTCGACAACCGTCTGAAAGACCCGATCGATCATGCCGACAGCAGCCGTTTGTGTGACGACGTCGCCGGATGGGCCACCGCACTGCAGCTGATCGCGCTCTCAGCGCGCCAGTCCACCACCTCGACACAGCAATCTACTCAGCAATCGGCGCGTAAACTCGCCGGGCTCAATGCCAGCCATCTGTCGGAATATCTGGTGGATGAAGTACTGGATCGCGTGGATGCCCCGACCCGTGATTTTCTGCTGCGCTGTTCATTACTGCGTTCGATGAATGATGCGCTGATCGTGCGTCTGACCGGCGGCGAAAACGGTCAGCAACGTCTTGAAGAATTAGAGCGTCAGGGATTATTCATCCACAGAATGGATGACACCGGCGAATGGTTTAACTTCCACCCGTTATTCGCGACTTTCCTGCGCCAGCGTTGCCAGTGGGAACTGGCAGCACAACTGCCGGAAATTCACCGCGCCGCCGCTGAAGGCTGGCTGGCACAGGGCTTCCCGGCGGAGGCGATTCATCACGCACTGGGCGCAGAAGATATTGATTTATTGCGCGATATTCTGTTGCAGCACGCCTGGGCGCTGTTTAATCAAAGCGAGCTGGCGTTGCTGGAAGAGTGTCTGAACGCGCTGCCGTACGAACGCCTGATACAGAATCCTAAACTGGTACTGTTGCAGGCATGGCTGGCACAGAGTCAGCATCGCTATGCCGAAGTCGAAGCCCTGCTGGTGCGCGCTGAAAGCGAGATGCAGCAGCGCAATATCGTGATGGAACAGGATATGACCGCCGAATTTGATGCCCTGCGTGCGCAGGTGGCGATCAATGATGGTCGTCAGGATGAAGCGGAAAAGCTGGCCGCCGACGCCTTGCGTTTCCTGCCGTATGAAAGCTATTACAGCCGCATCGTCGCCACCTCGGTGACCGGCGAAATTCAGCACTGCAAAGGCGATTTAACCCGTGCGCTGCCGCTGATGCAGCAAACGGAACAGATCGCACGGCGCTACGAAGCCTATCACTATGCCTTATGGGCGTTGCTGCAACAGAGCGAAATCCTGATTGCACAGGGTTTTTTGCAGGCCGCCTACGAGATGCAGGATCGCGCGTTTGAACTGGTGCGCGAGCAGCATCTTGAACAGTTACCGATGCATGAATTCCTGCTGCGCCTGCGCTCACAGCTGCTGTGGTCGTGGTCACGCCTTGACGATGCCGAAGACGCCGCGCGGAAAGGCCTCGACGTGCTGACCAATTTCCAGCCGCAGCAGCAATTGCAGTGCCTGGCGATGCTGGCGAAATGCTCGCTGGCGCGCGGTCAGCTCGATAATGCCCATCACCATTTACAGCGCTGTGAAACCCTGCTGAAAACTGGCCAGTATCATATCGACTGGCTGACTAATACCGACAAACCTCGCGTGATTTACTGGCAGATGATTGGTGATAAAGCCGCCGCCCGCCAGTGGCTGCAACAGGCGCGAAAACCGGACATGGCGGACAACCATTTCCAGCAAGGACAGTGGCGCAATATTGCCCGCATGCAGATTCTGCTGGAGAAATTTGACGAAGCCGAAGTGGTGCTCGACGAGCTCAATCAGAACGCACGCCAGCTGCGCCTGACCAGCGATCTGAACCGCAATCTGCTGCTGAGCAATCTGCTTTACTGGCACACAGGCCGTAAGAACGATGCGCAACGCGTGCTGATTGAAGCACTGGGGCTGGCGAACCGCACCGGCTTTGTCAGCCATTTCGTCATCGAGGGTGAAATGATGGCGCAACAGCTGCGTCAGCTGATTCAGCTCAATCTGTTGCCAGAATTGGAACAGCGTCGCGCGCAGCAGATTTTGCGCGAAATTAACCAGCATCACCGCCACAAGTTTGCGCATTTCGACGAAGGTTTTGTGAATAAACTGCTGACGCATCCGCAGGTGCCGGAACTTATCCGCACCAGCCCGCTGACCCAGCGCGAGTGGCAGGTGCTCGGCCTGATTTATTCCGGCTATAGCAACGATCAGATAGCCGGTGAGCTGGACGTCGCCTCAACCACCATCAAAACGCATATCCGTAATTTGTATCAAAAACTTGGCGTTGCGCACCGGCAGGAAGCGGTCCAGCAGGCCCAGCATCTGTTGCAGGTCATGGGCTACGGCGCGTAATCCTTTCGTAAATGCAGTTTTTTGATAACGCATGGCCATGAATTGGCGGTGCGTTATACATAAAACGTATTAGCGAACAATTTCTGCTCATTCCCTCTGCTCATAAATAAAATCCGATGATATAATGTGACTCAAGTCACACTATTCAACTTAATTAATACCTCGATAAGCCCATTGCCCTCCTGTTTTTGCAGCCGTTACGGCTGATGTTGGCGTCGCGCAACCGGCTGTAGTGAGTAAGGATTTTATCTATGGGTACATTAACCGCTGGCATCGTCATGATGCGCTGGGAATTACTGAGCGCTTTTCTGATGTTCTGCACCAGCCAGCTCAATATCGTTTGCCGCCAGTCGAGCCGCAATACGATGGCTTTCGTTTGTAGTGGTCTCGGCCTGACCGTGACCTGTTTCTTTGTCATGAGCCTGATGGGCATGACCTACAACGCCGCCGCCATCGCGCAATTCTGGTCAATGACCAAAGATGTGTTCTTCGACGTGATGAGCAAAACACCGACGGATATGCCTTTCTACTATTAATCCCATTTTCGATTAATCCCGTTTTTACCCGCTTTCTTGCCGGGCAGAACATCGCTTTCTGCCCGGTTTATCCTGCAAAAAATATTCCTCACACGCTATTTAGTTGCTCAATCTGATGACAATCCGTCACCTAATCCTAATTGTTTCAAATTGCGCGGTATATCGAACCTCTTTTTGTAGCCATCTGCCCGATTACCTGTAAATTGCGATCTGTCTCCACGGGTTAAAGATAATGTGCAGACTGATAAAACTATTGATTGCTAATAGTTGAACGGTCGTATTAGATTCTCACACTATACTTTTCTTAGAATGATCATTGATTTGTTTGCTTCAGGCTGCTGAATTTTCAATGTTTTGGCATCCCTGTTTATGGCTGAAGGAATTCCGATGAATACGCATCACATGCTTGGCGCGTTTGTGTTACTGGTAAGCTCTGCTTCTACACTGGCGGTTGAAACGGCGGGTATCCCCCAAAATCAGGTCAAAGAACGCAATGCGTTCATTGCCGATCTGATGAAAAAAATGACCCTCGATGAAAAAATTGGGCAGTTGAATCTGGTGACCGTCGGAACAGATTATCCGAAAGAAGCCATCATGGCAGATATCCGCGCGGGCAAAGTCGGTGGCGTGTTTAACACCGTCACCAAACCCGATATCCGTCGACTTCAGGATGAAGTGAAAAACAGCCGCCTGAAGATCCCCCCTTTTTATGCCTATGATGTCGTTCACGGCCAGCGCACGATTTTTCCGATTAGCCTCGGCCTTGCCGCCAGCTGGGATATGAGCGCCGTCGCCACCAGCGCCCGAATTTCTGCCAAAGAGACCGCCGCCGATGGTCTGAATATGACCTTCTCGCCGATGGTGGATGTCACCCGTGACCCGCGCTGGGGTCGCGTTTCCGAAGGCTTCGGTGAAGACACCTATCTGACGTCGCGCCTGGCACATGAGATGGTCACCGGCTATCAGGGTAAAGACCCGTCAGGGCCAGACGCCGTGATGGCCAACGTCAAACACTACGCGCTGTATGGCGCTGTCGAAGGCGGCCGCGAATACAACACCGTGGACATGAGCCTGACCCGCATGTTCAACGACTATATGCCACCGTACAAAGCCGCAGTGGATGCGGGCGCGGGCGGCGTGATGATTGCGCTTAACAGCGTCAACGGCGTGCCGGCAACTTCCAATACCTGGCTGCTCAAAGACATTCTGCGCGACGACTGGCAATTCAAAGGGCTGACCGTCAGCGATCACGGCGCGATTGGCGGCCTGGTCAAACACGGGGTGGCAGAAGACGATCGTCAGGCAGCAGCGATGGCGCTGAAAGCCGGTGTCGATATGGATATGGCCGACAATATGTACGGTAAGTATCTGAAAGGATTACTCGCCGACGGGCTGGTCAGCCAGAATGACATCGACCGTGCCGTGCGTGACGTGCTCGCTGCCAAATGGGACATGGGCCTGTTTGTCGATGAGTACCGTCATTTAGGCCCGGCCTCCAGCGATCCGGCGGATACCAATGCCGAAAGTCGTCTGCATCGCACCGAAGCACGTGAAGTGGCACGGACCTCGCTGGTACTGCTGAAAAACAGCAATCAGACCCTGCCGTTGCAGAAATCAGGCACCATCGCGGTGATCGGCCCGCTGGCTGACAGCAAACGTGATGTAATGGGTAGCTGGTCGGCGGCGGGTAAAGCCGCGCAGGCCGTGACCGTCCTGCAAGGCATGAAAGATGTGCTCGGTGACAAAGGCAACGTGCTGTATGCACGCGGCGCGAACGTCACTGACGATCAGGCGATGGTAGATTTCCTCAACTCTTACGACAAACAGGTCATCAACGACACGCGTAAACCGCAGGATATGATTGACGAAGCGGTGAAAACGGCCGAGAAATCAGACGTTGTCGTCGCCGTCGTTGGTGAAGCGCAAGGCATGGCGCACGAAGCGTCCAGCCGTTCTGAACTGAACATTCCGCAAAGTCAGCGTGACCTGCTGAAAGCGCTGAAAGCGACCGGCAAACCGCTGGTAATCGTTCTGATGAATGGCCGTCCGCTGACCCTGACGTGGGAAAACGAAATTTCTGACGCGATGCTGGAAACCTGGTTCAGCGGTACAGAAGGCGGCCATGCGATTGCCGACGTATTGTTTGGCGATTACAACCCGTCAGGCAAACTGCCAATGACCTTCCCGCGCGAAGTCGGCCAGATCCCGCTGTACTACAGCTTCCTTAATACCGGCCGTCCGTTTAATCCACAGCATCCGGATAAATACACTACCCGATATTTCGATATCACCAATGGCCCGCTGTTCCCGTTTGGTTATGGCCTGAGTTACACCGACTTCAGCGTCTCTGACGTAAGTCTGTCGGCCACCACCATGGATGCCAAACATCCGCTGACCGCCAGCGTGACGGTGAAAAACACCGGTAAACGCAGCGGAGCGACCATCGTGCAGCTGTATTTGCAGGATGTCACCGCGTCCATCAGCCGTCCGGTGAAACAGCTGAAGAACTTTGAAAAGGTTGAACTGCAACCGGGTGAGGAAAAAGTCGTGACGTTTACTGTCAATGAACCGGATTTGCGTTACTACAACGAGCAGCTGAAATGGGCGTCTGATCCTGGCAAATTCAACGTGTTCATCGGTCTGGATTCGCAGAACGTTAAGCAAACCAGTTTCCTGCTGAAGTAATTTTTCGAAAGTGATTTCCGGGTCAGAACACAGGCCCGGAAATCGGTCAAAAGCCCGTTGAGCACTAACGATGCAAGGCAACCCGCGCCCCGGTGCTCAACGGCAATTTCTGTCCGCAGACTGGATATATAACGGACAGTTGCTAACCTTAATTTCAATGTGTTATGCCCTTTTGCCTTTATCCGCCGGATGCGGAGCGTTGCGAGTGGGCCGAACAGAGTAAGCTCCGTCTGTGCTGACTGTCGCCAGGTTCGCACAAAGCCGGCGTTTTGCGTTCTTTGCGGAGAAACATTCATGGTCGACTCACAAGATGCCTCCATCCTGTACCTGCATTTCGGTACGCCCCGCCCATACTGGCGACTGGGTTCAGACAGCAATGCACTGGAGTTATCTGCTGAGAAAGGCATCGTCAACGTCGCCATCTCCCTGACACAATGGCAGGCAGGAAAGATCCGACAACTGACCGGGATCACCTCAAGTTTCACGCTGGACATTACTCTGTTCGGATCCTCCGTTCGCCTGTATCTGGTGGGCCGCAAAATTGACAGTCAGGTCTGGGCGGGCACCGCATCGGCGTATCAGGACACTGAATCCGTCGCACATGATTTAGAAGTCGGGCTGACATTTGCCGAACAGGTGGTTTCTGAGGCAAATTCGGTGATTGTGATTATCGATCAGGAAGGCAAAATCCACCGTTTCAACCGGCTGAGCGAAGAGTATACCGGCCTGCGCGAAGTCGATGTTATTGGACGCAGCGCCTACGATTTATTCATGTCGATGGAAGAGGGCCTGGCCTCACGCCAGAACATCACCAGCTTCTTTCAGCATCAGCAATCTTATGAGGTAGAACGCTGGATCAACACCGTTAAAGGCCAGCGTCTGTTCCTGTTCCGTAATAAATTCGTCCACAGCGGCAGCGGAAAACAGCAAAAATATCTGATCTGCTCGGGGTCTGATATCACCGACGAACGCAAAGCGCAGGAACGGTTACGCGTTCTCGCCAACACCGATCTGGTTACCGGCTTTGCCAACCGTAATGCGTTGCAGGAATCCCTGGCCACCGCGCTAAAAGACCGGGGTGAGAATAAAGTCGGGCTGATTTATCTTGATCTCGATAATTTCAAAAAAGTGAATGATGCTTACGGGCACATGTTTGGTGACCACCTGCTGCGCGCGGTATCCGATGCCATTCAGGATTGCCTGTCGAGCAACGATAAGCTTGCCCGACTCGGTGGCGATGAATTTATTATTCTCAGCACCCAGGCTGAAATCAAAACGCTGGAAGCACTAAGCCAGCGGGTTTTACAACGTCTGAGCATGCCGTTTCGTATCGGACTTATCGAAGTGTACACCGGCTGTTCCGGTGGGATTGCTATCTGCCCGGAACACGGCATCGACGGTGATACTCTGCTGCAAAACGCCGATACCGCAATGTACGTGGCCAAGGAAAAAGGCAAAAACTCATACTGCGTTTTCTCGCCGGAAATGAATCAGAAAGCCGCCGAATATATGTGGCTGGATACACATTTGCGAAAGGCGCTGGCCGACAAAGATCAGCTGGTGCTGTATTACCAGCCGAAAGTCTCGCTTTACGGGGCGGTCAACAGCGTTGAAGCTCTGCTGCGCTGGCAGTCGCCGGAACGCGGGCTGATTCAGCCGCAAAGCTTTATCCCTTACGCCGAAGAATCCGGGCTGATTACGCCGCTGGGCAAATGGGTGATCGAAACCGCGACGCGTCAGGCAACGGAATGGCAGAAAAAAGGCCTCAATCTGCGGGTGGCGGTGAATCTTTCCGGCCGTCAGCTTAATAACGGCTCCTTTATCACCACGCTCGCCGAAGCGATGAAGACCTCCGGCATGAAGGGCTGCCTGCTGGATTTTGAGTTGACCGAAAGCTGTCTGGTGGAAGATGAAAGTGCCGCCGTGGCGATGATCAATCAGCTTCACAAACTGGGCGCGCAGGTGCATCTGGATGATTTCGGCACCGGGTATTCTTCGCTGTCACAGCTGGCGCGTATACCGCTGGACTGCATCAAGCTTGATCAGAGTTTTGTTCGTGGGATTAATAACGATCCGGTTTCGCAGGCGCTGGTCCGGGCGATTGTGGCGGTGGCTAAAACGTTGCAACTGACGGTCGTGGCGGAAGGCGTGGAAACGGTGGAAGAAGAGAAGCTTATCGATGAAATCGGCGTGGACAGTAAACAGGGCTTTCTTTACGCCAAGCCAATGCCCGCGATTGAGCTGGAGCACTGGCTTGATGATAAAAACGTTGCTTCACCCAATGTGTTTAAACATAAAGCAAAACAGAAATAGCGCCAGTGACGGGCTTTTTCTGTCTGCTGCTAGCCGGTTTTACGCAAGGACGCCGTATGCCGGTTTTGCAGCATGACCAGCCGCTCCATATAACTCAGATCCTTCTCCTCCAGAGTAAAAGCGGCATCCACCCAGTCTTCAGTGATATCCATCAGCTCCGAACGCGACAGCTGCAATACGCGCTGACGTGCCCGGATCATCGCCCGGATCCCGTTGAGCTTTGGCCGCAGCGTATCCATAAAGGTACGGGTGGCGTTGAATGCCTCACCAGGCTGGAACAGAACATCCACTAACCCGCGGCTTTCAAACCATTCCGCCGTATGCGATTCACCGGTGGTAATCAGCTCCTCCGCCAGCCGCATACCGGCTTTTCGTGAGACCAGTGAATAACCGCCCATGCCAGGGAACAGGTTAAACGCGATTTCAGGAAATCCCATACGGGCCGTGTTTTGCGCCAGCACGTAATGGTGCGCCAGTGCCGCTTCAAACCCGCCGCCCAGCGCGGTTCCTTCGATCATCGACAAACTAATGGCACCGACATCAAATCCGCGCGCGGCGGCGTGTACGCAGTCCACACAGGCTCTGGCGTAGGCACGCAACGCTTCGCGCTTGTTATTAACGATAGAATCCACAAAGAAACTGAGATCACCTCCCACGTTGTACATATTGGGCACCAGCGAACCGGTCACCCAAAAATCGAAACGCAGCCCGGACGCTTTCGCAGCGTAGGTCAGCGTCATGATGTCTTCGATAAGCTCCTGATTAAAACAAGGACGTGGATAAGACCTGAGCATCATCCACATGACATTACGGCCTTCTTCATAATAGGCAGCAATTTGCGACAAGTGCCCGGCTTCGGTAAACGGACGGCAGGCTGTATGGTCAATAAGATTCATAGTATATATCCAGGTTAGAATTGAATTTTAGGGTGAAGCAGCTCCAGCCTAGTCCAGCTCTAACCCGAACTGAATCGATTCCAGGTGTTTTTATAAGAATATTCTTAATCCGCATAACTTAGGAAAAAAATGTTAAAAATAAACAACCTGCATCTCATCAATCTTGTGTAAAAACAGTGAAAGAATGAATTTGTCTGCTTATTCGCAATCATTCGCCTCCTCACTAATTAATATTTTAATTAAATAAGCCTGATTAATAATATTTTGAAGCGTTAATAATTTTCCCCGTTTTAGCCAAAGTGATACAGCTCACAATCATTGCGTGCCCGCTTTCCAATTCTTCCGCCACCCGCTAAATTGAATTCATCTCCTCCGACCACTTAAGAGAATTCCATGACTGAACGCGCTTCGCCGTTTTATCCGCACCTGCTGGCGCCGCTGGATTTAGGTTTTACGCAGCTGAAAAACCGCGTGCTGATGGGTTCCATGCACACCGGACTTGAAGAGCTGGAGGACGGGCCGGCGCGGCTGGCAGCGTTTTATGCCGAGCGCGCGGCGGCGGGCGTCGGGCTAATCGTCACCGGCGGCATTTCACCCAATGCGCAGGGCGTTGTGTATCAGGGCGGTTCGATTCTGGCCGAACAGGAACACATCACACATCACCGCGTGGTGACCCGTGCCGTACATGCCGCCGGAGGCAAAATCGCACTGCAAATCCTGCATGCCGGTCGCTACAGCTACCAGCCTCATCCGGTCGCGCCCTCTGCCCTTCAGGCACCGATTAACCGCTTCACGCCTCATGCGCTGAGCGAAGAACAGATCGAAACAACGCTGGAAGATTTCGCCCGCTGTGCTCTGCTTGCCAAAGAGTCTGGCTACGACGGCGTGGAAATCATGGGTTCGGAAGGCTATCTGATTAATCAGTTTCTGGCCGCCAGAACCAACCAGCGCACCGACCGCTGGGGCGGCAGCGTGGAAAATCGCATGCGCTTCGCGACCGAAGCGGTGCGCCGCGTGCGCGAAACGTGCGGACTGGAATTCATCATCATTTATCGCCTGTCGATGCTGGATCTGGTGGAGGAAGGGTCGGACTGGCAGGAGGTCGAAATGCTGGCGCAACGCATCGAGCAGGCAGGAGCGAGCATTATTAATACCGGTATCGGCTGGCACGAAGCGCGTATTCCCACCATCGCTACTATGGTGCCCCGCGCGGCATTCAGCTGGGTAACCCAAAGGCTGATGGGCAAAGTCGGCATTCCGCTCATCACCACCAACCGCATCAACGATCCGGACGTCGCGGAGAAAATTCTCGCCGAAGGCTGCGCCGATATGGTTTCGATGGCGCGCCCGTTCCTCGCCGATCCGGCGTTTGTCGAGAAAGCGGCGCAGGGCCGGGCGGATGAAATTAATACCTGCATCGGCTGCAATCAGGCGTGTCTGGATCAGATTTTCGTCGGCGAAGTGACGTCCTGTCTGGTAAACCCACGCGCCTGCCATGAAACGCAGATGCCAGTGACCCGCGCGCCAGCGTCTAAACGCCTGGCCGTGGTCGGCTCCGGCCCTGCGGGTCTGGCTTTCGCTACGACGGCCGCCAGCCGCGGACATCAGGTCACGCTGTTTGACGGCCACCATGAAATTGGTGGGCAGTTTAATATTGCTAAACAAATTCCTGGCAAAGAGGAGTTTTATCAGACCCTGCGCTACTACTCGCGCCAGCTGGCGTTACTCGGTGTGACGGTGCGCCTTGGCGAAACAGTTAGCGCCAGCCAGTTGACCGGCTATGACGAGGTGATCCTCGCCTGCGGCATCTCGCCGCGTTTGCCGGACATTCCGGGTATCAGTCACCCGAGCGTGCTGACCTATCTCGACGTGCTGCGCGATAAAAAACCGGTCGGCAACCGCGTGGCGATTATCGGTGCAGGCGGAATTGGGTTTGATACCGCCGAATACCTGATCCACAACGGCACATCGTCGAGCCTCAGCAGCCGCGCGTTCAGTCATGAATGGGGGATCGATCAGACGCTCACCCAGCGCGGCGGCCTTGCGCCACAAGGCCCGCAGCCGGAACCGGCAGCGCGGGATATCGTTTTGCTGCAACGCAAAACCACTAAAGTCGGCGCAGGACTCGGTAAAACTACCGGTTGGATCCACCGCGCCAGTCTGTTGCAGCGCGGCGTGAAAATGCAAAATGGCGTCAGCTACGAACGCATCGACGACGCAGGATTGCATCTGATTATGAACGGTGAACCGGTATGTCTGTTGGTGGATAACATCATTATCTGCGCCGGACAGGAACCACAGCGCGCCTTGTATCAGCCTCTGCAGGAAGCCGGGAAAACCGTGCACCTGATTGGCGGCGCGGACGTTGCGCTCGAACTCGATGCCCGCCGCGCCATAGAACAAGGCACCCGGCTGGCGCTGGCAATCTGAGAAAGTACAGATGAAAAAAAAGCCGCGTGAGCGGCTTTTTTGCTGAAGACATCATTCAAATCAATGCTGTGACGCCGTCTTCACCGCGCGCAAAATCACGAACTTCTGATTGGTGGCGATAGTGGTGCAGTTACCGAACAAACGGCGCAGTTTCTGGTAGTAATCCAGATGGCGGTTACCGACGATACGCAGTTCGCCGCCGGTTTGCAGGCAACGTTTGGCATCACAGAACATACGCCATGCAGTGTCATCACTGACCACGGTGCCCTGATGGAACGGCGGGTTACACAGCACCGCGTCCAGCGTTTCGCGCTCGACACCGGCCAGCATATTGTTCACTTCGAAATGACAGCGGCTGACATCCTGCGGCAAATTGTTTTCAACGTTGATGCGGCTCGATTCCACTGCCATGTAGGATTCATCCACAAACAGCATTTCGGCGTCCGGGTTCAGTGCCAGCGCGGTCATGCCGATCACACCGTTACCGCAGCCTAAATCCACCATGCGCCCTTCGATGCCTTCCGGCAGATGTTGCATGAAGAAACGCGCGCCGATATCCAGACCGCCTCGAGAGAACACGTTCGCGTGATTGGAAATGCGGAACTCACTGTCATCCAGCGCCCATTCGGCGATCACCGGCTCGGCGGCCTGTGCAGGCAACGTGGCTTCACAATGGATCAGACGCGCTTTTTTCCATGCCAGACTGGTTTTGGTCGGGCCAAGAATTTTCTCGAACAATTGTAGCGTCGAGGTGTGGATATCACGGGCTTTCGCCCCGGCGATGATCTGCGTCTCAGGCGTTACAACTTCGCGCAGGGCCAGCAGTTGCTGTTCCAGCAGCGCCAGCGTTTTTGGCACTTTGATGATGACCAGACCCGGATTGATCGGCAACGGCACCAGGCTGCTTTGCGCGGCCACGGCGTCTTCATCAAACCCGTTCAGACGCAGGTTATGGCGCGTCGCCAGCTGGCTCATGAAAGAGTCATTGATGCTGGTTGGATTGAACTCCTGTAACGCACAGGCCAGCGCACCAAACGCATCGTTGAAAATCAGCAGCGGACGGCCATTGAGCTCAGCGGTGTTCAGGGTTTGCAGCAGATATTCATCGGCCGCTTCCCAGGCCTGCAACTGCGTTGCCGCTTCGTCCTGCGGATAACGTTCCAGACTCAGTTGCAGCAACTGACCACCTACTTCGGTTTCGAATTGGCTCATTGGCCCTCCTCAATATTCAATTTGCGCTGTTTATCCCCTAAATTGGGCTATCAGTAAAATGTTTTTTCAGTTAAAAAGGGGTTTATCTGCCGGATCCCTGCGATCGCGCCAAAATCCACGCTTTCCGCTGCGGCACCTTTTTCCCGTCAATAAGAGACAAAGCAACCAGTTATGCCTGAATTGACCTATCTGCAAGGCTATCCCGAGCATCTTCAGGCTCAGGTGCGTCAGTTAATCGACCAGGAACGTTTGGGTAAAGTATTGCTGACGCGATATCCGCAACCGCACGAGCTGACCACCGACAAATCGCTCTATCAGTATACGCTGGACCTGAAAAACCAGTTTCTGCGCAGTTCATCGCCGTTAAGTAAAGTGGCCTACGACAACAAAATCCACGTGATGAAGCACGCGCTGGGGCTGCATACCGCTATATCGCGCATTCAGGGCGGTAAGCTGAAAACCAAGGCGGAAATCCGCGTCGCGACTGTCTTTAAAAGCGCGCCGGAACCCTTTCTGAAGATGATCGTGGTGCACGAACTGGCGCATCTGAAAGAGAAAGATCACAACAAAGCATTCTACAGCCTGTGCTGTCATATGACGCCCGACTATCATCAGTTAGAATTCGATACGCGCATGTACCTGACGCATCTGGAAATATTCGGTAAGTTGTATCAATAACTTAACAATAATAATGAGGTATTTATGATTCGCTTTGCTGTTGTCGGCACCAATTGGATCACCCAACGCTTTATTGATGCTGCGCACGAGAGCGGCAAGATGAAGCTGACGGCGATTTATTCACGTACGCTGGAAGGTGCCAAAAAGCTGGGCGAGGATTATCCGGTCGAGCATTACTTTGATTCACTTGAAGCAATGGCTGCCTCAGATTTGATCGACGCCGTCTATATCGCCAGCCCGAACTCTTTACATTATCCGCAATCGCTTTTGTTCCTCAGCCATAAAAAGCACGTGATTTGCGAAAAGCCGCTGGCGTCCAATCTGGCCGAAGCTGAAAGCCTCATCGCCTGTGCGAAAGAGAATAACGTCGTACTGTTCGAAGCGTTTAAAACGGCTTATCTGCCGAATTTCCTGCACATGAAGGGCGCATTAAACCGTATTGGTAAACTGCGCAAAGCCATTTTCAACTACTGCCAGTATTCGTCGCGTTATCCGCGTTATCTGGCCGGTGAAAACCCGAATACCTTTAATCCGGCGTTTTCAAACGGGTCAATCATGGATATCGGCTATTACTGTCTGGCCAGTACCATCGCGCTGTTTGGCGAACCTGAGTCGGTCACTGCCACGGCGACTCTGCTGGAAAGCGGTGTGGACGGTCAGGGCACGGTGATCCTGACCTATGCCGACGACTTCGAAGTCGTTATCAACCACTCCAAAATCAGCGATTCCCATCTGCCGAGCGAAATTCAGGGCGAAGAAGGCACCTTGCAGATGGAAAAACTCTCTGAATGCCAGACGCTAAGCCTGACGCCTCGCGGCAGCCAGAAGCTGGATCTGACGCAACCGCAGCACATCAATACCATGCTGTATGAAGCGGAAACTTTTGCGATTCTGGTGGATAACCAGTTTGTCGCGCATCCGGGGCTGGAAGTGTCGCGCATCACCGCCAAAGTGCTGACAGAGATCCGCCGTCAGACCGGCGTGGTGTTCCCTGCTGACCATCAGCCTTAACTTTTATCGCCAGTTCGGGAGTCACAGATGACTGCACCCAGCCTGAAGCCGTTGTTGATTTTGCAGACCGGTCACGCACCGGAGCCCATCCGTCGTGCGCACGATAATTTCCCGCAGATGTTTATCCGTCAGGGCGATATCGATCCGCAGCAGGTGGTGATTGTCGATTTACAGGCCGGTGAGCGCCCGCTGCCGCCGGATCAATATTGCGGAGCCATTATTACCGGTTCACGCAGCATGGTGACCGAACACCTGGCGTGGAGCGAGGAAGCCGCAGACTGGGTACGTCTGGGCATGTTGCAGGAATTGCCGATGTTTGGCGCGTGCTACGGGCATCAGCTGATGGCCTACGCGCTGGGCGGCGAAGTGGATTACCATCCGCAGGGCATTGAAGTCGGCACTCACGACATCACGCTGACGCCCGCCGGACATCTCGATCCGCTGGTATCGCAACTGCCAGCGCAGTTCGCCGCGAATCTTATCCATCTGCAAACCGTGGTGACGCCTCCGGCGACCGCGACGGTACTGGCGAAAACGCTGCACGATCCACATCAGATCCTGCGCTACGGCCCGAACGCCATCAGCACGCAGTTCCATCCTGAATTCAGTCTGGCGGTGATGAAAACTTATCTGTCGTGGCTAGGCTCGATCGCCGAAGATGACAGCGTGGACTTTGCCCATCAGGCTCATCAACTTAGCGAAACGCCGCTCAGTCAGGGATTGCTGCTGGCCTTCGTCGGCGCGCTGGGTAAGCGTCAGGCGCTGGCGGGTTAATGTGCAAAGATATGTCAAAATGTTGACACCAGTAACACTTTGAATTAATTTTCAAACTGCAAAGGGGAGTAACTTCTTCGTCGGATAATCGTCATTACGGTGCCTGGACAAGCGTTAAAACGCCGTCTCAGCCACCCGGTTACCGGGGCAACACTGATTCATCTAATGAATGCTTCAGAGTTGTAAGTGAGACCTTGCCGGAAGGCGAGGTTTGCTTATAGCTCAGAGAGAGCGGCTAACGTCTTCCGACGCTGGCCGTTTTTTTTGATGTTTTTTCGGAGGATAACGTAATGATGAATTCAGTGGGCAACCCGATGTTGTGGGGCGCGTTTGCTGTGGTGGTGGTGATTATGCTCGCCTTCGACCTGCTGTTGCAGGGGCGCAAAGGTGCGCAGGTCATGACCATGAAAAGCGCAGCCATCTGGTCGCTGGTGTGGATTGGCCTGTCGCTGCTGTTTAACTTTGGTTTCTGGTGGTATCTCAACGGCGAAATGGGTCGTGAAGTGGCGGATGCGCAGGCGACGATGTTCCTGACCGGTTATCTGCTGGAAAAAGCGCTGGCGGTGGATAACGTCTTCGTCTGGCTGATCCTGTTCAGTTATTTCTCTATCCCGGCAAATCTGCAACGTCGCGTACTGATCTACGGCGTACTGGGTGCGATCGTTCTGCGTACCGGTATGATTTTCGCCGGCAGCTGGCTGGTGGGTCAGTTCAGCTGGATCCTGTACGTATTCGGCGCGTTCCTGCTGTTTACCGGCATCAAGATGGCGCTGACCAAAGAAGACGACGGCGAAGTCGGTGAGAAACCGATGATCCGCTGGCTGCGCAGTAAAATGCGGATGACCGATGAATTGCATGGGGAGAAATTCTTCGTGCGCCGCAACGGTATTCTGTTCGCAACGCCGTTGCTGCTGGTGCTTATCATGGTCGAACTGAGTGACGTCATTTTCGCCGTCGACAGCATCCCGGCAATCTTTGCCGTGACCACCGATCCGTTCATCGTGCTGACGTCTAACCTGTTTGCGATCCTCGGCCTGCGAGCGATGTACTTCCTGCTGGCTGGCGTGGCGGAACGTTTCTCGATGCTGAAATACGGTCTGGCGGTGATACTTATTTTCATCGGTATCAAGATGCTGCTGCTCGACGTGTTCCACATTCCGGTGGCCGTATCGCTCGGGGTGATCGCCTCGATTCTGGTTATTACTTTGCTGATCAATACGTGGGTGAACTACCGGACTGACCACGCAAAATCTCAAAAATAAGCGGGCATCGCTCGCAGAATGATTCTTTGCAACGGACGCCTCATGGCGTCCGTTATTTTTTAGACTAAATTCTGCTAGTCTCCTGCTTCATCGTTCAGGACAAGAACGGTGAATACTCATAAAAAGGAAAAATAGTATGCATACACAATCCTCTCCGTCATTTCTGAAACGATTTATCGACAGCAGTCTGGTCATGCAAATCCTCGTCGGTCTGATCGCCGGTATTGCACTCGCCGCGCTGGCTCCCGAAGCAGCAAAAACCGCGGGTCTGCTCGGCAGCCTGTTCGTTGGCGCATTGAAAGCCGTTGCACCGCTGCTGGTGTTGGTACTGGTGACCGCCTCCATTACTAATCACCCCAAAGGCAAAAAAACCGAACTCGGACCGATCCTGTTCCTGTATCTGTTCGGTACGTTCTCTGCGGCGCTGATAGCCGTAGTGGTCAGTTTTATGTTCCCGTCTACGTTGGATCTGAAAGTAGCGAATGTCGAAATCACCCCGCCGGGCGGCATTGCCGAGGTGCTTAAAGGGTTGATCATGAGCATTGTCTCTAACCCGTTCCGGGCACTGATCGACGCCAATTACATCGGCATTCTGGCCTGGGCGATTGGTCTGGGACTGGCGCTGCGTCATGCGGCAGACACGACCAAAACGCTGGTCACCGATGTGTCACTGGCGGTCACTAAAATCGTTCGTGTGGTGATCCGCTTTGCGCCATTAGGGATTTTCGGTCTGGTGGCTGAAACACTGGCCACCAGCGGATTTGGTGCTCTGTACGATTATGCCCATCTGCTGGTGGTGCTGATTGGCTGTATGCTGCTGGTTGCGCTGGTGTTTAATCCGCTGATCGTACTGGTGAAAACGCGTCGTAACCCTTATCCGCTGGTGTTTGCCTGCCTGCGTGAAAGCGGCGTCACGGCATTCTTCACCCGCAGTTCAGCAGCCAACATTCCTGTGAACATGAATTTGTGCCGCAAGCTGGGGCTGGATGAAGATACCTATTCCGTGTCGATTCCGCTGGGTGCAACCATCAACATGGCCGGTGCGGCGATCACTATCACCGTGCTGACGCTGGCAGCGGTGACCACACTCGGTATTGAAGTGGATATTCTGACTGCGCTGCTGTTGAGCGTGATGGCGGCGGTGTGTGCCTGTGGCGCATCCGGCGTGGCGGGCGGTTCGCTGTTGCTGATCCCGATGGCGTGCAGCCTGTTTGGTATTCCGAATGACATCGCCATGCAGGTGGTCGCCGTCGGCTTTATTATCGGGATTTTACAGGATTCGGCAGAAACGGCGCTGAACTCCTCTACCGACGTACTGTTCACGGCGGCGGCCTGTCAGAAGCCAGCGTAACCTGAATCTTCAGCGCATCCATGATGCACCAGTTTGCTGACCGGTGTGGCCAGAGCGGAAGCGGTGAGAAAAAGCGACGAAGCAAGAAGGATACGGCGGAAAGGCAATAACATCGGTGAAACTCCGCTGATAAACCAGCATCTCAGATGAATGAAATACAAAGGAATAACCATAGCCTCTGGTGAAAAAAGGCGGTGACTGACTTAACAATCACCGCCTTTATCATTCATGCTTAATGCAAAAAAATTACTGCCAGCCGTAGCGGCGCACGAACCAGCCTTTAACGCACTGGGTCAGCACCATGTAGCCCGCCAGAATCGCGATCAACCACGGGAAGTAGCTCAGCGGCAGCGCCTGCAATTGCAGGAATCCGGCGACCGGCGAGTAAATCAGCGCGATGCCGGTGACCACCACCATCAGCGTCATGATGCACAGCGGCCATGAAGCGCGGCTCTGGATGAACGGCACTTTGCGGGTGCGGATCATGTGGACGATCAGCGTCTGCGACAGCAGCCCTTCGATAAACCAGCCGGACTGGAACAATGTCTGCGCTTCAACAGTATTGGCTTTAAACACCCACCACATCAGGCTGAAGGTCAGAATGTCGAACACGGAGCTTATCGGCCCGAAGAACACCATAAAGCGACCAATATCACCGGCGTTCCAGCGCTGCGGTTTCGCCAGCTGCTCTTCGTCGACGTTATCAAACGGGATCGCCACCTGAGACACATCGTAAATCAGGTTCTGAATTAACAGATGCAGCGGCAACATCGGCAGGAACGGCAAGAAGGCGCTGGCGACCAGCACGCTGAACACGTTACCAAAGTTGGAACTGGCGGTCATTTTGATATATTTGAGCATATTAGCGAAGGTCCTGCGCCCTTCCGTCACGCCCTGCTCGAGCACCATCAGGCTTTTTTCCAGCAGAATAATGTCCGCCGCTTCTTTAGCGATATCCACCGCTGAATCTACCGAGATCCCGATATCCGCCGCCCGCAGTGCAGGCGCATCGTTGATACCGTCACCCATGAATCCGACCACGTGCCCTTCACCGCGCAGCACCCGCACAATGCGTTCTTTGTGCATCGGGGTCAGTTTGGCGAATACCGTGGTTTCACGGGCGACGCGCAGCAGCTGCACGTCATCCAGTTCATCGATATCACTGCCGATCAGCACCGTATCGACTTTGAGGCCGACGTCTTTGCAGACTTTACGTGCCACCAGCGGGTTATCGCCGGTCAGAATTTTGACGGTCACGCCTTTACGCTGTAACGCTGCCAGCGCCGGAGCGGTGCTCTCTTTTGGCGGATCGAGGAACGCGATATATCCGGCCAGAATCAAACTGGATTCATCAGGTACGCCGTAACCCACCGTGCGCGCAGGCATCACTTTGTGCGCGACGGCCACCACGCGCAGCCCCTGCTGATTGAGATCGTCAGTGATGCGGCGGATCCGCGCCAGCAGCGCATCGGTCAGCGGCACAATCTCGCCGTTAAGCTGCACCAGCGTACAAATCGACAGCATCTCTTCCAGCGCGCCTTTGCAGATCAGCCGATGGTTCTGATCGTTCTCGGCGACCACCACGGACATGCGGCGGCGGTCGAAATCGAACGGGATCTCATCCACTTTCAGCGAGTTATGCGCGGTCGCGATATCCCCCGCATCCAGCACCGCCACATCGAGCAGGTTTTTCAGGCCGGTCTGATAATGGCTGTTCAGCCACGCCAGATGCAGCACGTCGTCACTGGTCACGCCGAGTACGTCGGTGTGGCGTTCCAGCACAATTTTGTCCTGCGTCAGCGTACCGGTTTTATCGGTGCAGAGAATATCCATCGCGCCAAAGTTCTGAATCGCGTCCAGACGCTTGACGATCACTTTCTGACGGGACAGTTTCACCGCGCCTTTCGCCAGCGTGGAGGTGACAATCATCGGCAGCATTTCCGGCGTCAGCCCGACCGCCACGGAGAGCGCAAACAGCGCCGCCTCCCACCAGTCGCCTTTGGTGTAGCCGTTGATGACCAGCACCACCGGCGTCATCACCATCATAAAGCGGATCAGCAGCCAGCTGACTTTGCTGATCCCAGCCTGAAATGCGTTCGGCTGGGTATCTTCCTGCACTACGCGCTCGGCGAGCTGGCCGAACCAGGTTTTGCTGCCGGTGGCGATCACCATCGCGATCGCCGTACCGCTGACCACGTTGGTGCCCATAAAGCACAGCGTGTTGAGTTCCAGCGGGTCGTTAGCGATGGGTTTCTTTTCGCAGGCGTGTTTTTCCACCGGCAGGGATTCGCCGGTCAGCGCCGCCTGGCTGATAAACAGATCCTTGGCGGAAAGAATGCGCAGATCCGCCGGGATCATATCCCCCGCCGAGAGTTTGATCAGGTCGCCCGGCACCAGCTGGCTGATGGCGATTTCCACCGTTTCGCTGCGCCCGGTTTGCGCGTCGCTGCGCAGTACGGTGGCGGTGTTGCTGACCATCGCTTTCAGCGCATCGGCGGCTTTGTTGGAGCGTGCTTCCTGGATGAAGTGCATGAGGGTGGAAATAAACACCATCGCGCCAATCACCAGCGCCGCTGTCAGATCGTCGGTGGCATAAGACACCAGACCGAGCACGGTCAGCAGCAGGTTGAACGGATTGCGGTAGCAGTGCCACAGATGCAGCCACCACGGCGCTGGCTGCTGATCGCCGGTCTGATTCAGGCCGGAAACTTCACGAATGGCGTCTGCCTCCGGTCCGGTCAACCCTTCGGGATGACTGCCAAATTGCAGGTACAGCTGGTCTTCGGTAGCGCGGGCGCAGGCCTGACAATGCGCGGCCATCGCAGCAGGCACGGCCTGTGCAGCGCGGACTGACACGTTTTCGAGCATCGGATCGCGACGGACTAAGCGGCGCGGTAAATTACGGCTGAGCGCGCTGAGCAGCCGGGAAGTGAAATTTTTGAACATGATTCGCACCTTTGTTGCGTCCACGGCAAAGCTGCCCGGACATGGCAAAAGGGTTTACAAAAACGGAGCGAACGAAAGACGTGCGCCACCGCTTACCTGATAACTTTTAACGTCACGGTAAGCAGTAGCAAAAATGCGGGTGCTTACCGGATCACAACGGACCTACTGAATTGGGGTCGGGTTCCATGGGTTTTCACCTCCGGTAAAGAACGGTTTGGAAATTCATACGCATCGGGCAGGAAAATCCGTTAGGGTATCGGTTCGCTATTGCGCAACTTCGATATTTGAGCGGAGTATACGCCTGTGAACTGCAACCATTTTTAAACCTGATCAACTTAACCATACAAAATAATTATACAAACCATGCAAAATCGCCTGACCATCAATGATATTGCCCGCCTGAGCGGCGTGGGGAAATCCACGGTTTCCCGCGTGTTAAATAACGAAGGCAACGTCAGCCCGCAGACCCGTGAGCGGGTGTTGCAGGTGATTGAGCAGGAGCATTTCAGCCCGTCGAAATCAGCGCGGGCGATGCGCGGGTTCAGCGATAAAATCGTGGCGATCATCGTCTCGCGCCTTGATTCTCCCTCAGAAAATCAGGCGGTACGCGCCATGCTGCCGCTTTTTTATCAGCAAGGTTATGACCCGATCGTACTGGAAAGCCAGTTCAGCGCCGAGCGGGTGAAAGAGCATTTGCAGGTACTGAAGCAGCGTAATATCGACGGCGTGGTGCTGTTTGGTTTTACCGGTTTATCCGCGCAGATGCTGACGCCGTGGAAAGATAAACTGGTGATGCTGGCGCGTGAGATGCCGGGCTTATCTTCGGTATGTTACGACGATGCGGGCGCGGTGCAGTTGCTGATGCAAAAGCTGCTGGCACAAAATATCCGCTCCATCGGCTTTATCGGCGTGTCACCCCATGACACCACCACCGGCCAGAAGCGCAGCCAGGCCTATCAGGTATTCTGCGACGAACACGGCCTGACGCCGCATCTGGTGCTCGGTGAGCTGACCTATCAGAGCGGTTTCGACCTGCTGCCGCAGTTGCTGGAAACCCGCATTGAAGCGGTGATCTGCGCCTCTGATACCATCGCCATCGGCGCACAAAAATACCTGCAACAACAGCAGATCACCGGCGTGCAGGTGTGTGGCATCGGCAACAACCCGCTTCTGCATTTCCTTTTTCCCGAATCTTGTTCCGTCGAGCTTGGCTACGGCGCGGGCGGCGAGGCGGCGGCAAAACAATTACTGGCGCAACTCGACGGCTCAGCGACCTTAAAACAGCTGACTATTCCTGGAAAACTGGCGGTCTGAACCCCTTCCCTGAGTCTTGAAAAACAGAAACTTTGTGATCGTCCCGGCAAAACCGGGAACGTTCCCAGACAAGTTCCCATCGCCTTCGCTATGCTTTAGCCGTTCCCTACACCGGCATTTAAAAACAAGAAGGTTTTTTCATGAGCAAAGTAAAGCAACAGGATATTGATCGCCTGATCGCCCTCGTCGGCGGCAGCGACAATATCGCGATGGTGACTCACTGCATTACGCGTCTTCGTTTTGTCCTCAATGATCCGTCGAAAGCCGATCCGAAAGGGCTGGAAACGTTGCCGATGGTCAAAGGGTGCTTCACCAATGCCGGTCAGTTTCAGGTGGTCATTGGCCCGGAAGTGGACGATTACTATAAAGTGCTGATCGCCAGCACCGGCAAAAGCGAAGCCGGTAAAGAGCAGGCCAAAGTCGCCGCGCGCCAGAACATGAGCTGGTTCGAGCGCGGGATTTCGCACTTCGCTGAAATCTTCTTCCCGCTGTTGCCGGCGCTTATCAGCGGCGGTTTGATCCTCGGCTTCCGCAACGTTATCGGCGATATCCCGATGAGCGGCGGTCAGACACTGGCGCAGATGCATCCGATGTGGCAGTCCATTTACGACTTCCTGTGGCTGCTCGGCGAAGCGATCTTCATGTTCCTGCCGGTGGCGGTGTGCTGGTCTACGGTGCGCAAAATGGGCGGCACTGAAATCCTCGGTATCGTCCTCGGCATTACGCTGGTCTCCCCGCAGCTGATGAACTCCTACAACCTCGGCCAGCAAATTCCTGAAGTGTGGAATTTCGGCTGGTTCACCATCGAAAAAGTCGGTTATCAGGCGCAGGTGATTCCTTCCGTGCTGGCGGGTATGGCGCTGGCAATGATCGAAAATGGCATCAAACGCATCGTGCCGAATTACCTGTATCTGGTGATTGTGCCGGTGACGTCACTGCTGATTGCCGTCTTCCTCGCGCATACGCTGATCGGGCCATTTGGCCGCATGATCGGCGACGGTGTGGCGTTCGCGGTGAAATTCGTGATGACCGGCAGCCTCGCGCCGGTCGGTGCCGCGCTGTTTGGTTTCCTCTACGCGCCGCTGGTTATCACCGGTGTGCATCAGACCACGCTGGCCATCGACATGCAGATGGTACAAAGCACTGGCGGTACGCCGGTCTGGCCGCTGATTGCCCTTTCCAACATTGCGCAGGCCGCTGCCGTGGTTGGCGTGATTATCGTCAGCAGAAAACACAATGAACGTGAGATTTCCGTGCCTGCCGCTATTTCCGCGTTCCTCGGCGTGACTGAACCGGCGATGTACGGGATCAACCTGAAATACCGCTTCCCGATGCTGTGCGCAATGATCGGCTCGGCGATCGCCGGACTGATTTGCGGGCTGAGCGGCGTGATCGCTAACGGCATCGGCGTCGGCGGTCTGCCGGGCATTTTGTCCATCAAACCGCAGTTCTGGAGCATTTATGCGGTGGCAATGCTGGTGGCCATTGTCGTGCCGATTGTACTGACCGTGTTGGTTTACAAGCGCAAAGCGCGTCGCGGTGAACTGGCAGTGGTGTAAGACATCCAAAAAGGAAAATGGAATGAACAACGCATTACCGTGGTGGAAAAACGGCGTGATTTACCAGATTTACCCGAAGAGTTTTCAGGACACCACCGGCAGCGGCACCGGCGATATCAACGGCATCACGCAGCGGTTGGATTATCTGAAAACGCTGGGCGTCGATGCCCTGTGGCTGACGCCGATGTACCTGTCGCCGCAAATTGATAACGGCTACGACGTCGCCGATTACTGCGCGATCGACCCGGCTTACGGCACGCTGGAAGACTTCGAGCGCCTGACCGCCGAAGCGCACCAGCGCGGAATCCGCATCGTCATGGATATGGTGTTCAATCACACCTCCACTCACCATGAATGGTTTCGCCAGTCACAGGATCCGGGCAGTGCGTTCCGCCCGTTTTATATCTGGCGGGATGGTGCAACCGAAGGGGGTCCGCCGAATAACTGGCGCTCAAAATTCGGCGGCGGCGCGTGGAAGTGGCACGAAGAGAGCGGGCAATATTATCTGCATCTGTTCGCCACTGAACAGGCGGATCTCAACTGGGAATACCCGCCGGTGCGCGAGGCACTGAAACAGGTCTGTCAGTTCTGGGCAGATAAAGGCGTCGACGGGCTGCGACTGGACGTCATCAATCTGGTCTCGAAACAGCAAGATTTCCCCGCTGATGAGACCGGCGATGGCCGCCGTTTTTACACCGACGGCCCACGTATTCACGAATTTTTGCAGGAATTCAGCCGCGACGTATTCAAGCCATTGGGACTGATGACGGTCGGTGAAATGTCTTCCACTCAACTGGAACATTGTCGCCGCTACGCCGCCAACGACGGCAGCGAACTGTCGATGACGTTTAATTTCCATCACCTGAAAGTCGATTACCCGAACGGTGAAAAATGGACAGACGCGCCGCCGGATTACGTTCAGCTCAAGCAGATTTTCCGCGAATGGCAGCAGGGAATGCATGGCCACGCATGGAACGCGCTGTTCTGGTGTAATCACGATCAGCCGCGCATTGTGTCGCGCTTCGGTGATGAAGGCGCACTGCGCACCACCTCCGCCAAGATGCTGGCAATGGTGCTGCACGGGTTGCAGGGCACGCCGTATATTTATCAGGGCGAAGAAATCGGCATGACCAATCCGGGTTTTAAACATCTCGAGCAGTACCGCGATGTGGAAAGCCTGAATATGTTCGCCGAGCTGAAAAGTGACGGGCGCAGCAACGAGGAACTGTTGCGCATCTTAGCGCGCAAATCCCGTGATAACAGCCGCACCCCGATGCAATGGAACGCCGGGCCGCAGGCAGGGTTTACCTCCGGCACGCCGTGGATTTCAGTCAGCCACAATGCAGAAGAGATCAATACGGAACAGGCGCTGGCGGACAGAGATTCTGTGTTTTATCTCTACCAGCAACTGATCAAGCTACGCAAAACCATGCCGGTGCTGACCGACGGCGATTATCAGGACTTGCTGGCAGAACATCCGCAGTTATGGTGCTATTCACGCACGGCGAACGGGCAGACGCTGCGCGTTGTTGCCAATCTGAGCGCGCAGGAACAGACGCTCAGCCTGCCGGAATTTACGGGTAAGACGCTGCTGAGTAATTACGCCGCAGCCCCGCTTTCCGGCCGCCTTCGTCCTTACGAATGTGCCTGGATACTGGCTGAATAGTCTGAAAAAAATCTCAAAACCGGGCACCCTGCCCGGTCTTTTTTTATGCATATCCTTTAAAAACAACAGGCAAAATTCAGGCCAGAATTTACATTTGGTCACGGTTTCTTCCGACGAAAAAATTCTTTGTTCCCGGTCAATAAAACGAGAATTAACGCTCGCGCCATTCCTATATGTAGTGTGTATAGTACACACCCAACCCAATATATAGCGATTTCACGCAAAACCCGCACAACAGGCCCGCAGGCCTTGCGGGGCGCGGAGTGCGCTCAAAAGGAGTGTCATTGTGAAGGCAGACAGACTCGGATCCATTCCCGCCAGTTCCACTAAAATGCAGCCCATCGTCATCAAGCGGGATGGTTGTCAGGTCCCTTTCGATGAAGTTCTGATCAAACAAGCGGTTCAGCGCGCCGCCATTGCCGCTGGCATCGACAGCGCGGAGTATTGCGGGCAGGTTGCGCGCATTGTGGCTGAAAATCTGCAAGACCAGAAGCGCGTCGATATCCACGAAATTCAGGATGCGGTTGAAAACCAGCTGATGGCTGGCCCGTATAAAAAACTGGCGCGCGCCTATATCGAATATCGCCACGATCGCGACGTCAAACGTGAAATGCGCGGACGCCTGAATCAGGAAATTCGTGGTCTGGTTGAGCAAAGCAACATGGCGCTGCTCAATGAAAATGCCAACAAAGACAGTAAAGTAATCCCGACACAACGCGACCTGCTGGCCGGTATCGTTGCCAAGCACTATGCCAAACAGCATATTTTGCCGCGTGAAGTGGTGCTGGCGCATGAGCGCGGTGAAATCCACTATCATGATCTCGACTATTCGCCATTCTTCCCGATGTTCAACTGTATGCTGATCGACCTTAAAGGCATGCTCAATCACGGTTTCAAAATGGGAAATGCCGAAATTGACACGCCGAAGTCAATTTCCACCGCCACCGCCGTGACCGCGCAAATCATCGCGCAGGTTGCCAGCCACATTTATGGCGGCACCACCATCAACCGTATCGACGAAGTGCTCGCGCCATTTGTCACGTCCAGCTACGAAAAACACCGGGCAATCGCGCAGGAATGGCAGGTCGCCGACGTCGAGGCTTTCGCCCACAGCCGCACCGAAAAAGAGTGTTATGACGCCTTCCAGTCGCTGGAATATGAAGTCAACACGCTGCATACCGCCAATGGCCAGACGCCTTTCGTCACCTTCGGTTTCGGTCTCGGCACCTCGTGGGAATCGCGCCTGATCCAGCAATCCATTCTGCGCAACCGCATTGCCGGGCTGGGTAAAAATCGTAAAACCGCCGTGTTCCCGAAACTGGTATTCGCCATTCGTGACGGGTTGAATCACAAAGCCGGTGACGCCAACTACGACATCAAACAGCTGGCACTGGAATGCGCCAGCAAGCGCATGTATCCGGACATTCTGAATTACGATCAGGTGGTGAAAGTCACCGGCTCCTTCAAAACACCCATGGGCTGCCGCAGCTTCCTCGGCGTGTACGAAGAAAACGGCGAGATGATCCACGAAGGCCGCAACAATATCGGTGTGATCAGCCTGAACCTGCCGCGCATCGCGCTGGAAGCAAAACAGGATGAAGCCGCGTTTTGGAAATTGCTCGACGAACGTTTGCTGCTGGCGAAAAAAGCCCTGATGACCCGCATTGCGCGCCTGGAAGGTATCAAAGCCCGCGTTGCACCGATTCTGTATATGGAAGGCGCGTGCGGCGTGCGTCTGAAAGCCGACGACGATATTTCCGGCATCTTCAAAAATGGCCGCGCGTCGATTTCCCTGGGCTACATTGGCGTGCATGAAACTATCAATGCGCTGTTTGGCAATCAGACGCATGTCTTCGACGCCCGCCAGCTGCGCGAAAAAGCCGAAGCGATTGTCGGCCGCCTGAAAGACGCGACCGAAAGCTGGAAAGACGAAACCGGCTACGGATTTAGCCTCTACAGCACACCGAGCGAAAATCTGTGCGACCGTTTCTGCCGCCTGGATAAAGCCGAATTCGGGCTGGTGGCGGGCGTGACTGACAAAGGTTACTACACCAACAGCTTCCATCTGGACGTCGAGAAGAAAGTGAATCCGTACGAAAAACTCGACTTCGAAGCGCCGTATCCCCCGCTAAGCAACGGTGGTTTTATCTGTTACGGCGAGTATCCGAACCTGCAACACAACCTGAAAGCGCTGGAAGATGTGTGGGATTACAGTTACACCCGCGTGCCGTATTACGGCACCAACACGCCAATCGATGAATGCTACGACTGCGGCTACACCGGCGAATTCGAGTGCACCAGCAAAGGCTTTACCTGCCCGAAATGCGGCAACCACGAGCCTTCACGTGTGTCCGTCACCCGCCGCGTGTGCGGTTATCTCGGCAGCCCGGACGCACGTCCGTTCAACGCCGGTAAGCAGGAAGAAGTGAAGCGCCGCGTGAAACATTTAGGCAATGGTCAACTGGGCTGAGACGTTGAATTTCCATCAATATTACCCGATCGATGTCGTTAACGGGCCAGGAACGCGCTGCGTGCTGTTCGTTTCCGGCTGCGTCCACGAATGCCGCGGGTGCTACAATAAAAGCACCTGGCGGCTGGACTCAGGCAAGCCTTTTACGCAGGCAGATGAAGACCGGATCATCGCCGATCTGCAAAACACGGTGATCCCGCGTCAGGGTTTAACGCTCTCCGGCGGCGATCCGCTGCATCCGCAAAACCTGTCGGCGATCCGCCAGCTGCTGTTACGGGTGCAGGCTGAGTGTCCGGGCAAAGACGTGTGGATGTGGACCGGTTACACTCTTGGCGAACTGACCGCTGCTCAACAGGAAGCGATCGCGCTCATCAACGTGCTGGTCGACGGCAAATTTGTGCAGGAGTTGAAAGACCCGTCGCTCATCTGGCGCGGCAGCGACAATCAGGTGATTCATTACCTGAGATAAAAAAGTTTGTGTCATTCAGAGGGGAAGCGCTTCCCCTCGATGCTTTTAAATTCCATTCAGTAAATAATCGAAGGCATTTTTCACTTCATAGATTTCACCTTCCAGCTTTTTGATGCATCTTCCTACCTCTTTAGATCTCACCCCACCAAGCATATGCGTCATCGCAACAAATGGCTGTTGCCGGATTTTGAGTAACGGGCAAAGTTTCTTCGGCGGCAGGTCGCACAGCTTATCTAAAGGAACAAGTGGCACCACGACTGTGTTACCCCAGCCTTCTGCTGAAGGGTGATGGATATTCAGCAGATACGGATACACCGCTTTTCCTCCACCCTTGTTTTCATAAACAGCGTACTGCTCCATCAAAATGCACGCTGATAGTCTGAAAATGAGCCATTCTCTTGCACAAATTTTGTTATCGCTTCGATACCTTTTTGGTTTTCCCGCGTCCATTTCTCCGCCGGCGTTTCAGGCAGTAACGGAACAGGTAACTCATTGAAATCCAAATTAAGTACTTCTGACATACATATTCCTTATGTGATTAATGGTGAATACTTAAACAGCATGCAGAGTGTAATTTATCCTGCTTAATTCCGTAAATCCCCACATCACATCTCTGCGAGACATCTTCCAATTCTTCACCTCCCTGCAATCTGACCTTCACCCAACTGTCATTAAGCTGCGCCAACATGATGCCAACGCCCTGCTGAGGTTTGCATCATGTCCTGCTCCCCTTCAACAAAATTCACTGCCACTGCCCGTTTATCCCGTGCGAGGTATTCATTGTGATGAACTTATCTAGACATCCGACCAGTCACACCACTGTGTATCAGCAAATTGCTGCCGAGCTGGAACAGGAGCTGCGTAACGGTTACCGCTGCGGCGACTATCTGCCACCGGAACAACAGCTTGCCGAACGTTTTCGGGTGAACCGCCATACGCTGCGTCGCGCGGTAGATGAGCTGGTCGATCGCGGCTGGCTACAGCGCCGTCAGGGAATTGGCACGCTGGTGCTGATGCGCCCTTACGATTACCCACTGCATTCGCAGGCAAGGTTCAGCCAAAACCTGCTCGATCAGGGGAGTCACCCGACCAGCGAACGTTTGCTGGCAGTGCTGCGACCTTGTACCGATCACGTGGCGACAGCGCTGTCACGGCAGGAAGGCGACACGGTTATCCACCTGCGCACGTTACGCCGCGTTAATGGCGTACCGGTCTGCGTGATTGACCACTACCTGCCAGATCTCGACTGGTGGCCTGCGCTGCAAAACTTCCACAGCGGCTCGCTGCACGATTTTATCCGCGAAGAAATTAAGCAAAAACTCAGCCGCCGCACCACCCGCATTAACGCCCGTCGTGCGCTGGCGAAAGAGAGCAAATTACTCGAAATCGTGCCGCAGGCACCGCTGCTGTGTGTGCGTACTCTTAACATTCGTGAAGGCAGCGACACGGTGGCGGAATACTCCGTCAGCCTGACCCGCGCCGACATGATCGAACTGACCATGGAGCACTGAATGGATCACCTGCAAACCCGCCAGCGCTGGATGTCGGTGCTGGCTCACAGCCGCCCCGACGAACTGCTCGCGCACTGGCAGCCGTTGAATTTATCCCCGCAGTTTGAACGCATACGCGCTGCTGAAACCGGTCTGACACAGCTTCAGGGCCGCATGGGCGGCACCGGGAAACGTTTCGTGATGGGCGATATGACCGTCACCCGCGCGGTGATCCAGATGGAAGGCGGCGTTTATGGTTACAGCTACATCGCCGGTCGTAATAAGCCCCACGCCGAACTGTGCGCGGTGATCGACGCCCTGCTGCAAATACAAGGCATGGACGAGCTGCTGCATAAACGGATCATTGCCCCGCTGGCGGCCATACAGCAGGAGCGCCGCGAGCTGCGCGCCCGTGAAGTGGCTGCCAGTCGCGTCGATTTCTTTACCCTGGTTCGCGGAGAATAATTCATGTCACTTGTTGCCAGTTTTCAAAATCCTGTTGCCGATGCACAATACAGTTTCCGTCGTATTCTCAAAGCGTTGAGCGAACCTGGCGTCAGCATTCAGTTGCCGGCTATGCAGGGATTTGGCGCGCTCGGTTCCGCCAGCGCCTGCATATTGTTAACACTTATCGATCAGGATACGCCGCTGTGGCTCAGTGCCTCGCTCGACGATGAAATCCTGCGTAAAAACCTGCGCTTTCACACCGGCGCAGTGCTGACCGACAATCCTGCCGCCGTCAGTTTTGCTCTCGCCGATCCGGCGCTAGACAGCGCCACCTTGCTGGCCTTTCCCTGCGGGGATGAGATGTCGCCGGAGCTGGCGACCAGCGTGATCGTTCAGCTCGCTGGCCTGACCGGCGGCACTTCCTTGCGTCTTTCCGGCCCCGGTATCGAAAGCAGCCGGACTATTTCCCCACAGTTGCCGGACGCCGTGCGTGATTATCTGACCCGCCGCCCTCACCGCTTCCCGCTGGGACTGGACTTTATGTTCACCTGCGGCGAAGAAATGATTGCCATACCGCGCACTACGCGCGTGGAGGTGTGCTGATGTACGTCGCTGTGAAAGGGGGCGAAAAGGCGATAGCCGCCGCCCATCAGCTGCTGGCGTGCGAACGCCGTGGCAATCCGCAAGTGAATGAACTGGGCTGTGAACAGATCGAACAACAGCTGGGTCTGGCAGTCGATCGCGTGATGAGCGAAGGCGGAATTTACGACCGCGAACTGGCGGCGCTGGCGATTAAGCAGTCCGGCGGCGATCTGGTCGAAGCCATTTTCCTGCTGCGCGCTTATCGCACCACCTTGCCGCGTCTGGCGACCAGCGAGCCGCTCGATACCGCCGCGATGCGCCTCGAGCGCCGTATCTCAGCCGTCTACAAAGATTTGCCAGGCGGCCAGTTGCTCGGGCCGACCTACGATTACACCCACCGGCTGCTGGATTTTGCATTGCTGGCCGAGGGCGAAGCACCGTTTACGCCGATTGCCGACGAAGCTCAGCCGGAAAACTGCGGCCACGTGTTTGATTTGCTGACGCAGCAACAGCTGGCGATTGAGGAACAAGACAACGGCGCAGAGCCGGAAGACATTACCCGCACGCCGCCGGTGTTTCCGGCCTCCCGCGCGGCGCGTCTGCAACAGCTGGTGCGAGGAGACGAAGGCTTTCTGCTGGCGCTGAGTTATTCCACGCAGCGCGGCTATGGCCGCACGCATCCGTTCGCCGGGGAAATCCGTACCGGCTGGCTGACGGTGGAAATCGTGCCCGAAGAGCTGGGCTTCGTGATTGATATCGGCGAAATCCTGCTGACCGAATGCGAGATGGTGAACGGGTTTGTCGCACCAGAGGATAAGCCGCCGCACTTTACGCGCGGCTACGGCCTGGTGTTTGGCCGCGCCGAACGCAAGGCGATGTCGATGTCGCTGATCGACCGCGCTTTGCAAACCCGCGAGCACAACGAACTGATCACAAGCCCCGCGCAGGATGAAGAATTCGTGCTCTCACACGCCGATAACGTCGAAGCTGCCGGTTTCGTTTCGCACCTCAAGCTGCCGCACTATGTCGATTTTCAGGCAGAGCTGGAACTGCTGAAACGCCTGCGCGCCGCAAGAAAACAGGACTACGCCAATGAACAATAATTCAGCGCAAACGATCACCGGCTATAACCACGGGTATCTCGACGAGCAGACCAAACGCATGATCCGCCGTGGGATCCTCAAAGCCGTGGCGATCCCCGGCTATCAGGTACCCTTCGCCGGGCGTGAAATGCCAATGCCTTACGGTTGGGGCACCGGCGGGATCCAGCTCACCGCCAGCGTGATCGGCGAAAAAGACGTGCTGAAAGTGATCGACCAGGGCGCAGATGACACCACTAACGCCGTGTCGATCCGCAAATTCTTCCAGAGCGTCGCGGGCGTGAAAACCACGGAGAAAACCGTCGATGCCAGCCTGATTCAGACCCGCCACCGCATTCCGGAAACGCCGCTTCAGGAAGATCAGATCCTGATTTATCAGGTGCCGATCCCCGAGCCGCTGCGCTTTATCGAACCGCGTGAAACTGAGACCCGCAAAATGCATGCGCTCGAGGAGTACGGCGTGATGCAGGTGAAATTGTACGAGGACATCGCGCGTTTCGGGCACATCGCCACCACCTACGCCTATCCGGTGAAAGTGAACGACCGCTATGTGATGGATCCCTCGCCGATCCCGAAATTTGATAACCCGAAAATGCACATGATGCCTGCGTTGCAGCTGTTCGGTGCCGGGCGCGAAAAACGCATTTATGCCCTGCCGCCGTTCACTAAAGTCGAAAGTCTGGACTTCGACGATCACCCGTTCACCGTCCAGCAATGGGACGAACCCTGCGCCATCTGCGGTTCGCGCCACAGCTATCTCGACGAAGTGGTGCTCGACGATCAGGGCAACCGCATGTTCGTCTGCTCAGACACTGATTTCTGCGCTCAGCAAGTTGAGCAACAGGCTTCCAATGAGGTTCACCGCCAATGACTACGCCATTACATCTCACCGCTGAGCCGCTGCTGTCGGTGAATAACCTGACTCACCTGTATGCGCCGGGCAAAGGCTTTTGCGATGTGTCATTCAATTTGTATCCGGGCGAAGTGCTGGGCATTGTCGGCGAATCCGGTTCGGGCAAAACCACACTATTGCAGTCGATTTCAGCGAGGCTCGCACCGCAGCAGGGAAGCGTCATTTACAACAACGGTCAGACACCGGCGCAGTCGCTGTATGACATGGCCGAAAGTGATCGCCGCCGTTTGCTGCGCACCGACTGGGGCGTGGTGCATCAGCATCCGATGGACGGCCTGCGCCGTCAGGTGTCGGCGGGCGGCAATATCGGCGAACGCCTGATGGCGGTCGGTGAGAGGCATTACGGCGATATCCGCCAGAAGGCCAGCCAGTGGCTGGAAGATGTCGAGATCCCGGTGTCGCGCATTGATGACCTGCCGACCACGTTTTCCGGCGGCATGCAGCAGCGTCTGCAAATCGCCCGCAATCTGGTGACGCATCCGCGTCTGGTGTTTATGGATGAGCCGACCGGCGGGCTGGATGTGTCCGTTCAGGCGCGGTTGCTGGACTTATTGCGCACACTGGTGGTGGAAATGCAGCTGGCGGTGGTGATTGTCACCCACGATTTGGGCGTCGCGCGCTTACTGGCGCACCGTTTGTTAGTGATGAAACAGGGTCAGGTGGTGGAAAGTGGATTAACCGACCGCGTGCTCGACGATCCGCATCATCCTTACACTCAGCTTTTAGTGTCTTCCGTGCTTTCCTAAACTTCATTCCAGAGAAAGAGTGACCAAAATGACGACGAAGCTCAGGGTCGAAAATCTCAGTAAAACCTTTGTTCTGCATAACCAGAACAGCGCCAGATTACCTGTTTTCAGTAATGCCAGCCTGACGGTAGATGCCGGAGAATGCGTGGTGCTGCACGGCCATTCTGGCAGCGGGAAATCCACGTTATTACGCTCGCTCTACGGCAATTATCTGCCGGACAGCGGGCAGATTTGGGTCGAACATCAGGGCCAGAAAATCGATATGGTCAGCGCCGAAGCGCGTGAGATCCTGGCGGTGCGTCGCCACACCGTAGGCTGGGTCAGTCAGTTTCTGCGAGTGATCCCGCGCATCAGCGCACTGAATTTGGTGATGCAGCCGCTGCTGGAGCTTGGCGTGGAGAAAGCCCAAAGCGAAGCCCGCGCCAGCGCCCTGCTGACACATCTCAACGTGCCGGGACGTTTGTGGCATCTCGCGCCCTCGACGTTTTCAGGCGGCGAGCAGCAGCGCGTAAATATCGCCCGCGGTTTTGTGGTCGATTATCCGGTGCTGTTGCTCGATGAACCGACTGCCTCACTCGATGCCACCAACCGCGCCGCCGTGGTAACGCTGATCGAACAGGCGAAACAGCGCGGTGCGGCAGTGGTCGGCATTTTCCATGATGCCGATGTGCGCGAACGCGTTGCCGATCGCCTGTATGAAATGAACCCCGAAACCGCCCCGGAGATGTCCGCATGATCATCAATAACGTCAAACTGGTGCTCGACAGTCAAATCGTCGAAGGATCGCTGGAGATGCAAAACGGCGTGATCAGCGCCTTTGCCGACACCAGGAGTCAACTACCGCAGGCGCTGGATGCTCAGGGCGGCTGGCTGATGCCAGGTTTTATCGAGCTGCACACCGACAATCTGGATAAGTTTTTCACGCCACGCCCGAAAGTCGACTGGCCTGCCCATTCGGCCATGAGCAGTCACGATGCGCTGATGATCGCCAGCGGTATTACCACGGTACTGGACGCGGTGGCGGTCGGAGACGTGCGCGACGGCGGGCACCGTCTGGATAATTTGCAAAAGATGATCAACGCCATCGTCAACAGTCAGAATGCCGGGCTGAACCGCGCCGAGCATCGTTTACATTTGCGCTGCGAGCTGCCGCACAACACCACGCTGCCACTGTTCGAACAGTTAATGGATACCCCTGTGCTGTCGCTGGTTTCCCTGATGGATCATTCGCCGGGCCAGCGCCAGTTCTCCACGCCGCAGAAATACCGCGAGTATTATCAGGGCAAATACCACATGAATGACGCGCAAATGGATGAATTCCAGGAGGAGCAGATCGCGCTGTCACGCCGCTGGGCGCAGCCCAATCGTGAAGCGATTGCCGCCCATTGCCGCGCGCGCAATATTTCACTGGCCAGCCATGATGATGCGACTACCGCACACGTCGAGGAATCGCTGGCGCTCGGCAGCGTGATCGCTGAGTTCCCGACGACCGAGGAAGCAGCACGCGCCTCACACGCCAACGGTTTGCAGGTGCTGATGGGCGCACCGAATATCGTGCGCGGCGGCTCGCATTCCGGCAACGTCGCGGCGCATCAGCTGGCGTCGCTCGGGCTGCTGGATATTTTGTCTTCCGACTATTATCCCGCCAGCCTGCTCGACGCCGTGTTCCGCATCGCCGGTGATGAAAGCAATGCGTTCAGCCTGCCGCAGGCGGTAAAGCTGGTCACGCGCAATCCGGCCAACGCGCTGGGTTTGCAGGATCGCGGCGAAATCGCCGAAGGCAAACGCGCAGATCTGGTGCTGGCACGGGCGCATGGCGATCATCATTATGTGCAAAACGTCTGGCGTCAGGGCATTCAGGTGTTTTAAACGGAGGCGTGATGAGTCGTTTACTTTATCTGATGGGCGCATCCGGGTCAGGGAAAGACAGTCTGCTGGAGGCGCTGCGTCGGGAGTTACCGGCGGGCGTGGCGGTGGCGCATCGTTATATTACGCGCGCCGCTGACGCGGGTTGCGAGAATCATATCGCGCTGAGCGAAGCCGAATTTATCCAACGCCAGCAGCAGGGCTTGTTCGCGCTGCAATGGCAGGCGCATGAGTGCCGCTACGGCGTCGGAATTGAAATCGACAGCTGGATGCAGCTCGGTTGTCAGGTGGTGGTGAACGGTTCACGGGCGCATCTGGAAAGCGCCCGCCAGCGTTACGGCACGCTCTTGCTGCCGGTCTGTTTGCAGGTGTCCGAGGCGGTGCTGGCGGAGCGTCTGACCCGGCGCGGACGCGAAGACGCCACGCAGATCGCCTGTCGTCTGCGTCGTGCGAGAGAGTATGACAACGCACTGCCGTCAGGGTGTCAGCGGCTGAACAACGACGGCGAATTACAGGACACGCTGAGAGCCTTACGGGAATTACTGAGCAGACAGAAGAAAACGCACGGGGAAATGCAGGAGAGCTGAAAAGGAAGGGGCAAATTTTGCTTTTTTGTCCCTACCCTATCACAGAGATCCTGACTGCGGATCAACGACGTTGCACCGGCATAGGGGAAATGCGATCCGATTCAACATCTTATTCAGGGTTAACGCTCTTCAATACTGGCAGCGATCTGATCGGACTCCAACACCGTGATGCCGCCCAACCCGGCGTTAAACGCCTGTTCCTGCAACGCTTTCGCCACAATATCGGAATCAATCGCTTTCAGCTTACCCGGCAGCAGTTTAAACAGCGGCGCGCTAAGTTGTTCGAGCAAACGCGGCGGATGGCGTTTGCCCACCAGCAGTGATGGCCGGACCAGCGTCAGCAGCGGCCAGCCCTGCTGCATCAGCGCCTGTTCCATTTCCCCTTTGGTACGGTTGTAGAGAAAACGCGAAGTGGCATCGGCCCCGTGAGCACTGACCGCCAGACAATGGCGGGCACCGAGTTCCCGGGCAGCTTTGGCACTGTCGACCACCAGATCGTAATCCACGGCCCGAAACGCCGCCGCGCTTCCCGCCTGCTTTCGTGTGGTGCCGAGGCAGCAAAACAGCAAATCGATCGGTTCATCCAGCGCGACAACTAAAGAAGTCAGGTTCGCTCCCAGCGGATTGACCACTTTGCTGCCCGGCGGCAACGGACGTCGGCTTGGCGCAACGATGCGACTGACGCGCGGATCGAGCTGTAGCAGGCGTAACAGTTCGCGCCCGACCAGACCACTTCCACCAAGAAGAAGAACTTTTGCCATATCACTTCCTTTTAAAAAACGGCGTTTCATATTGAGATATTTGAGTGTTACCTGATTGTTAAAGTAGCGCCATAAGACATATCTTGTTACGGATGTTTGTCAGACACCACCCGATCCCACAGCAGCTTTTTCCCGAAGCCGAGTGCGTTATCGGTCATTTTGATGTGATTGAGTTTCAGCCGCCAAACTGGCGCTTTCATCGCGACGGCGATGGGGAAATGCGTGCAGTAAAGCGCGCGCGCGAGATGCTCTTCCTCGCCGGTCAGCACCGTGGCTTCTCCGCGATACTGAATGCCTTTAATTAACGCGATTGTTTTCGGATGCGGGGCAATGGTGCCGACCACCTGCGGGGATTTCGCCATCAGCGTGCCGTGCAGAGTTTTCAGCTCGGTCATGAAATACAGCGACAGGTTTTCTGCATCAGTAACGTAAAAGCAGTTGGCGCTCCACATTTCGCCATCGGCGACGGCACACAGCGCCAGTACGTGATTTTTATTGAGAAACTTCAGGATGTGTTTCAGATCGTCGGGGTTATTCATTAACGGTGCCCTTGCCATTCTTTGCGCACAGTGTAACGCGCCAGTTTGCGTTTTTACGTCACTCCTTTGTGCTCTTCGGGTAAACTTACGCAAATTTTGCCAAACGCAACGAGCATATGTCTGTCGCACCGAACTGGTATTTATACATGTTAAGAACACCGACCGGCGCGCTGTACACCGGCATCACCACCGACGTGGCCCGGCGTATAGGAGAACATCAGTGCGGAAAAGGGGCGAAAGCGCTGCGTGGAAAAGGCGAGTTACAGCTGGCGTTTCACTGTGCGGCGGGTGACCGCTCGCTGGCGTCAAAGCTGGAGCTGAAAGTGAAAAAGCTGAGTAAAGCGCAGAAGGAGTTGCTGGTGAAAGCCGCGCCGCAATCGCTGGAATGTTATCTGGGATGGCCGGAAAGCGGGAGTCTGGAAGAATGCTAACGGGCCTGAAAACAGGCCCGTGGGGAAATCATAACCGGTTAAACGCAGGCGGGAAAACCACTTCTCCGCTGGCGTTAGTCAGCGCGTCATCGGTCAGCGTAAACAGCTGGAAAGTGCCTTCAGCGCCCGACCAGCGGCAATGCAGATCATGCGCCGCGGCCGGTTTAAAACCAAAACGACCGTAATAGGCGGGGTCGCCCTGCACCACCACCGCGGCGTAACCGAATTCATTCAGAGAATCTAACCCTTCGTAAATGAGCTTTTCGCCAAGCCCCTGACGGCGCAGAGAGTCTTCCACCGCCAGCGGTGCCAGCCCGACCCAGTTACGATCTTCGCCCTGAATATCGACCGGACAAAACGCGACGTAACCGACCACGCCGCCTTCGTCATCGGTTGCCACAACGCCCAGCGTCAGTAAGCCGTCTTCGCGCAGTTCCTGCACCAGATCAGCTTCCGCGCCCGTCGGGAAAGCGGAACGCAGAAGACGGTCAATGCCTGCTGCATCAACAGGAATTTCAGTTCGGATTAACATGGTTCAGCTACCGGAGCTTGCGGCTCACGGTCCTCCTGCATACCCGCTTCGACAAAATCGGCCAGACGTAACAAGCCGTTCTTTAGCAGCACAGGCATGGTATCAAGATCGATAGAATCCATCAGATTCTTCACATACAGACCGAGTTCGGTGTCGCCCTCAATGCGCAGACGGCGCTGGAAGAACAGCGTGTCCGGATCTTCTTTACGGGCAGCGATCAGGATCAGATCGTTGGCGTAACCGCTGAAACTGACATCGGCAACGCCTTGTTCGCGGATCACCAGTTTTCCGGCTTCCACCGACATCTGCCAGCTCAGGCTGAGGTCGGAGACATCAATTTTTAACCAGCGGTTATCCAAAAAATCCAGTTCACCGTCGGCCAACGCCTGACGTAGCTGCCAGCTCAACACCTGCTGCAAAACCTGACGCCGAAGCGCGAAAGGGGTGAATTTTAAAGGCACACTTAACAGGGATGGCCCCTGGCGAACCATACGTGCACGTAGTTTTTGCAACACTGGCACTACTCCTTTCGGTAACTTTTTAGGCAACTCTCGGCACTATTTTGCCACATCACCAGACTCATTCAGCGGCCTGCATCAATAAATACTGCAACAGAAAAACGTCGCGTACAACCTCCCCGGCCCTAACTCCCCCTCTCAACACCCCATAAACTGCCTCAAATCAAAATATTGCATCTATAGCTTCTCTAAAATGGTTCGCCAATCAAAGCCTTCGCTGATGAATGAATTACGTCGGCACATGGCTTCTCATCACTATCAACCCTTCAGCTACGCTGTCCGGTTGCAGCAAGGAATGATCATGGAGCTACTTTGCCCGGCAGGGAATTTACCTGCGCTGAAAGCGGCAGTCGATAATGGCGCCGATGCGGTTTATATCGGTCTGAAAGATGATACAAATGCGCGTCATTTTGCCGGCCTGAATTTCACCGAGAAAAAGCTCCAGGAGGCGGCCAACTATGTTCACCGTCACCGTCGTAAACTGCATATTGCCATCAACACATTTGCACATCCGGACGGTTATCAGCGCTGGGAACGCGCCGTGGACATGGCCGCGCAGCTCGGTGCCGATGCGCTGATCCTCGCTGATATCGCGATGCTTGATTACGCTGCCAATAAATATCCTCAGGTTGAACGCCACGTCTCGGTGCAGGCATCTGCCACCAACGATGAAGCCATTCGTTTCTATAAACGTAATTTTGACGTCGCCCGCGTGGTGCTGCCGCGCGTGCTTTCGATGCATCAGGTGCGCCAGCTGTCACGTACGACGGTGGTGCCGCTGGAAGTGTTCGCGTTCGGCAGTCTGTGCATCATGGCCGAAGGCCGCTGCTATCTGTCCTCCTATCTGACCGGTGAATCCCCAAACACCGTTGGCGCGTGTTCGCCGGCGCGCTTTGTCCGCTGGCAGCAAACGGCACAGGGCATGGAATCCCGCCTGAACGATGTGCTGATCGACCGTTATGACGAAGGCGAAAATGCCGGATATCCGACGCTGTGCAAAGGCCGTTATCTGGTGGATGGTGCGAAATATCACGCGCTGGAAGAGCCGACCAGCCTGAATACGCTGGAGCTTTTGCCGGAATTATTCGCCGCCAATATAGCGTCGGTGAAAATTGAAGGACGCCAGCGCAGCCCGGCGTATGTCAGCCAGGTGGCAAAGGTCTGGCGGGCGGCGATCGACCGCTGCATGGCCGATCCGCAGAATTTCAAAACCGATGCCGCGTGGATGAGCACGCTGGGTGCAATGTCTGAAGGTACGCAAACCACGCTCGGTGCGTATCATCGCAAATGGCAGTAAGTGAAGAGACGATGATGAAATATTCTTTAGGGGCGATCCTGTATTACTGGCCGAAAGCGCAGGTTGAGGCATTTTATCAGGCCGCTGCAGAAAGCAGCGCCGACGTCATTTATCTCGGAGAAAATGTCTGTACCAAACGCCGTGAGATGAAAGTGAACGACTGGATGGAGATTGCACGTCAGCTGGCAGCAACCGGCAAACAAGTGGTGATCTCCACGCTGGCTTTATTGCAGGCGCCCTCCGAACTCAACGAACTCAAGCGCTACGTCGAAAACGGCGAATTCTTGCTGGAGGCCAATGATTTCGGCGCAGTGAATATGGCGGCGGAGCGTAACCTGCCGTTTGTGGTCGGCCATGCGCTGAATTGCTACAACGCGGTCACACTCAAAATTTTGCAAAAACAGGGGATGATGCGCTGGTGTATGCCGGTCGAGCTTTCCCGCGACTGGCTGGTGAATCTGCTTAACCAGTGCCAGGATCTGGGCATCCGCGATAAGTTTGAAGTGGAAGTACTCTCCTACGGACATCTGCCACTGGCGTACTCGGCCCGCTGTTTCACCGCACGTTCGGAAAACAAAGCTAAAGACGAATGCGAAACCTGCTGCATCGATTATCCGCAGGGGCGCAAAGTCCTGTCGCAGGAAAATCAGCAAGTGTTCGTGCTCAACGGCATCCAGACGCAGAGCGGCTATTGCTACAATCTGGGTAATGAACTGATGTCGATGCAGGGGCTGGTGGATATCGTGCGGCTTTCGCCGGAAAGCATGGACTCGCTCGCCACGCTGGAAGCCTTCCGCAATAACGAGCGCGGATTAGCGCCACTTCATCTGACCGATAAAGCCGACTGTAACGGCTACTGGCAGCGCGTCGCCGGGCTGGAACTGCGCCAGTAATCGTCAGACACACTAACGCAAAAGGGATATGACGTTGCGGTCACATCCCTTTTTTGATCATACGCTTTTATGTTTGCGCCTGAACATCGCCCGCAGCCGGACGCCATCGCGCAGCATGCCCACCGCGATTCCGATAAAGGTGTAAAAAACGCAGAGAAGCAGCAACATCAGAATATCGCCGCCGACGTCTCTGAACGGCAATCCCATCTGATTCACCCCGGCAATCGCTTTAGTTGCCCACGTTGACGGTAGCATGGACGAAATCCCCCTTACCCACGCGGGCATTGCCTGAAGCGGCCAGATAGTGCCGGAAATGTAGAACACCGGCGTAGTCAGAAAAGCTAACGTCAGGTAGATAAGTTCAACGCTGCGCAGGCATTCCGTCACCAGTTTACCCAGCCCTAACACTGCCAGCAGGAACGGAAACGTCAGCAAGAGTATCTCAGGAATACTCGCCGTTTGCCGGTAGCCCAGGATCCATGGCCACAGCACGAAGAGGACAATCGATAAAAATAGCCACACCGGGATCAGCGCCGAAATCCCGCCAAGAAATGCCGGGATCGCCGGCTTTCCTGAGGGGCCACTGTTAAGCACGATGCTGACGCGCACGCTGGCGATCAATAGGGAATGCTGTAATAACATCACCAGCAGGCCGGGGAAAATGATCGCTGCGAAACTGATGCCGGGGTTAAACAGGTCAAGCGTCTGGCCGACCATTGGCGACAATACGACGCTGGCCTGTCGTTCGCTGAATCCGTTACGCAGCAGGAGATCACTATTGTACTGCGTAAGGATCGACTGGTACGCAGCCAGCACATCCTGCTGGATCTGGCCGTTCGCCAGCCGGTTGGTGGCATCGCCGTACACCGGGATCACAATGTTCTGACCCGCGAGGATCTTCTTTTCAAGATCCACCGGCATGATAATTACCGCGAAAAGCTGGCGCAGCGCCAGATCGTGTTCCGCATCCGCCAGATTTTCGTACTGCACGGTTTTGACTTTCGACGTGGCGTCCAGCTGTCGGGTCAGCATCCGGCTGGCGGAGCTGTGGTCTTGATCAACCACCGCCACCGGCAAATCCCACACCGTACGGTTGGCGTAGACCAGGCTCATCACGCACAGCGAAATCAGCAACATCATCCACATCGGTTTATCAAGCAGGCCGGTCAGCACTTTGCTAAACGTACCCCACCAGGTTTTGAACCATTCACGACGGGTCATTTTCCTGGCTCCTGTTGTTTCATTCGCATGTATAACCGCTTACGCACCAGGAAGCCGGTGACCAGCGGGTAAATTAGCAGGATGCAGCAGACCAATAAAATACCGCGCACCGAGACTTCACGCAGGAAAACGTCAAACATTGCCGCCAGCGCGTAACTCAGCGGTTCGATAGCGGAGATTATCCTTGCGGGCAGCGGCATCGAGAGCACCGGCACCGCCATGCCGGAGAAGGTCAGCGCGATACTGACGAAAATCCCCATCATGGTGTAGGCCGTAATGGTGGTTTTGGTGAAGGTGAACAGCAGTAACCCGAGGCTCTGGGCGGCAATCACATAGAAGAAGCCGACAAGCAACATATAGAGCGGATTGCCGCTAACCCGCGCATCGAAGAACCCCACCAGCATGGCGATTTCCACCATCAGCAAGGTTGTGAAACACAGCGTGTAAGGGGCAAGTTTTCCGAGCAGCGCCAGGGTAAACGACGGTGCGCTGAGCAACGCCTGACTGCGTGCCATCACGTAGATCATGCAGGTCACTGTGAAAAGTTGCAGCAGGTGAATGGTCGCGGCGAACTGCTGGTAGTAAATATAGCTGCCGCTGGCGTTGAACAGGCTACCGTATGAGAGATCGACGCTGGCCAGCGATGGCAGCGTTTTGCCGATTTCCGTAGCGATAATCGAACGGTAACTGGTGTTCAGTTCGGTGATAAGCCCGCTGAAATCCTGCGTGGAGTACAAACCGGCACCATAGAACAAAGCGTTATAGTACAGCACGACGCTCGGCTGTTTTCCGGCCAGTACGTCGGCTTCGAAATCGGTGGGAATATACAGCAGCGCATAATCTTGTGCAGTGCGTAACCGGTATTCGGCCTCCTGCAATCCACCGTTAAACGCCTGAACGTGGGCGTGGGATCCGGCATCCAGTTTACGGATTAGCGTTTTTGACAGGCTGCTGTGATCGTTATCGACTACCGATACCGGTAAATCCAGCAAGGTGCCTTCCGAGAAATTGCTGCTGATAAGCCCGAACAGCAGCAAGGGGAAAATCCAGCACAGCCAGTGGATCACCGGCTTACGGAAAGCAAAACTGACCTCCCGGTTAAAAGCACGGCTAAAGCAGCGCCACCCGGCTTTTATCCTTTCACTTCGCGGCGCTTTGACCCGCTTCACTTCGCCTTCCACTGCCACAGCGCGCTCATGCCCTGACGCAGGCCGGGCACCGGTTTCGCCGGGTAGAGACGTACTTCAAAGGTCTTGAGATCGAAGTCGCCTGTAGCACGGGTGGCGCGCTTGGTGGCGTAATCACCAAGCGGCGCGATGTAGCGCACTTCGGCTTCAATCATCTGGTTATTTAGTGCAGGCACGCGCATCTGCACTTTGTCACCTTTGCGCACGCCGGCCAAAATATCTTCACGCAGGTTAAAGACGAAATAGGCGTCCGGCAAACGCACTAACGTCAACAACGGACTGTTGGCACTTTCCAGCTCGCCAACTTCCACCGGGATCGGCCCCACCTCACCCGCGACCGGCGCTTTGACCTGTAAGTCGTCGGTTTGCGCTTTCAGCTCAAGTAAATCCTCTTCTGCCTGACGCAACTGTGCGGCATAGCTTTCACGTTGTTCAACGCGGTCGCCATTAGTGCCTTCATCAAGATTGGCTTTGGCGACCAAAACCTGCTGATACGCGCTGTCACGGGCACGGCGGGAATCTTCTAAATCAGACGCAGAAATAAATCCTTTCGCCGCGACTTTGGCGTTGCGATTGTAGAGATCGCGGGCATTAATGTATTCGGCCTGAGACTGCGCCAGCGTGGCTTTCAGATTGCGAATACTTTCTTCACGAGTGCCGTTTACGGAGAGATCGAGCTGAGCCTTTGCCTGATCGCGTGCCGCTTCAAGCGCACGCAACTGCGCCATCATTTCCGGGCTGTCGAGGGTTATCAGTAACTGACCGGCTTTGACGTCATCACCCCGCTCGACATGACGTTCGATCACGCGGCCTTTGGCTTTCGAGGCGACAATAACCTCAGGCGCATCCACTTCGCCCTGCAACAATAAATCCTGATTATGCGCGCGGAATAAGACCGCTAATGACACCGCCACGGCGACCAGCAGAAGGGTCAATAAAATACGTTTACTCATGTGTTGCCTGATCCTTTTTTTCGCCAGTTTTGTTCAACGGCATGGGGTTTCCATTCCTTTATAGTCCGTTTTTGCCGCGCTCCGTTCTCGGAGTAACAGTTTCATCATAGGTGACGCTCAATCATAGCGGCGCAGACAGAGACGTTTTAACACAAAACAACATATTGTCCGAAACGATAAATTAAACATGATTCATAGCTGTCACATATAAATTAGAGGGTCAGGAAAGGCACAAATGCAGTATTCAATCCGTAATGAATGGGTAATACTCGTTCTAATTATGAGCATTTTTAGCGGGCGAGCCGCTTTCGTTTCGCCCCTCAACGAGTGAGCCGTGACTATGTCTGATAAACACACCGTTCCCCTTTCCGTTCTCGATCTGGCACCTGTTCCACAAGGTACTGATCCCGCGCAGGCTTTTAAATCTTCCCTGGAACTGGCACAACACGCCGAGAAATGGGGCTATCAACGATACTGGATGGCTGAACACCACAATATGACCGGCATCGCCAGCGCCGCGACGTCGGTGCTGTTGGGCTACATAGCCGGTGGCACGAAAACCATTCGCGTGGGTTCCGGCGGTGTCATGCTGCCCAACCATTCCCCGCTGGTGATCGCCGAACAGTTCGGCACGCTGGCCACGCTGTATCCGAACCGTGTCGACCTGGGTCTTGGCCGCGCGCCGGGTACCGATCAGCGCACCATGATTGCTCTGCGCCGCCATCTTTCCGGCGAGGTCGATAACTTCCCGAAAGATGTGCAGGAATTGCAGCTGTATTTCGGTGAAGTTCAGCCGAACCAGGCAGTTCAGGCCGTACCGGGTCAGGGATTGCATGTGCCGATTTGGCTATTGGGTTCAAGTCTGTACAGCGCTCAGCTGGCTGCGGCCCTCGGGTTACCCTTTGCCTTCGCATCGCATTTCGCACCGGATATGCTGTATCAGGCATTAGCTATTTACCGCAGCAAGTTCCAGCCTTCCGGGCAGCTTGAAAAACCCTATGCAATGGTGTGTCTCAACGCGATTGGCGCAGACACTGATGAAGAAGCGCGCCGGATGTTTACCTCCAATCAGCAGCAGTTCATTAATCTGCGCCGTGGTATGCCGGGCAAACTGCCTGCGCCGGTGGATAACATCGAAAGCCTGTGGTCTGCATCAGAACGCTTTGGTGTGGATAACGCACTGCGTATGTCGGTGGTCGGTAATAAAGACACTCTGCGTCAGGGTTTGCAGTCGATTTTGCGTGAAACTGAAGCCGATGAGCTGATGATCAACGGACAAATTTTTGATCAGCAGGCGCGTTTGCGCTCGTTTGAAATTGTCTCGGAGTTGCAGGGCGATTTAGTAAAAGAGCACCGTATAAGCTAAGCACTTCGACAAATCACTGACGAAAAAAAACCAGCCGGTAAAGGCTGGTTTTTTATTATCTAAGCTTCAGTAAACCGAAGCGCGATAAATTATGCGTCAGTAGTACGACGTGGTGCGCGGCTTGGCGGACGACGTTCGCCAGCTGCTGAAGAACCTTCACGACGGTCGCCGCTGAAAGAACGTGGAGCGCCGTTACCACGACGTTCACCACCAGCACCGGCAGGACGATCACCGTTGAAAGGACGCGGAGCACCGTTACCACGACGCTCGCCACCAGCACCGGCCGGACGTTCGCGACGTGCAGGCTGTGGCTGAGCATCACCCAGCAACTGCATGTTCATCGGTTTGTTCAGGATGCGGGTACGGGTGAAATGAGACAGAATCTCGCCCGGCATACCTTTTGGCAGTTCGATAGTGGAATGCGTACCGAACAGCTTGATGTTACCGATGTAACGGCTGCTGATGTCGCCTTCGTTAGCAATCGCACCAACGATGTGACGAACTTCAACACCATCATCACGACCCACTTCGATACGGTACAGTTCCATATCGCCAGCTTCACGACGTTCACGACGCGGGCTGTCGCCATCACGCGCAGGACGGTCATTGCTGCGAGCCGGACGGTCACGACGATCGCCACGGTCACCGCGGTCGCCACGTTCTTCAAATTCACGACGCGGTGGACGGCTTTTGAAGATTGGGTCAGCGGCAACGATCAGAGGACGTTCGCCCTGTGCCATTTTCAGCAGTGCAGCAGCCAGCGTTTCGATGTCCAGCTCTTCTGCAGGTTGCAGTTTAGCCAACAGCGCGCGGTACTGATCCAGATCGCTGCTTTCCAGTTGTTGCTGAACTTTTGCTGCGAACTTAGCAAGACGACGCTCGCCCAGCACATCAGCAGTAGGAATTTCAACTTCTGGAATAGTCAGCTTCATGGTGCGTTCAATGTTGCGCAACAGGCGGCGTTCACGGTTCTCAACGAACAGCAATGCGCGACCCGCACGACCCGCACGACCGGTACGGCCGATACGGTGAACGTAAGACTCGGAGTCCATCGGGATGTCGTAGTTAACAACCAGGCTGATACGTTCTACGTCGAGACCACGTGCTGCCACGTCGGTTGCGATCAGAATGTCCAGACGGCCATCTTTCAGACGTTCCAGAGTCTGCTCACGCAGGGCCTGGTTCATGTCGCCGTTCAGTGCAGCGCTGCTGTAGCCGCTACGTTCCAGGGCTTCAGCCACTTCCAGCGTCGCGCTTTTAGTACGCACGAAGATGATAGCTGCATCAAAGTCTTCAGCTTCCAGGAAACGCACCAGAGCTTCATTCTTACGCAGGCCGTGTACAGTCCAGTAGCTCTGGCTGATGTCCGGACGGGTAGTAATGCTTGACTGAATGCGCACTTCCTGTGGATCTTTCATAAAGCGACGTGTAATACGACGGATCGCTTCTGGCATAGTGGCAGAGAACAACGCGGTCTGATGTTGAGCCGGGATCTGCGCCATGATAGTTTCGACGTCTTCGATGAAGCCCATACGCAGCATTTCATCGGCTTCGTCCAGTACCAGACCGCTCAGGTTAGAGAGGTTCAGGGTGCCACGTTTCAGGTGGTCCAGCAGGCGGCCCGGGGTACCCACAACGACTTGTGGACCTTGACGCAGTGCGCGCAGCTGAACGTCATAGCGCTGGCCGCCATAAAGGGCAACCACATTCACGCCATGCATATGTTTAGAGAAGTCAGTCATTGCTTCAGCAACCTGAACCGCCAGTTCGCGGGTTGGTGCCAGAACAAGAATTTGTGGTGCTTTCAGTGAAGCATCAATGTTGTGCAGCAAAGGTAAAGAGAATGCGGCAGTTTTACCGGAACCGGTCTGCGCCATACCCAGAACATCGCGGCCGCTCAGCAGGTGAGGAATACACTCAGCCTGGATTGGTGAAGGTTTTTCGTAGCCCAAATCGGTAAGGGCAGAAATGATCGGAGCAGACAGCCCCAGGTCAGCAAAAGAGATTTCAAGCTCAGTAGTCATGTACACGTGCCTCATTAATAATGGCAGCCAGTCTACATAACTCGTCGAGAAAATTTTCAGTCATTTTCATTGAAAAGTGTGAACCGGCTCAAATTAGATTATAAAACGAACAAAGCAACCCTCGCCCGTTAAGGCGCTTAAAAATGGTAAAAACCATGATTAATCAGGCTGATTGGTGTCGTCAGCTATTGCTGGTCCGATTCTGATAGGTCGTCTTGCTCTTGGCCCAAAAGCGCCAATTCCAACAATGCATAGCGGTGCTCAACAAAGTTGTGAACGTTGTTAGCTACCGTCAGTTTGAACAGTGCCGCGGCGCTGTTCTTGTCCCCCAGACTTAGGTAATGCTTACCTAAATAGAAGTCAGTTTCACTGAGATGCTCAGCGAGCGAAGTGTTATCCGTTGCTTCTGCCTTGAGGCGTTCCATCAGCGTAGTTTCGCTGATTTTGCCCAGGTAGAATTCGACGATATTCCATCCCCATTGCCCTCTGTCCGCTTTGTCATAACGCTGTTGAAGCGCTACGTCGGCATCCTTCGGATTGATTTCTCGCTCCGCAAGGTAAAGCCATAACGAACGGAAGGGATCATTTGGATCGTCTCGATAAAACGCCTGCAGATCATCCTGCGCTAACGAGAATCGTCCACCGTAATACAGTGCGATACCTCGGTTCAAACGCGCGTAGTTGTAAGTTGGATCAAGCTCTAGTACAGAATCAAACGCTTCATAGGCAGCATCGAAATTGCCTGCCTGCGTTAGGTAAATCCCCAGGTAGTTAAAAACTTCTGGCATATCAGGACGAATAGACAGCGCTTGTGAAAAATCATTTCGCGCCAGTGCTCTTAGCCCGAGACTATCATACAGCACACCGCGCTCATATAATAGCTGTGCTCTCTCATCATCGGTTAATGACCGGCTGGCAAGAATTTGTTCCATGCGTGCCAGGATGACTTCCTGCTGCAACGTAGGCTGCAACGGAATCGCCAGAACTTCATTTTTACGCCAATCATGGTTGCTGCATCCTGCCAACATAAGTGCTGTCGCAACATAACACCAGCGCAAGAAAGGCTTCATTTCTACTCCCGAAGACAAACATTGGATAGACATCCTGTCATCCGCTTGCTTAACACAAACGCGTCCTACGTTCGTGATACGAACAGCTCCCCTCCAGATGGAAAGGAGCTGTAAAACTTCTGTTACAGATTATTCTGCGGCAGGTTGCTCAGTTGTATCGTCCTGAGTCGGTGCAGTTGCTTCTTTGATGCTCAAACGCACGCGGCCCTGACGGTCAACTTCCAGTACCTTAACCGGTACTTCCTGACCCATCTGCAGGTAATCAGTCACTTTCTCGACGCGCTTATCAGCGATCTGAGAAATATGGACCAGACCTTCTTTACCGCCGCCGATGGCAACAAACGCACCAAAGTCTACGATACGGGTCACTTTACCCTGATAGATACGGCCAACTTCGATTTCTGCAGTGATCTCTTCGATACGACGGATAGCATATTTCGCTTTCTCGCCGTCGGTTGCTGCGATTTTCACAGTACCGTCATCTTCGATTTCGATAGTCGTGCCAGTTTCTTCAGTCAGAGCACGGATCACAGAACCACCTTTACCGATCACGTCCTTGATTTTGTCCGGGCTGATCTTAATGGTGTGGATACGTGGAGCGAACTGAGAGATGTCGCCACGCGGGGTGCTGATAGCCTGTTCCATAACGCCCAGAATGTGCAGACGCGCACCCTTAGCCTGGTTCAGAGCCACCTGCATGATTTCGCGGGTGATACCTTCGATTTTGATGTCCATCTGCAGCGCGGTGATACCGTCGCGGCTACCGGCCACTTTAAAGTCCATGTCGCCCAGGTGATCTTCGTCACCCAGAATGTCGGACAGAACAACAAAGCTTTCGCCTTCTTTAACCAGACCCATTGCGATACCCGCAACGGCGGCTTTTATCGGCACGCCTGCATCCATCAGGGCCAGAGACGCGCCACAAACGGAAGCCATAGAAGATGAACCGTTAGATTCAGTGATTTCAGAAACCACACGTACGGTATACGGGAAGTCTTCTGGTTTTGGCATCATCGCCAACACACCGCGCTTAGCCAAACGACCGTGACCAATCTCACGACGTTTAGGTGAACCGACCATGCCAGTCTCACCAACGGAGTATGGAGGGAAGTTGTAGTGGAACAGGAAGCTGTCAGACTTCTCACCCATCAACTCGTCCAGGTTTTGCGCGTCACGTGCAGTACCCAGCGTCGCTGTTACCAGCGCCTGAGTTTCACCACGGGTGAACAGTGCAGAACCGTGGGTACGTGGCAGAACGCCAGTACGAACGTCCAGACCGCGGATCATGTCTTTTTCACGACCATCGATACGTGGCTCGCCACGCAGAACACGGCTACGCACCACGTTCTTCTCAATGCTGCCCAGCAGGTCAGAGATTTCGCCAGCGTCCAGCGCTTCATCTTCAGCTTGCAGTGTTTGCACAACTTCAGATTTGATCACGTTGATCTGAGCGTAACGGTCTTGTTTGTCAGTGATCAGATAAGCATCACCTAAACGAGATTCTGCCAGCGCAGCGACGCGAGCGTGCAGCTCAGCGTTAACCACTTCTGGCTGCCAATCCCATTTCGCTTTACCGACTTCAGCAACCAGAGAGTTGATGTTATCAATAACGATTTGTTGTTGTTCGTGGCCGAACACCACAGCACCCAGCATCTGGTCTTCGCTCAGAACATCCGCTTCAGACTCAACCATCAGGACCGCGCCTTTAGTACCGGCAACCACCAGATCCAGACTGCTGGTTTTCAGCTCGTCTGCGGTTGGGTTCAGAACGTACTGGTTGTTGATGTAACCTACGCGCGCAGAACCGATTGGGCCGCTGAATGGAATACCAGACAGGCTCAGGGCAGCAGACGCACCGATCATCGCAACGATGTCAGGGTTAACTTGTGGGTTCAGGGAAACCACGGTTGCGATAACCTGAACTTCATTCAGGAAGCCTTCCGGGAACAGTGGACGAATTGGACGGTCGATCAGACGGGAAGTCAGTGTTTCGCCTTCGCTTGGACGGCCTTCACGACGGAAGAAGCTGCCCGGGATACGACCAGCAGCGTAAGTACGCTCCTGGTAGTTAACGGTCAGGGGGAAGAAGCTCTGACCTGGTTTAGCTTTTTTCTGGCCAACAACGGTAACGAATACCGCTGTGTCGTCCATGCTAACCATCACGGCTGCAGTCGCCTGACGCGCCATCATGCCGGTTTCCAGCGTAACGGTGTGCTGGCCGTATTGGAATTTACGAATAGTCGGATTAAGCAATGTAATGTCCTTAATTGGGGCGCGCAGCTGTTATGACAGCAGTTCACACCGATAGATATCCGAGCTTCTCACTACATTCTCGCGACTAATGACAATCCTTATTGGCCTGGCAATGTGGCAATAAAGTCTCTCATTAGCCGCGCGAAAACATCTGTAACGGAAGTTCATGTTCTTAGATTAACAGCAGAAACAACAGCCATACAGTAACCTGATTTGGTGTCGCTTCCTAGAATAAAGGGGCCTATTGGCCCCTTTACACTGAAACTCGCTTGATTAGCGACGCAGACCCAGACGTTCGATCAGGCTGGTGTAACGTGCTACATCTTTACCCTTCAGGTAGTCCAGCAGTTTACGACGCTGAGAAACCATGCGCAGCAGACCACGACGGCTGTGGTGATCTTTTTTGTGCTCTGCAAAGTGACCTTGCAGATGGTTAATTTGAGCAGTCAGCAGAGCAACCTGAACTTCGGAAGAACCACTGTCGTTTGTGCCACGACCAAAGTCGGAAACGATTTGAGCTTTAGCTTCAACGCTTAGAGACATAATTATACTCCAAAATATTATAGATAGTTTAAACGGGTGCCGATCTCTAATTCAGCTACCCAATGCATAAGCTGCGCTATTCTACCCTTTGCTATATATGATCGCAAGGTGGGCAAAAAGCGCTTATTCGGTATATTCGACGACCAAACGACGCGGCGCAATGCGTCCATCATCATCTATTTCGCCAATGCCGATAAACTTACGTTCTTCACCTTCGGTGATGCGAACCATCCCGCTTGTCGGTGCGCCAGATGCCTGAACAGGTTGACCCTGTTTCACATATCCAGCCACTACTGGCAGTAAGTTCACTTCCGGGAAGTCTTCACAGGCGCTGTCCATAGGCAGCAACAAAGGATCCAACAGTAAGCGCGGTTCAATGCCCTGCTCTTCTGCCTGAGCCATCAGCTCATGGAGTTTTTCCATGGTGACCATACGCTCAAAAGGATACGTTGCTACCTGCAAACGGCGCAGATAAGTGACGTGTGCACCACATCCCAATTTTTCACCCAAATCATCCACAATTGTGCGGATGTAAGTGCCTTTCGAGCAGTGAATTTCCAGCTCAACCTCGAAGCCTTCCCAGCGAATGAACTTCAGTTCATACACCGTGATACTGCGGGATTCGCGTGGAACTTCAATACCCTGACGCGCATATTCGTACAGTTTTTTCCCTTCATATTTCAGTGCAGAATACATGGAAGGAATTTGCTGGGTTTCCCCACGAAAGCTGTCGAGAGCGTCGTCAAGCTGCTGCTGGGTAAACGTCATTTCACGTTCGGAAATGATTTCACCTTCCGCATCGGAGGTATCGGTACGTTGCCCCATGCGGGCAATGACGCGATAACGCTTGTCGGAATCAAGCAAAAAACGGGAAAATTTGGTTGCTTCGCCTAAGCATAACGGCAACATGCCGGTCGCCAGAGGATCAAGCGCACCGGTATGTCCTGCACGGTTGGCGTTATAAAGGCGTTTGACCTTTTGCAGCGCGTCGTTGGAAGACAAGCCGTAAGATTTGTCCAGTAGCAGAACGCCGTGAATATCACGGCCGCGGCGACGTGGGCGGCTCATTATGCTTCCTCGTCGTCGCCTGCAGCTGAACGACGTTCAGCATCGTTCTTCACGACATTGGTCACCAGGTTAGACATACGCATGCCTTCAACTAGTGAATTGTCGTAAGCAAAAGTCAGTTCAGGAACAACGCGCAGACGCATCGCTTTGCCGATCAGGGTACGAATGAAACCTGATGCGTCCTGTAAGGCTTTGATACCGTTTTTCACACGATCGGGATCGTGATTATCGGTGGTCAGAACGTCAAGGAAGGTCACGAACACTTTGGCATATGCCAGATCGCGTGAAACTTCGACTCCCGACACGGTGGCCATGCCAACACGTGGATCTTTGACTTCGCGCTGTAAAATTATCGCGATTTCTTTTTGCATCTCCTGAGAGACGCGCTGTGTACGGCTAAATTCTTTTGCCATGATTATTCTTTCTCCACTTGCTCCAGACAAATAAGGGGGCGCAAGGCCCCCCATCTGGATATCAGCTACTTCGCAAACGTTAAGCGATAGTACGTTTAATCTCGATGATTTCGAAGACTTCGATCACATCGCCAGTACGCACATCGTTGTAGTTCTTAACGCCGATACCACATTCCATGCCGTTGCGAACTTCAGCAACATCATCTTTGAAGCGGCGCAGGGATTCCAGCTCGCCTTCGTAGATGACCACGTTATCACGCAGTACACGGATTGGGTTGTTACGCTTGATCATACCTTCAGTAACCATACAACCAGCAATTGCGCCAAATTTCGGTGACTTGAACACGTCACGGACTTCAGCCAGGCCGATGATTTGCTGTTTGTACTCTGGCGCCAACATACCGCTCATCGCCTGTTTAACTTCGTCAATCAGGTTATAGATTACGGAATAGTAGCGCAGATCCAGGCTTTCGCTTTCTACGACGCGGCGAGCAGAAGCATCGGCACGTACGTTGAAGCCCAGGATGATCGCACGGGAAGCGGCTGCCAGCGTAGCATCAGTCTCGGTAATACCACCGACACCCATACCCACGATTTTGACTTTCACTTCGTCAGTAGACAAGCTCTGCAGTGCATCAGAAATCGCTTCGCAAGAACCCTGTACGTCAGATTTCAGAACGATATTCAGTTCAGACACTTCACCTTCAGTCATGTTCGCAAACATGTTTTCCAGTTTAGATTTCTGCTGACGGGCCAGTTTCACTTCGCGGAATTTACCCTGACGGTAAAGCGCAACTTCACGGGCTTTTTTCTCATCACGTACAACGGTAACTTCATCACCCGCAGCCGGAACGCTGGACAGACCCAACACTTCCACCGGGATAGATGGACCCGCAGACGTAATGTCGCGACCCATTTCATCACGCATTGCACGAACGCGACCGTATTCGAAGCCACACAGAATGATGTCGCCCTTGTTCAGCGTACCTTCCTGAACCAGAACAGTTGCAACCGGGCCACGACCTTTATCCAGGAAGGACTCGATCACAACGCCGCTTGCCATACCGGTACGGACAGCTTTCAGTTCCAGAACTTCGGCCTGCAGCAAGATAGCTTGCAGCAGATCATCGATGCCTGTCCCTGCTTTCGCAGAAACGTGGATGAACTGAGACTCACCGCCCCACTCTTCCGGCATAACGCCGTACTGAGAAAGCTCGGTACGAACGCGATCGGGATCAGCGTCTGGTTTATCAATTTTGTTTACTGCGACCACGATTGGCACGCCAGCAGCTTTCGCATGCTGTACGGCTTCGATGGTTTGTGGCATCACGCCATCATCGGCAGAAACAACCAGAACGACGATGTCAGTTGCCTTAGCACCACGGGCACGCATTGAAGTAAATGCGGCGTGTCCCGGAGTATCAAGGAACGTGATCATGCCGTTTTCAGTTTCAACGTGATAAGCACCGATGTGCTGGGTAATACCACCCGCTTCGCCCGCAGCAACTTTCGTTGAGCGAATGTAGTCAAGCAGAGAGGTTTTACCGTGGTCAACGTGACCCATGATGGTCACAACCGGAGCACGTGGCTCAGCACCAGCGGATGCGCCCGTATCACGGTCGCTCATCAGCGCTTCTTCCAGTTCGTTTTCACGACGCAGGATAACTTTGTGACCCATCTCTTCAGCAACCAGCTGAGCAGTTTCCTGATCAATAACCTGGTTGATGGTGGCCATCGCGCCCAGTTTCATCATAGTTTTGATGACCTGAGAGCCTTTAACTGCCATTTTGTTCGCAAGCTCTGCAACGGTAATGGTTTCACCCACTACAACGTCACGGTTCACTGCAGCAACAGGCTTGTTGAAGCTCTGTTGCAGCGTGCTTGGCTTACGCTTACCTTTACCATTACGGCCAACGGCACGTGCTTCTTCGCGGTCAGCTTTAGATTCAGACAGTTTATTGCCTTTCTTCTGCTTGGTCGCTTTGCCACCGCGGGTACGGCTACGACGTTCGCCTTCAACTTTGGCGTCGTTCTCGTCTTCAGCAGCACGGGCATGGGTAGAAGTGGTGACATGATAGTCAGCAGATTCTGATTCGCTTGGCGCGACAGTTTCAGTCCAGACACCAGAGTCAGCCATTTTGCGGGCTTCTTCTGCAATGCGCTTGGCGTTTTCTTCAACCTTACGCTGGGCTTCTTCTTCCGTTTTGCGTTTCAGCTCTGCGGCTTCAGCTTCACGGCGTGCTTTATCTGCCTGAGCTGGTTTAGTTACTTCGTCGGTATGTTGATTCGTCACTTTATCTTTTTCCGCTGCATCACGCTTAGCTTTATCAGCGGCCTCACGTTTAGCTTGCTCTTCGGCGGCGCGTTTGGCTTTTTCCTGAGCTTCGCGCTGGGCTTGCTCTGCTGCTGCACGCTGTGCCTGTTCTTCCGCGTCACGCTTCGCTTGCTCTTCCGCTTCTGCCTGGGCAAGTTCTGCTTCGGTCATATCACGTTTAACATAAGTGCGTTTCTTGCGGACTTCGATTTGCACCGATTTACTCGTCCCGCCGGTGCTCGGAATATTCAGTGTACTACGCGTTTTGCGTTGTAACGTCAGTTTGTTTGTCGCACCAGCGTTTCCGCCATTGAGATGCGCCAGCAATGTTTCTTTTTCCTGCTGGGTCACAGAGTCAGATTCGGACTTCGAGATCCCTGCATCAGCAAATTGCTGTACCAGGCGATCTACCGGGGTCTGAATCTCTGCCGCCAGCGATTTTACAGTTACATCTGTCATGCTGTTCCTTCCTGCTACAGTTATTACGCGTTGTCGCCAAACCAGCAGATATTGCGCGCGGCCATGATAAGTTCACCAGCCTGCTCGTCAGTAAGACCTTCAATATCAGCCAGATCGTCGACACCCTGCTCGGCAAGATCTTCCAGCGTACAAACGCCTTGTGCAGCCAGTTTAAACGCCATGCTACGTTCCAGACCCGCCAAATTCAGCAGATCGTCAGCAGGCTTATTGTCACCGAGACTTTCTTCCTGGGCTAAAGCCAACGTGGTCAGCGCTTCTTTCGCACGTTCGCGCAGCGCATTCACGGTGTCTTCATCCAGGCCGTCGATTTCTAGCAGTTCGTTCACCGGCACGTAAGCCAGCTCTTCGAGGGTAGAGAAACCTTCTTCAACCAGAACCGTGGCGAAATCTTCATCGATTGCCAGGTATTTAGTGAAGGTTTCGATCGCAGCGTGAGCCTCAGCCTGATGTTTGGCCTGCAGGTCGTCTGCTGTCATCACGTTCAGTTCCCAGCGGTCATCACCACGATGTTGTTTCAACAGTTGGGAAGCCAAACGTACGTTCTGACCATTACGGCCAATCGCCTGTGCCAGATTGCTGGCTTCAACGGCGATATCCATGGTGCATCTATCTTCATCAACCACGATGGAGGCAACATCTGCTGGTGCCATCGCATTGATAACGAATTGCGCAGGATTATCATCCCAAAGGATGATATCAATACGTTCTCCGCCCAGTTCACTGGAAACGGCCTGAACGCGTGCACCGCGCATACCGACACAAGCACCGACCGGGTCGATGCGCTTGTCGTTAGTTTTCACTGCGATTTTTGCACGGGAGCCAGGATCACGGGCTGCCGCTTTAATCTCGATCAGCTCTTCACCGATTTCAGGCACTTCAATGCGGAACAGTTCGATCAGCATTTCATTACGTGAACGGCTGACGAACAGTTGCGCGCCGCGCGCTTCCGGACGGACATCGTACAGAACGCCACGAATGCGGTCACCGGAACGGAAGTTTTCACGCGGAAGCATATCTTCACGCAGGATAACGGCTTCAGCATTGCTACCTAAGTCCAGGGCGATACTGTCACGGTTAACTTTCTTGACGACGCCAGTGACGATTTCGCCTTGCTGTTCACGGAACTGCTCAACCACCATCGCGCGCTCAGCTTCGCGTACTTTCTGTACGATAACTTGTTTTGCGGTTTGGGTGGTAATGCGGTCGAATGTGACTGACTCGATTTGATCTTCGATGTAACCGCCGAGTTCGATAGACGGTTCTTCATACTGTGCTGCTTCGAGGGTGATTTCACGTGTTGGCTGAGTCACTTCGTCGACTGCAACCCAACGACGGAAAGTATCAAAGTCACCGGTTTTACGGTCAATGCTGACGCGGACTTCAATTTCCTGCTCGTATTTTTTCTTGGTCGCTGTTGATAATGCAATTTCCAGCGCTTCAAAAATCTTCTCGCGCGGGAGGGATTTTTCATTAGAAACTGCTTCTACAACAGCCAGAATCTCTTTGTTCATCCTAGTTGCCTCTTCCAAACTTTTTTAAAAGTGGGGTACCAGGTTCGCTTTCTGGATGTTGCTCAGTGCGAACACTTCATCTTTCCCTTCCACAGTCACCGTGATCATTTCGCCTTCGACAGCTTTGATGATGCCCTGCCATTTACGACGATTCTGGACCGCCATACGCAGTACCATGCTGACTTCGTCACCGATAAAACGTTGATAATGCTCAGCGGTGAACATAGGACGATCAAGGCCTGGAGAGGAAACTTCCAGGTTATAGGCGACGGTGACCGGATCTTCTACGTCCAGTACAGCGCTCACCTGGTGGCTGACATCAGCACAATCATCAACATTGATCCCGGCGTCACTATCAATATAGATGCGCAACGTCGATTGGCGAGCCCGAACGAACTCGATGCCCACCAGCTCAAAGCCAAGTGCCTCGACTGGTGCTGTAATCAGCTCTGTTAATTTTTGTTCTAATGTGGACAAGCCCACCCCCAAGACATAAAAAAAGGGCTAAATAGCCCAGTGATTCTGTTGCCAAATAACAAAAAACCCCGATAAATCGGGGCTTTATGCAACTGGACCCTATTTGCCGCATAGCGGCTTCGGTACAACTTTCGAAGTGTTATTTTCAAATAGTCACTTTCAAATTGGAACTGCAGAACATCACAGGGAGATACTGAAAGTCTATTTGAAATAAACACTTAGGGAAAGTGGTTGCGGGGGCCGGATTTGAACCGACGACCTTCGGGTTATGAGCCCGACGAGCTACCAGGCTGCTCCACCCCGCGTCCGAAAACGTGGCAAATACTACGCCGATAATCGCTAAAAAGCAAATTATCATAAAGATTGGTACCGAGGACGGGACTTGAACCCGTAAGCCCATTCGGGCACTACCACCTCAAGGTAGCGTGTCTACCAATTCCACCACCTCGGCACTCTTTTTTTTCACAATCGCTTGTACTGTCCAAGTTCAAGCCACTGTTTAAAACTTTCACTTCTTTAGGTAAGAAGGTTACTGCTTAGTGAGGAACATCACTGTTAGGCGCTGCTGGAGCGGCCGGTGCAGTAGTCTGCTCAGTTTGCGCTGGCTGACTTAAGTTTTCCCACTCACTACCTTTTTGGCTTTTATTGGTGCTCATGTTCCCAAGAATCAAACTAATGATAAAGAACAAAGCGGCCAAAACGCCGGTCATACGGGTCATGAAGTTACCGGAACCACTCGAACCGAACAATGTGCCAGAAGCACCTGCTCCGAAAGAGGCTCCCATATCAGCGCCTTTACCTTGTTGTAGCATAACCAAAGCCACAAGGCCGATTGCTACGATAAGGAAAATCACCAGAAGAGCGTCGTACATAGTAGTACCTGTATCCTCGCGGGTTCACCGCATGCCAATTGCTTCTCACCAATTTAGCAGGCCATCTAAGGACCCACTGAAGCGGGTGTGAATACTAACCAAAGCCGTATTGGCACGCAAGGGCAATTTGCACTGAAATGTTTGTTTGCGGAAAAAAACGGCAAATATGGCCTAAAACACATTTATGCTTTTACTTTGCGCCCTTTTCCCACAAGAAGATAAAGGCGCATCGCTGAGAAATTCACCGCTTTTTATCAGCTTAGGGTTTAACCGCTTTAACTGCATCGGCAATCCGATTGGCCAGTTTTTCGACCAACTCGGCATCTTCGCCCTCTACCATGACGCGTAGCAAAGGCTCAGTACCAGATTTACGCAGTAATACGCGGCCACGCCCTGCCAGTTGCTTTTCAACCTCGGCGGTCACCAGCTTAACTTCTTCAGACTCCAGAGGGTCATGTTCACCGGCGAAGCGGACATTGATCAGGATTTGCGGAAGCAATTTCATGCCGCTGCACAAATCATGCAGGCTCATGTGGTTACGCACCATTGCGGTAAGCACTTGCAAACCTGCCACAATGCCGTCACCCGTGGTGGTTTTGTCCAGCAGGATGATATGGCCCGAGTTCTCAGCACCGATACGCCAGCCTTTTTCCTGCATTTTTTCCAGTACGTAGCGGTCACCCACTTTCGCACGGGTAAATGGAATGCCCAGCTGTTTCAACGCCAGCTCAAGACCCATATTGCTCATCAGCGTGCCTACGGCACCGCCCTTCAGCTGCCCCTGACGCAGACCTTCGCGCGCGATAATATACAAAATCTGATCGCCATCGACTTTGTTACCTTCGTTATCAACCATGATAAGGCGATCGCCGTCACCGTCAAAAGCCAGCCCGACGTCTGCTTTTTCAGCCAGCACGCGCTGTTGCAGCTGACGGACATCCGTTGCACCGCATTCTTCGTTGATATTCATACCATCCGGTTCACAACCGATGGCAATCACTTTCGCACCCAGCTCGCGCAGCACGCTTGGCGCGATGTGATAAGTTGCACCATTGGCACAATCCACCACGATTTTAAGCCCGTTTAGGCTTAGTTCACTCGGGAAAGTCCCTTTACAGAATTCGATATAACGACCGGCAGCATCGACGATACGGCTGGCCTTGCCCAACTCTGCGGATTCCACGCAGGTCAGCGGTTTTTCCAGCTCGGCTTCAATCGCTTCTTCTACGTCATCTGGCAGTTTTGTGCCATCAATGGTGAAGAATTTGATGCCGTTATCGTAATAAGGATTGTGAGAGGCAGAGATAACAATCCCGGCTTCAGCGCGGAAAGTGCGCGTCAGATACGCCACAGCAGGCGTCGGCATCGGCCCGGTGAAGGACGCAGATAAGCCAGCCGCCGCCAGCCCCGCTTCGAGGGCTGATTCGAGCATATACCCAGAGATACGTGTGTCTTTGCCAATAATCACTTTGCGCGAACCATGACGGGCTAGCACTTTGCCCGCGGCCCAGCCCAGTTTCAGCACAAAATCAGGTGTAATTGGTGTATCGCCTACTTTTCCGCGAATGCCATCAGTACCAAAGTATTTACGGTTGCTCATAATTAATTTTTATCCCTTGCAGAAAGTGTTGCTTCGACGACACGCATCGCTTCGACGGTTTCTTTTACATCATGTACGCGGACGATCTGAGCGCCCTGCATGGCCGCGATAACAGCGCAGGCAACGCTACCCGTTACACGCTGTTCCGGTGAGACATGGAGCAATTGCCCGATCATGGATTTTCTCGACATACCGACCAGAAGCGGGAGTCCAAAATGATGAAACTCCGCCAGTCTGCCCAGCAGCGCATAGTTGTGGGTCAGATTTTTACCGAAACCAAAGCCCGGGTCGAGTATCAATTTACTTTTCGGAATGCCGGCATTCACGCATCTCGCAATTTGCTCATCAAAATATTGCCCGACTTCCGCCACTACATCCGCATATTGCGGAGAATGCTGCATCGTTTTCGGTTGCCCCTGCATGTGCATCAGACAAACGGGTAACCCGGATTCTGCCGCCGCCTGCAATGCGCCCGGTTCTTGTAATGAACGAATATCGTTGATCAGATGCATTCCCGCACGGGCGGCTTCACTGATGACGATGGCCTTTGAGGTATCGACAGAAATCCAGGTATCGAAACGTCGTGCTATTGCCTCAACGACGGGGACAACACGCGCCAGTTCTTCTTCGTCACTCACCTCAGCAGCGCCAGGACGCGTGGACTCTCCGCCGATATCGAGAATAGTTGCCCCGGCATTGATCATCGCCTCAGCATGTCTAAGCGCGAGGTCCAGAGTGTTATGGCGTCCGCCGTCGGAGAATGAATCTGGCGTAACGTTCAAAATCCCCATCACCTGAGGATAAGTGAGGTCGAGTATCGAGTCTCTGGCTGTGAGGCGCATAGGTCATGTCCCTTTTGGTCGGTCTGTGATCGCGATGTCAAAATCCTGAGGCAAAGAATGCACGCATAAAAAACCCCGGGCAAGCCCGGGGTTCTGTGTAAGCAGCGTTATTTTCCAACCAGCGCGTTATTTGCCGCTGAATTGTTCAAACATCGTGTTGCCAGGATTAGGCGTACGAGGTTCATCAACTGGCGTTGGCGCTTTTGGCGTGCCACCGTCGTTAGAGTTGCCGTTACCATTTTTACCGCCGACGTCATCCCAGCCGGCTGGCGGGCGAACTTCGGTACGGTTCATCAGGTCGTCAATTTGTGGCGCATCGATGGTTTCGTATTTCATCAGGGCATCTTTCATTGAATGAAGGATATCCATATTTTCCATCAGCAACGTGCGTGCACGTGCATAGTTGCGCTCTACCAGAGACTTCACTTCCTGATCGATGATGCGCGCGGTTTCATCAGACATATGTTTAGCTTTTGCTACTGAGCGACCGAGGAAGACTTCACCTTCTTCCTCCGCATACAATAACGGACCTAATTTGTCTGAGAAGCCCCACTGCGTAACCATGTTACGGGCAATGGACGTCGCCACTTTGATATCGTTTGATGCACCGGTAGACACTTTCTCTACGCCGTAGATGATCTCTTCAGCAAGACGGCCACCGTAAAGCGTGGAAATCTGACTTTCGAGTTTCTGACGGCTGGCACTGATTGCATCGCCGACTGGCAGGAAGAACGTCACACCTAATGCGCGGCCACGAGGAATAATCGTTACCTTATGCACTGGATCGTGTTCAGGAACCAGACGGCCGATGATGGCATGGCCCGCTTCGTGATATGCAGTCGATTCTTTCTGCGCTTCTGTCATCACCATGGAGCGACGTTCAGCACCCATCATGATTTTATCTTTGGCCTTTTCGAACTCAACCATCGACACCACACGTTTGTTACCACGTGCAGAGAACAGAGCGGCTTCGTTGACCAGGTTCGCCAGATCAGCACCCGAGAAGCCTGGTGTACCACGTGCAATCACAGATGCATCAACATCTGTTGCCAGCGGAACACGACGCATATGAACTTTAAGGATCTGCTCACGGCCGCGTACATCTGGCAAGCCGACAACTACCTGACGGTCGAAACGGCCCGGACGCAGCAGAGCCGGGTCAAGTACGTCTGGACGGTTAGTCGCAGCAATAACGATGATACCTTCGTTACCTTCAAAGCCATCCATCTCTACCAGCATCTGGTTCAGTGTTTGCTCACGTTCGTCGTGACCACCACCTAAACCCGCACCACGCTGACGGCCTACGGCGTCAATTTCATCAATGAAGATGATACATGGTGCGGCTTTCTTCGCTTGTTCAAACATGTCGCGCACGCGGGATGCACCCACACCGACGAACATTTCTACGAAGTCAGAACCGGAAATAGTAAAGAACGGCACCTTGGCTTCCCCTGCGATGGCTTTCGCCAGCAAAGTTTTACCGGTACCCGGAGGGCCGACCATCAGGACGCCTTTAGGAATTTTACCGCCCAGCTTCTGGAAACGGCTCGGTTCGCGCAGGTAGTCAACCAGCTCGCTCACCTCTTCCTTCGCTTCATCACAACCTGCAACGTCCGCAAACGTTGTTTTAATTTGATCTTCCGTCAACATGCGCGCTTTGCTCTTGCCAAAGGACATCGCCCCTTTGCCGCCGCCGCCCTGCATTTGTCGCATAAAGAAGATCCAGACCCCAATCAACAGCAACATTGGGAACCAGGAAATAAAGATAGAGGCCAGTAAGCTTGGTTGCTCTGGTGGCTCACCCACTACGGTTACATTTTTGCTCAGCAGCGTATCCAGCAACTTAGGGTCTTCAACTGGAATGTAGGTCGTGTACTTGTTGCTGTCTTTTTTAACAACGTTAATCTCACGTCCATTGATACGCGCTTCGCGAATCTGGTCTTGGGTCAATTCGGACATGAAGGTAGAATAATCTACCCTACGGCCATTAGACTCGCTGGGCCCAAAGCTCTGAAATACAGACATCAATACTACTGCGATGACTAACCAGAGAATCAGGTTCTTCGCCATGTCACTCAAGGGATCAACCTCATATTACAACTGTGTTAACAAACAGCGTTAGGGAACTACACTTTCCGCCCTGTCGCTACGATGTACACTTCTCGCGAACGTGCTCGGGAAGCGTCTGGCTTACGAATCTTCACCTTCGTAAACAGGGAGCGAATTTCCCGCAGGTATTCATCAAAGCCATCTCCCTGGAACACCTTCACCAGGAAACTTCCGCCTGGTGCTAATACATCCCGACACATATCCAGTGCTAACTCAACTAAATACATCGATTTTGGAATATCGACTGCCGGTGTACCGCTCATATTCGGGGCCATATCGGACATGACCACCTGAACCTTGTTTTCTCCCACGCGATCGAGCAGCGCTTTGAGAACTAATTCATCACGAAAATCCCCCTGAAGGAAGTCGACTCCAACAATAGGATCCATAGGCAAAAGGTCAAGCGCAATGATGCGCCCTTTGCTACCAATCTGCGTTGCGGCAAACTGCGACCATCCACCGGGTGCTGCACCCAAATCCACCACGGTCATCCCGGGTTTGAACAGCTTATCGCCTTGCTGTATTTCATCAAGCTTAAACCAGGCGCGAGAACGCAGCCCTTTTTTCTGTGCCTGAATCACATATTTATCGCTAAAGTGTTCCTGCAACCAGCGAGTGGAACTTGCAGAACGCTTTTTAATAGACATTATTTAGTAACCATATAGTTTTCCAACTACCCTGTGTTAGAGCTTTTGGAACAAGCTGTTAGCGTCATGACGTCTATGGCTAAGTCAGTATAAATCACCACCCGAAGCAGTCCGGGTTGGTGATATACATGAGATGGCGGTAGAATGACCCGTTTTCAATCCCAACTTAAGCAAAAAAGACGATGAATCTTAACAATAAACAAAAACAGTACCTGAAAGGCCTGGCACATCCACTGAAACCGGTTGTCATGCTGGGTAACAACGGCCTGACAGAAGGCGTGCTCGCCGAAATCGAACAGGCGCTGGCGCATCACGAACTGATCAAGATTAAGGTCGCGGCAGAAGAACGCGAAACGAAGGCTTTGATCGTAGACGCTATCGTGCGTGAAACCAAGGCGTGTAATGTGCAAGTTATCGGCAATATGCTGGTACTTTATCGCCCTTCTACCGAAGACCGCAAAATTATCTTACCGCGTTAATTCGTCAGAGTTTAACGAAAAACGCTTTAGATTTTCGGAAAGGTGCCACGAAATCACGTTCAGGAAAAGGCTATAGCTGGCCTTTTTACGTTAGTTTTCAATTTAATGTGAAGCAATCCACTTCATGAATGGGTGATTTATAGGGCGAAACGTCACGTTTCGCCCTTTTTAATGCGGATTTTTAGAGGTACTCGACCTTCAGCACTTCAAACTCAACATCGCCGCCTGGGGTGTTGATCACCACCACATCATCCTGCTCTTTGCCGATCAATCCACGTGCAATCGGTGAGTTTACAGAAATCAGATTTTGCTTAAAATCAGCTTCGTCGTCACCAACGATGCGGTAAGTCTGCTCTTCTTCAGTATCCAGATTCATCAGTTTGACAGTGGCGCCAAAAATGACACGACCCGTGGCCGGCATTTTTGTCACATCGATCACCTGGGCATTAGAAAGCTTGGCTTCGATCTCCTGAATACGCCCTTCGCAAAAGCCTTGCTGTTCGCGGGCTGCGTGGTATTCAGCATTCTCTTTCAAATCGCCGTGCTCACGCGCAGTCGCAATGTCGGCAATAATTTTGGGACGACGCACGCCCTTCAGATGATCCAGCTCTTCACGTAATCTTTCTGCGCCACGCAACGTCATCGGAATCGGTTTCATATATTCATTACCTCTAACTTGGTCCTTTCGGTAAACACCGTCCTGATTGAATCAGGTAAGAAATTAAGCCAGCTCTTTTGACCCACTCGCTCTGGCGAAAAACAAAAAAAACCTCACCCGGAGTCGCCACCAGGCCAGGATTCATTTTGCATTATGATTCGTATTTTAACGTAGAGTTCACTGAGGATCATCGTTTACTTTCAGCCACGTTGCGCCTTGGTTCGTAGCATCGTAGTATGGCACCACATTATCCTGTTGTTACCCAGAGCCTTACTCAAAATAATGCGTTTTATACGAATTGTCAGTGGATTAGCATGCGCGTTTGTTCTCAATACAAATGCGGCCCAGATCGAGAATTACACAGAATATCTGCCGGACGGCACGAATCTGGCTGTGCTGGTACAGAAAATTGGCGCGCCTGCACCCGCCATCGACTATCACGGTTCCCAGATGGCGCTGCCAGCCAGTACCATGAAGATTCTGACCGCGCTGGCGGCTTTACTTCAATTAGGCCCCGATTTCAGATTTACCACCACGCTTGAAACCCAGGGTTCTGTGTCAGGCGGCGTCCTCAAGGGGGATCTGGTTGCTCGTTTTTCCGGCGATCCGACGTTAAAACGCCAGAATATTCGCAATATGGTCGCGGTACTGAAAAAACAGGGTATCAAAGAGATCAGCGGCAACGTGGTTGTGAATACGTCCGTGTTCGCCAGCCATGATAAAGCGCCCGGCTGGCCGTGGAACGACATCACTCAATGCTTCAGTGCTCCCCCTGCCGCTGCCATTGTCGATCGTAACTGTTTCTCTGTCTCCCTTTACAGCGCTCCTAAACCCGATGAGAACGCCTTTATCCGCGTGGCCTCCTATTATCCGGTTCATATGTTCAGTGAAGTGCGTACGCTGGCGAAAGGGTCTCCTGATGCACAATATTGCGAGCTGGATGTCGTACCGGGTGAATTCAATCGTTATACATTGACTGGTTGCCTGACCCAACGCAGCGAACCTCTGCCACTGGCCTTTGCTGTTCAGGACGGTGCCAGCTATGCCGGTGCTATTCTTAAAGATGAGCTTTTACAGGCCGATATTCAGATTGATGGCACTTTGAAGCGTCAGACTCAGCAGACTCCGGCAGGAACCGTTCTGGCACAAACGCAGTCAGCGCCGTTGCATGATTTACTGCGGATCATGCTGAAGAAATCCGACAACATGATAGCCGACACCGTTTTCCGTACCATCGGCCATCAGCGTTTCGGTGTACCGGGAACATGGCGTGCAGGTTCAGACGCTGTGCGTCAGATTCTGCGGCAGAAGGCGGGTGTCGATTTAGGTAACTCAATTCAGGTGGATGGCTCAGGTTTGTCCCGCCACGATTTGCTGTCACCAGCGACGATGATGCAGGTGCTGCAATATATCGCTCAGAACGATAAAGACTTAGATTTTATCTCAATGCTGCCGCTGGCAGGCCATGACGGCACGCTGCAATATCGCGGTGGCCTGCATGAAGCTGGTGTCGATGGCAAAGTGTCAGCGAAAACCGGTTCATTGTCTGGCGTCTATAACCTGGCAGGCTTTATCACGACGGCCAGCGGGCAACGTATGGCATTTGTTCAGTTCCTCTCAGGTTATGCAGTACCGCCTGAAGACCAGCGAACACGCCGCGCACCGCTTGTACGTTTTGAAAGCAGGCTTTACAAGGATATCTACCAAAATAATTAACCCTGGAGAAGTGCCAGACGATGAAGCTGCTGATAGTTGAAGATGATGAACTTATACGGCATGGATTATCGCTGGCCTTAACCAGCGATAATTACGTTTGCGACTGCGCATCTACTGCAGCTGAAGCGCAAAGCCTCATACAAACCAGCCAGTATAGTCTGGTCATCCTCGATTTGGGGTTACCAGACAAAGATGGCGCGACGCTTCTGCGCCAATGGCGACGCCAGAGGATCTCCCTTCCTGTCCTGATTCTGACAGCCCGTGATGCACTAGAAGATCGTGTGGACGGTCTTGATGCCGGCGCTGATGATTACCTGATTAAACCTTTCGCATTAGCCGAGTTACAAGCCCGCGTGCGCGCGCTCATCCGCCGATATCAAGGGCAGAGTGATAATGAAATTTCTGTCGGCAATCTGCGAATCAATCTCTCATCGCAGCAAACCTATCTGGGTGACGCACAGGTGGAGGTCACACCGAAAGAGTTCGCGATTTTGACCCGTCTGATGATGCGCGCAGGACAAACGGTTAACCGCGAATTGCTTCAGCAAGATCTCTACACCTGGCAGGATGATTTAGGGTCTAATACGCTGGAAGTTCACGTCCATAACTTGCGTCGCAAGCTGGGTAAAGAGTTGATTCGTACGGTTCGTGGCATTGGTTACCGGCTGGAGATGATGCCGTGACCAGTATGCGCCGCCGTCTGATGGTTATGCTGGCTTTGATCCTTTTCGTCACCCAGCTCACCAGCGTTTTCTGGCTTTGGCACGAAAGTCAGGAACAAATTAATTTACTGGTGAATGACACGCTTTCGGCCAAGGTGCGTAATGCGCATGTCGAGAAAGAAATTGCCGAAGCGATCGCCTCGCTGATTGCCCCTTCCTTGCTGATGATGGCCATTACATTGGCACTGTCATTCTGGGCGATCAGCTGGATTATCCGTCCGCTCAACCAGTTGCAAAAACGTCTCGAAACGCGCTCGGCAGATAACCTTTCCCCTTTACCGCTGAACAGCGAAATTCGCGAAGTGGTGGCGGTGACCAACGCGCTCAACCAACTGTTTTCACGCCTGTCTAATACGATTCACCAGGAGCGATTATTCACCGCCGATGCTGCGCATGAACTGCGTACTCCGCTTGCGGGGGTGCGTCTGCATCTTGAAATCATGCACAAAAACGGGGTCTCTGGCAGTGATATCCTGATAGGGCGCATCGATCAGCTGATGCATACCATTGAGCAACTGCTGATGCTGTCGCGCGCCGGGCAGAACTTTGCCAAAGGTGAATATCAGCAAGTGGACCTGGTTTCGAACGTCCTCGGGCCCTTGCGGGAAGAATTGTGTGAAATGCTGGAAGATCGCCAGCAGACGCTGGTTTTAAGGCTTCCTGAACGCGCCACATTGCAGGGCGACGCCGTGCTGCTCCGCTTGATGGTCAGAAACTTAGTAGAAAATGCTTACCGCTACGGCCCGCCGGACAGTGAAATCACCCTTACGGTTGAGCAGCAGAATAACGGCTTCCTGATACAAATAGACGATGAAGGCCCGGGGATTGATGAGAAGAAGGCCTGTGAACTGACTCAGGCATTTAAACGCATGGATCAACGCTATGGCGGTAGCGGGCTGGGTTTAAACATTGTCATTCGGATTGCTCAGTTGCACTGCGGGACCCTGACGCTGCGCAACCGGTCTTCCGGCAACGGGTTAAGTGCACAATGCTGGCTGCCTGATGTGATTCTGGAAAATGCGCTATCGTTGTCAGCCAGCACCACGAAAAACATGTATTAAAAAAGGCTGCCACTGGCAGCCTTTCAGATGATATCAATTCATACTCGCGTCGGATTAACGTTCGTAGATGATTTCAACGCCTTCGTCGTCGTCTTCATCCCAGTCATCATCCCAATCGTCGTCAGCTTCAGCTTCCACTTCAGCCAGTTGTTCACGATGATAATCATCCCACATGAATTCAACTTTCTCTGGCGCAGCTTCTTCGATTGCCATGTGTTTAGGGTTTTCGTTGATGAACTTCATCACATCCCAGCACAAAGCATTCACGCCTTCACGGTTTGCTGCAGAAATCAGGTAGTAATTACCTTCCCAACCCAGCGCCTCAGCGATGGCTTTCGCACGCGTTTCAGCTTCTTCTTTTTCGATCAAATCAACTTTGTTGAATACCAGCCAGCGAGGCTTCTCAGCCAGTTTGGCGTTGTATTGCTGCAACTCGTTGATGATGACTTTGGCATTTTCGATCGGATCAGATTCATCGATCGGGGCAATATCGATCAGGTGCAATAATACGCGGCAACGTTCGAGGTGTTTCAGGAAACGAATCCCTAAACCAGCCCCTTCGGAAGCGCCTTCAATCAGACCAGGAATATCGGCGATGACGAAGCTCTGCTCGCTATCCATGCGCACAACGCCCAGACTTGGCACCAGGGTCGTAAACGGATAGTCAGCGACTTTGGGTTTAGCGGCAGAAACTGCACGGATGAAAGTAGATTTACCCGCATTTGGCAGCCCCAGCATACCCACATCAGCCAGCAGCATCAGTTCAAGGGCGATATCACGCTCCTCGCCTTTAGTACCCATGGTTTTCTGGCGTGGCGAACGGTTAACCGAAGATTTAAAACGGGTGTTGCCCAGACCGTGGAACCCGCCTTTGGCGACCATATTGATCTGGCCATGTTTGGTCATATCAGCCAGCACTTCGCCGGTAGCCTGATCCAGGACGCGGGTACCGACTGGTACTTTAATGGTGATATCTTTACCGCGTTTACCCGTACAGTCGCTGCTCTGACCGTTAGTACCGCGCTCAGCACGGTATGATTTCACAAAACGGAAATCGATCAGGGTATTCAGGTTTTCATCAGCCAGCAGGAAAACGTCACCGCCGTCGCCACCGTCGCCGCCATCCGGGCCGCCACGTGGAATGTATTTCTCACGGCGGAAGCTTACACAACCGTTACCACCGTCACCTGCCACGACTAAAATTGTGGCTTCATCAACAAACTTCATTTGTACCGTCTCCGTAAATCATTCGCCGGGCAGCTAGAGTTTAGCTACCAGGTTTTGCTCTGTCCGACGAGGCCACCAACGATGGCCCGCTGCGGAAAACATTGCACCCGCCACCACCACAAATGCCCCAAGATAACCTACAAAATTGAGCACTGGTGCGGCAAAATAGCCTGGCCAGGCAAGTGCTAACAGATCTGAAAATAGCAGGGTAAACAATGGGGTCAGCGTCACTAATGCACTGACCTGCGATGCCTGCCATCTCGCCATCGCTTCCGCTAAGGCGCCATATCCTACTAAGGTATTCGCGCCGCAAAACAACAAACAGGCAAACTGCCAGCCGCTGAGCTGTGAAAGCATCGCCGGACTGGCCAGCGGGAGCAATGCGATAGAACATAAAGTGTACAGCAAAAACAGGATTTGAGGTGAGGCGAGTTGGCGTAAGAGAACCTTTTGCGCCACGCCGTAGATAACCCAAACCGTTGCTGCCCCGACGCCAAGTAGCACACCAAGTGTGTAATCGGTCAGACGGGTGAATATCTCAATCAGACTGGTATTAAAAAACAATATCAACCCGAAAACCAACATAGTGGCCCCAATGACCTGCGTGATCCGCATCCTTTCTTTCAGGATAATCACACTGGCCAGCATCATACCGACTGGCGAAAGCTGACCGATAACCTGAGAAGCCGTTGGGCTCAAAAATTGCAGTGAAGAACTAAAAAGAACAAAGTTCCCCATCAATCCGCAGGTGGCGATCAATACTAAAACTAGCCAGCGTGGCCGACTGAATATCACTCTGGGTGGCAAACGGCGCTTTGCAGCAAGAATGCAGCCCAGCACAATTGCCGCCATCGAAAACCGGTACCAGACCACCGTAAAGGGATCCATTATCACTAATACCTGCTTCATGGCGATAGGCAAAGAGCCCCAACTCATGGCAGTGATCAGCGCTAACATAATCCCAACTGGTGCCTGCGATTTACTGTCCATATTCCGCCAGAATGGGCTAACCAGAATGTAAAAAGCCCCGCAACGAGTTGCGGGGCTTACATCTATTTACTAAGACGAGAAAAACTTATTCAGCGTCGATGCTGATGTACTTACGGTTTTTCGGGCCTTTAACTTCGAACTTGACTTTACCGTCAGCCAAAGCAAACAGAGTATGGTCCTTGCCGCAACCCACGTTGATACCAGCGTGGAATTTGGTGCCGCGCTGACGAACGATGATGCTGCCTGCCAGTACTGCTTCGCCGCCAAAGCGTTTTACGCCCAGACGTTTAGCTTCTGAATCGCGACCGTTGCGTGTGGAGCCGCCAGCCTTTTTGTGTGCCATTGTTCCGCTCTCCTAGTCTTAAGCGCTGATGCCGGTGATTTTAACGTCAGTGAACCACTGACGGTGGCCCTGCTGCTTACGATAGTGCTTACGACGACGAAACTTAACGATTTTGACTTTAACGCCACGACCGTGAGCAACGATTTCAGCTTTAACGATACCGCCAGCAACTAACGGCAGGCCGATATTGATTTCTTCACCGTTTGCAATCATCAGAACTTGATCAAACTCGATCGTTTCGCCAGTTGCGATGTCAAGCTTCTCAAGGCGGATAGTCTGCCCTTCGCTGACACGGTGTTGTTTACCACCACTTTGGAAAACCGCGTACATATAAAACTCCGCTTTCCGCGCACTCAACTTTGTATAGTTCAGAGGGCGCTATAAATATTCACAATAGGGCGCGAATTCTACGCAAAAAATCAGAGTAAGACAAGAGCACAATGACCACAAAAGAAGAAAAAAAGCGCAGTTCTTTCGTTATCATTTATCTACACTGTTTTTCAAGTACAATCCCCTTTACAGTTAGCGCCATGTGCCAATGTGAGCCAGATCTCATTGCGGTGAAGAGAACAACAGCCGAAAAAACACAATGAACCTAGAACAGATTATCGATCTTACTCAGGACGACATGGCTGCGGTCAACGCATCCATCCTTGAACAGTTGAACTCCGAAGTTTCACTCATCAATCAACTGGGATATTACATCATCAGCGGTGGCGGTAAACGCATCCGTCCAATGATTGCAGTACTGGCGGCCAGAGCGCTCTCTTACGAAGGCGACAAGCACATCAAAGTCGCTGCACTGATTGAGTTTATCCATACCGCCACGTTATTGCACGATGACGTTGTCGATGAATCAGATATGCGCCGGGGTAAAGCAACCGCCAACGCCGCTTTTGGTAATGCCGCAAGCGTCCTGGTCGGGGATTTCATCTATACCCGCGCATTCCAGATGATGACAGATCTCGAGTCGTTGCCGGTTCTGGCCCTGATGGCGAAAGCGGTCAATGTGATTGCAGAAGGCGAAGTACAGCAGTTGATTAACTGCAACGATCCTGACATCACCGAAGACAGCTACATGCAGGTTATCTACAGCAAAACAGCGCGTCTGTTCGAAGCTGCCTCTCAGTCTTCTGCCATGCTGGCTGGCGGAACTCAGGAACAGATCCTTGCTTTGCAAGATTACGGCCGTTACCTGGGCACTGCATTCCAGCTGATTGACGACTTGCTCGATTATGATGCTGACGGCGAAACGTTGGGCAAAAATACCGGCGATGACCTTGATGAAGGTAAACCGACATTGCCGCTTTTGCATGCAATGCAGCATGGCGATGAAAAACAGGCGGCCATGATCCGTAATGCTATCGAAGAAGGTAATGGGCGCCATTTACTGGAACCTGTATTAGCAGCCATGCACCAATGGGGCTCCCTGGAATACACCCGTCAGCGGGCCGAAGAAGAAGCTGACAAGGCCATAAAGGCACTTCAATTGTTGCCAGAGTCTGTCTATCGCTCGGCACTTGAAGGCCTGGCGCATCTTTCAGTGAAACGCGACTTCTGATGTTTATCTGTCGTACCTGGCACTTGTCAGGCAGGTACGACAGTTTTCAACGCTAGTTTTCGTCAGGCTTGCGCAACCTGTTTAACACTTCCGAAACGCCTTCTCTCACAATAAACGCGATCATTGTTTCACGTTCTGGTTCTCTCAATTGTTTGTAGCTTTCAATCCAGATTGCCAGAGGATCCTGATGCGAGGTATAGACATACTCCGCAGAATGCTCGTTCATCGCCAGACTAGCGACCGTATTACCGGGCAGACTGTCTATGTGATATTCCACCGCACGCCCTTGTACACCGCGTCTTCTCCTTTTAATCCAGCATAACCTGCGCGCCATTCCATGCACGCCTTGTGTCGAAGTTGGGAGCCCTTCTTTACCGGTTAATTCCTTTGCTGCGAACCACTCTTTTTTCATAACGATCCTTGTCTTTCTTATATAAACCACTAAGAAAGTTTCTGTTATAAATCCATGAGAATAATGCCGATACTTTCCTGAAACCTCCGGCGTCTATTTTAAAGATGACTTTAACGCCGAGTTTTAAGGAAAACCTCTACTTAACGGAAAGAAGATATTCAATTTTTCGAAATGAGTCTACTGCTGAGTCAAAAAGTTTCCATGAATTTTCTTTATCAAAAAATGAATGAACAGCGTAATACTCTCTTTTTAGAAACAAACGAAATGAAGTCAAAAAAAAAGGGCACGCAAAACAATAAACTCACAAAAAAACAACATGTTGAATTATTAATGTTTAAAATTAAACAGATTTTCTTTATAAAAACATAGTAAATTATTTATTAATAAACTCCATCCATTGTGGTAATGGATGATAAAGATCAAAAAACGCACAATAGAATAACTTATCCAATTTACGTGATTTCAAACTTGCACGTAATACATCATAAAAACAGACACCAATCACAAAAAGCAATACGAATTTACTTGTTTGTTTTAATCAGAATAAGAAGGTATTTTCTAAATGAAAGCAATGCTGGTTTTTCGGAAACATTGATTTGAATGAGTGAATCTGGGAAAAACAACCGTAGAATATATATTTAAACAAAATACATTCGAAAACTATATTTGAACAAATAAGGAAGCCATCATGAATACAAGGAACGAAGACTGGCATCAGGCCGATATCATTGCCGCACTAAGAAAGAAAGGAACCACGCTGGCGGCGGTATCTCGCTCGGCAGGCTTAAGTTCTTCAACCTTATCAAACGCGCTATCACGGCCGTGGCCAAAAGGGGAACTACTCATTGCAAGTGCGCTTGGACTCCATCCTTCAATTATCTGGCCAAGCCGCTATTTTGACGCCAAGACCTTTAAAATCATCGAACGTCGTTGTCGTACACCTAATGCTTCTCGTGACTAAATCACGTCGGGTATAATGTAAAAACCGCCGGGTTACACCGGCGGTTTTAAAGATGAAGCATCAGTTATTGATAAACTGTTCACCGAGCTCAATATCTTTTCGCAGGATATCCAGCATGGATTCAAGCGATTGTTGTTCAAACGCGCTCAGTTTGCCGACATCCAGCAGCTCAGCAATCCCGTTCTTGCCCAGCAAAACAGGCTGCGCGAAGAAACGGGTATGTTCACCCTTCCCTTCGACATACGCACATTCCACTACGTTACTTTCACCCTGCATGGCACGCAGCAATGAAAGTCCGAAACGCGCAGCGGCCTGCCCCATCGACAGCGTTGCAGATCCGCCTCCGGCTTTTGCTTCGACAACTTCGGTACCTGCATTCTGAATGCGCTTGGTGAGAGAGATGATTTCTTCATCGCTGAACGTTACACCAGGAACCTGAGAAAGCAGTGGAAGGATCGTCACACCGGAGTGTCCGCCGATCACCGGCACTTCAATCTCATCTGGCTGTTTGCCTTTCAGTTGTGCAACGAAAGTGTTGGAACGGATAGCATCGAGTGTCGTAATTCCAAAGAGTTTGTTTTTATCGTACACACCGGCACTTTTCAGCACTTCCGCCGCAATGGCGACTGTGGTGTTGACCGGATTGGTAATAATACCGATACAGGCTTTCGGGCAGGTTTTCGCGACCTGTTGGACAAGATTACGAACGATACCGGCATTAACATTGAACAGATCGGAACGATCCATACCTGGTTTTCGCGCCACACCTGCTGAAATCAGAACAATATCCGCACCTTCCAGCGCTGGCGTGGCATCTTCGCCACAGAAACCTTTGATTTTAACCGCGGTTGGAATGTGACTGAGATCGACAGCAACGCCCGGCGTCACCGGTGCGATATCATATAATGAGAGTTCGGAACCGGAAGGTAGCTGGGTCTTAAGCAGAAGTGCGAGGGCCTGACCGATACCGCCCGCAGCACCGAGAACTGCAACTTTCATCCTATACTCCTTTTTTATCATTAACTTATAAGTGTCGTGGAATTATTTTGGTTGTGACCTTAATCACTTACGCTGTTAAAAACAATCGCTCACCTGCAGAGAATCTGAGATGGGTCGTTTAGAAAGTAAAAAAATACTTTGAAACGGCCTTTATCCGGTCTTTTGTGACTTTTTATCGGAAAGCTTCCCTTAAAAGTAGCACCCCAAAACCTGTCAGGTTAATAAATGGTTAAATTTGGTTCATTGTGTGAGCTGAATCGAAGTCATCATGCCCACTCATTGAGTCGAAAAGCACTTCTGCAATGCACAATTTTGGCATATTCATGAAAAAACCTCTGATGCGACATCCGTCACATTCCTTGCACAGTGGTGAATCAGCGATTTACCTCCGGAAGGCATGTTGCATAAAAATGCAATTATCTGCATAATCAGCTTAACGATGATCAAGAGACCAGGGTGCAAAATGCGTAATCCTGCCAAACAGGAAGATTTAATCAAAGCCTTCAAAGCATTGTTGAAGGAAGAGAAATTCAGCTCTCAGGGCGAAATTGTCGTCGCACTCCAGGAGGAGGGGTTCGAAAACATCAATCAGTCCAAAGTCTCACGGATGTTGACCAAATTCGGCGCGGTGCGTACACGCAACGCAAAAATGGAAATGGTGTACTGCCTGCCCGCCGAGATAGGTGTGCCCACCACCACCAGCCCGCTGAAGAATCTGGTGCTGGATATTGACTATAATGAAGCCGTAGTGGTTATCCGCACCAGTCCCGGTGCTGCACAGCTGATCGCGCGTTTACTTGATTCGCTGGGTAAATCAGAAGGCATTCTCGGCACTATCGCGGGTGATGACACCATTTTCACCACCCCGGCACGCGGATTTAGCGTGAAACAACTCCACGACGCCATTCTGAGTTTGTTTGAACAAGAGCTGTAAGCCGCTGTTATAATACAAGGCCGCGCGCTCCCATTCTGTGCCGGGGGTCAGAAGAACAGAATTTCTGACCTCAGGCCAGTCGCTTTACCCTTCTTTTATATTGGTTAAATCTCACATCCTTGCAAAAACCTCCCTTTCCTGGCAAATCGCGACATCCCTTATCAGCCCTATTCTGTTAACTCTCGTCACAACACGCCCATTTCGGTCACATAAATATTTCAATGATGCGATTCACCGCAAAAATAAGCACAGATAATCAAATTGGCTCAATTCGTTGATTTTGCGAAAAAAGAACACCAAAAGAACGTTTTATAGGCGTTTTTTATAATTTTTCGTTATTAAAAACACCAATAGCGCACACATAACCACTCAAATAACTATTAGCAAACTATTAATATTTGTAGTGACTAGATGTATACTCATTTCCGTGGTGTAACACACCAGTTGTTGGAACACATAATAAATTCGACGAGGTCAATCATGAACGTTAAAACTACAATCGCAACTTTAAGCATTCTCTCTGCTCTGTCATTTGGTGCTTTTGCAGCACAACCTGTTACTCAGGTTCAAGCGTCAAATCTGCAGGCAAAAGGGATGATCAGCGTCAGCGGCGTAGCCGGTGCACCTTCTGATATCCGTCAGGCCCTGTCTGACAAAGCCGATGCAAAAGGTGCTAAAGCTTTCCGTGTTATTGAAGTGCGTCAGGAAGGTAACTACCACGCAACCGCAGAAATCTACCAGTAAATCACCCGGTAGACACAGCGAAGGGGCCTGAACGAATCAGGCCCGTGTATCAGACGGATTTATCACTGCCAGCTTTACGTTCCCGAACGCTCACCGCGCCCGAACCACAGTAAAACAGCCCTGATAGATCTACATTTGAAGCGACGTTGTTCTCTCAGATTGCATCAACGTCAGTAAAATCAGGAAATTATCATGAAAATCATTACTACTCTCGCCGCGCTTAGTCTTTTATCCGCTATTTCTTTCGGCGCATCTGCCGCACAACTGGTCACTAACCAGCAAGCTGAAAACCTGCAATCTATGGGTGTGATCAGCGTCAGCGGTGTAGACGGTGTGCCAACCGATATCCGCCAGCAGCTGTCTGATAAAGCCGATGCTAAAGGCGCAAAATCTTATCGTGTGATTGAAGCCCATAACGAAGGTGCTTATCACGCGACAGCAGAAATCTACCAGTAAGATTTCTCAGTATTACCCTGAACAAAAGCCACTGTTTGAGTATTTTTTGAATTAGCGTTACGGGTTCAACAGCCACAGATCGTCGAAACGACGCTGTTGAGGCTGGAAGAGAGCTGACACTGCCACTGCCGCGCTCTCTAACTAACGATACCCTCGTCGTCCTGTCCGACGACACCCTTTGGCTCCCATAAAATTTTGGGAGCTTTTTTTTGTCTGCTGGTCGGCCATCCTCTAAAAACGACAAAAAAAAGCACAGCCAAAGCTGTGCTTTTTTTCGGTAAGACAACGTTTATTGCTGTTCTGCCGCGCTGGCTTTCGCCGCCAGAGCAGACAGCAGTTTTCCATGGATACCGCCAAAACCGCCGTTACTCATCACCAGAATGTGATCGCCCGGCAATGATGCCTTGATCACCATATCCACCAGCGTATCTACATCGGCACTCCAGTGCGCAGGCTGAATACAGTGCTCGGCCACTTCAGCGACCTGCCACGGAATATGCTGCGGCTGTAGCAGGAAGACTTCGTCAGCACGGCCAAGAGACGGTGCCAGTTCATTTTTGCTCATGCCCATTTTCATGGTATTGGAGCGCGGTTCGAGGACAGCCAGAATACGCGCCGTTCCGCCCACTTTGCTGCGCAGAGCGGAGAGCGTCGCCAGGATCGCAGTCGGATGATGCGCGAAATCGTCATATACACTGACGCCGTTTTCCACGCCGCGCAGTTCCAGACGACGACGGGCGTTGATGAAATCACCCAATGCTTTACAGGCATCTTCCGGTTTCACACCCACATGACGCGCTGCGGCGATAGCCATCAGCCCGTTATGCATGTTGTGTTCACCGACCAGATTCCAGTTCACCTGCCCGACAATTTCACCTTTCAGGTATACGTTGAAAGAGCTGGCATCCGGTGTAAGTTTTTTCGCATCCCACGCACAGGCGTCAGTGTCACCCACAAACTCCTGCTCACTCCAGCAGCCCATCGCCATGACTTGCTTGAGCGGAGTATCGTGCTCCGGCAGGATAATTTTGCCTTTGCCCGGCACCAGACGCACCAGATGATGGAACTGTTTCTGGATAGCTTTCAGGTCGTCAAAAATATCAGCGTGATCGAACTCAAGGTTGTTGAGTACCAGAGTACGCGGGCTGTAATGTACAAATTTAGAGCGCTTATCAAAGAAGGCGCAGTCGTACTCATCCGCTTCAATCACCATAAACGGACTGTTGCCCAGACGCGCTGAAACCTCAAAATTGCCTGGTACACCACCGATAACATAGCCCGGCTCATAGCCGCAGGCTTCGAGGATCCACGTCACCATGCCGGCGGTGGTCGTTTTGCCATGCGTACCGGCAACGGCAATGACCCAGCGCTCTGGCAAAACGTGGTCGTGCAACCATTGCGGGCCGGACACGTAAGGGATGCCCTGCTCCAGTACGGCTTCGACACACGGGTTCCCGCGGGTCATCGCGTTACCAATGATCACCAGATCGGGCTGAGGGTCTAACTGTGCAGGATCGTAACCCTTAATCAGCTCAATCCCCTGATTTTCCAGCAGCGTACTCATCGGTGGATAAACGTTGTCGTCCGAACCAGTAACCTGATGCCCCTGAGCACGAGCCAGCATCGCCAGCCCGCCCATAAACGTGCCGCAAATCCCAAGAATATGAATGCGCATATATTTTCCATTAATGCCTTTAAGTCAGCCGCCATTCTACCGCTCAGAATCCTCCAGAAGAAATGGATTTGCCTATGATTCATCCATATATTTGGGCTAAACTGCCCACGCTCTTGTAAAGGTTTTATTAACGAACCGTTATCCATCCTAGATTCAGGGAACGTGTTATGAAAACGTTAGGCGAATTTATTGTTGAAAAACAGCAAGACTTTCCTCATGCAACCGGTGAGCTCACCGCCTTGCTCTCAGCAATAAAACTCGGCGCTAAAATCATTCACCGTGACATCAACAAAGCGGGTCTGGTTGATATTCTTGGTACCAGCGGCGCAGAAAATGTTCAGGGCGAAGTACAGATGAAACTTGATCTGTATGCGAATGAGAAGTTAAAAGCAGCCATGAAAGCGCGCGGCGAAATTGCCGGCATCGCGTCTGAAGAAGAAGATGAAATTGTCATTTTCGAGGGCGAACGCGCTGAAAATGCAAAATACGTCATCTTGATGGATCCTCTCGATGGCTCCTCAAATATCGACGTTAATGTCTCCGTCGGTACCATCTTCTCCATTTACCGTCGGACTACGCCACTCGGCCAGTCCGTGACTGAAGCCGATTTCCTGCAGCCGGGCAATCGTCAGGTCGCCGCTGGCTATGTGGTTTACGGCTCTTCCACCATGCTGGTTTACACCACCGGCGTTGGCGTTCATGCCTTTACTTACGATCCTTCACTCGGTGTCTTCTGCCTCTCCCATGAAAAAGTCCGCTACCCGGCCACCGGCAGCATGTACTCGATCAATGAAGGTAACTACATCAAATTCCCGCTCGGCGTAAAAAAATACATCAAATATTGTCAGGAGCAGGACGAAGCTACGCTGCGCCCTTACACCTCACGTTACATTGGTTCTCTGGTAGCAGATTTCCACCGTAACCTGCTGAAAGGTGGCATTTATATTTACCCAAGTACAGCAACCCATCCAAACGGCAAACTCCGTTTATTGTACGAGTGCAATCCGATGGCGTTTCTGGCCGAACAGGCAGGCGGCAAAGCCAGCGACGGCAAAAACCGTATTCTGGATATCATTCCGCAGAAACTGCATGAACGCGCGCCGTTCTTCGTCGGTAACAGCTCAATGGTTGAAGATGCAGAACGCTTTATCGCACAATTCCCTGATGAATAAATTCATCCCTACAAAAAACATCAAAGAATGAACGTGATACCTCTGTAACTTAGCGTTGCTCCAACGTAAAAAGGTGGCTTTTTAAGCCACCTTTTTTATTGCGTGCAGGCCCAGAGACCGCGTTTAGAACTGCCCGGCGGGATTGAGCTTAAACACCGCCATGCTTTCCGCCAGCAGTTGCGCCTGTTCCTCCAGAGAACGCGTTGCCGCCGTCGCCTGTTCGACTAACGCAGCGTTCTGCTGTGCGACCTGATCCATCTGGGTGATCGCCACGTTCACCTGTTCAATGCCGTGCGTTTGCTCGGTAGTGGCAATCGAGATTTCACGCATCAGGCTGGTCACGCGCGTGACTTCGCTGGAGATTTCCAGCATTGTCGCGGCGGCAGACTTCACCATATTCGATCCTTCCGCTACCCGGCTTTCTGAATCCCCAATCAGCTCTTTGATCTCTTTGGCCGATTGCGCGCTGCGCTGTGCCAGACTACGGACTTCACCCGCGACGACGGCAAAACCGCGCCCCTGCTCGCCTGCTCGCGCAGCTTCAACTGCGGCGTTCAGCGCCAGAATATTGGTCTGGAAGGCAATGCCGTCAATTACCGTAATAATGTCGCCGATACGCTTCGAACTGTCGGTAATCCCCTGCATTTTGGCCATCACCTGATTGACCACCTGGCTGCCTTTGTCCGCAATGGATGACACACTTTGCGCCAGCTGGTTAGCCTGCTCGGAGTTGGCAGCATTCATGCGCACGGTAGACGTCAGCTGTTCCATGCTCGCTGCCGTTTCCTCGAGCGAAGCGGCAGATTCTTCCGTGCGCTGCGCCAGATGCACGTTCCCGGCCGCCAGTTCGCGCGAGCCGACATCAATCTGATTTCCTGCATCGCGAACACGCCCCACCGACAGCACCAGTGAATCCTGCATTTGTTTCATCGCTTTCAGCAATCGGCCCATCTCGTTGTTATGAGAATCGTCGATTTCGTGGGTCAGATCGCCTTTGGCAATGTATTCCAACTGAGCGATGGAAAACGTCAGCGGATGCATGATCAGCTTCTGCAACGCAAACCACGCCAGTATCGCAATCGTCAGTGCGACAATGAAAGCCACAGCGATAATGGTCAGCTGAATATGTGCCTGCGTGCGCGCCTGCTCAATACGCTGATTGGTGTTATCCACCGCATAGGCGCGAAAGTCAGTCAGCGCTTTGTCGTAAGCATTGCTGTACGGCGTGATTTTGTTTTCCAGCACATCGTAATAGCTGTCAGCGCTTTGCGACTGGAGAGCCTGAAGAACGGGGAGAAGTCCATTGGCTTTATAAGCTTCGTAGGTTTTTTTCACCGCGGCCGATAAATCTCTGCCGCGCTGGGTTTCGTCCTCAATGCTGACGAATTTCGCCAGATCGGCATCCGCCTGTTTAATGTAACCGGCGATGCGGTCGGACGTCGCTTTTGCATCGTCCATCATGCCGATTTCCAGCTGACGAACGGCCACTCCGCTGGCGACGCGGGTACGCAGTGAGTAACTGTAGCTGTCAGCCAGCGAGCCTAACTCCTCGCCCTGAAGCTGATTAATCTTTTGCAATGATGTGGCACTTTGCCTGATGGCATTGGCGCCCAGCACGCTCACCAGCAATAAAATCAGGGTCATAAACACTAACAGGCCGATCAGACCGGCCTTTACGCTCAGCTTATTCAACATACGGTGTTATCCAGTGATTCAGGTGAAAAGGAGAAATGCATATCGTGGTAGGGGTCAGGTTTAACCTGACTTTTATTTGAATAGAGTTATCGGCAATTGACTGAAATACTTGATAAGAAAAGCAAAAACAGGCAGTTACACGGTGAAAAGGCGCAGGCGTGAATTTTACTGCCAGAAGGTCAGTTTTTGCGGCTACGCAACAGCAGGTCGTGCCGGAATATACGAAAGCGACATTCGGAGAAAAGGACGGGAATTCACGGGAGACTTGGCTATAATGTGCGGCACTCTATTCCTGGTTCAATTGAAGGAAACCAACCATGAGCTTACTGAATGTACCTGCTGGCAAAGACATGCCAGAAGATATCTACGTTGTTATCGAAATCCCGGCAAACGCTGATCCGATCAAATACGAAGTAGATAAAGACACCGGCGCACTGTTCGTAGACCGTTTCATGTCTACCGCAATGTTCTACCCGTGCAACTATGGTTACATCAACCACACTCTGTCTCTGGATGGCGACCCGGTTGACGTTCTGGTGCCAACACCATACCCACTGCAACCGGGTTCTGTGATCCGTTGCCGTCCGGTTGGTATGCTGAAAATGACCGACGAAGCGGGCGAAGATGCGAAACTGGTTGCCGTTCCGCACACTAAACTGAGCAAAGAATACGATCACATCAAAGATGTGAACGACCTGCCAGAACTGCTGCGCGGCCAGATCACTCACTTCTTCGAGCAATACAAAGCGCTGGAAAAAGGCAAATGGGTGAAAGTTGACGGCTGGGCTGACGCTGCTGCTGCCAAAGAAGAGATCGTGGCTTCTTTCGAACGTGCAAAAAACAAGTAATTGACTCTATAAATCATTGCTTGCTCTGCACAAAAAAACACCGCCAGATGGCGGTGTTTTTTTATGTATTACGCGTTGATACACAACGTTTATTTTTCGACGACTTTGCTCAGATCACTCATTACACCGCGTCGTTACGCTTCACCCAGTCACCACCTTCTATTCTCGGCACACCATCCAGTGAGCGAATGTAGAGGTAAATCCAGGCGCTGCCGTACGGCGTCGAAATCAGCTCGCGACGATAATCTTTCGTATTACTTTTCAGTTCATCCAGCTCGGCTAAAATAGACGAGGTGATGCGGTAAACTTCGCAGTAGACCTTCCCTTCCCCTGGAATGACAGCAGGATAGTGCCCCAGATTATAGAGCGCGTATCCTTCCAGCTCATGGTCACCCAACCATTGAGCGTTCGTCATCCAATGACTGTTGCCTTGCTTGCGTCGCAGACTACCGTAAACAATTATTCGCATGTTTATATTCGTATAGTAAAAGTCACATGAATTAGAACTCAAACTGATAGAGCAAATCCAATGCCTGATCGATGCCCGATACCGCCTGCAGATAAAGCTTCGGCATCAACCTATAGCGTAAAGTGAGTGTTGCCAGTGAGTCGAAAATCCCAACGCCATATTTCACCTGTAAACCCGGTAAAACATAGCCACTGACCACCACCTGGGAGCTGTCTCCCACGCCCTGAGTATCCAGTGCCAGATTGCTGACACCAAACGCCTCGCCGATTTTACCCACAAGTTTACCACTTTGTGCAACCCCCAACCCGATAAGAGCTGAAGTCATTGCCCCGCTATCGCCGCCAGAATTGTCTAAACCCTGCCCGCGAAGCAGGTAGGACAAGGCTTCCTGCTGAGACATCGCCGGATCTGAGAATATTTCAAGTTTTGGTGCATCGGCCTCGCCGGTGACCCTTAAACCCGCCACAACGTCGTTTTCGGTCGCTTCCGGATTACGAATCGCTTCCAGATTCAGCAGCGGCTGGTCCGCAGGGCCAGAGAATAACAACTGGCCTTTACGCACAATCAGATCCTGTCCGTAGGCGTGGAAACGCCCGGAAGGAATATTGATTTGGCCGTTCAGGCCAAGACCACGGCTATCCTGAGCCACTTTCAGCGCGCCTTCGAGACGGGCTTTCAGGCCGAACGCATCCAGACGCACATCTTTGCCGATATTCACCATCAGATTGCTGTTGATCGGAATTGAGGCCGTTGCCGGTTTGATCGGCTGACGCTGATCGTTGAGCATCACTTCGTCTGACGAGACACCGACCGCGCTTTCCGGCAGTTCCTGTACCGTAATGCGCGCCCACGGAATATCCACCGAGCCGTTCAGCGAGAATAGCTGTGGCGTGGCGTCGAACACCAGATCCGGTGAAACGTCCAGGCGTACCATCGGCGGTACAGAAACCCGCACGCGATCGCCGCGCGCTGCAATACGGGCACGCCAGGCATTCAGTTCGCTCCAGTCGGCGTTGCCATTAAGTTCCAGCTGCCCGTGCGCAGTTTTAATCACCCCTTCCATCAGCGATGACATACCGTTGAAATTAATATTGATATTGGCGTCGGTAATATCGAACGGCATGAACTGACCGTCGAAATCGACGCCGCTCAGCGCCAGCTTGCCAAAGACCTGCGGCTTCTGCGCGTCGCCGCCCAGCCGCAGATTGGCGTTCAGAATGCCGGAGGCTTTCTCACCGTCCATCAGCGCCGGTTGCAACAGCGCCATCGAGATGCGGGTGATATTGACGTTGCCAGTGAGATTGCGCTTGCCTTGCGGATCGGCAATCTGGATGTTGCCATCCAGTTGGCCGTTGTTGGTGATACGGATCAGCCAGTCGAGCGTCGCACGTCCATTGTTCAGCCCGGCATTCAAATTCAGCGTATCAAATGCAACGGGCAGCGGACTTCCCTGCACCAGTTGCTGGACCTTCACACCTTTACCGATAAGCGAAACGCTGGCCTGAGGCAATCCGCCGTCGGCTTTCCAGCTGACGTCGGCCTTCCCGCTGAAGACACCGCTGAGCTGCGTGTCATCGGTCAGGAAGGGTTTGATCATCGCCAGATCAAAGCGGTTGAGCACTACACTCGCCTGCCCGCTGGCACCGGCATCAATGGTTTTCGGGACGCACAGACTGGCGTTAGGGTTTTGCCAGCAATGCGGGCCGACGGTGATCCGTTGTTCTTTGTTGAAATAATCCAGCGCGATAGAACGGTTAAGACGCCATTCGCCGACCGGCGTATCAAACAATGTATTGGTGACATTACCTTTCCATTCCTCTGTCGCGCGATCAAAACTGCCGCTCAGCGCCAGACGGCCAGACACCGGTTTACCTTCGACTTTGAGCGTCAGTTGATGCTGTTTCTCGTTGCCTTTGGCGTCCAGATTGATATCGGTGATGTCCAGCGCATCCTGTTTAAGTTGCTGAATGCGGACCGCAAGATTGCCCTGAATCTGGTCGGTGGAACTGACGTCACCTTTTACATCCACACGACGGATGGTCAGCGCCTGCCATTTCAGACCGGTCGCCGTCAGGTCAGCCAGTAACTTCGGCGCTTTGAGATCCCCGCGCAGTTGCAGCATCCCTTTTGCCACTCCGCCCAGCCCCGGCAGTGCGCCGTCGAGGTGCGGTGCATCGACTTTGGCGTCCAGATCCCAAGTCTCGCTGAGTTTGCCTTTCACATCCAGATTATTGCGGCCCAGTTCAAGGTGCAGCTGCGGAATATCCCACTGCCCGTAACTGTTCCCGCGCAGATTGCCCTGCGCTTTGACGGCGTTTTGTTTGACGTTGCCGCTGAGCTCCAGTACCGGAACCTGTACCTGCCAGGTACCGCCGTAGAGGCTGCCGCGTGTGGCGATTTTCCCCTGCAATTTCGCAGGCCAGTCCGGCCATTGTTTGGCGGTATTAATACCGGTCAGCTTCAGTTCACTGTTCCAGCTAATGGCTTTGCTCCAGTCCACCACGCCTGTCAGGTCGGTATTTCCCTCCAGCGCCGCCAGACGCAGTAACGTCAGCCTGAACTGCTCTACGTTCCCCTTACCGTCCAGCGTCAGCGTGGCAGGTGGGATCTGATCGCCTTTAAAATCGGAGCGCAAAGACAGTGCGTAATCCGTCGCTTTACCGCTGAAGTTCAGCTTAAAGCCTTTGACCTGATACTGCGGCGTACCGGCCAGCGGCCACTGTAGGGCATCGCTGGTGAGTTTGAGTTCGACAGGTAACCCGGCCTCCGCCAGCTGAGTTTGCAGCGCCAGTTGCGCACGCACCGGGCCGGAAAGATTCAGGCCGACGTCCAGTTTGTCGCGCAGACCGCCCGCGACCTTCAGTTTGATCTTTTCACCTTTGACCGGATCAACGTTCACGGCGGTGTTGATGGTCATCTCCACCGGCCAGTTTTGATTCAGCGTCGCCTGCCCGATCCCGTCCAGAGAGCCCTGCGGCGAACGGATCATCAGCTTATCGAGCTTAACAAGCTGATCCTGCGTACTGGCTTTCAGTTCGAAACGGGTGATCAACACGTCGGTATCGCCTGTAAGGCGCAGGTTTTCAGCGGTAATTTGCTGAATATCCAGATCCACCGGCAAACGGTAATCAGGTAACTCAGGCAGCAGCGGTTTGGCGAACAGCTCCTGCAACGTTTCACCCAGTGGCTTCTCTGGCACTACGGCAACCGGTTCGGCCGGTTTGCCGGTGGCTTTCTCCACCGCTTTATCCTGCGCGGCCTGCACCACATCCGGTAACGGGTTGACCGGTGTTTTCGGCAGAGCGATCAGTAATCCGCCGATCTGGGTTGGCATCAGCTGAATCGCGCGGCCTTCCCAATGTGCGCCGGTGCGGAACGACGCCAGTGAAATCGCGCGGTCATCCAGCGTGACGTTGATATTCTCAAGCGTCAGCACGCGCAGCGTAATCGGATACGGCGTGCTGAGATTGGTCAGCGGCTCACTGTTTTCGGGTTCAGGTTGCGGCTGCGCGGGTGTCATCTCTTTGGTGTTCACCACCACATTGACGTCTTTGACCCGCAGCGCATTCACGCACAGCGCGCTGTTTTTCAGGCAGGAAAAATCGAGGGAGAGATGAAACTCTCCGGCTCTTACATCCACACCCGGCATTTCGTAGTGCACGCCTTTAAGCGTCAGATCGCGCCATCCGCCGTCGGTACTGGCGATATTCAGCCCCGGCACGAAGCGATTAGCGCCGTTGATCATCAGGTGCAGGCCGGTTTGCGTACCGACCAGGAAGGCCACCAGCCCCATTAACAGCACCAGGAAGATCAGGAACCCCAGGCAGATTTTCTTAAATAAACTCATAATTCCGGACCCAAACCGATGTAAAACTGCAATCCATGCTCATCTTTATCGCCGACAGGTGCCGCGACATCCAGTTTCACCGGGCCGATCGGTGAAGCCCAGCGCACGCCTACACCCGCGCCGGTTTTGAAATCGTTTTGTGTGATGTCATTGACCGCTTCGCCGGAATCGACGAACACTGCGCCCCACCATTTTCCGGTCACGTTGTACTGATATTCCAGCGAGCCGGTGCCCAGATAGGATGCACCAGTGAGTTTGCCTTCATCGTCGCGCGGGGAAATGGATTTGTATTTGTAGCCGCGAATACTGCGGTCGCCACCGGCGAAGAAGCGCAAGGACGGCGGCACACGTTCGAAATCGTTAGTTTCGATCCAGCCCAGGTTGCCGCGCAGGACAAACCGGTGTTTGTCTTCCAGCGTGCGGATCCAGACGTTTTGCGCCTGAACGACGGCGAAATCGACGTCAGATCCCCAGGTCGTATCGGAGACATCCAGAGAATAACGTTGGGAGTCCCCCCAGGTCGGCATCAGGCCGCCACGCTGACGCGTACGGTTGAGGCTGACGCCCGGATAAAGCAGCATCGTGGTGTTGGTGACACTGCCCTGCGTAAAGTGATCGAGGCTCCAGCGCAAATTCACCGCGTGTTGCCAGCCGCTGGAGAGATCCCAGTAGCGCGCCAGATTGACGGTGGTGGAATCTGAATTGGTATCGTTGAGGTCTTCGCGCTTGAAACCGCCCTGAACTAAATAATATTGTTCGAGCGGAGATTTCAGCAGCGGAATTTTATAGCTCAGATCTAAAGACTGTTCCGGCCCGGACAGCGTGGTCGAGGTTTCAAAGCTATGGCCGCGATCGTTGACCCAAGGTTTTTTCCAGTTGGCCGTGACGCGCGGGCCAATGTCTGTGGAATACCCGACACCGGTTTCGATAGTGTTTTCGGTACGCGGTGAAACCAGCGCATTCAGCGGCAAGGTTTTACTGGCTTTGGCATCGGTAAAATCAGGTGAAACCACAACGGAGTTGAACCAGCCGGTCGCGGACAGGCGGCGGTTCAGCTCAGCCAGCTGCGCGGAGGTGTAGTAATCCCCCTTGTGGAATGGCACCAGATTTTGCAGGTAATCATCGCGGATCTGCGAACCCTGATAATGCACATCGCCAAAGCGGTAACGCTCGCCGCTGTCGAACTGGATATCCCAGAATGCTTTGTGTTCATCTTCGATGACGCCCAGCTGGCTTTTCAGCATGTTGGCGTCAAAGTACCCTTTGCGCAGTGCCACACCGGTCAGGGAACTTTTAAAGTGCTCATAGGTACCGTGGTTGAGAATGGTGCCTACCGCGGGAACCTGTGTTTCTTTCAGTTTTTCGAATTCGTTATCTTTATTCGCCTGCCCGGTGATCACCACCGTCGTCCCGGCGATTTTGACCGGCGTACCCGGCGTCACTTTCGCGATCAGTACCGGACGTCCCGGCGGGGGCGTCTCGCGATAATCGAAATCGATCGTCGGCGAATAATAGCCCAGCGGCCGCAGACCTTGCTCAATGGCCGCGCTGACGCGCGCACGAAACCGACCGTTCGCCCCGACTTCATCGCTTTCGATAGAAGACAAACGCACACGAACGTTTTTTTCCAAATCGCCATCCAGGCCTTCCAGCTGCAAACGTACTTTCGCTGCCATGGAAAGTGAGGGGGCGAGCAGTACACATAACAAACCCAGTTCACGATATCGTGGCACACGCACTCCTGCTAATTTTGCTGTCCTGTTAAAATTTCAGATGCCCGCCGGAGAAAATCCGCCCATCTTTGGCAGATTCAGCTTTTAATGTCTGATGAAGGCAGTTTAGTGCCAATCCTGTGAAAATGTTCAACGACGGCGCAACGTTCCCCGTATTGTGTGCAAAGACGCAATCAGATACAACTAAGAGTGGCCCGTTGGTCATTAATCTCTGTTACTAATTTTTGTTCACTAATGCAACAAATGGAGTCTCCCGTGGTGCAACTTTCCGACAAAACGCATGCAGTAAATCAAGAAGATGCGTTACCTGGCCGTACAACACCGATGCCAGTGGCAACGACTCACGCCGTGAATGGTCATTCGATGACGTATGTTCCTGACAATATGGAAGTCGCGGTTTTTGCGATGGGATGCTTCTGGGGCGTAGAGCGTTTGTTCTGGCAACTGGAAGGGGTTCACAGCACGGCAGCCGGTTACAGCGGCGGTTTTACCCCGAACCCGACTTACCGTGAAGTCTGCACCGGCCAGACCGGCCATGCGGAAGTGGTGCGTGTGGTCTTCGACCCGTCCGTTATCAGCTACGCGAAACTGTTGCAGATTTTCTGGGAAAATCACGATCCGGCGCAGGGCATGCGTCAGGGCGGCGATATCGGCACGCAGTATCGTTCAGCGTTATACGTGCTAAGCGCAGAGCAGCAGGATCAGGCGCTGGCCAGTCTGGCGAGTTTCCAGCAGGCAATGGACAACGCGAACGATAAGCGCACCATTACCACTGAAATTAGCGAAGCCCTGCCGTTCTATTATGCAGAAGACGATCATCAGCAATATCTGTTTAAAAACCCGGAAGGTTACTGTGGTTTAGGCGGAATTGGTGTCTGTCTGCCACCGCAATAATGCGGGATTTTTAAGCGCTGGCGGCGGTCTCAGTGCTGCTGCTATACTATGCGGGTCACAAATGTGGCCCATTAAAATTATTTCTGGCAATTATCTTTGTTTTTTTCATCCTTAATGCTTCTTTCTTCTGAACCGACTTTTAATCAGAGATTAAAATGACGTTGAGCTGAGTCATCAATAAGCAGCAAAAATAATGAGTGCCTTTCCTTGCCGGTTCATATCGGTGTTAAACGGATAGATTATGTTAAACAGTATCTTACTGATTCTTTTACTTATCGCGATCAGTGCCTTTTTCTCGCTTTCAGAGATCTCGCTGGCCGCTTCCCGCAAGATAAAACTTAAACAGTTGGCAGACGAAGGAAACGTCAATGCCTCCCGCGTAATGAAACTGCAGGAAACCCCTGGCCTGTTCTTCACCGTGGTACAGATTGGCCTGAATGCCGTCGCCATCCTCGGTGGTATAGTCGGCGATGCCGCATTCTCCCCAGCGTTCCAGTCCTTCTTTATTCGTTTCATGTCGCCAGAAATGGCGGATCAAATCAGCTTTATCTGCTCCTTCGTGCTGGTTACCAGTCTGTTTATTCTGTTCGCTGACCTCACTCCGAAGCGCATCGGTATGATTTCACCTGAATCGGTTGCGGTCCGTATAGTCAACCCGATGCGTTTCTGCCTGTTGGTGTGCCGCCCGATGGTGTGGTTCTTCAACGGAATGGCGAACATGATTTTCCGCCTGTTCAAATTGCCAATGGTGCGTAACGACGATATCACCTCTGACGACATTTATGCCGTAGTGGAAGCGGGCGCGCTGGCCGGGGTGCTGCGTAAGCAGGAACATGAGCTGATTGAAAACGTGTTCGAGCTGGAATCACGCACCGTGCCATCATCAATGACCTCGCGTGAAAGCGTCATTTTCTTCGATCTGCGCGAAAGCGAAGAGAGCATTAAAGAGAAAATTTCAACGCATCCGCACTCAAAATTCCTGGTCTGCGACGGTCATATTGATCAGGTCGTGGGCTATGTGGATTCGAAAGACCTACTGAACCGCGTGCTGGGCAATCAGAGTTTAATGCTGAGCAGCGGCGTACAGATCCGCAACGCCCTGATCGTGCCGGATACCCTGACGCTGTCCGAAGCGCTGGAAAGCTTCAAAGCCGCCGGAGAAGACTTCGCGGTAATCCTCAACGAATACGCGCTGGTGGTCGGCATTATCACGCTCAACGATGTGATGACGACGCTAATGGGCGATTTAGTGGGTCAGGGCATGGAAGAGCAGATTGTTGCCCGTGACGAGCACTCCTGGCTGATTGAAGGCGGTACGCCGATCGAAGACGTGATGCGCGTGCTGCATATCGAAGCGTTCCCGCAGGCGGGCAATTATGAAACCATCGGCGGTTTCATGATGTTCATGCTGCGTAAAATCCCTAAGCGTACGGACTTTGTGAAATTCTCCGGCTATAAATTTGAAGTAGTCGATATCGACAGCTACAAGATTGATCAGTTGCTGGTGACGCGCATTGTCGATCAGCCCGTTGCGCCACTGCTGCCGAAAACGCCGCAGGAAATCAAAGACGAGAAGAAAGCGCAGGCACAGTCATAACGGTGTAACCACGCACTTTTCCGAATGCCAGAAACACGAACGGCCCCTTTCAGAGGGGCCGTTTTTTTTGCGCCTGCTGCGCCAGATGGGCAACAGCGACTACGCGCAGGGCGTTTAACCCATTTCTGTCTGCAAATGCGTAACCTGACGGTTAACTTCAGACATCACGCTAAAGTGGCGCTTATCACGAACCTTGGGCAACAGAATTTTGCCTTGGTCAAACTCAAAAGCGCCGACGTCTTTGATATACAAACGTCCACGGAACAATGTCTTGACGTACTTCGCGACTTTCATCGGATTGTAACGCTGGAAGATTCTCATTTTTCTACTTTTCTCCGTTAAATCACTGCATGCGCCGGCCACGTCGCAAGGCGACAGATACCGGAACAGAAAAAGGAACAATTGCAGTGATGAGACATATAACATAGCAGGGCACTCAGGTATTGCCAGTGTATTTAACTGCTTTTACATTGCTTTTCAGTATTGTCTTAATCCCTGACACTGGATGGCAGTATAACCCTGCTTTATGTGTCAATTTTGTAACCAGCAACACAATTTTAACATCTCAACAGGACAGACCACTTAAGCGATCCTATGCTTGGCGAGTCTGCCCTTTTGTGCCCCGGAGAATGTATGCTTCTAAGAAGTCTGTGTGTGATCAGTTTTATGACATTCTCACTTTTTGCATCGGCCCATAACTTCACCATCGGCCAGCGCGTGGCGCCGGTCGGCGTCGATGACAAAGGCGAACTGAACGACGTCAACGACACGTTCAGCTATACCAAATGGAACAGCGCCAGACTGCCAGGAAAAGTTCGTATCGTGCAGCATATGGCAGGAAGAAGCAGTGCCAAAGCACTGAACGAACCATTGATTGACGCCATCAAGGCGGCGAATTTACCGCATGACCGTTATCAGACGACGACCATCGTCAACATTGACGATGCCATTATCGGCACCAGCCTGTTCGTGCGTAAAAGCATTGAAAGCGGCAAACGGGAATTCCCATGGTCACAGATCATTGTCGACAGCAACGGCGTGGTGAAAAAGGCGTGGCAGCTGCAGCCGGAAAGCTCGGCGGTTGCGGTGCTGGATAAAGACGGCGTGGTTAAATTCGCCAAAGACGGACAACTGTCACCGCAGGAAGTAAAGCAGGTGATTACGCTGGTGGATCAGCTGGTCAAAGAGTAGTGGCATAAAAATCCCGGCTTCAACGCCGGGATCGACATTTCTCAGGCAGGATTCAGAACAACGAAACCCGGAATCCCGGATTGAGGAAGGATTCACGCGGCGTATACAGCAGCGTTTGCCCTGTCCAGTCATTTACTTTCGCACCGGCAGCAATGGCTACAGCATGTCCGGCACCGGTATCCCAGATATTGGTCGGCCCGAAGCGCGGATACAGCTGCGCAGCCCCTTCCGCCACCAGACAGAATTTCAGCGAAGAGCCGACGGACACCGTCTGATGCTCGCCCAGCTGCGCCAGATAATCTTTCAGTTCCTGATCGTTGTCGTAATGCGAACGGCTCACCACCACCAGCGGCGGATGCGCTTCGCTGACCTGAATCTGTTTGCGCTCGCCCTGCTCTTCTTTCCAGGCTTTACCTTCCGCCGCGCTGTACATCACTTTGGTCACCGGCACATACACCACACCCAGCACCGGCACGCCATCTTCGATAAGCGCAATATTCACCGTGAATTCGCCATTGCGCTTGAGGAACTCTTTAGTGCCATCCAGCGGATCGACCAGCCAGTAGCGCGTCCAGCCCTGACGCTCGCTCCAGCTTTGCGGATCCTCTTCCGACAGCATCGGTGTCTGTGGATCCAGTTTTTGCAGACCGGCTTTGATCACGTCATGCGCGGCAATATCTGCCGCGGTCACCGGTGAATCATCTTTTTTCTGACGGGCGTCGAGCGGCTGTTCGCCGTCGTACACCGCCATAATGGCATCGCCCGCATCACGCGCCAGCTGACAAATTTGCTCTAACATTTTCACCCTCGATGCATTCACTCTCATTGCTCAAGCCTAGTTTTTTTTGCCCGGAATAGCCATCCCGGAATGTTATCAGCCTGTCACTTACGCCGCGTCAAGGTGACATAAAGGTGTTACATCTCACATTTATTTATGACAACTGATTACATTCTCAGCGAATTTTGAGATACATATCCAGTTTTTCTATTCCGGGCATCACCCTTTCTCTGGAGGCAAGGCAATGAATAAACGTCATCTGACGTTATCCCTGTTGGCAACGCTGGTCGCATTACCGGCGTACGCGTCACAGGTGGATCTGCGCATCATGGAAACTACGGATCTGCACAGCAACATGATGGACTTCGACTATTACAAAGATAAACCGACCGAGAAGTTTGGACTGGTGCGCACCGCCAGTCTGATCCACGCGGCGCGTAACGAAGTGACTAACTCCGTGCTGGTCGATAATGGCGATATCATTCAGGGCAGTCCGCTGGGCGATTACATGGCGGCGAAAGGACTGAAAAAGGGCGACGTACATCCGGTGTATCTGGCGATGAATACGCTCGATTATGCAGTCGGTAACCTGGGCAACCACGAATTCAACTACGGGCTGGATTATCTGAAGAAAGCACTGGCAGGGGCGAAATTCCCTTATGTGAATGCCAACGTCATTGACGATAAAACCGGTAAACCGTTGTTCACGCCGTTCCTCATCACCGATAACGCCGTAAAAGACCGCGAGGGTAAAACCCATAATCTGCGCATCGGCTATATCGGCTTCGTACCGCCGCAAATCATGGTCTGGGACAAGGCCAATCTGCAAGGCAAAGTGACCGTTGCGGACATCACCGAGACCGCCAAAAAGTGGATCCCGGAAATGCGCAAACAGGGCGCAGACATCATTGTCGCCATTCCGCACTCCGGCCTGTCCGGTGATCCCTATAAAACCATGGCGGAAAACTCAGTCTATTACCTGAGCGAAGTCAAAGGTATCGACGCCATCATGTTCGGCCATGCCCATGCGGTTTTCCCGAGCGAAGAATTTGCCGGCATCAAAGGTGCGGACATCAAACAGGGCACGCTGAACGGCATTCCTGCCGTGATGCCGGGCATGTGGGGCGATCATCTGGGCGTGGTCGATATGGTGCTGAACAATGACAACGGCAGCTGGAAAGTTGAAACGGCCAAAGCCGAAGCGCGGCCTATTTACGACAAAGAACAGAAGAAATCGCTGGCACCGGAAGACCAGGATCTGGTGAAAGTACTCGCGCCGTCCCATGACGCCACGCGCGAATTCGTCAGTAAACCGATCGGAAAATCGACCGATAACATGTACAGCTATCTGGCGCTGGTGCAGGACGATCCTACGGTGCAGATCGTTAACAATGCGCAGAAAGCCTATACCGAACACTTCATACAGGGCGATCCGGATCTCGCGGGTCTGCCGGTGCTGTCGGCCGCGGCACCCTTTAAGGTCGGCGGACGTAAAAACGATCCGGCCAGTTTTGTCGAAGTGGAAAAAGGCGATCTGACGTTCCGTAACGCGGCGGATTTATATCTTTATCCGAACACGCTGGTGGTAATGAAGGTCACCGGTCAGGAAGTGAAAGACTGGCTGGAATGCTCTGCCGGTCAGTTCAATCAGATCGATGTAAACAGCACCAAACCGCAGTCGCTGATCAACTGGGATGGTTTCCGCACCTATAACTTCGATGTGATCGACGGCGTGAATTATCAGATTGATGTCAGCCAGCCGGCGAAGTATGACGGGGAATGTACGCTCATCAACAAAGATGCCGAACGTATTAAAAACCTGACTTACAACGGTAAGCCGATTGATCTGAAAGCCACTTTCCTGGTCGCGACCAATAACTACCGCGCGTACGGTGGGAAGTTCGCTGGCACCGGCGACAAGCACATTGCGTTTGCGTCGCCGGATGAAAACCGCTCCGTGGTCGCGGCGTATATCAGCGCCGAAACTAAAAAGCACGGCGCAGTGACGCCAACCGCCGATAATAACTGGAAGCTTGCGCCTGTTAAGGCTTCGCAACCGCTGGATATTCGCTTCGAAACTTCACCGGGTGACAAAGCGGCGACCTTTATTAAATCTCACGCTCAGTATCCGCTAACGGCTAAAGGAACGGATGCCATCGGCTTTGAAATTTATCAGGTCGATTTGCAGAAATAAGCCCCTTCTCCACGCCCCGTCCGGGGCGTTTTTTTCTCCTGTACTTCCTTTGAGCTATAGCGCCGCCTTAAACATGTATTTATAATGCATGTTATAAGGTTTCTTCATTTAACGAGGCTTCATCATGGACTATCGCGACCAACCCCTTGGTGCTCTGGCTGTTGCCATTCCCCGCGCCACCCGTTTATTCCGTCAATACGATCTGGATTTCTGCTGCGGTGGCAAACAAACCTTGCTGCGCGCCGTTACCAAAAAGGATCTGGATATCGATCTTATCGAGCAACAACTGGCGGAAATCGCTCAGCAACCAGATACCTCAGTCGACTGGAAAGCGGCACCGCTGGCTCAAATCATCGATTTCATCATCCCGCGTTATCACGACAGGCACCGTCAGGATCTGCCTGAACTGGTTCTGATGGCAGAAAAAGTCGAACGCGTTCACGGCGACAAAACGCCCTGTCCGCATGGTCTGGCGCTCCAGTTGCAAATGATCCTCGACGAACTGACCAGCCATATGATGAAAGAAGAGCAGATCCTCTTCCCGATGATCCGTGGGGGTATGGGACGTCAGGCGGCCGGTCCGATATCTGTCATGGAGCGTGAGCACGATGATGCGGGGGAGATCCTCGAAGAGATCAAGCGTTTGACCGATAACGTGACACCACCGGAAGGTGCCTGTGTGACGTGGCGTGCGTTGTATGCCGGGATCAACGAATTCATCTCCGACCTGATGGAGCATATCCATCTTGAAAATAACCTGCTATTCCCGCGAGCTTTGCGCGGCGAATAACCGGCATTGCCATAAATTCCGGACGTAAAAAAGGGCGCATCAGCGCCCTTTTCATTTCTGTGTTCCGTAGGGAATTACAGAATCTCCAGCAGCTCAACTTCGAAGATCAGTGCGCTGTAAGGAGGAATGGACGCACCCGCGCCACGCTCGCCATAAGCGAGGTTATGAGGGATGTACAGCTCCCACTTGGAACCGACCGGCATCAGGGTCAGGGCTTCGATCCAGCCTGCGATCACGCCGTTGACCGGGAATTCAGCCGGTTCGCCGCGCTGCACGGAGCTGTCGAACACGGTACCGTCGATCAGTTTACCGGTGTAATGAACGCGTACGCGGTCCTGACGGCCTGGGATGGTGCCTTCGCCCTGAGTAATCACAGAGAATTGCAGACCGGACTCGGTGCTGCTCACGCCTTCGCGCTGTGCGTTCTGAGCCAGGAATTCCTGCCCCTGAACGGCCAGTGCTTCCTGACGTTCACGACGGACAGAGTCAGCACGTTCGTGGACTTCGCGCAGAGCACGGTGAACCACGTCTACAGGAACGGCTGGCGTGTTCCCTTCCAGCGCGTCACGTAAGCCTGCCAGCAGTGCGTCAGGCTCTAAGCCCTGCAAACCTGATTCCTGCAACTGTTGACCGACCTGCAGGCCGATACCGTAACTTGCCTGCGCTTCTACGCTGTCAAATGAAGGGGTAGTCATGAATTTTCCTTAGCTCTTAAAAATGTCGAACGCGCAGCATAGCAGCGCAGAGCTTTTGGGTAAAATCCTCTCTGAGGCAACATGACGGCGGACGCAGTTCATTCCACTTTTCGATAAATTTTTCGCATTTGTCGCCATTGACGCCATCGTTTGAATGATATTTATGCTTTGTCCCTTTCCGCATCAAGCAGTTAAACGGCTATACTAGGCAGCAACAGACAGTCGAAAATGCGACAGTTAACAAGAGAGGTCGTCATGGGCAGAATCCCGCCCAGGAGAAGGAAAGCCATCCGTATTTATCAACCCATGTTGAGATCCTGGATTGCCATTATGAAAAGGCCAATGCGAGACACGACAGCGCAGAGTGAAAGCGAAAGCGAAGAAACAATCGGGCAACCCGAGACAAATCCTTCTGCTGCCTCCAAAAGCAAAACGCTGTTCAGCAAAATCTGGCACCTGAGCGACGGCTTCCACTGGATGTCGCCCCTGCCTTACGCCCATCGTCGCGGCATTATCTTCAGCGTGCTGGTGATCCTTATTGCCCTGCTGTGGCCGTATACGCCGGAAAATACTTACGCCCCTTCGCAACCGCAACAGCCGACCAGTATTCCGATGCAGGCCGATTTGCGTAACGATCAGGGCCGTACCACACAGATGGCACAGCCTGAACCTGTTCAGCCACAGACGAACGACAACAGCGCCACATGGCGCAGTTATCAGGTGCAGTCAGGTCAGACGCTGGCGCAGCTTTTCCGCGATAACAACATGGCCGTTAACGATGTGTTTTCGATGGCGCGGGTAGAAGGCGCGGAGAAACCGCTGAGTACGTTGAAAACCGGACAGGAAGTGAAGATTCAGCGCGATGCGCAAGGTGTGGTGAAAGCGTTACAGGTCACGACCGAACAGAACGTTACCGTAACGTTTGTCCGTCAGTCCGACGGTAGCTTCCAGCGCGAAAACTGAGACGCCTGACAAAACCCACTCTTCAATAAAACATTTTACCTGACGCAGAAATGCAAAACGCCGGCACAAGGCCGGCGTTTCAGGGTTACCTTCAGCGTTATTACGCTTCTGGAACCACAACGACATTCAGTTTAGCGAATACGTCGCTGTGTACCTGGAACTCAACTTCGTGTTCACCAGTGGTACGCAGAACGCCATTCGGCAAACGAACTTCGCTTTTAGCAACTTCAACGCCAGCTGCAGTCACTGCGTCAGCAATATCGCGAGTACCGATAGAGCCGAACAGTTTGCCTTCGTCGCCTGATTTAGACGCGATGGTGACTGAACCCAGTTCGTTGATTTTAGTTGCACGAGCTTCAGCAGCGTTCAGAACGTCAGCCAGTTTGGCTTCCAGTTCTGCACGACGTGCTTCGAAGAACTCAACGTTTTTCTTGGTAGCAGGAACAGCTTTGCCCTGTGGTACCAGGAAGTTACGAGCGTAGCCCGCTTTAACGTTAACTTGATCACCCAGGCTGCCCAGGTTTGCTACTTTATCAAGCAGAATAACTTGCATTACCTTAACCTCTCAAAGTCGTTTATGGACAGTGGCCTATTACTGATGACGATCAGTATATGGCAACAAAGAAAGGTAGCGAGCGCGCTTGATACAACGAGCGAGCTGACGCTGGTATTTTGCACGAGTACCGGTAATACGGCTCGGGACAATTTTACCGCTTTCGGTAACGTAGTTTTTCAGCGTAGCGATATCTTTGTAATCAATCTCTACAACGCCTTCCGCGGTGAAACGGCAGAACTTGCGACGACGGAAATAACGTGCCATTAGGCTAGTCTCCAGAATCTATCAATTCAATCTGCTCGGCATGTAACACCACTTTGTTCAGTCCATTGCGCCCTTGATGGCAACTAATGAAACCAGAAACAGTGAGTTGCGTGCCGACCGTTATACTGTGAGTTAATGCTTGTGACGCTTGTCCACTGACAACCACAGGCATTCTGCACCATGTTTGTCGGTTAAATCCGGCCTCCTGCTGCTGCGAGCGATGCTCTAGCACGAACTGACAGTGAGGAATGCCCGAAGGACTGACTTTACGAATGGGGGTCTTGCACACTGTGCCGGACAACACCAGACGATTCGCCGTCACGGCAATTACTCTTCAGAATCCCCAGCTTCAGCATCATCATTAGCTTCGGCGAAATCTTCACGACGATCACGACGTTCGTCTTTCGCTTTAACCATTGGAGATGCTTCAGTTACCGCGTGTTTAGTACGCATAACCATGCTACGGATAACGGCGTCGTTGAAGCGGAAGTTTGTTTCCAGCTCATCGATCGCTTCCTGCGGGGCTTCAACGTTCAGCAGAACGTAGTGAGCTTTGTGCAGTTTGTTGATCGGGTAAGCCAGTTGACGGCGGCCCCAGTCTTCCAGACGGTGAATCTGACCAGCAGCGTTAGTGATTACTGCACTGTAACGCTCGATCATGCCCGGAACCTGTTCGCTTTGGTCAGGGTGTACCATAAATACGATTTCGTAATGACGCATAGAATTGCTCCTTACGGATTATTCAGCCTCCTGTCAGGGTCAACCGCGGCCCATGGAAGCAAGGAACGTGTTATGTGTGCGGTCGAAAAAATGACGGGGAATTATATGTACAGCCCCGACGAAACTCAAGGAGAAAGACAGATTAATTTCTCTACAGCTTTTGCGCGAAGAAGGTAGTGGCTTCTGTAAGCGCATGCACCGTCACTTTATGCTTCGCTTCAGACTCAGAAATAAAGGTCAGATGGCTGTCCGTGCCACTGCCCGCCAGTTCCTGTTGCAACCGCAGGCTTTCGCCAAACGGCACCACGTCATCCTGCTCGCCGTGCCAGACAAACAGCGGCTTGCCGGCGATTAACGCGGTTTTTCCAGTGACATCAAGACTGAGTAACGGCGCGGATTCACGTTCAAAAACCTCGCGCTGTGCGCTGTCACCGGCGGTGAAGGCCGGGAAAAGATGATGTGATAAACGCGAGAAGTACCCCGAGCCCATCAGATTCGCCGCGACTTTTATCCACGGGAATTTCACCAGCGCAGCCATGGTTGTCATACCCCCCATCGATACGCCGCCGACGCCCAGACGTTCCGGATCCGCCAGACCGCGCCCGACAAACACGTCCTTAAGTACCGCAAGCTCTTCCACGTTGTTTTGCAGAATGCCCCAGAAATGCGCGACACATTTTGCCTCGTCACTTTCAGCGCGGGCACCGTGCATGAGCGCATCCGGCAGGATCACACGAAAACCGGCCTTCGCCAGCGTATAGCCAAAATAGGAGTACATCTCTTTTGAGGATAAAAAGCCGTGGTAGAAAAAAATCGTCGGGAGCTGCTGCTGATATTGTCCGGCAGGCACCGAATGGATGACCTGGATCCCTTCAATATTTTCTTCGTACATCTCAACCATCTGATACCCCTTTTGCGCATGCTGGAAAAGAAAGTCACCTGAGTCTGTTTGTCATTCTACTGGCAGGAAATCGGGCGACCAGACCTTTTTCGTATGATTTATAACCCGTTATACCAACAAGCTGAGTCATACGATCTCCACCTTAATTCAAATTCATAGTTTCATTATTATTTCATTGATTCAGATCAATTTTTATTGAAATAAATGGTTACATTTGATCATTAATCCTTTCCGGTTTTACGCCGTTAGTGCGCTATCAGAAGCTAACGGAAAAACCCATGAAAACGGCATCAAAACGCTCATTTCGCCGATGGAGCATAGGCGTAAAACTCGCCAGTATCGCCTCCCTGTTGGTCGGTACCTTGTTTATTATTTTTACGTTGTCACTGACCCATTCCGCCGGAAAGCAGGTGAATGAACTGGCCGTCAACGCCATTTCCGAACAGGTAACCGGCGTGGTCGATATGATTGAAATGTACAACGCCAGCCTGAATGCCGAAGTCGACAGTTACACGCGGTTGTTCAGCCATTTCCTGCCAGAAAATTTTGAGCTCGATACTGCCAGTCCGGTCATGGTCGGCGAACAATCTGCGCCGGTCATCAAAGCCGGTGGTAATCCGCTGAATCTTGACAGCAAAATTCCCGATGATTTTCTGGCACGGACCGGCGCGATTTCCACCGTATTCGCCCGCCGTGGCGACGATTTCATCCGCGTCACCACCTCACTTAAGAAACAGGATGGCACCCGCGCCATCGGCACGTTGCTCGACAACACCAGCCCGGCGTATGCCAAAATCATGGCCGGTGACTCGTTCAGTGGGCTGGCCACGCTGTTTGGCAAAAAATACATTACCAAATATCAGCCGGTGCGCGACGCGCAGGGCAGCGTGATCGGCATTCTGTTTGTCGGTGTCGATATCACTGCAGAATACGCCGATATGCGGGCAAAAATCCTCTCGAAGCGCATCGGTGAGCAGGGATATTTCTTCGTGCTCAACAGCTCACCGGGCAAGGATCTGGGGAAATATCTGGTTCACGCCACTGATGAAGGTAAAACGCCTGCATGGCCGGAAGGCGTGCTGGAACAGGTGATGTCGCAGTCGCGCGGCGAACGTGAATACACCGATGCCACCAGCCAGCATCAGCAATTTATTGTGTATGCCAATGTGCCCGCCTGGCATTGGGTGGTGGTGGGTAGCACGGACAAAAACAGCCTGATGGAACAGGTGACCCGCACGCGCAATCAGTTCCTGATAATAAGCCTGCTGGCGCTGGCGTGCTTTGCGGCACTGTTTATCTGGTTGACGCGCAAATTGGTCAGCCGCCCGCTCAGCGACGTAGTTCATATCGCCCAAAAGTATGCCAGTGGCGATTTGCGCGCACGCGCCGAAACGCAGCGGGTTGATGAGATTGGCGCACTGATGCACGCCATTGACGGTATCGGTCACGGGCTGGAGAAAATTGTCGGCGAAGTGCGGCTGGTCTCTTCTGAAATCATGCACAACACGCAGGCGCTCTCCTCAGACAGCGATCGGATCAATCAGCAGATTGGCACGCAGGCCAGCAGTCTGGAAGAAACGTCGGCCAGCATGGAGCAGATCACTGCCACGGTCCAGAACACGGCGGATAACGCCACGCAGGCCACACAGCTGGTGCAGCAGACGGACACGGCGGCAACGATCGGCTCCGATGCGGTCGATCAATCCGTTGAAAGCATGGAAGCCATCAAACACGCCTCAACGCGCATTGCGGACATCACGACGGTTATCGAGGGCATCGCCTTCCAGACCAATATCCTGGCGCTCAACGCTGCCGTAGAGGCTGCCCGCGCCGGTGAGCATGGCCGTGGCTTCGCCGTGGTCGCCGCTGAAGTTCGCGCACTGGCGCAGCGCAGTTCGAATGCCGTGAAAGAGATCGAAAACCTGGTGGCAGATTCCCTGAGCAAAGTGGAAGACGGCCATAAAAGCGCCGCCAAAACACAGGCGAACATGACCAATATTCTCCAGGGGATCCGTCAGGTGAAAGTGCTGATGAGCGATATTGATATCGCCTCGCATGAGCAGTCAGCGGGTATTTCGCAGGTGAACATCGCCATTATGCAGATCGGTAAGGCGACGCAGGAGAATGCCACGCTGGTGGAAAACTCACAGCAAACGGCAGCCGCGCTGAGCGAACAGGGGCGCCATCTTTCGCAACTGGTCAGCGTGTTTAAGATTTCCGAACGTTAAGACGTGAGTCGCGCGGCAATAAATGCCGCGCAGACTCGCCAGCACGCCGGGGAAAGGGCTACACTCTGTGTATTGCTCTCTTACCGGATATCACGATGAAATCCCTCCGAATCCCTGCTGCGCTGCTGCTACTGGCGGCACTGAGCGGTTGCAGTAATCTGATGCAAACCACCCCCGTTGCGCCGCCCGCGCCGACGGCCAAAGCGCAGGAAATCACCCGCGCTCAGACCTCTACGCTGACCAAAATCGGCAGCATCACTGCGGATGTGATTGGCAGCCCGATGGACGTCGAAGCGGAAATCCAGCGCAAAGCCGATGTGGCCGGTGCACGGTATTACGTAATCATGTTTAACAGCGAAACCATTGTGCCAGGGCGATGGTATTCACAGGCGACCCTGTACCGCTAAACATTACTCTGCGCCGATGGCACGGTTGATCAGCAGCTGACACAACCGTTCGGGCAGCTGCGTTTCACCCCGCGGGTCGAGCACCATCCGGCACCATGCATCCGCCATCGGCGGCGAGGCGAACTCCAGCATTTGCGTCGCCGCCAGCAAATTAAACAATTGCCCGGTCAGCCAGCGCCCCTGTGCTTCTTCCGGCGTACGCAGGCGTTGCAGAAACTGACGGGCGGCGCGATCAAACACCCGGTTCTGGCCGCGCGCCTGATGCAGTGCCTGCTGTAAGAGCTCTCCGCTGGCTGGCAGCTTCCTGAGCGTTCGCAGCACATCGAGACACATAATATTGCCTGAACCCTCCCAGATACTGTTGACGGGCATTTCACGGTACAAACGCGGCAGCTCGCTGTCTTCGCAATAACCAACCCCGCCCAGCACTTCCATCGCCTCCGCCACAAACGGCATACCCTGACGGCACACTTCAAACTTGGCAGCAGGCGTCAGCAACCGGCACAGCAGCTGCTCCGTCGGGTTAGCCTGCGCACCCGATGCTGCCGCGAGATGCATCAACAGCATCGTCTGCCCTTCCAGATGCAGTGCCATTCGGCTCAGCGTCTGACGCATCAGTGGTTGTTCAATCAACGGCTTGCCAAATACCTGACGCTGAAACGCGTGGTACAACGCCACCGAGAGCGCGCGGCGCATCATCGCGTGGCTGCCCAGCGCACAGTCAAAACGCGTATGGCCGCCCATCTTCAGGATATGGCGGATGCCCTCGCCCTCTTCACCCAGCAACCACCCGGTGGCGTTCTGGAATTCCACTTCGCTGCTGGCGTTGGATCGGTTTCCCAGCTTGTCTTTAAGCCGTTCGATGCGGACGGCATTACGTTCGCCGTCTGGCAATACTCGCGGCAGAAAGAAGCACGACAGCCCGCCCTCAGCCTGCGCCAGTACCAGATGTGCATCACTTTGTGGCACCGAGAAAAACCATTTATGGCCGACCAGATGATAGGGTTTGCCGCTGCCGTGCCCTTCCAGCGCGGTCGCCCGCGTGGTGTTGCTCAGCACATCCGAACCGCCCTGCTTCTCGGTCATCCCCATGCCAATCAGCACGCCTTTTTTCTGATCGCCTGACTGTAGGTGAGGGTCATAGCGGTCGGACATCAGCGGTTTCAGCCAGCCGCTGAACTCTGCGGGAAGGTATTTTTGCAGCAGCGGGATTGCACCGAAGGTCATGGTCACCGGACATAGCGTCCCGGCCTCTACCTGCGCGTGGAGAATAAACCGCACGGCGCGCGCGACTGCCGATCCGATACGGGCATCTTCCTGCCACGGCAGATTATGTACACGGTTGGCGATCAGTCCCTGCATCAGCAGATGCCACGCAGGATGAAAACGCACGTCGTCGAGGCGCTCTCCCGTACTGTCATAACGCAGAAGGTCTGGAGGATTCGCGTTGGCCAGTCGGCCAAGCTCAAGAGACTCGGCGGAACCTAACTGCTGCCCCAGCGAGGCCAGCACGTCGGCGTCCCATCCGGCCTGGTGCCGCGACAATGCCTCGCGCAGCGGGGTATCAGAGAGGAATAAATTGCTGTTACTCAGCGGTTTGGGTTGATTGAAAACCCGATGTGTTTCCCAGTTCATCGCCAGCTCCCTTAGAAAAGGACATGGCATCAGTATGGTAAAAATGGGGGAATTAACAGGCGGACAGATCACAAAGACAGGAATGCAAACGGGAGCCCTGAGGCTCCCGTTTTAGACAATGGTGAAGCAAACTGAAATCAGCTCTTCTTCAGACCGCGCTGGCGTACGGCTTCGAACAGGCAAACGCCGGTCGCGACGGAGACGTTCAGTGAAGACACGCTGCCGGCCATCGGAATGCTGATCAGTTCGTCGCAATGCTCACGGGTCAGACGGCGCATACCTTCGCCTTCCGCGCCCATCACCAACGCCATCGGGCCGGTCATTTTGCTCTGATAAAGATTGTGATCGGCTTCGCCCGCCGTCCCGACGATCCAGACATTGTGCTCCTGCAACACACGTAACGTGCGCGCCAGATTGGTGACGTTGATCAACGGCACGTTTTCCGCTGCGCCGCTGGCGACTTTTTTGGCGGTCGCGTTCAGTTTGGCAGAGCGGTCACGCGGAACAATCACCGCATGCACACCGGCCGCATCGGCAGTACGCAGGCAGGCACCCAGGTTATGCGGGTCAGTCACGCCGTCAAGCACCAGCAGGAACGGGGACTCGAGGCTTTCCAGCAGCGCAGGCAAATCGTTCTCCTGATACTGACGGCCTTCGCGCACACGGGCAATGATGCCCTGATGCACGGCACCTTCGGATTTCTCATCCAGCCACTGGCGGTTGGCCACCTGGATCACAATGCCGCTGGCTTCCAGCTCGTCGATCAACGGCTTCAGACGTTTGTCGTCACGGCCTTTCAGAATAAAGACTTCCAGAAAGCGCTGCGGATCGTTGTCGAGTAAGGCTTTAACGGAATGAATACCGTAGATAATTTCGCTCATGATGCTCTTTAAAATAGACTTGCGGACAGCATGCTGTCCGCAATTTAACGAAGGATTGCGGGCGATTCTATCATAGAAGAATCGCCCGTCAGGCTTAGCTTTCTACTGACTTTTTCTTAGCGCGTTTGGATCGGGTCGCCGCAGCAATTTTCGCCGTTTTATCGGAAGGCTTTTTGGCTTTCTTCGGCTTACCGTCTTTACCCACTGCGCTCACCGCTTTTTCTTTCTTCGGCCTGGCAGGCTTCGCGTCGTCTTTGCGGAATGCGCTGTCCGGTTCGAAGTTAGCGCCTTTTTTGCCTGTACGGCGACGTCCTGCATTCGCAGGCGCGGTGGAACGCATAGTGCGCTCACCGCCTTTCTTCTCGCGATCGCGCGCTGTTTTGCCTTCACCGCGTGCTTTACGGGTGCTGGAAACCAGAGCGAAGTCGATTTTACGCTCGTCCATGTGAACGGCTTCAACGCGGATTTCCACCGTGTCACCCAGGCGGTAAACCGCACCGGATGATTCACCCACCAGACGTTGTCCGATGTTGTCATAACGGTAGTAATCGTTGTCCAGCGAGGAAACGTGGACCAGACCGTCGATGAACAGATCGTTCAGGCGCACAAAGAAACCGAATCCGGTTACGCTGGCGATAGTACCGGTAAAGACTTCACCGACGTGATCCTGCATAAAGTCGCATTTCAGCCAGTCAGCCACGTTACGGGTAGCTTCATCCGCACGGCGTTCTGCCATCGAACAATGCTCGCCCAGTTGCAACATGTCTTCATAATCACTGTGCCAGCCGCCGGTCGGCGTCCAGCGATCTTTCAGCGTACCGTGCTCTTTCGCCAGCAGATACTTGATCGCGCGGTGCAGTGCCAGATCCGGGTAACGACGAATCGGTGACGTAAAGTGCCCGTAGGACGGCAGCGCCAGACCGAAGTGACCGCGATTTTCCGGGTCATAAATCGCCTGTTTCATCGAACGCAACAACATGGTTTGCAGCATTTCGCGGTCAGGACGCCCCGCCAGTTCATCCATAATCTGAGCGTAATCTTTCGGCTCAGGTTTCAGGCCACCGCCCATCACCAGACCTAACTCGCCCAGTACGCTTCGCAGCGCGGAGATATGGTCATCGCTTGGACGGTCATGCACGCGGAACAGCGCAGGTTCGTTATGTTTTTCAACAAAACGGGCCGCTGCAATGTTCGCGAGGATCATGCACTCTTCAATCAGTTTGTGTGCGTCGTTACGAACGGTTGGTTCGACACGTTCGATACGGCGTTCAGCGTTGAAGATGAACTTCGCTTCTTCCGTTTCAAAGGCGATACCGCCACGCTCTGCACGTGCGTGATCGAGCATTTTGTACATGGTGTGCAATTCTTGCAGATGCTTAACCAATGGCGAATATTGCTCACGCAACTCTTCGTCGCCATCAATGATGCGCCAGACTTTGTTGTAGGTCAGACGGGCGTGGGAACTCATCACCGCTTCGTAGAATTTGGAACTGGTCAGCTTGCCCTGCGCTGAAATAGTCATCTCGCAGACCATACACAGGCGGTCTACTTGCGGATTCAGGGAGCACAGGCCGTTGGACAGCACTTCAGGCAGCATCGGAACAACCTGCGACGGGAAGTACACTGACGTGGCGCGACTGCGTGCTTCGTCATCCAGCGCGGTGCCATGACGCACGTAATAGCTGACGTCGGCGATAGCCACCCACAGGCGCCATCCGCCACCGCGTTTTTTCTCGCAGTATACGGCGTCATCGAAGTCACGCGCGTCTTCACCATCAATGGTGACCAGCGGGAGACTGCGTAAATCCACGCGGCCTTTTTTGGCTTCTTCCGGCACCTGTTCGCTCAAGTCTTCGACCTGCTTGAGCACCTGCGGTGGCCAGACGTGCGGAATTTCATGAGTGCGCAGTGCGATATCAACCGCCATGCTGGTACCCATTTTATCGCCCAGCACTTCGACGATTTTACCGACCGCTTTGGTACGGCGGGTCGGACGCTGAGTCAGCTCAACCACGACCATATAACCCATGCGTGCGCCGTTAATGGCATCGGCCGGGATCAGGATGTCGAAGCTCAGGCGACTGTCATCGGGTACCACAAAACCGGCGCCGGCGTCAGTAAAGTAACGGCCTACGATCTGGCTCATCTTCGGCACCAGAACACGCACGATGCGCGCTTCACGGCGGCCTTTACGGTCGGTGCCGACCGGCTGTGCTAATACCACGTCGCCGTGGATGCACATTTTCATTTGTTCAGCAGAGAGATAAACGTCGTCTTTCTTCACGCCTTCAAGGCGCAGGAAGCCGTAACCGTCGCGATGACCAATCACCGTCCCTTTGAGTAAATCCAGGCGTTCCGGCAGCGCGTAGCACTGACGGCGGGTGAAAACCAGCTGACCATCACGTTCCATCGCACGCAGACGACGGCGCAGGGCTTCCAGCGCTTCTTCGCCGGACAGGTTCAGTTCGTTACCGATTTCTTCACGGCTGGCAGGTGTTTCACGTTTCGCGAGGTGTTCGAGAATAAATTCACGACTGGGAATAGGTGATTCGTATTTTTCTGCTTCTCGTTCCAGGAATGGATCTTTTGACATAGCGGTTCCTCCGTTGCCATCAGCAGTTTGTTGAAAGTCTTTCATTCAACAAGCAATAATTTGTAGAGCGGCGAGTTATCTTTGACCATATCGGCCAGAGTGTACTGATTCAGCTCATCAAGAAAATGTTCTACAGCAGTGTGCAGGACGTGTTTTAGCCGGCATGCGGGCGTGATATGACAAAAGTCACTGTCACAGTTGACCAGTGAAAGCGGCTCGAGTTCGCGAACCACGTCGCCAATGCGGATTGTCTGTGCCGGTTTACCCAGCTTTATGCCACCATTTTTTCCGCGAACGGCGGTCACCAGACCTGCACGACTTAACTGATTTATGATTTTCACCATGTGGTTACGCGACACACCGTAAACCTCGGTGACCTGCGAAATGTTGGTCATCTGATCGTCAGGCAACGACGCCATATAAATCAACGCTCTCAAACCATAATCAGTGAAACTCGTTAACTGCACACAGACCTCTGGGTAGTTTTTACCCGTTCTTTCCACATCAATGAAGACAAAGGGAAAAATTGATTTTTTTAAGAAAACACAATGATGATAAACCAGCCGGCAAGTTTGCGGCTAATCATTTAAATAGTGGATGCTTTATGGGAAGTAAACAAGCGCAGACAGGCAGAAAAAAATAAACCGGGCATATTTGCCCGGTTATGACGTTTTTACGCAATCAGCTCAGACTGTTATGCGTCAAACGGGTCACGCAGAATCATGGTTTCGCTACGGTCAGGGCCCGTTGAGATGATATCCACCGGTACTTCGGTCAACTCTTCGATGCGCTTGATGTAGTTCAGTGCTGCCTGTGGCAGTTTATCGACCTGTTTCACACCAAAGGTGGTTTCGGTCCAGCCTGGCATGATTTCGTAGATTGGCTCGATACCTTCCCAGCCTTCTGCAGCCAGCGGTGTCGTGGTCATTTCGCGGCCATCAGGCATGCGATAACCAATACACAGCTTCACTTCTTTCAGACCGTCCAGCACGTCCAGTTTGGTCAGACAGAAACCAGACAGGGAGTTGATCTGCACAGAACGACGCACAGCTACGATGTCCAGCCAGCCGCAACGACGGCTACGACCGGTAGTCGCGCCGAACTCGTTACCTTGCTTACGCAGGAACTCGCCAGTTTCGTCGAACAGTTCTGTTGGGAAAGGACCTGCACCCACACGGGTGGAATAGGCTTTTACGATGCCCAGTACATAATCGACGTAACGTGGACCAATACCAGAACCGGTAGCGACGCCACCTGCGGTGGTGTTGGAAGAGGTCACATACGGATAAGTACCGTGGTCGATGTCCAGAAGCGTGCCTTGCGCGCCTTCGAACATGATCAGATCGCCACGCTTACGCGCGCCATCCAGCAGCTCAGACACATCAACAACCATGGCAGTCAGAATGTCGGCGATAGCCATGACATCATCCAACGTTTTCTGGAAATCAACGGCTTCTACTTTGTAGTAGTTGACCAACTGGAAGTTATGATAATCGATGATTTCTTTCAGCTTGATAGCGAAAGTTTCTTTGTTGAAGAGATCGCCAACGCGCAGACCGCGACGGGCAACTTTATCTTCATAAGCCGGGCCGATGCCACGACCGGTGGTGCCGATAGCTTTATCGCCACGCGCTTTTTCACGCGCCATGTCTAAGGCGACATGGTAAGGCAGGATCAACGGGCAGGCTTCAGAGAGTAACAGACGTTCGCGTACAGGGATGCCACGAGCTTCAAGTTCGCCCATTTCTTTCATTAAGGCGTCAGGCGCCAGAACAACACCGTTACCGATGATGCTGGTGACATTTTCACGCAGAATGCCAGAAGGAATTAAATGAAGAACGGTTTTTTCACCGTTGATAACCAGAGTGTGACCGGCGTTGTGACCGCCCTGATAGCGCACAACATATTTAGCCCGTTCAGTAAGCAGGTCTACGACCTTGCCTTTCCCTTCATCACCCCATTGAGTGCCGAGTACGACGACGTTCTTACCCATCTCAAGAATCACCAGGTTGCTTAAAAAAGGATTCTAACATCTCATTCTGTGCTTTCCAGTACTTTTAGCACACGTTTGCGGGAAAAATTTCAATTGCGTGCTACCGGTCTCGGGCGGACGTGACACCTGGCATGTAACAAAACCTCAACCACCGAGACGCGTACGCAACATGTAGTAAATTACGAAGCCTGCAACCACAAGTGCCCCGCCAAAACGGCGTAAAACGGCGTCCGGAAGATTTGCTAAAGCCATGATCATTTTTCTCCATGATTTTGGATAAAGCATCGGCCCCAGGCCCTCAAGAACCAAAACTAATGCCAAGGCCAGCAAAATTGTCGAATTCATGGTCAGTGTTTCTCTGTGCTTCCCTTGAGAAAAAACAGAAGGGTTTTAGAAAAGACAAAAGGCCCCTCAGGGCCTTTTGGAAATTGCAGAAGCAATTATTTATTTTTTTCAGGTGACTTCATGAAGCGGAAGAAATCGCTGTCAGGGCTTAACACCATGACGTCGTTACCGCTCTTGAAGCTCGCCTCGTAAGCACGCAGGCTACGTATGAATGCGTAAAAGTCAGGATCCTGGCTGAATGCATCAGCAAACAGTTTCGCCGCTTCAGCATCGCCTTCACCACGGGTGATACGTGCAGTACGTTCTGCTTCAGCTACGGTACGGGTTCTTTCGTAATCGGCTGCAGCCTGAATCTTGGTCGCCTCTTCTTTACCTTGAGAAATGTGACGCAATGCCACCGCATTACGCTCAGCGCGCATACGATCGTAAATGGCGCTGGACACTTCTTCCGGCAAGTTGATTTGTTTCAGACGCACATCGACGACTTCGATACCCAGCGCTGCCATGCTGTTCGGGTTCACCGCAGGCTGTTTGCCTTTGGTTTCCTGCTCAACACGTTTGGCTGCAGAGGCAATCGCATCATCCGCTTCAGTAGTGGCTTCTGGCTCATCACCTACGCTACCGGTATTAAGCGCATCACGCACATCCATCGTCAGACGACCACGGGAATCGGTTACGATGTCTTTCACATCCAGACGACCAATTTCAGAACGCAGACGGTCACTGAATTTACGTTTGAGCAGAATCTCTGCCTGAGAGACGTCACCGCCGCCCGTTGCCAGATAGTAACGGCTAAAATCACTGATACGCCATTTCAGGTAAGAATCGACGATTAAGTCTTTCTTCTCGCTGGTCACGAAACGATCGGCCTGGTTGTCCATGGTCTGAATACGTGCGTCGAGCATTTTAATGGATTCCACGAAAGGAACTTTAAAATGCAGACCCGGCGCGTACACCAGAGGTTTGTTATCGTTATCGCGCAGAACTTTGCCGAAACGTAGCACGATACCGCGCTGACCTTCCTGAACGACAAACAGTGAGGCATAAAGCGCCACCAGCACCACAACGACGATAAGTAAAATCGACTTACGCATTGTTATTCTCTCCCTACGCGAAGTGTATCGTCACGTTGTGCATTCACACGACGCTGATCCATGACACTGCCAGACGAACGGGAACTGCTGCTATCGGCACTGCTTTTGCCATTATTGCCAGTTAAACCCGGAACGGAAGGCAACAAACCTGTTTCATCACATTTGGTATCGCTGGCCGCAGCGTTATTGCCACGCAGCATTTGATCCAGAGGTAACACCATTAGGTTGTTCCCTTTGTCACTCACCAGAACTTTACGGGTGTGACTGAGGACTTTTTCCATTGTCTCGATATACAGACGCTCGCGGGTAATTTCCGGCGCGGCTTTATATTCAGGCAACAGTTTGGAGAAGCGGGCGACTTCACCCTGCGCTTCCAGTACGGTACGATCTTTGTAAGCTTTAGCATCTTCAAGCAGGCGCTGCGCTTCACCATTGGCCAGAGGCTGGATTTGGTTAGCGTAAGCTTCTGCTTCACGAATCGACTGTTGTTCCCGTTCACGGGCAGCGATCGCGTTATCGAAGGAAGCTTTTACTTCTTCAGGCGGACGTGCCGTCTGGAAGTTGACGTCCTGAATGGTGATACCCATTTTGTATGGACGAATCGTTTCTTCCAGTACACGTTGGGTATCGCTACGCACAGTGGTACGGCCTTCAGTCAGGATTTTATCCATCGTGTATTTGCCGATAACGCCACGTAATGCGCTGTCAGTCGCCTGGCTCAGACTGTCGTCAGGGTTGGCGACGCTGAACAAATAGGCCTCAGGATCGGTCACGCGGTACTGTACGTTCATCTCAACACGCACCACGTTCTCATCAGAGGTCAACATCACACCCGATGCGGCCAGTTCACGTACCGATTCTACGTTCACTGCGCGTACCTGATCGATGAAGGTCGGTTTCCAGTTCAGGCCCGGCTCAACCAGATGGCTGAACTTACCAAAACGGGTGACCACGCCACGCTCGGCTTCTTTAATGGTATAGAAGCCCGTCGCAGCCCAGATAACGACCACCGCGGCAACCGCGATGCCAGCCATCCGGCTGCCACTCATTCCGTGACCGGAACCTGATGGCGTACCGTTGTTGTTATTGTTGTTGCCTGAACCTTTTCCACCGAAACCGCCCAGCTTTTTGCTGAGTTTACGGAAGATATCATCCAGGTCAGGTGGCCCCTGATTGCGGCCGCCTTTGTTGTCATTATTTCCACCAGAATTTCCACCAGAGTTGCCGCTATTATTATTGCTGCTGCCCCAGGGGTCGCGGTCCTGTCCGTTATTACCGGGCTGATTCCACGCCATGTTATAGCTCCATTATTCTATGATTGGTGTTCTTCAGGACAAATGAGACAGACTCTGGTTGCGGACATAGCTGGCCAGTTCCTGCTCTTGTTTGCAGAGGCGGTGCCAGTCAATAATGGGCATTCGCACCATCAGACCAATACTACCATCCTCTTCAATCCATTCTTTTTCTATCGCCTGAAGCTGGTAAAAACGGCTACGAAGGCGGCCTGCTTCCGGCGGCAAACACAATTCATGCTGCGCGATTTCGCCAGAGAGTCGCTCCGTTAATGCCTGAAAGAGCAACGGAATACCTTCACCGGTCACGGCTGAAAGCCAGACCCTGATCGGTAAATTCTCCTCGTTGCGATCGATACGCGGAACAAAATCATCCAGCATATCTATTTTGTTCATCACTAACAGCGCAGGTATTTCATCTGCTTCGATCTCTGCCAGCACCGTATTTACCGCGTCGATATTTTCTTCAACCCGGATATCCGCTGCATCAATAACATGTAATAACAGAGATGCCTGTTGGGTTTCCTGCAATGTTGCTTTAAAAGCGGCAACTAAATCATGGGGCAGGTGACGAATAAACCCTACGGTGTCCGCCAAAACCGTCTCCCCGACATCCGCAACCATAATGCGTCGCAGCGTAGGATCCAGCGTAGCAAACAACTGATTGGCCACGTAAACATCGGCCTGAGTGATACGGTTAAAAAGTGTGGATTTCCCGGCATTGGTATAACCGACCAAAGACACCGTTGGAATATCCGCACGGACGCGCGAACGACGACCTGTTTCACGCTGCTTAGCCACTTTTTCAAGACGGCTGAGGATCAGGGTAATTCTATCGCGCAGTAAACGACGGTCAGTTTCGAGCTGGGTTTCACCCGGCCCACGTGCACCGATACCGCCCCCCTGACGTTCAAGGTGTGTCCAGCCGCGAACCAGTCGGGTAGCGATGTGGCGTAATTGCGCCAATTCTACTTGTAGCTTACCTTCGTGTGTTCGTGCCCGCTGGGCAAAGATATCTAGTATTAATCCGGTGCGATCGACAACGCGACATTCGCATAATGCTTCCAGGTTTCGTTCCTGGGCAGGAGAAAGCGAGTGATCAAATAGGATGACAGAAGCGCCCGTTGCTTTGACTGCGTCTGCAATTTCCTGGGCTTTCCCTTCGCCGACAAAGTATTTAGGGTGCGGTGCCTTACGGCTCCCGGTGACGACTTGCAGCGCCTCTACACCTGCAGAAGAAACCAGCGATTCAAATTCGCTCAGGTCTTCCGTGTCTTTGTCTCTTGAGAAATAAATATGAACCAGAACGGCCTGTTCGCCGCCTTCATAACGGTCAAACAAGCTTGCGACCTCTCATCTGGATAAAATTCGACAGCCGGGGGTGCATAAGCAGAGTGGAAATACTTATGAACCCCTTCGTGGTTGACCAACGTTGCGCTTTATTCAGCGTCATCGTTTTCCTGCTGCGGCTGTTGCTGCGCAGACGGAGTACTGCCTTGATGATAGTTGTTGGTGCTGCCCGTACCTGGATTATTGCTATGATGAGATACCGGGCGGGACGGCACTACGGTGGAGATAGCGTGTTTATACACCATCTGGCTAACCGTATTTTTTAACAGAATGACAAACTGGTCAAAAGACTCAATTTGGCCTTGCAGCTTAATACCATTCACCAAGTAAATAGAAACCGGAACACGTTCGCGACGCAATGCGTTCAGGAACGGATCTTGCAAAGATTGCCCCTTAGCCATTCTATCTTTTCCTTATTAGTTTGTTGTTTGTCACTTTGAGCCTATCGGCTCGAAAATAAATCACATAAAAAATTCGCGCGTTGAGTACTCATCAATTGTACACAATCACCCAACCTATGCACTAACAACCTGAATTACACGGCTTAAGGCGTCGTCCGGCTTTTCTGAATCCAGCCATTCAACCTCCTCCCAACCTCGTAACCAGGTCATCTGGCGTTTGGCCAGCTGTCGTGTCGCGCAAACACCACGATAAACCATTTCATCGTAATCGAATTCACCAGATAAATATGACCACATCTGGCGGTAGCCGACACAGCGAATGGAAGGCAAATCCGTATGCAAATCGCCCCGGGCTAACAGCGTTCTGACTTCGTCTTCAAAACCATTGGACAACATCTGACTAAAACGTTCCTCAATCCGCTGATGTATGACTTCACGGCGGATTGGGGCAATCGCGAATTGATGGACGCGATAAGGCAGCGTTTCACCCGCAACTTTTGTCAGATCCGTTAAAGTTTTACCTGAAATATAAAAAACTTCCAGTGCTCTGGACAGTCTCTGCGGATCATTCGGATGAATTCGCATAGCGGCGACCGGATCAATCTCACGTAATTGATCGTGTAACGCGTTCCATCCCTGCTCTGCCGCCTGTTTTTCAATGCGCTCACGTACTTTGGCATCGGCCTGAGGCAAAGGCGACAATCCTTCCAGCAACGCCTTGAAATAAAGCATAGTCCCACCCACCAATAACGGGATCTTATTGCGTGAGGTTATTTCTGCCATTTCGCGCAAGGCGTCGGCCCTAAAATCGGCCGCCGAGTAGGCCTGAGTTGGGTCAAGGATATCAATCAGACGATGCGGGGCTTCCGCCAGCTCCTGCGCCGTGGGCTTGGCAGTGCCGATATCCATCCCGCGGTAGATGAGTGCGGAGTCCACACTGATCAGTTCAACGGGAAGATGCTTCATCAGCGACATCGCCAGCGCGGTTTTACCGGATGCGGTCGGCCCCATAATAAAGATCGCCGGGGGAGCGGAATGTTTTTCAGAATCAGTCATGCTTAAAAGCCGCCAGCGCGGGCTGTAAATCAAGAGGTTGCAGAAGTCCGGACGGTGGCGATTTCACCAACTGCGGGCATAGACGCTCAACATCCGTGAGTAATTGTATAGCCTGGGAAATTGTCCAGACCTCGTGCTCGCAGCTACAGTGGCGGGCAAACCACATGGCTACCGCATCAGAAGTCACCTCCTGCTGAACAGCAAGGTAATCTAACAGGTCAGGTATCAACTTTTGTAAATTTTGTTGGCGTAATGGTAAAGGTACTGCGCGGACCGTCACACGCTGTGATTCGCTGAGCATTTCTAAACCAAAATGCTGTAATAACTGCTGATTTTTCGCCAGCACTGCCGTCTCACCTTTATTGACTGTCAGCTTCAGCGGGATCAGTAACGGCTGTGGACGCAATCCTTCTTCCAACGGTGTCAGCTGCGCCCATTTAAGCCAGCGATCCGCGACCGGCAGCGAAAGCATCACCAGCTGTTTGCCTCGCTCAAGCAGCGCATATTCAGCGGCGCACACCGTCAGCACGCGTCCGAAACTCTGGCTGTGCGATTCCAGTGCGGGTTCATTGAGTGTACGGGCCGGGGATGCCACAGGCTTAGCGGCCTGTGCCACAGCAGGCGCAGGCTCCTGAAGAGAAAATGTTTCGGAAGAGGGCTGTAACAAACGCTGATAAGCATCACCTTCCGCGCGATTGTAAGCGGGTTCATTGCTATGCGTCGCGGGCTCACGCGGATGGCTGGCCCGTGACGTCGCCGGGAATACATTTTCACGCGATGCCGGTTTATCACGCTGAGAATGCGCTGATTTTTCTGCCGGTTGCGAAAAATGATTGCCGCCCGCTGCCGGACGATTTTCCGGTTGCCATCGCGGCGTATCTTCTTCCGCCTGCGGTTCTGCCAGAACCGGATTTCCCGCCTGCTGCAACACCGACATCACGGCCTGATAGATAAAATCGTGTACCAGCCGCGACTGATGAAACCGCACTTCGTGTTTCGCCGGGTGTACGTTGACATCCACCTGATGCGGATCGACATCCAGATACAGCACGTATGCCGGTTGCTGATCGTCTTTGAGCTGATCCTGATACGCCTGGCGGATCGCGTGATTAATCAGGCGATCTTTCATCATGCGGTTATTCACATAGCAATATTGCATGTCTGTCAGGCTGCGCGATCCGGCAGGATCGGCGACCCAGCCGCGGATCCCCAAATCACCGTGCGTCCACTCAACCTCCAGCGCGTGCTCGACAAAGGTCGGGCTGCAAATGCTTGCCAGACGGCGGGAGGACTGGGAGGGATCTTTCACCGCGCGGTACTGGCGTATCAGCTTGCCGTTGTGACTTAGATTGACGGAAACGTCGAAACGCGCCAGCGCAATGCGGCGTACAACTTCATCAATATGGGTAAATTCAGTTTTCTCAGTACGCATGAATTTGCGACGTGCTGGCGTGTTGTAAAACAGATCGAGCACTTCGACAGTAGAACCCTGCGGATGCGCGGCCGGTTTCACCGTCACCGCCATATCACGTCCTTCCGCGTAGGCCTGCCAGGCTTCGCTTTGATCTGCCGTGCGCGAAGTCAGCATCAGGCGGGACACCGAACTGATACTGGCCAGCGCTTCGCCGCGAAATCCGAGGCTCAGAATCGCTTCCAGATCGTCCAGACAGGTGATTTTGCTGGTGGCGTGACGCGCCAGCGCCAGCGCAAGATCGTCTTTACCTATGCCGCAGCCGTTATCACGTATACGGATAAGCTTGGCGCCCCCGCGATCAATATCAATATCAATCCGGGTTGCGCCGGCATCAAGACTGTTTTCTACCAGCTCTTTCACCACGGAAGCCGGCCTTTCGACAACTTCACCCGCGGCAATCTGGTTAGCCAGTTGCGGGGGCAGTACCTTGATCGGCATAGCGGCTCCTGTGAAAGACGGTCAGTCAGACCGCCTTTACGACTGTGGAATAGTCAGGGTTTGGCCGAGCTGCACCTCACCGGACTTCATGTGGTTGGCAGTTTTAATGTCCGTCATGCTGACGCCATATTTGCTGGCAATCGCTGACAGCGTATCGCCGCGCTGAACCTTATGCTTTGACGGTTTTTTTGCCACTTTCGCGACTTTTGCCGTTGAAGCCGACGCCCCCGTTGCAGCTGATGTGCGGGTGCCCGCTGGCACTTTCAATCTCTGCCCGACCCAAACGCCGTCTTTTTTCAGTTTATTGAGATCGCGCAACGCCGCGTTGGTCGTACCATAGCTGTTGGCAATCCCCGTCAGCGTTTCGCCACGCGTCACTTTATGGATTTGCGTGGCGCCTGCAGCACCGGCGGTCACTTCAATCGGGCCAGGTTGATTTACAGCAGTGTTGCCTGCCGGGCTATTGTCTCCCGCCGCTGCTGCTGATGAGGCCAGCAGCGGACGGTTTTCGACCTTTGGGCCGTTTTGTATCGGATGCGACTGGAAATAATTACGCAGGCCAATATGAATGGCTCGCGCAATTTTATCCTGGTACGCACTGCTGCCAAGCAGCCGCTCCTCGGTTCCGTTACTGATAAAGCCGGTTTCCACCAGCAGGGAAGGAATATCTGGTGAGCGCAATACGCCCAGACTGGCGTGCTCGGGTTTGGCTTTGTGCAATGAGCCTACGGTGCGCAGTTCGCGCAATACGCGGGTCGCCACGTCATATCCCACACGCTGTGAATGGCCGAATTGTAAGTCTAAAACCGCCTGACTCAGATAAGGGTCAGATGCGGTATTGGCCAGCACATCCCCTGCGCCGCCGAGCAATTCGGACTGTTTCTCGTGTTGCTCCAGCCAGTTACCCATTTCACTGTTCGCACGACGGTTCGACAATACCCATACCGAGGCGCCGCGTGCGCTGCGGCTTGGCGCGGCATCGGCGTGAATCGACACCAGCACATTGGCGTTTTTCTTACGTGCGACGTCGGAACGCCCCATCACCGAAATAAAGTAATCGCCATCGCGGGTGAGTACCGGCTGGAACATCGGATCCGCATTGAGGATCGTCTGCAATTTACGGGCAATCGCGATAGTGACGTTTTTCTCTTTGAGGCCACCCGCGCCGATAGCACCCGGATCCTGCCCGCCGTGTCCGGCATCAATGGCAACGATGATTTTGCTGTCGCTGGTTGTAATAGTGGAAGAACGCGAGTTGTCTGGCGCAACGGCCGTCGAGGCAACGGTGGTCTTGTCATTGGTAAACGGATTGGATTTCGTCGATGCAGCCGGCGTTCTGTTGACATTCGGCGATGGCGTATTCGTCACCGTTGAAACTGGCGCAGTATTGCGCGGTGCGGCGGCAGCATTCATGGTCAGCACCACGGTGTACTGGCTGCCATCTTTCTGTTTGGTCGCGTTGGTCCTGACCTTCTGATTAAGTTCAAATACCAGACGCTGGCTTTGCGCATTCGGCGGCGTACTCGCCCGCACGCGCGTCACAAGATTCTGCCCGTTGAAGGTCAGCGGCAGGCCTTTCATCACGCCGTCCTGACGAATGTCCATCACCACACGTTCAGGGTTATGCAGCGGGAAAAAAGAATAATCTGGCGAACCGTCGAAGGTAATAGTAACGGTCGATTGCGATGCACCGTTGGACACATTGATATTTTTCATGCCAGCCGCAAAGGCGGAAGCAGGTGCCAGCACGGCACAGAGCATCAGCGTCGATAAGAACATCGCCGCTGATGAAAAAAGAGAAGTGATACGTGAATTCATCGCGTAATCATCCTTGCTGTTGAACACGATGCAGCAAATTCATGCCAGATTCAGAAACCGCGACAAGCGTCGCCGTTCGTCCCTGAGGCTGATAATCCAGCGTCAGCTCGATGTCCGGTTCAGGCAAAACGCCCTCGCCTTTTTGTGGCCACTCGACCAGACAAATAGCGTCCTGTGCGAAATAATCGCGGATGCCCATAAATTCAAGCTCTTCCGGGTCAGCCAGACGGTATAAATCAAAATGATATACCGCAATGCTTTCCAGCTGATAAGGCTCTACCAGCGTGTACGTCGGGCTTTTCACATTGCCCTGGTGCCCTAATGCCTGAAGAAATCCCCGGCTAAAGGTTGTTTTACCGGCTCCCAGATCGCCATACAGATGGATAACCGTTGAGCCTTCGCAGGCTTTCGCCAGTGAAGCACCTAGTTGCAGCGTTGCCGCTTCGTCGGGTAATGAGAGAGTAAGTTGATTCATTCAGTGATATCTATTTCTTCAGGTCTGGATTAACTAACGGAGCAATCACCGCTAAAAGATCGGTCGCCAGCATACCGCGCGTTCCCTGCCGCCGGGCGATTTCGTCTGCGGCGGCGCCGTGAATTACTGTTCCCGCGCAGGCCGCATCATACATATTCAGTTTTTGAGCGAGCAAGCCGCCAATAATACCAGAAAGCACGTCACCCATGCCGCCTGATGCCATACCGGCATTTCCAACGTCCGCTACAGCCAGCTCGCCCAGGTCGCTGGCGATTAACGTGCCTGCGCCTTTGAGTACCACCACGCCGCCATACTGCTCAGCGAGTTTCCTGACAGAAAGTAAGCGGTCACTCTCAATGTCCTTCACGGTACAGCCGAGTAAACGGGCTGCCTCGCCGGGGTGCGGCGTCAGTACGCGATTTTGCCGTTTCTCAGGTGCGATTGCCAGCAGGTTCAGCGCATCCGCGTCCCATAAAGCCGGTTTATCACATTTCGCCACCCGTTCCAGCGCCTGTTTGCCCCAGGTTTTCTGGCCTAAGCCGGGGCCGATGACAATCACATCAGCCCATTCCAGTGCCTCGTGGAGAGATTCTGCCGTCAGTTCCTGCACCATCAACTCGGGTCTGGCGGTGAGTAACGGCCCGGCGTGTTCTTTGTGAGTGAGTACTCGCACTAATCCTGCACCGGTGCGCAATGCGGCTTCCGACGCCATACGGATAGCCCCTGCAAAGCCGATATCGCCGCCGATCACCACTAACCGCCCATGCTCGCCTTTGTTGGAACAAGGCCGACGCGGATGCAACCACTGGCCAATTTGCGTGGCATCCAGACGTTGCAACAACGGCGAATGGCCTCTGAGCCAGCTTTCCAGCCTCAACGCATCGTAATGCAGGCTGCCGACGTAATCGCGCGCCTGCCCGGTCAGTAAACCCGGTTTGAGTGCGATAAAGCTGATGGTGTGATTGGCGCGAACTGCCCTGCCGGCAGCCTGCCCGGTTTGGGCGTTCAGGCCGGAGGGAATATCCAGAGAAATGACCGGCGCGGAAGCAGCGTTAATGGCGTCGATCAGAGTATTGTACGGCGCGCGCGGGGCGGACGATAACCCGGTACCCAGCAGTCCGTCGATAATCACGTCAGCATCTTCCGGCCATTGCGCATCAGAAGGGCCGACCATACCGCCGCACGCCAGCCAGCCCTGACGCGCCTGTTGCGCTTCTTCAGGAAGAGCTTTGTCGTTTACGACAGCCAGCAGAGTCACGCGAAGACCGGCGTTTTTTGCCAGTCGCGCCAGTTCATAGCCATCCCCGCCATTGTTACCGTGGCCGCACAAAATTAACCAGTGGCGGGCATCAGGATAGGTGCGCTGCGTCAGTGAAAAAGCCGCCGCAGCCGCGCGCTGCATCAGCGTGAACAGAGAAATCCCCGTTTCCTGCGCGGCCTGACCTTCAACCTTACGCAGCCATTCAGCAGAAAATACGGAATGTGGTAAACTCGCCTCGTTTCGTTTTTCACGTTGGTTCGTCATGACACTCCCTCTCGATCTCGTTCAACTGGCTCAACATATCAAGCAATGGGGCCAATCGCTAGGCTTCCAGCAGGTTGGCATCTGCGATACAGACTTATCTGCAGAAGAACCTAAACTGCAGGACTGGCTTGATAAACAATATCATGGCGAGATGGAATGGATGGCGCGCCACGGCATGTTGCGTGCGCGTCCTCATGAGTTGCTGCCCGGTACGCTGCGGGTGATCAGCGTGCGAATGAACTATTTGCCCGCCAAAGCCGCCTTTGCCAAAACACTGAACAACCCGCAACTCGGGTACGTCAGCCGTTATGCGCTGGGGCGCGACTATCACAAAGTGCTTCGCCAGCGGCTAAAAAAGCTCGGCGACATGATTCAGGCTTACTGCACCGAACAACAATCTGACCATGCGGTGACGTTCCGTCCGTTTGTCGATTCCGCCCCTATTATGGAACGTCCTCTGGCGGCCAAAGCCGGACTCGGCTGGGTTGGTAAGCATTCACTTATTCTTAACCGTGAATCTGGCTCCTGGTTCTTTCTTGGCGAACTGCTGATTGATTTACCGTTGCCGGTCGATGCGCCACAGGAAGAAAAGTGTGGGAAGTGCGTCGCCTGTATTACCACCTGCCCGACCGGGGCGATTGTCGCCCCCTACACTGTCGATGCCCGCCGCTGCATTTCCTATCTGACCATTGAGCTGGAGGGTCCGATCCCGGAAGAATTCCGCCCGATGATGGGGAACCGGATTTACGGCTGCGACGACTGTCAGCTGATTTGCCCGTGGAACCGTTATTCACAACTGACGGACGAAGAGGATTTCAGCCCACGCGCCGCGCTGCATGCCCCGGAGCTGATTGCTTTGTTTGGCTGGACTGAAGAGAAGTTTCTGCGCATTACCGAAGGTTCCCCTATCCGCCGCATCGGCCATTTACGCTGGCTGCGCAATATTTCGGTAGCATTGGGCAATGCGCCCTACTCGGAAGAGGTGCTGACGGCGTTGCAATCACGGACAGGTGAAAATGCGCTACTGGATGAACATATCGAATGGGCAATCCGGCAACAGGTAGAAAGAAGAAGTGAACATCGTGTTGAAGTGCAAACTTCGCAGCAGAAACGGCTGATCCGCGCAGTGGAAAAAGGCTTACCACGAGATGCATAACCATTCCCATAGCAATTAATTCGCAATGCCAGATTTTCTGTGCATAAAAATAAAAATGCTTTGCCAATCAAGTGCAAAAAAAGAAGCAAGTGATCACCATAACGTTTCGATATAAATATATTGTGTTTTAAAACAAGTAATTATGAATTGGCAATACGGGGAGTGTAAAAAACAGACAGTTTAAAAAAACAACTAAACCTGTGGATAAGTCTGTTTAAAACATTACTACAAATCGTGTAAGTATCGGATCAATCATGCACGAATTACGCATGAGTTTGGCGATAAGAAATGGTTTTGTATTGAAGAAGAAAATTGGAGCGGGAAACGAGACTCGAACTCGCGACCCCGACCTTGGCAAGGTCGTGCTCTACCAACTGAGCTATTCCCGCTTAGAGATGCTTGGTGCATCTGCTGTAAACTTACAGCATTTGAAATTTTTGGAGCGGGAAACGAGACTCGAACTCGCGACCCCGACCTTGGCAAGGTCGTGCTCTACCAACTGAGCTATTCCCGCGTCGCATGGCACTGCTTTTGTTTTACGTATCAAATAATACAGATAACACGTTGAATCTAAAACATTTAAAATTTGGAGCGGGAAACGAGACTCGAACTCGCGACCCCGACCTTGGCAAGGTCGTGCTCTACCAACTGAGCTATTCCCGCTCTGCGCACTCAACGAAATTCTTCATCGGTACGGGGTGCGCATTATACGAGAAATCCTTTTAGCCGCAACCCCCTGAAAGCAAAAAAATGATATTTTCGTTCAAGTGCCGATTAAACCATCAAAGCGATGATTTAAGCGGCGAAACACGGTGATTTTGTATCCTGAACGCTTCATAAGGATTTTTAAAATAAATATCCAAAATCGTTCGGGTTGCAGGAAGGCGGCAAACTCACGAATCCCGATGAGTTGAGGTCGGGGTGAGAGAGTGCAGCCAACGCATCTGCGGCTTGAAGATATTACAACTGGATGAAATGCTCGCGGTAATACGCCAGTTCAGCCACGGATTCACGGATATCGTCCAGCGCCTGATGGGTATTCTGTTTCTTAAAGCCGCTGAGTACTTCTGGTTTCCAGCGACGCGCCAGCTCTTTCAGGGTACTGACGTCCAGATAACGATAGTGGAAATAGGTTTCCAGCTCCGGCATGTACTTAAACAGGAAGCGGCGATCCTGCCCGACGCTGTTACCACAGATTGGCGATTTGCCTTCAGGCACCCACTCACGCAGGAACTCGATGGTTTTTTGCTGCGCCGCATTATCGTCGAACGGGCTGGCTTTTACGCGCTCAACCAGCCCGCTGCCGGTATGGGTCCGCACATTCCAGTCATCCATCAGCGCCAGCTGTGCGTCAGACTGATGTACCGCCATGACCGGGCCTTCGGCCAGAATATTCAGGTGCGCGTCGGTTACCAGCGTGGCGATCTCAATGATGCGGTCACGTTCAGGATCCAGCCCCGTCATTTCCAGGTCGATCCAAATTAAATTCGAGTCATTTGCAGCCATGATGTGTCCTATTACAAAGAAAGAGATATAGCTGGTATCATAGACGTTTTGGTCGCACCGAGCGATTAAAGCCAGTCAAGTGAGGCGCAGTGACTAAGTCAAAACTGTCTAAAGGGCAACAACGTCGCGTTCAGACCAACCACCAGCGTCGTCTGACACAGACCGACAAACGGAAAGAGCTGGACGATTCTCTGCATGGCGAACCGCAGGACGGCATCGTCATCAGCCGTTTCGGAATGCATGCGGACGTTGAAGCGGCCGACGGCAGCCAGCACCGTTGCAATATCCGCCGTACCATCCGTTCTCTGGTCACCGGTGACCGCGTTGTATGGCGCGCCGGCGAGAACGCCAGCGTAAAAGGTATCGTAGAAGCGGTACACGAACGCACCTCCGTCCTGACGCGCCCTGATTTCTATGACGGCGTGAAACCTATCGCCGCCAACATTGACCAGATCGTCATTGTCTCCGCAATCTTGCCAGAGCTGTCGCTGAACATTATCGACCGCTATCTGGTGGCCTGCGAAACCGTTGAAGTTGAGCCACTGATTGTGCTCAACAAGATTGACCTGCTCGACGACGAAGGCCGCAAATTCGTCGACGGTATGATGTCTATCTACCGCCGCATCAATTATCGCGTGCTGGAAGTCTCCAGCCAGACCGGCGAAGGCATGCCCGCGTTTGAAACTGCATTGACGGATCGCATCAGTATTTTCGCCGGACAGTCAGGCGTGGGCAAATCCAGCCTGTTGAACGCATTGTTGCCGCCCGAAGAAAAACAGATCGTGGTCAATGAAGTCTCTGACAACTCGGGTTTGGGCCAGCACACCACCACGGCAGCGCGTCTTTACCACTTCCAGCGCGGCGGCGATGTCATCGACTCACCTGGCGTCCGTGAATTTGGTCTGTGGCATCTCGCACCCGAACAAATTACTCAAGGCTTTGTCGAATTCCGTCCTTTCCTCGGGTACTGCAAATTCCGCGACTGCAAACATGGCAGCGATCCGGGTTGTGCTATCCGTGATGCGGTAGACCGTGGCGACATCGCCGAAGAGCGTTTCGACAACTACCATCGTATTCTCGAAAGTATGGAAGACGTAAAAACGCGTAAAAACTTCGACGCACTTTGATGTTAACTCATTGAGCTAACAGGTTAATGATAAACGGGGAAAGTTAACGGGCGTTGAACCGTTGATTTCTCACCGTTACAATCAGCGCCAGTTAAAAACGCTCCTCCGCCATAACACGATGTGTGACCGTCCAGATGATTGACGGTCTCCTGCAGAAATGGCCGGTCATGCCGGTCATTCATACCATCCAAGAGGTTTTCCCCGTGCTGGACAGTATCAAAATCAAACTTCAATACTTACTTCCTAAACAAGGTCTGACCCGTCTGGCAGGCTGGGGCGCGGATAAACGTGCCGCCACGCTGACGCATTGGGTGATCAAAGCCTTTGCACGCTTTTACAGCGTGGATATGAAAGAAGCACAAAACCCGGATATCAAGTCTTACGCCACATTCAATGAATTCTTCGTTCGCCCGCTGCGCGATGGCGCACGTCCTGTCGTCAGCGGTCTGGACATGCTTTGCCTGCCCGCCGATGGCGCAGTCAGCCAGTTAGGGGCTATTACCGACGGCAAACTGTTCCAGGCAAAAGGTCATTTCTACAGCCTCGAAGCGCTGCTGGCAGGGAACTATCAGCTGGCGGAGCAGTTCAAAGACGGCCAGTTCGCCACTATTTATCTGGCACCACGCGACTATCACCGCGTGCATATGCCGTGCGACGGCGTACTGCGTGAAATGATTTATGTGCCGGGCGATTTGTTCTCGGTAAACCCGCTGACCGCTGCCAACGTGCCGAACCTGTTCGCCCGTAATGAACGCGTCATCAGCGTGTTTGATACTGAATTTGGCCCGATGGTGCAGATTCTGGTCGGCGCGACGATTGTCGGCAGCATCGAAACCGTGTGGGCTGGCTGCGTTACGCCACCGCGTGAAGGCATCATTAAACGCTGGACCTATCCTGCAGCCGGTGAAGAAGGCGCTATCGCGCTGGAAAAAGGCCAGGAGATGGGTCGTTTCAAGCTCGGTTCGACGGTGATTAATCTGTTTGCTGCAGGTCAGGTTCGCTTTATGCCGCAGTTGAGCAACGGCATGGTCACCCGTATGGGCGAACCTTTTGCCGAAGCCCTGCGTGCGCCGCAAGTTGTACCGCAAGCACCTGAAGACGTCTGATTTCGTCTGAACTGACAGTCAAAAAGAATTGAAAAAAGGAAGTGACGAGTGCGCCTGATCCCCGCCTTGCTGATGAGTTTACTGCTGTCTTTGCCGCTCATGGCAGGCGCAGCTCCGACTGAAGATCAGCTTAAACAGGAGCTGAAACAGGCGGAAGCCAATAAAGAAATGGCCAATCAGGCACAGGTGGTTGAGGCGCTGCAAAGTGCCCTCAACTGGCTGAACGAGGCCAAAGTCTCTGCCGGGCGCACGGCGGAATATCAAAAGGTCATTGATGACTTCCCGAAACTGACGCAGTCCCTGCGTCAGGAACTGCAAAATCAGCCGGAAAAGCCGCCTGCTGTCAGTACCGATTTATCCAGCGCCGAACTCGATCAGCAGATTTTGCAAATCAGCAGTCAACAGCTGGAGGAAACCCGCCAGCTGCGTCAGGAACAGGACCGTTCTCGCGATATCAGTGATTCCCTCAGTCAGATCCCGCAGCAGCAATCCGAAGCCCGCAATGCGCTTGGCGATATCGATCAGCGCATTCAGGCGGCCACGGCAGCAGCTTCGTCTTCTATTCTGGCGCAGGCGCAGCTCAGCGCCCTGCAGGCCGAATCCGCCGCGCGTAAAGCGAAGGTGGATGAGCTTGAACTGGCTCAGCTCTCGTCGAATAACCGGCAGGAACTGTCGCGCATGCGCGCCGATCTTTACAAGAAACGCGCGGATTATCTGGATCAGCAACTACAGGCCTTGCGCAATACGCTGAACAATCAGCGCCAGCGCGAAGCCGAACAGGCGCTGGAAAAAACCGAGTTACTGGCAGAACAGAGTGGCGAACTGCCCCACTCCATCAGCCAGCAATTGCAGTCCAACCGCGAACTTTCACTGGCGCTGAATCAGCAGGCGCAGCGGATGGATCTGATCTCCTCTCAGCAACGTCAGGCAGCCGCGCAAACGCAGCAGGTCCGTCAGGCAATCAATACCATTCGTGAACAGGCACAGTGGCTCGGGGCGTCCAATCTGCTGGGCGAAACGCTGCGGGCGCAGGTTTCACGCCTGCCGGATATGCCGAAACCGCAACAACTCGACCGCGATATGGGGCAGCTGCGTGTTCAGCGTTTGCATTATGAGGATTTACTCGATAAGCAGGCGGTTTATCGTCAGGGGCGTCAGGACGATGGCAAACCGCTGACCGCCGCGCAGCAAAAAATTCTCGACGCACAGTTGCGCACACAGCGTGATTTGCTCAATTCGCTGCTCTCCGGCTGTGACACGCAAATTCTTGAACTCACCAAACTGAAAGTGGCCAACAGCCAGCTGGTGGAAGCGCTGAATGACGTTCATGAAGCCGCGCACCGTTATCTGTTCTGGGTCGCCGACGTCAGCCCGGTAAGCCTTTCTTATCCGATGATGCTGGCCCATGACCTGAAACGCCTGGTATCTCTTGATTCCCTGAGCCAGCTGGGCGGCGCGGGAATGATGATGATCACCAGTAAAGAAACGCTGCTGCCGCTGTTTGGCGCACTGATTCTGGTGATTATCAGCATCAGTTCCCGCAAGCACTATTACGCTTTTCTGGCGCGCTCCAGCAGCAAAGTCGGCAAAGTCACGCAGGATCATTTCTCCCTGACGATGCGCACCGTGTTCTGGTCGATTCTGGTGGCGATGCCGCTGCCGGTACTGTGGGCCGCACTGGGCTTCGGCCTGCAAAGCGCGTGGCCGTATCCGATTGCCGTGGCGATTGGCGACGGTGTGACTGCAACGTTGCCTATTCTGTGGGCGTTTATGGTCAGCGCCGCGCTGGCGCATCCGCAAGGGTTGTTTGTCACTCACTTCGGCTGGCCGCAGCGCGCCGTGTCCCGCGCGTTGCGCTATTACGCGCTCTCCATCTGGGTGATTGTGCCGCTGATTATGGCGCTGATTACCTTCGATAACCTGAACGACCGTGAATTCTCCAATACCCTCGGCCGCCTGTGCTTTGTGATTTTGTGTCTGGTGGTGGCGCTGGTCACCCACAGCCTGAAACGTGCGGGCATTCCGCTGTACCTCGATAAGAAAGGTAACAGCGAGAACATGCTCAATAACGCGCTGTGGTGGATGCTGCTCGGCGCACCGATTGTCGCGGCGCTGGCTTCGCTGATGGGCTTCCTTGCCACGTCGCAGGCCCTGCTTGCACGTCTGGAGACGTCGGTTGCCATCTGGTTTGTGCTGCTGGTGATTTACCACATTATCCGCCGCTGGATGCTTATCCAGCGACGCCGTATCGCGTTCGAGCGCGCCAAACAGCGTCGTGCTGAAATGCTCAACCAGCGCGCACGCGGCGAAGACGAAGGACATCATGCCAATACCAGCAACGAAGGCACGGTAGAAATCGAAGAACCGGTGGTCGATCTGGATGCGATCTCCGCGCAATCACTGCGGCTGGTGCGATCGCTGCTGACGCTGATCGCGCTGATTTCGGTGATCTTCCTGTGGTCTGAGATCCATTCGGCATTCTCATTCCTGGAGAATATTCATCTCTGGCAGGTGGCCTCCACCGTTCAGGGCGTCGAAAGTATGCAGCCGATCACGCTGGGATCGGTGCTGATCGCCATTCTGGTACTGATAATCACCACCCAGCTGGTGCGCAATTTACCGGCCCTGCTGGAGCTGGCGCTGCTGCAACATCTGGATCTGACGCCGGGCACCGGTTACGCGGTGCTGACCATCACCAAATACGTGCTGTTGCTGATTGGCGGCCTGGTGGGCTTCTCACTAATTGGGATCGAATGGGCGAAGCTGCAATGGCTGGTCGCCGCGCTGGGTGTCGGGCTCGGATTTGGTTTGCAGGAGATCTTCGCCAACTTTATTTCCGGCCTGATCATTTTGTTTGAGAAACCGATCCGCATCGGCGATACCGTGACGATCCGCAATCTGACCGGCAGCATCACCAAGATCAACACCCGTGCGACCACGATCGCCGACTGGGATCGCAAAGAGATCATTGTGCCGAATAAGGCCTTTATCACCGAGCAGTTCATCAACTGGTCCCTGTCCGATTCCGTGACCCGTGTGGTGCTGACGGTGCCTGCACCGTCGGAAGCCAACAGCGAAGAAGTGACCGAAATACTGCTCAACGCCGCTCACCGCTGTTCGCTGGTGCTAGACACGCCAGCGCCGGAAGCTTATCTGGTGGATTTGCAGCAGGGTATTCAGATTTTCGAACTGCGTATGCACGCCGCTGAAATGGCGCACCGTATGCCACTGCGCCACGAAATCCATCAGCTGATTCTGGCCGGATTCCGCGAGCACGGCATCACCCTGCCGTTCCCGCCGTTCCAGGTGCGGATGGAAACGTTGCATCGTGCCCAGAATGGCAATAACGCGACCTTTACCAGCAGCAGTGGCGGTGGTCGCAGCGGTAACAGCTCACGTTCGCCGGGCGATTTATAAGAGGGATCCAGGGGGCAGATTGCTCTGCCCCCTGAGCATTACAGATCGGCGATGAGCGCCGCCGCCGCTTTACGGTGCTGAGAAATCAACGATTTGATATCCATATCCACAATCTGTCCGTCAATCACCCGCCACTTTCCGCCGACCATCACCCTGTCCGCCCGTTCCGCCCCGCACAACAGCAGCGCAGAAATCGGATCATGGCTGCCGCTAAAGCGCAGTTCATCCAGCCGGAAAAGCGCCAGATCGGCCTGTTTACCCACCGCAATTTGCCCGATATCGTCACGTCCAATCAGCTTTGCAGATCCGCGCGTTGCCCAGCCTAAAACCCGTTCCGGCGTCACATATTCCGCACCGTAGCGCAACCGCTGTAAATACAGTGCCTGCCGCGCTTCGTACATCAGATTCGACGCATCGTTGGAGGCGGAACCGTCCACGCCTAAGCCAATGGGTGCGCCCGCCGCTTCCAGATCGCGCGTCGGACACATGCCGGACGCCAGCCGCATATTCGATACCGGACAATGGCAAATGCCGGTGCCCGCTGCGCCCAGGCGCTGAATTTCATCGGCGTTGAAATGAATGCCGTGCGCCAGCCATGTGCGGTCATTCAGCCAGCCGACGCTGTCGAGATAATCCACCGTGCGCAGGCCAAACATTTTCAGGCAGAACGCCTCTTCATCCAGCGTTTCGGCTAAATGCGTATGCAACCGGACATCTTCCCGCTGCGCCAGCATCGCGCTTTCACGCATAATTTCAGTGGCAACGGAGAACGGTGAACAAGGTGCCAGAGCTATCTGCATCCACGCGCCTTCGCCGCGCTGATGATAGCGATCAATCAGCCGCTGGCTGTCGCGCAGGATAGTTTCACCGGACTGCACCGTCTGTTTCGGCGGCAGACCGCCCTGCTCCTCGCCAAGGCTCATTGAACCGCGTGTCAGTAAAGCGCGCATGCCCAATTCCCGTACCACTTCGACCTGTACATCGATCGCCTCCTCCATCCCCTGCGGGAACAGATAATGGTGATCCGTGGTGGTGGTACAACCTGAAAGCAGCAGTTCGGCCATCGCCACGCGGCTGGCCAGCCCGAGCGCTTCCGGCTGCAAACGCGCCCAGACCGGATACAACTTTTTCAGCCACGGGAACAAGGGGACATTGACCACGGGCGCCCAGGCCCGGGTCAGCGTCTGATAGAAATGATGATGGGTGTTAATGAGGCCGGGCATCAGCACACAGTCTGTGGCATCAAAAATTTGTTCAACCGGTCGTGAAGGGCTTTGGCCGACGGCCAGCACCTCGGCGATCTTGGCGCCTTCTATGACGATGCCACCGCGGGCATCCAGCTCATTTGCGGTAAAAACAGCCAGCGGATTCTGGATCCACATACGTTGTGTTGACATAACTGACATCCTTTTTTGGTCGGAATAGAATTCAAAAAGTGAGTCAGCTCAGTTATGCCCTGTCTGCTGATCCAGGGGCGCATGTGCGAAAAATCAGTGAACCTTAATCTCCTCTGCCACTACGCTGACGCGCTCGGCGGGCATCAGCAGGTTCAGCAAAATGGCGACCACACCGCCGCTGGTCACAGCATGTCCGAAGATATTCCCGACGATTTGCGGGAACTGCCCCAGTGCTTCCGGCACCGCTTCGATGCCCAGCCCGATACCGAAGGAGATGGCGATGATCAGCATTTCGCGGCGACCTACCGGCGACTGCGTCATGATACGGATACCTGCTGCTACCACGCTGCCGAACATCACCAGCGTCGCCCCGCCCAGCACCGGCGCGGGAATTTGCTGCAATATGCCGCCGATAAACGGGAACAGCCCGAGTACCACCAGCACGCCGCCGATATACATGCCGACAAAACGGCTGGCGACGCCGGTCATCTGAATCACACCGTTGTTCTGCGCGAAGGTGGTGTTCGGGAAGGAGGAGAACATAGCCGCAACCATGCAGCTGATGCCGTCGGCCAGAATTCCGCCCTTCAGCCGTTTGCGGAAACTCTCCCCTTCAATCGGTTGCTGCGAAAGCATGCAGTTCGCGGTCAGATCACCGACGGCTTCCAGAATGCTGATGAACGAAACCAGCGCGATAGGTACAAAGATAATCCAGTCAAATTTGAAGCCGAAGCGGAACAACTGCGGCAGCGCAAACCAGTCGCCCTGCACGGGTTTTAGCGGCAGATGGCCGCTCAATGCAGCGGCGATGCAACCAACAATAATCCCCAATACTATGGAGGCCAGACGCACCCAGCGCACATTGATCCGGTTGCAGGCAACGATCACCAGCAGCGTCAGCGCGCCCAGCCCGAGATTAGCCGGCGCACCGAAATTCACCGCGCCGTGTCCGCCCGCCCAGTCGGTGATGCTGACTTTAATCAGGCTGATACCGATCAGCGCAATCACCGTTCCACTCACCAGCGGCGTGAATACCCGGCGCATCTGCCCGATAAAGCGGCTGACCAGCAGCGGGATAAACGCGGCGACAAAGTTCACGCCGAAAATCATCGCCATAATGTCTTCGGGCGAACCGCCACGGCTTTTCACCAACATCCCTCCGGAGAGGATGACGCCCAGAAATGCAAAGCTGGTGCCCTGCAGGCAAATCATTCCCGCGCCCACCGACATAAACCGGCGCGCCTGAATAAATGTCCCGATGCCGGAAGCCAGGAGTGACATGCTGATGAGATACGGCAGATAGGCGTTAAGCCCGAGGACAGAACCGATGATAAGCGGCGGCGTAATAATCCCGACCACGCTGGCCAGCACGTGCTGCACCGCTGTGAAGAAAGCCGGTACCGGCGCAATACGCTCTTCCAGTCCATAAAGCAGTTCTTTTTCGTTGGATTCTGACATAACGGGTTTCCGGGAGAATGAGTGATAACCCTGTTATGCATAAAGCAGGCCAGCGGCGAAATAATTTGCCTTAAACACCGCGCAGTGCCTGATTTGAGCGGATTGCTGAAAATCGCGATCACTGAAACTTTAAAATCAGCGATGCGTCATTTGGGTACTTTTGTTTCATGGCGTGCGCCTTTTTAGTGTTTTTGCACAATAAAAGGGCAGAAAGAGAGAAAGAAAGGGAAAGTCAGAAAAAGCCCCGACCGGCGATCGGGGCTAAAGGGAAAGCGTTGTGAATGTCAGGCGCGCGTGACCGGGAAGGCCAGTACGTCGCTCAGACTGTTTGCGTTCAGCGCAATCATAATCAGGCGATCAACGCCCAGCGCCACACCGGAACATTCCGGCATTCCGTGTTCCAGCGCCGCCAGCAGATTATTGTCGATCGGATGTTGCTGCAGACCGCGTGCCGCACGTTTACGGTTGTCCTGCTCGAAACGTTGACGCTGCTCGCGGCTGTCTGTCAGCTCGCGGAAACCATTCGCCAGTTCGATACCTTTGTAATACACCTCGAAACGCTCAGCCACACGATGGTCTTCGGTGCTGATCTCCGCCAGAGAGGCCTGCGACGCAGGGAAGTGGTAAACGAATGCCGGTTTATCGCGGCCAATATGCGGCTCAACGCCCATAGTGAACAGCAGCTGTAACAGCGTGTCACGGTCTTCTTCGGTATCGGCAATATTGGACAGATCCAGCTTCGCCGCCGCTTCGCGCAGTTCGACCTTATCAGCAGAGAGCGGATCGATATTCAGATGACGAGTAAACGCCTGCTGATATGAGAGCTTTTCGCCGCTGGCACAATCAAGAACCTGTTGCAGTAAATCATCCACTTCATTCATCAGGCGGTACATGTCATAACGCGGACGGTACCATTCGAGCATGGTGAATTCAGGATTGTGATGGATACCGGCTTCTTCATTTCGGAAACTGCGCCCCATCTGATAGATAGGGCCGCTGCCCGCTGCCAGCAGGCGTTTCATGTGGTATTCCGGGCTGGTCATCAGATACAGCGTCATACCATCGGCGGCGCCCGGCCCGACAAAACGGGTTTCGAAGGGCACCAGATGAATATCGGTCACCGTGGCCTGGCTCATGGCTGGCGTTTCAACTTCCAGCACGCCGCGATCGCTAAAGAAGCGTCGGATTTCCGTAAGAATGGCCGCGCGTTTTAGCAGATTGGCGACTGAAGCGCTGGGTTGCCAGCTGGCTGTTTCGCTCATGGTGATTTACTCCGAATTCAGAAAAGTCATGCAGTCTACCTGCATCACTGCGGGCAAACAAATATCTCATTTTGCGAACCCTGACGCAGAGAAAGCCGAAATGCGCGTTCACATCAAATTACCACTTCTACCACTTAGGTATAATAATTCCCTTACAAACAATAAGAATATTACCCTCTGGGACAGCGCCTGTATGTCATCAGGGTTCACTAAACCTTCGATTCCGAAGGCGTTTCGCGGGTGTATCAAACCCGATTTCATGATGATAGTGGAGGAATGCAGTGCAAACCTTTAACGCCGATATAGCAATTATAGGTGCAGGTGGGGCGGGTTTACGCGCAGCAATAGCCGCAGCGGAAGCCAATCCTGACCTGAACATCGCATTGATTTCGAAAGTGTACCCAATGCGCAGCCATACTGTGGCAGCCGAAGGCGGTTCTGCCGCCGTAACGCAGGATCACGACAGCTTTGATTTTCACTTCCAGGATACCGTTTCCGGAGGCGACTGGCTGTGTGAACAAGACGTGGTGGATCATTTCGTTCATCAGTGTCCGACTGAAATGGCTCAGCTGGAAATCTGGGGCTGCCCGTGGAGCCGCAAAGAGGACGGTTCGGTCAACGTCCGCCGCTTTGGCGGGATGAAGATCGAACGCACCTGGTTTGCCGCCGATAAAACTGGCTTCCATATGCTGCACACGCTGTTCCAGACCTCTCTGAAATACCCACAAATCAAACGCTTCGACGAGCATTTCGTCCTCGATATTCTGGTCGATGACGGTCAGGTTCGCGGCGTGGTCGCCATCAATATGATGGAAGGCACCCGCGTGCAGATCCGCGCCAACGCCGTCGTGATGGCGACCGGTGGTGCCGGCCGTGTTTACCGCTATAACACCAATGGTGGCATCGTGACTGGCGACGGGATGGGCATGGCGTTCCGTCACGGCGTTCCGCTACGTGATATGGAATTCGTGCAATATCATCCGACCGGCCTGCCGGGTTCCGGCATCCTGATGACCGAGGGTTGTCGTGGTGAAGGCGGCATTCTGGTGAACAAAGACGGCTACCGTTATCTGCAAGACTACGGCATGGGTCCGGAAACGCCGCTCGGTGAACCGAAAAATAAATACATGGAACTCGGCCCGCGCGACAAAGTGTCGCAGGCGTTCTGGCATGAATGGCGCGCCGGACGCACCGTCGAAACCCCACGCGGCGACGTGGTTTATCTGGATCTGCGCCATCTCGGCGAGAAAAAACTACGCGAACGTCTGCCGTTTATCTGCGAACTGGCGAAAGCCTACGTCGGCGTGGATCCGATCACCGATCCGATCCCGGTACGTCCTACCGCGCACTACACGATGGGCGGTATCGAAACTGATGCGCAGTGCGAAACCCGCATCAAAGGGCTGTTTGCCGTTGGCGAATGTTCGTCAGTCGGCTTGCACGGTGCTAACCGCCTGGGTTCCAACTCGCTGGCTGAGCTGGTGGTCTTCGGACGCATGGCCGGTGAACAGGCCGCACTGCGCGCGGCACAGGCGACAGATTTTGGCAATACTGCCGCGCTGGACGCTCAGGTGCAGGATATTGAAAACCGTCTGTCGGCGCTGATGCAGCAGGAAGGCAATGAAAGCTGGGCGGCGATCCGCGATGAAATGGGCCTGGCGATGGAAGAAGGTTGCGGGATTTACCGCACCACCGAGCTGATGCAGAAAACTATCGACAAGCTGGCAGAGCTGAAAGAGCGCTTTAAACACGTGAAAATCAACGATACCTCCAGCGTGTTCAACACCGATCTGCTTTACACCATCGAACTAGGTCACGGTCTGGAAGTGGCTGAATGCATGGCGCATTCCGCGCTCAACCGTCGTGAATCACGCGGTGCCCATCAGCGTCTGGATGAAGGCTGCACTGAACGCGATGACGTCAATTTCCTTAAGCACACGCTGGCATTTTATCAGCCTGATTCCGCGCCGCGACTGGAATACGGCGACGTGAAAATCACCACGCTGCCGCCGGCTAAACGCGTTTACGGTAGTGCAGGTGAAACTCAGGATAAAAAAGATAAGGAGCAATCCCGTGGCTAAAATGCACAGCCTGAAGGTTGAAATCATGCGTTATAACCCGGAGACGGACAGTGCGCCGCACCCGGTGGTATATGACGTCCCGTTTGATGAGACAACCTCCGTTCTCGATGCCCTGGGTTATATCAAGGATCATCTGGCGCCAGATCTTTCTTACCGCTGGTCGTGCCGTATGGCGATTTGTGGATCCTGCGGCATGATGATCAACCGCGTGCCGAAGCTGGCCTGCAAAACGTTCCTGCGTGAGTATCCGCAAGGCATGCAGATCGAAGCGCTCGGTAACTTCCCGGTAGAACGTGACCTGGTGGTCGATATGACACACTTTATCGAAAGCCTGGAAGCCATTAAGCCTTACATCATTGGTAACCAGCGTACCGTCGATCAGGGGCCGGGCAATCAGACGCCGGCACAGATGGAGAAATACCATCAGTTCTCCGGCTGTATCAACTGCGGCCTGTGCTACGCCGCCTGTCCGCAGTTCGGACTGAATCCGGAATTCATCGGCCCTGCCGCCATCACGCTGGCGCATCGTTACAATCTCGACAACCGTGACCACGGTAAAGCGCAGCGTATGCCGCAGCTTAACGGTCAGAACGGTGTCTGGAGCTGTACGTTCGTCGGCTATTGCTCAGAAGTCTGCCCTAAGCACGTCGACCCGGCCGCTGCTATCCAGCAGGGCAAAGTCGAAAGTTCAAAAGACTTCATGATCGCGAGGCTGAGACCGCAATGAGGGAGGAAAATATGACCACTCAAAATCAGCGCACAGTCAGCAAACGCAAGCCCTACGTGCGTGAAATGAAGGCAAGCTGGTGGCAGCGCTTACCTTTCTACCGTTTCTATATGCTGCGCGAAGGGACGTCGGTGCCCGCTGTCTGGTTCAGCCTGTTATTACTGTCGGGCCTGTTCTCACTGCGGCACGGGCCGGAAAGCTGGGAGGGTTTTGTGCATTTCCTGCAAAATCCGATCGTGATGCTAATCAATCTGATTGCCCTGCTTGCCGCCTTGTTGCACACCAAAACCTGGTTCGAGCTGGCGCCGAAAGCCTCCATCATCATTGTGAAAGACAGGAAGATGGGACCGGAGCCGATTATTGCCGGCTTTTGGGGCGTGACCGTGGTTGTGACGCTGGTGATCCTTGCTATCGCACTGTTTCTTTGAGGATGCGAAATGAAAAATACTCTGCCTAAACGTTCAGATGAACCGGTGTTCTGGGGGCTGTTTGGTGCCGGTGGTATGTGGAGCGCAATTTTCGCGCCGGTAATGATTTTGCTGGTGTGCTTTCTGCTCCCGCTGGGATTCTTCCCCAGTGATGCACTGAGTTATCCACGCGTGCTGGCTTTTGCGCAAAGCTGGATCGGCCGTCTGTTCCTGCTGCTGATGATCGTCCTGCCGCTGTGGTGCGGTTTGCACCGGATCCATCACGCCATGCACGACCTGAAGATCCACATCCCGGCCGGTAAATGGGTGTTCTACGGTCTGGCGACGATCTTAAGCATCATTACGATTATCGTATTGATCCGCCTCTGATCTCGTGCGATCTTCCCTTTCAGCGGCCTGCTTTCGGGTCGCTGATATTTTCCCCCTCTCTCTTTTCTTTTTTCCCCATTGTTACCTACACTTAGGTGATTACCTAAGGAAGGCATAACTATGCGTATCTGGTCAAAACTCGGTGTCATCGTCACGGCGCTGTTATCCGTCGCTTGCAGCGTGACACCGCCGAAAGACGTCAAAGTCGTCAATAATTTCGAACTCAACCGTTATCTCGGCACCTGGTATGAAGTCGCCAGACTCGATCACAGCTTTGAAAGCGGGCTTGAGCGCGTAACGGCAAATTACAGCCTGCGCGACGATGGTGGCGTAAAAGTGATTAATCGCGGATTTAATCCGAAGAAAAACAAATGGCAGGAAAGTGAAGGTAAGGGTTACTTCACCGGTTCAACGGCGCGAGCGGCGCTCAAAGTCTCCTTCTTCGGCCCGTTCTATGGCGGCTATAACGTCATCGAGCTGGATAAAGACTATCGCTATGCGCTGGTGTGTGGCCCGGATAAAAGCTATCTGTGGATCCTTTCACGTACGCCTACGCTGGACGACGGTGTGAAACAGAAGTTGCTGCAAACCGCGCAGCAGTATGGTTTCGATACCAGCAAACTCATCTGGGTTAAACAGCCTTAAGTTTTCCACCCTCCAGAAACAACACTGCCTGCATCAATGTGCAGGCAGACTTCAATTTACTTCTTGTCATTCATAACGTTCACGCCAGATTATTGGGCGCTTTTCTGAATGGCCTGGCCACCGGCAGAAACGTCTTCACCGACGCCGCGTGTGGTATTACAGGCGGTTAACGCAGAAGACAAAACAAGAACAGATAAGATGGCGAGGATACTTTTCTTCAGCATATGAATTTCCTTCCTATAGGAGAATGTAAAGTACAACACATTAAGTGTAGTTAACTTTTCAGGAATGTAGGAAATCAGGAAGGTTTTTAGGAAAATTGGAAACGGGAAAAGCAGGGACAATAAGGCTGAAGGGATCAGCCCGCGCGTGAAATCGCCCCACCCAGATGCTGGATGTCTTCACCAAAACCGTGAACCGTATTGCAGCCGGATAACGAAGTCAGCACCATCACTGAAACCACCATAAGCATGATCTTTTTCAACATGAAAAACAAAATCCCATTCAACAGGTTGAGGCCGTAAAGCTGCGACAGGCTTTCACCTGAGGCAGCTTTCATCCAGCGCAATAAGTGACGAAAACTTATTTAACGCGGGAAACGTATTCGCCAGAACGGGTGTCACAACGGACGATTTCGCCGATCTGTACGAATAATGGAACTTTAACCACAGCGCCGGTGCTCAGAGTCGCTGGCTTGCCGCCGGTACCCGCAGTATCACCTTTCAGGCCTGGATCGGTTTCTACCACTTCTGCTTCAATGAAGTTCGGTGGCTGTACAGCGATAGGACGACCGTCCCACAGTGTCACGATACATTCCGCATTGTCTTGCAGCCATTTGGACGCTTCGGACACGGTTTTTGCTTCAACGCCGTGCTGCTCGAAAGTCTCAGGGTGCATGAAATGGTAGAACTCGCCATCGTTGTACAGGTAAGTCATATTGGTATCTACAACGTCCGCGCCTTCGCAGGAGTCAGTAGATTTGAAGGTTTTTTCTACACGTGTGCCGGTCAGCAGACGACGCATTTTCACACGTGCGAATGCCTGACCTTTGCCCGGTTTTACGAACACACTGTCTTCGATCGCGTAAGGCTCGCTTTCGAACATGATTTTAAGACCCGGACGGAAATCGTTGCTAGAATAAGTCGCCATGATGGCCCTCTAATTTTAAACTGGTATTAGCCAAAAAATGGCAAACATTGTAACCCTAAAAACGCCATTTAGAGAAGATTGGTTGTATCAACTCGGCGATGTTATCACTGACCCCGATGAACTGCTTACTCTTCTGGCACTTAACGACAATGCAGAATTGCAAAGTGGGCGTGAGGCCCGTCGTTTGTTCCCGCTTCGCGTGCCCCGCGCCTTTGTGGCACGTATGCAGCCGGGCGATCCGCAGGATCCTTTATTGCTTCAGGTATTAACCGCGCGCGAAGAATTCATTGCCTCGCCGGGTTTTACCACTGACCCGCTTGATGAACAACGCAGCGTCGTTCCGGGTCTGTTGCACAAATATAACAATCGTGCCCTGTTACTGGTGAAAGGCGGCTGTGCGGTGAACTGCCGCTACTGTTTCCGTCGTCATTTTCCGTATCAGGACAACCAGGGAAATAAGGCCAACTGGGTTCAGGCGCTGGATTATATCCGTACAAGCCCCGAACTCGATGAAATTATTTTCTCCGGCGGCGATCCGCTGATGGCCAAAGATCACGAGCTCGACTGGCTCATCGGTGAACTGGAAGGTATCGCGCATATTAAGCGTCTGCGCATCCATACCCGTTTACCGGTAGTGATCCCTGCCCGCATCACGGATGTTCTCTGCCAACGCCTTGAGCAGTCGCGTTTGCAGGTGCTGATGGTGACGCACATCAATCACGCCAATGAGATTGATGACGCACTACGCGACAGTATGGCAAAGCTGAAAAAACACGGTGTGACGTTGCTCAATCAAAGCGTATTACTGCGCGATGTGAATGACTCCGCCGATGTGCTGGCAACGCTCAGCAATGCGCTGTTCGACGCCGGAATTCTGCCCTACTACATTCACGTGCTGGATAAAGTGCAGGGCGCGGCACATTTCATGGTGAGCGACGATGAAGCGCGCGTCATTATGAAAGCGCTGATGAGCAAAGTGTCGGGCTATATGGTGCCGAAACTGACCCGCGAAATTGGCGGCGAACCGAGTAAAACGATTCTGGATTTACGGCTGAAGCAGTCGTAAAGGTGCAGAGCGCAGATGCAAAAAGGGATGCCATCGGCATCCCTTTATCATTTCTACACGGTTAAACCGCGCGGGGCCCGATTATGGGCACTTATAAACCTGGCCGACCATTTTGCTGTCAACCGGTGCAAAGCTGGACAGGAAGTTTTGAGACGGGCTGTTGGCACCATAAATGGTGTTGCCGCCCATCGCTGCCGCTTTGTTACGCAGGTCGTTGGCAGCACCACGCATGGAGCTGCCGTCGCCGCCGGTGCCGGAGAACCAGTTGCTTTGGGCACCGGTGACCTGGCCGAGCAGCTGACATTCAGCGGCTGGCTTGTCGTCGGTGAATTTCACCTGCTGGCCCGCTGCATCCAGTTGATGAGTGGTACTGCACCCGGCAAGCAGCGCGATAGCTGACAGGCCCAGTAACATTTTAATCCGCATCACTTTCCCCATTTGTTTTTGTAATCACATAAAGCCTATCAGAAAACACCTGGCTCTCTTAGGCATCCGTTGCCACGTATACCCAAGGTTCCGCGCTATCGGTAAAAATCCGAAACTCACGCAGAAATGAGTCTACACGTTAAAGGTGGAAGACATTGAGACTTATCTTACTGAATGCGATAAAAAATGGTCAAATAAAAAAACCCGGCCTTTTCAGACCGGGTTTTTTCAGCACGCTCATCAGTAAACAAAATGCCTGCTGATTTCACGTACCTGCGGATGAACACAGGGGGATGATGATTACATCATGCCGCCCATACCGCCCATTCCACCCATACCGCCAGCACCGCCCATATCGCCTTTATCATCTTTTGGCAGGTCGGTGATCATGCACTCAGTAGTGATCATCAGGCCAGCAACAGAAGAAGCGTATTGCAGAGCAGAACGGGTCACCTTCGTTGGATCCAGGATACCCATTGCGATCATGTCGCCGTATTCTTCGGTATAAGCGTTGTAGCCGAAGCTGCCTTCGCCCGCTTTGACTTTGTTCGCGATAACGGAGGCTTCTTCACCGGCGTTAACCACGATCTGACGCAGTGGAGATTCCATCGCGCGCAGAGCAACACGGATACCAACGTTCTGGTCTTCGTTGTCGCCTTTCAGGCCAGCCAGAGTATGAGCAACGCGGATCAGCGCAACACCACCACCGGCGACCACGCCTTCTTCCACGGCAGCACGGGTTGCGTGCAGCGCATCTTCGACGCGGGCTTTCTTCTCTTTCATTTCAACTTCAGTTGCTGCACCAACTTTCAGAACAGCTACGCCGCCTGCCAGTTTAGCCACACGCTCTTGCAGTTTTTCGCGATCGTAATCAGAGGTCGCTTCTTCGATCTGCTGACGGATCTGAGAAACACGGCCCTGAATAGTCGCTTCTTCGCCAACACCGTCGATGATGATGGTGGTGTCTTTATTGATAACAACACGCTTAGCCTGGCCCATGTCTTCCAGAGTGGCTTTTTCCAGTTCCAGACCGATCTCTTCAGAGATAACAGTACCGCCAGTCAGGGTAGCGATATCCTGCAACATCGCTTTACGACGGTCGCCGAAACCAGGTGCTTTAACCGCAGCCACTTTCACGATGCCACGCATGGTGTTCACAACCAGAGTCGCCAGGGCTTCGCCTTCAACGTCTTCAGCAATGATCAGCAGTGGTTTGCCAGCTTTCGCAACGGCTTCCAGTACTGGCAGCATTTCGCGGATGTTAGAAATCTTTTTGTCAGCCAGCAGAATGAACGGGCTTTCCAGTTCGATTGAACCGGTTTCTGGTTTGTTGATGAAGTACGGAGACAGGTAACCGCGGTCGAACTGCATACCTTCTACAACGTCCAGTTCGTCTTGCAGGCCGGTGCCTTCTTCAACAGTGATGACGCCTTCTTTGCCGACTTTTTCCATCGCTTCTGCGATCAGTTTACCGACGGTTTCATCGGAGTTAGCAGAGATGGTACCTACCTGTGCAATTGCTTTAGAGTCAGAGCAAGGGACAGACAGTTTTTTCAGTTCTTCAACCGCGTGGATCACAGCTTTGTCGATTCCGCGTTTCAGATCCATTGGGTTCATGCCAGCGGCAACGGCTTTCAGACCCTCGGTGATGATCGCTTGTGCCAGAACGGTTGCGGTAGTAGTACCGTCACCCGCTGCATCGTTCGCTTTGGACGCAACTTCTTTCACCATCTGTGCGCCCATGTTTTCGAACTTATCTTCCAGTTCGATTTCACGTGCAACGGACACACCGTCTTTAGTGATAGTTGGAGCGCCGAAAGATTTGTCCAAAACCACGTTGCGGCCTTTAGGGCCCAGGGTCACTTTTACTGCATCAGCAAGGATGTTTACGCCACGCAGCATTTTCACACGGGCGTCATTACCGAATTTAACTTCTTTAGCTGCCATTGTTAATTTCCCTTCAATTCGTTCAGTTCAGAAAAAAGTGGGTCGGAGGAGGATCAGGCTTCTACGATTGCCAGGATGTCGCTCTCGGACATAATCAACACTTCTTCATTGTCGATTTTCTCAGCTTTCACGCCGTAGCCGTCGTTGAAAATGACGATGTCGCCAACTTTCACGTCCAGCGCTTTCACTTCACCGTTTTCCAGAATGCGACCATGGCCGACAGCCAGGATTTCACCACGGGTAGATTTACCTGCAGCTGAGCCAGTCAAAACGATGCCGCCAGCGGATTTAGATTCTACTTCTTTACGCTTGACGATAACGCGGTCATGCAATGGACGAATTTTCATTGATAACTCTCCTGTGAGCGGATCCATATCTATTTTTAGGGTTGAATGCCTGACAGTATGCTGCCCGGCCTCGTGGTTTGTTTAATGGGGGCGATACATCGCCCTTCAAGGGGAAGCACAGAAAAAATTTTCGTTTTTTCCTTCACATTTACGCCTTTCAAACTGGCGCAAAACGGTCTTCCCAACAATTTTTTAACAATCAAGGGCACAGAGATTAGCGATCGCGGTGCTCTGTGTCGTCATCTTTTTTCAGAGAAACCAGACGTTCCTGGGTTTCATCGGTGCGCTTGAACTCGCCGTCAAAGGTATTGCCGGTCGGTGCACTGTTACCCCAGTTGCCGCCGGAGCGGACGATATTGAGGTGAGGCATCAGTTTGAGCGTCAGGCGTTTCTGGACAGGCGGCAGCAAAAGCAGCAATCCGAGGAAATCGGTAAAGAAGCCCGGCACCAGAAGCAGGAAACCGGCCATCACCAGTGAAACGCTTTTCACCATTTCCGCCGCAGGGCTCTCACCCAGCGCCAGTTTTTCTTGTAACTGCATAAAGGTCTTCATGCCCTGATTTTTCACCAAAGACACGCCGACGCAGGAAGTGAACACGACCAGCAACAATGTTGTCGCAACGCCAACCACTGCCGCCACCTTGATAAATAAGGTGATTTCAATGTAGGCCAGTAAAAATAACAGTAATAACGGTAACCAGCGCACCGTATTCTCCTTGTAATAAGGTTTCGGAAATCCTGTCTGAGGAAATTCCGCCACCATGAATGAGGGCCCGCTCAAGATCTCTGCCATCAAAGGCACGCAGGCTGACTACAATGAGATGGTGCTACATCCCAATGATTTCAAGCACCCGTCCTGATTTAATTGAGCAGATAAATGATTTGTGAGAATTCTCACAGATACCAAAATACATGCACAACAATAGGGCAGGATAGTGATCTTAATACGTGCAATTCGTTGCAAGCAGCATATGATCGCCTTCGTTGTCCAAACGATGGTTGATCGTTTTAAATTTACCACGGTAAGTAACATAATTTTAAACATCGCATAACGCGTTTAGTACCGAAGAGAAGGTTCTCATGTCAAACACCATTCGTATCGAGGAAGACCTGCTGGGCACGCGCGAAGTACCAGCAGACGCTTATTACGGCATTCATACCCTGCGGGCGATTGAAAACTTCTATATCAGCAACACCAAGATCAGCGATGTTCCTGAATTTGTCCGTGGCATGGTGATGGTGAAAAAAGCGGCGGCTTTGGCCAACAAAGAGCTGCGCACAATCCCACGCCATATTGCTGATATTATCATTCAGGCGTGTGACGAAGTGCTTGATAAAGGTAAGTGCATGGACCAGTTCCCTATCGACGTCTATCAGGGCGGCGCGGGAACCTCGGTAAATATGAACACGAATGAAGTGCTGGCGAACATCGGTCTCGAACTGATGGGACACCAGAAAGGCGATTATCAGTTCCTCAATCCAAACGATCACCTCAATAAATGCCAGTCAACCAATGACGCCTATCCGACCGGTTTTCGTATCGCCGTGTACGCCTCACTGCTGAAACTGGTCGATGCCATTTCCCAGTTGGGCGACGGCTTCGAGCGTAAAGCCAAAGAATTCGAGAACATCATCAAGATGGGCCGTACGCAGTTGCAGGATGCGGTCCCGATGACCCTCGGTCAGGAATTCCACGCGTTCAACGTGCTGCTCAAGGAAGAAACCCGTAACTTGATCCGCACCGGCGAACTGCTGCTGGAAGTGAACCTCGGCGCGACGGCGATCGGTACCCGTCTGAATACGCCGGAAGGTTATCAGCAACTGGCGGTGGAAAAGCTGGCGGAAGTCAGTAATCTGCCGTGCGTTCCGGCCGAAGATCTGATCGAAGCGACCTCTGACTGTGGCGCTTACGTTATGGTTCATAGCTCGCTGAAACGTCTGGCGGTGAAGCTTTCCAAAATTTGTAACGACCTGCGCCTGCTCTCTTCCGGCCCGCGCGCTGGCCTGAACGAAATCAACCTGCCAGAGTTGCAGGCCGGTTCTTCAATCATGCCCGCCAAGGTCAATCCGGTCATCCCGGAAGTAGTGAATCAGGTATGCTTCAAAGTAATTGGTAACGATGTGTGCGTGACGATGGCGGCAGAAGCCGGTCAGCTTCAGCTGAACGTGATGGAGCCGGTTATCGGCCAGGCAATGTTCGAGTCAGTTCATATCCTGACAAACGCCTGTTACAATCTGTTGGAAAAATGCATCAACGGAATTACCGCAAATAAAGAAGTGTGTGAATTTTACGTATTCAACTCTATCGGTATCGTCACCTATCTCAATCCGTTTATCGGCCACCACAATGGCGATATCGTCGGTAAGATTTGTGCTGAAACCGGCAAGAGTGTCAGGGAAGTGGTGCTCGAGCGTGGCCTGCTGACAGAAGCAGAGCTCGACGATATTTTCTCTATCGAGAATCTTAAGCACCCGGCCTATAAAGCAAAACGCTACACGGATGAAAATGAACAGTAACAGACTCCATTACTGACCTTTTAAAGGCTCGTTGTTCTGCGGAACAGCGGGCCTTTTTACTTTGCACGACACAACAATTACATAACAAATAATTATCAATTCCTTAAGGAGTACTGGGAAATGGACAGACAACCATGTTAATCATCGAACTTATTATCGTATTGTTAGCGATCTTTCTCGGCGCGCGCTTAGGCGGTATCGGGATTGGCTTCGCAGGGGGATTGGGGGTACTGGTACTCGCCATAATCGGCGTGAAACCGGGGTCGATTCCTTTCGACGTCATCTCTATCATTATGGCTGTGATCGCCGCGATCTCGACCATGCAGGTCGCCGGCGGGATGGATTATCTGGTCCAGCAAACCGAAAAACTGCTGCGGCGTAATCCGAAGCACATCACTATTCTCGCGCCCATAGTGACTTACTTCCTGACTATCCTCGCAGGTACGGGCAACATTTCATTGTCGGCACTACCGGTGATTTCTGAAGTTGCCAAGGAACAAGGCATCAAGCCCTGCCGTCCGTTATCAACCGCCGTGGTCGCAGCGCAAATTGCTATTACGGCGTCGCCGATTTCGGCAGCAGTGGTGTATATGTCATCGGTAATGGAAGATCACGGCGTCAGCTATCTGCATCTGCTGATGGTGATGATCCCTTCCACATTGGCAGCCGTTATTGTGATGTCACTGATGGTGACCTGGTGCTTTGATTCCAAACTCTCTAACGATCCGGTCTATCTGAAACGTTACGAAGAAGGTCTGGTGGCGCTGCGTGGCGATACCGTTATCGACATCAAACCGCGCGCCAAACTCTCCGTGCTCTTATTCCTGCTCGGCGTGTTATCGGTGGTCGGGTATGCGGTGATCAACAGTCCGAGCCTCGGGCTGGTGGCTACGCCGCTGATGACGACCACCAGTGCGATCCTCATTATCATGCTCAGCGTGGCGACGTTAATTACCCTGCTTTGCCGCGTTGATACGGATTCGATTTTGACTTCCGGTACGTTCAAAGCGGGCATGAGCGCCTGTATTTGTATCCTCGGCGTGGCGTGGTTAGGCGATACCTTCGTGCAGGCCAATATCGGCTGGATTAAAGAAACAGCGGGCAGCATTATTCAGTCGCACCCGTGGTTGCTGGCGGTGATTTTCTTCTTCAGTTCCGCACTGCTGTATTCCCAGGCGGCGACGACTAAAGCCCTCTTGCCGATGGCGCTGGCGCTGAGCGTTTCTCCGCTGACTGCCGTGGGTTCATTTGCTGCCGTCTCAGGCCTGTTCATTCTGCCGACCTACCCGACGCTGGTCGCCGCGGTTCAGATGGATGATACCGGTACGACCCGCATCGGGCGATTCGTGTTCAACCATCCGTTCTTTATTCCCGGCACCGTCGGCGTTTTCCTGTCAGTTCTGTTTGCCTTCGGTCTGGGCAGTTTCATTCTCTGACATTTTTACGGGGGCTGCGGCCCCCGTGATATCAGCCTTCTCCTTTAATGACTTTTGTAAAAGTCCCGCAAGACTTTCTGTGCAACGATTACGCAGGGTATACTCTCAATTCCTTAACGCGTTACGGCATGAAGCCGTGCGCATCTTCTGTCGAATCATTCAGCGGCCGTCTGCCTTCGCCGCGACAAAGAGAAGTAAACTCTGCATGGATCACCGAATTCTTCGTATTTTCTTCCTGCTGTTCAGCTTGTGCCTGTTGCCGCTGCAAACTCAGGCATCGCTCTTTAGCCAACCCGCTGCGCCGCAGTTTGTCCCTGTCGATCAGGCGTTCAGCTTTGATTTCCAGCAGCAGGGACATGATCTCAAACTGAACTGGCAGATCCGCGACGGCTATTATCTTTATCGCAGCAAAATCGAGCTCGACCCTAAGAACGCTGAACTGGCGGCATTCTTCCTGCCAAAAGGCCGCGAACATCACGATGAGTTCTTCGGCGACAGCGAAGTCTACGAAAATTCCCTGCGTATCACTGTTCCTTTACGCCAGGCAAGCCAGGATGCCACGGTCCGCGTCACCTATCAGGGCTGCGCCGCTGCCGGATTCTGTTATCCACCGGAAACCCGCGAAGTGCCACTCTCTGCGGTAACAGATGCGCAACCGGCCAGTCCGCCGGTAGCCGATCCTGCGCATTTACAGGTTGCTCCTGTCGAAGCCACACCCGCACCGCAGACTACACCTCTGCCCTTTTCACCGCTGTGGGCCTTACTGATCGGTATCGGCATTGCGTTTACCCCCTGCGTATTGCCAATGTACCCACTGATTTCCGGCATCATTCTTGGACGTCAGCGACCGCACAGCATGAGGAGAATTTTCCTGCTGTCGCTGGTGTACGTGCAGGGAATGGCGCTGACCTACACTATTCTCGGTATGATCGTGGCGGCCGCCGGTTTGCAATTTCAGGCAGCGCTACAAAGCCCCTGGGTGCTGATCGTGCTGTCGGTGATGTTCTTCGCTCTGGCGCTGTCGATGTTTGGCGCCTTCAGCCTGCAGCTCCCCTCTTCCGTTCAGACCCGTCTCGCATTATGGAGTAATGAACAAAAAGGCGGATCGCTCCCGGGCGTCTTTATTATGGGCGCGCTGGCCGGGCTGATTTGTTCGCCCTGCACCACAGCACCGCTGAGCGCCATCCTGCTTTACATTGCCCAGAGCGGTAACCTGCTGGCAGGTGCCGGGACGCTGTATCTGTATGCGCTGGGTATGGGTATTCCGCTGATTATCGTGACGATGTTCGGCAACAAGCTGCTGCCGCGCAGCGGTCCGTGGATGAACTACGTCAAAGAAGGGTTTGGCTTTGTCATCCTGGCGTTGCCCGTGTTCCTGCTGGAGCGCGTCACTGGCGATGTCTGGGGACTGCGTTTGTGGAGTCTGCTGGGTATCGCGTTCTTCGGCTGGGCTTTGTTGCTAAGCCTGAAAAGTCAGCACGGTGTGATCCGCATTTTACAGCTGATTCTCTTCGCGGCGGCGCTGGTCGTCAGCCGTCCCTTGCAGGACTGGGCATTTGCGCCAACAAACAGCACCACCGCTGCAAAGCATGCACTCAGCTTTCAGAAAATTCACAACGTCGATGACCTGAACGTCGCACTTGCAGGCGCTCAGGGCAAACGCGTCATGCTGGATCTTTACGCCGACTGGTGCGTGGCCTGTAAAGAGTTCGAGAAATACACCTTCTCTGCGCCAGAGGTGCAAAATGAGCTGGCCAATACACTGCTGCTTCAGGCGGATGTCACCAAAAATTCGCCGGAGCAAAAGGCGTTGTTAAAGCGCCTTGAAGTCCTGGGTTTGCCGACGATTATCTTCTTCGGCCCTGATGGCAGTGAATTACCACAGTCGCGGGTGACCGGATTTATGGATGCAGCCGAATTCAACGCGCATTTGCAGAAAGCCCGTCATTAAACGACACTGGTTTTTGAGTTATGCGAATTGTGAGGAGACAAACGTGCTACGTGAACAAGTTCTTGATCAAACCTTAAATATCCTGGAACAACGTGGCCTTGCAACCATGTCACTGGAATACGTCGCCGAACGCGTTGATGTTCCGCTGAATGAGTTGCGGCGTTTCTGGCCGGATGCGGAAGCGCTGCTGTATGACAGTCTGCGTTATCACGGCGAACAAATTGATGTCTGGCGTCGTCAGCTGATGCTGGATGACTCCCTGAGCGCACCGCAGAAATTGCTGGCACGCTATAAGGTGTTGGATGAGCAGGTTCGTCAGCAACGCTATCCGGGCTGCCTGTTTATCGCAGCCTGCACGTTTTTCCCAGACCCTGATATGCCAATCCATCAGTTGGCACAACAGCAAAAACTGGCATCTTTTGAGTACACGCTGGCACTCCTGCAAGAAATGGGTTCTGATGACGCCGAGATGGTGGCACAGCAAATGGAGCTGATCCTTGAAGGTTGCCTGAGCAGACTACTCGTCAAACGCCAACTGAACGACGTAGAAGTTGCACGCCGGCTGGCCGAAGACGTCTTGAATGTTGCACGCTGTCGTGAACACGGCGCGCTTTCCTGACTTTCTGAACCGTCGGACAGGAAATTTGATCGTTTTTGAATGAAAAGCCAGCAAACAAACGTGTTTTATGTGTTTTAAGTGACAAAGCCGTTGACGGCTTAGGCCCAATACGGTTTAATGCGCCCCGTTGCCCGGATAGCTCAGTCGGTAGAGCAAGGGATTGAAAATCCCTGTGTCCTTGGTTCGATTCCGAGTCCGGGCACCATATTTAAAGAAACCAGCCTAAGGGCTGGTTTTTTGCTTTCTGTGGTACGGACTCTCCATCGAACTCCGTTCGATGACTCGCCTTAGCAGGCTCGCCCTGCGGGCCAACGGCAAATCCGTTGTTCAAACGCCTGCGGCGTTAGTCCGAGTCCGGGCACCCTATTTAGAGAAACCAGCCTAAGGGCTGGTTTTTTGCTTTCTGATATTAACAAAATTTTCTTCGCAATTCCGCACGTTCAAATCCCCCTTTCGCAACCGCATTAATCGCTCAGACTTATCCCATAAAGCCATATTAAACCTACATTTGAACTGATACATTGCAGCTTGAACATTCCGCAAATTTATAGGATGTAAAATGCCCTCGCTGATAACCCTGGATGCCTGCCGACGTTTCTCCGGAAGAAAGCTGTTTCTGAAGCAAAAAGCGTCGGTGCTGAAAGCGTGCTCAAGGTTGGGAGACGTTGACCATGGCTGCAACAACAGAAGCCGTACTCCCGTATCAGTTCGATGAAATTAATGCGCCAGTACCTGCCCAGAATCCTGATAATTCACTCACTACTAAAATTCCGTACATAATTTAAATCGTTTTTCATCACTGAAATTTGCCAGAAAATATGCCAAAAAGTGAAGATTTCGGTAAGGTCACGTGTAAACTATTTTCTTACAAACTCTATTTTATAAATAGAACGATTTATACTGATTGTCCGTATTTTTGGTATATAAAGGTAAAATATCGCCAACGCAATTGAACGTAATTACCTGATGCAGTGAAAACTCAGGATATTCGAGACAGGGAGATAGGGATGCAAATGATTTATCTGATTGAAAATCAAATAGTCTTTAATCCGGAGGATAACTCACTTTCATTACCGGACGACACCGAAAGTAAGATCACGGTATCTAATCCTGCGCGGAGAATATTATCATTGCTCATTGAGCAGCATGGCACCGTTGTGCAACGTGAAACATTCTTTAAAAAAGTATGGGATGATTATGGGTTGACAGCCAGTAATAACAACCTTAATCATTGCATCAGTAAATTACGCAAAGTGGTTTCAACACTGGGTTATACCGGCGAATTCATCATCACTGTGCCTAAAGTCGGTTTTATCATTAAGAAAGAAACGGAAATTACGGCACAGTTCGAGTTGAACATTACTCAGGAAAAAACTGAACCGCTTGCGGAAGAAACGAACGCGTTACCGGAAATCATGCCGGCTGACCTCCCTCACACCGAACCGCAGGCAGCGCCCGCAGCTCTGTGTGAACCTGTAGAGCAGAGCGAGGCATTTACTGTCACCGAAAAAACTCACTATAAGTATCCTTTTATTTTCACGACATTTTTTCTGTTATCTTTTGCTGTCTGGGGGCTACATACGCTGCACGGCGTGCTGACTGATCCTAAAGCCAGACTGCAGGTCAGTAAGATCGGCGGCTGCGACTTGTATTCAACTGCGCCAGTGTCGAACTCAAGAAAACAGGATTTTATACAGCTGGCTCAGAATTTCATCCTGAAAAATAACATGACGTGTACACCGGGGAATATATTTGTATTTCAAAGTGAGCAATTCACCACGCCAATTAATACCGGTTCGGTGCGTGATTTTATGGCGCAATGCAGCACGAATGACTCTCACAAAATCAACATTTGCATAAGTTATTATGCCAATGACAGGACAACGCATGATAAGTTTTAAAACATGGCCATCACCCGGCCTGAAAAGCACCTCATTGATACTATTAATGGCAGTGACGTTGCTGGCAGCAAACTTATACGGGACGTCAGTAAAAAACAATAAGCTTGCCTTCCCTGTCAATACGTCATGCAGAGGAAATATTATTGTAGAACCGAGTTACGATAATGAGAGAGCCAGACTGACAAGCTCGCTTTATTTCAGCTTCCTCGATAATAATAAGATCCTTATTTCTCTTAGCGGAACGGGGTATTTATATGACAACGCAGGTAAGATCATTGAACGAAAAACCATACTGCGGAACGTCTATTTTGATTATGTGCGTGAGAGTAAATCAACAGATACCTATTCCCTTACCAGTACTCAAATTAACATCGACAGCTTAGACACTATGGACTGGAAGATGTCATCTCTGTTATTGATGAACAGTTTTTTTCTGACTGGCCATACGGACACGCTGGTCCTCAAAAAATATGATGAAAACACCATGTTAATTGAGAGTAATCAGTCTCCGATTATGATGTGTGTGTTCAAAAGTGAGATCTGAAATCGCATCCTTGCGTACTGGTTATTTGTAGTACAGATAGAGATCAAAACCGCAGGCCTGCGCATAGCGGGCCAGCGTATTAAAACTGGCATGAGCCGGGCGCTTCTCAAGGCGAGTGATCGCCGGAGGCGTCACTCCAAGCCGTCTGGCCAGCTCGGTTTTACTCAGTCCAGCATCCTCCCGGATAGTCTGCAACATGGCATGAATTTGCGTTTCGGCGATGAGTTCGGGCGCCTGCGCGGAATAAATCGGTTCTTCCAGCGCCTGAGCGCGTAATTTAGCCGTTCTTAGCATGTCGTTCTCCCTGTTCTGAAATGGGGTCAGTAGTAATTGATCTTGACGATCACTGACGCATCAAACTGTCCAAGTGAAAGTGTTTTCCCCGGTATTGCGCTGAGTTTGGCAGTGAAATTTTTGGTGACTTCATTGACGTTATTTAGCTCAGCAAAGTTGTCATAGCGATTAAAGGTAATCGCCTGATCTTTATCGTTATAAAGCATCAGTTTCGTGCCGTTCGCCAAATCGATAGCAGTGTTATCGAGTAACGGGCTGGCCGTCGAGAATTCGGCCTGCAACGAGAAGTTGTCCAGACATCCCTGTTTAACCGCCTTGATAGCGAAAGGCAGCGAAATGCCCGAAGAACGTGAAAGTGTGGTGCTTTGAATTGCGCCAAAATCAACAATCTGCGATTCCGGATACACTTTTAAATCCGAGCCGCAGGCCAGAAAGCGGATCCCCTGTAATCCCGACAGGTTGTATTTAAGGTTTTTCGCCCCAGGTGATTTGTTTATCCCTCTGCTGCCGTCGAGCTGGAAGACCGTGAACTGATCCGCGCCCTGATAGTGCCCGCTGGAAGGGGCGTTGCCGCTGACCTTGATATACAGACGGAAGGTTACATTGACAGTAACATTCTGCCCTCTTCGGATCGGTGTACTGTTAGTGCTAAGTCGTTGTTCGTTCTGCTCGAGATCCTGCCCGTTATAGCTGACGCCCAGCAGCAATCCCTCTCCAATCGACTGGGACTTCGGGTTGAAGTAGAAATGCACAACGTCTACGATCGAGCCGAGCACGTTATCGCAGTACGCTGTGACGTTGATATCGTTCGATTCCCAGACTTTGGTTCCCACTGGCACATTTGCCGGGATCGCCAGCTGCCCCACCGGAATGGCCGGTTTATCCACAATGCCTGTGCCTTTCTCCACGCAGTCCAGCGCCAGCGCGCCGCGGGAAAATAGGAATAGCAGGCTAAACATTATCGTCCGCCACCACGTTGCTTTAAAAACTTCAGGCATAACCATTCCCTACCTTTCAGATAAACCGTTTTATATACAAAGAGTTCGCGCTGGTATTATTTAAGGGCATCCTTGCTGATGCGCTGACATTGCACCGCGGAACATGTGTATTGATTGATCTGTAAGCCGCCGTAATCGTCCATGTAACCCAGGCTATAGGCCGTGCTGACATATTGGCTGCCGGTAAGCGATTGTGTGTCAAAGGGTGCGAGCATGACGCTGTCAAAGCCCGGTACGTTACCTTTATTGTCTTTCCCCAGATAACCCACCGTGATGTAAAACGGAGTCGGATTGGTGAGTTTTAGCCCGTCACTCAGGCGGCTTACCTGGAGTTGCTCCTGCCAGTTCCCCTTTACCAACTTGCGTAATTCTGCAGGTCGGAAGAACAGCTTCACCCGGCTTTGAATCGCCACCTGCATGACGTTCGCCATGTCGCTCTTTGGTGGCACTTCACGCACATTGAAATAAAACAGAGACTCACGGTCTTTGGGCAACGCGGCAGTTTCCGGCAGTTGTAGGATACGGATCTGGCTTTTCTGACCAGCATCAATACGTTGCATCGGTGGCAACGCGACCAGTGGAGAAGTGATTTTTTCGCCCTGCGCATTCTCCAGCCAAACCTGCGCCAGATACGGCAAATCCTTGCTTTGGTTTTCCAACATCACGCTGACAGATTTATCACTGGCGTTGTAAATGATGCGCGTCCGGTCAAGGTTCACGGCAGCGAGCACCGGTTGGATCATTCCGGCAATCATGAGTAATGCGCCACTGAGTCGTAATATCGGGTTGTTCATCCGGTCATTCCTTTCCTGATTGGATCTGATTTCATGCTGTTGTCTGTACGCTTATGTACAAGGTAATAACATCTGGCCACTTTGGCTGGCAGGCGATGACGGCACCTGAATACGGCACTGGTTTTCGTCTCCCCACCTTACAGTCAGTGATTTCTCGCCAGACACACCGGCCAGGTAGGCTAGCCCGCCGTCGCCGATAAGCCCCGCTTCAAAGCCGGAACTGTTGTCGGTAACAGAAGCCCCTAGTGGTGGATAACTGCCATCGGCCAGACGGATCACCGCCATCAAACGCTCGCCTTTAATCGCGCGTATTTTGCGAAAACCTATCGCCCCTTCGGTGAGCGTCTTGCTGACCACCGAGCTGTAGACTTCTACGTCATCCGGCAAATGGTTGACGTCTACGCGGATATCCGATGTCTGATAGCTTGAGACGCCATTTACCACCGCAATCCCGTAATCGTTAGTGACTGATGCGCCGTCGCTTATCGGAATACCTTTCACACCGGTAGAGATCATCATTCGTGGTTCACTGCCTGCGCTGCTTTGATGTAAAGCCGCACCTGCGGCCGTCGCCGTCAGCGAGCCATACCAGTTGGCACTTACAGAACGGTAATCGTTGTTTTTCACGCTGCCATTCGCGCCAAATTGCCCGTACGGCGACATGTGTTGATAGTTTGCGCGGAAAATGCCGTCGCCTTTTTGCAGGTCAGGGCTGCTGCCACCCGCACCGACGCGCCAGCTGTTATTAGGATCCTGGCTGTTGTAATAGGAAGCGGTTTGCGAGAAGCCACCCTGCGAATCCTTCTGTGCGTCGTAACTGATTTGTTGCCCTGACGACAGCGGCAGGCTGAACGACAGGAACATCTGGTTTTCATCCGTATCCCGGTACTTGAGCTTGCTGGCGGAAAAGGTGCCGGAGATGCCGGTAAACGTCCCAATGTCGAAAATCTTGCTCACTGACACGCTGTAGTTGTTGCTCGGGTTCTCATTCCAGTAGACCTTATGCGTGGCCGACAGATAGAGGGTGATCGCCGGCCATGGCAGATACTGGTTAGCCGTCACGGTGTAGGTTTGTTTATCGTCACGGGAATAACCGTCGCCGTTGACCTTGTCGAGATACTGACTGAACGACATGAAGGTTTTTTCCGTGAAACGATAACCGGCAAAAGTGATCTGGCTGCCCGTGGATTCAAACCGCTTGGAATAGTTGGCTCGGTAGCTGAAACCCGTCTGTTTACCCGCCACCGGCACCGTGGCTGATGAACGCGTTACGTCGAAAGAGACCGCACCCAGTTTTTGCAGATTTTGACCAACGCCCAACGCCTGCGCCTGATAGTTACCGGTAGTGGAAATCAGCCCGCCATAGAGCGAGAAGTCATTCATCGCCCCCCAGGACATTTCCCCGCTGTAAAAACCCGGCTGTAAAACACGGTTGTTACTGCCGGTTGTCGGCTTGCCCATCGCGGTCTTAAAACGCACCTGCCCTTTACGGGTCAGGAAGGGAATCGTGGCGGTGGTGACCTGATATGTCGTCACGCTGCCGTTTTCTTCTTCGATCTTAACGTCCAATGCGCCCTGCACGGCTTCGGTCAGATCCTGAACCACAAATGGTCCCGGCGAGACGTTAGTCTGATAAATCACCCGGCCGTTTTGACTGATGCTCACTTTGGCGTTGGTTTTCGCAATCCCGGTTACTTGCGGCGCATAACCGCGCAGAGACGGTGGCAGCATCCGCTGATCGCTGTTGACTGACACACCGACAAAACGAAATGAATCAAAGATATCGGAGTTGAAATACGTCTGGCCGCCTGTCAGACGCGCGCCGATTGAGGGCAATGCACGAAACAGATAGGTTTGCGTCCAGGTAAATTTATCGTTTGAAGGGCTGCCTGACGTCCGGGCGGCGGAATACTGATAATCCGCACGTGCACGCCACGGCCCAAGATTGAACCCGGTCGTTCCATAGCTGCTGAGGCTGGTCGAGCTGGCGCCTTGCTGAGGCATATACTTACTGCCCAGCAGGTTGTAATCGAGCAACGCACCATTCACGCCCTCATCCCACTGGGAAGGCGGCACCCAGTTCTCATCGTGAAAGGTTAGCCACGCCTGCGGAATGCTGATGTTCAGCGTTTGCTTTTCCTGATCGTAACGCGCAGTCACTTCTTTCTCCTGGTCCAGAGAAGTACATCGACCCTGATGCCAGAGCGTGAGTTTTGCGCGCGCCACTTTGGTCAGATCGAATTTATCGACCAGAGAAGGCGTCAGGCACAGGCGACTATTCTTACTGTCGTCTGTCGGGATGTATTTAATGAGGCTTTGATCGCCCAGCGTACGGCCATTCAATACCACGTCTAAAAGGTATTCGCCGGGAGCGATATAATTAGCGGTCTGGAAACGTGAGAGATCGACATTATTGCGATCGGCAGAATCAATAAAGTTTACGTTGAACTCGACAGCGAAGCTTTCGACGGAAATAAAGCATCCTGAAAATAAGAAAATACACCACGTGGTAATTTTCTTTACTGCTGACGTTCCGCCCAAGACAAACAACATAATTACGCCACTTTTTTATTTTTATAGATCCAGCACGGAACCCCGATGCACCCGAAAAATAAAGGGGAGAGGACTCCCCTTAATAAAAAAGCCGATTACTTATAGTTCAGAGCGTAAGTTGCCTGAGAAACAATAGTACCGGTTGAGACAGGCTGGGTATTGGATTCAACACGCGCCGCAAACACCAGTTCGTTGTTACCGGTGACAAGGTTGATGTCTTTAGAGGTATCACCCACTTTCAGTAAGTCGCCGTTCGCATCGATCAAACGAATGCCCGCACCTTTCGCGCTGCCGGTGTTAGCCAGCAATTCTGTTGCACTGCTGTCAGGTGTACCCGCAAATGAAACCGCTACTTTAGACATTGCCGGATATTCAACGGAGCCCACAGTTTGCGCGGTCAGGTTACAATCTTGCAGATGAATGGTGTAGTTAACGTTCTGAGAATACTTATTGCCCGTTTCCAGTACTTTATTCGCGACCTGGCCCATATCGACGTTAATGTCTTCATCGCCTGGAGCAATGGAACAAGGTGCGTTAATAACGGTACCGGTGAAGTGAATACGGCCAGAACCTTGATCGGTACCTGTTGGAGGAGTCCCGGTTGCGTCTTCGGCAAAGGCTGAAGCAGAAATAATGGCAGATAAAGCAATAATCAGTGTCTTGTTCTTAGCGTTAAACATAATTTGTCCTTGAGATTTTAACGGTATTTATTAAGCCATGAGCTATTAAGCGATATTTTTCGCTGTACCGAAGAGAGCACCCCTCTCTTGCCAGATCAATATACTGATATTTACGTTTTAACGTTATAATAATTTGCACAATGCAAATATTAAGAACTTTACCCCGCTATTAATATTTAAATCTCATCTTTATGAAGGGGAATTAACTTATAGGTAAAAATTATTAATATTAAATGTTACACCTTGAATGAAAATCACTCCTATTTATGAGCAGAATTAAGCTTTATTTAACCGAATGATTACGTTTTATTTAAATTAATTTAACTTTTACGCATTTATGGACGCAATTTCGCCCTCAGAGATCATAAAAATCCTTCCACAGGTCAACAATATTATCCCGTCGAAAGGTTGGATATTCGGTTCAGGATCATTTTCGTTATAAAACTTCTTTCATCATCTGTTCAGTTAATTGAGGGAAAACATGTTTAATGCTTTGCTCCGTTAACTCTCCTGAACTTATGTGTCATGCCCCGCAGCGATGTTGCAGATATCCTGCTGCTTTATCCCTGCTTGCGTGATCTGACACCCAAAAACCAAACAAAGCCCTGATGCAAACTACACTTAACCTTTGATTGACATATGATTAACAAATCAAAGGAGAAAAATCATGAGCCATGTTTATAAGCATCCTATTCCTGCCTCTGTGGCAGAACGTACCCTGATCACACCTGAGAAATATCAACAGTACTATCAACAGTCTGTAGAGGACCCGGATACATTTTGGGGGGAGCAGGCTAAAGTTCTCGACTGGATCAAACCTTTCACAAAAGTGAAGAACACCTCTTTTGCTCCCGGAAATATCGATATTCGCTGGTTTGAAGACGGTACTCTTAATCTCGCCGCCAACTGTCTGGATCGTCATCTGGCAGAAAAAGGCGACCAGACAGCATTAATATGGGAAGGCGATGATCCGAACGCTGAAAATCAGCATGTCACCTACAAACAACTTCACCATGACGTGTGTCAGTTTGCCAATGTGCTGAAAGGCCTGGGCGTGAAGAAAGGCGATGTGGTGGCTATTTATATGCCGATGGTACCGGAAGCGGCCGTGGCGATGCTGGCGTGTGCCCGTATCGGCGCAGTGCATTCGGTAATATTTGCCGGATTCTCTCCGGAAGCTGTCGCTGGACGCATTGTCGATTCCAGTGCAAAAGTTGTGATCACCGCGGATGAAGGCTTGCGCGCAGGCAGAACTATTCCGCTAAAACAAAACGTCGATGACGCTCTGAAAAATCCTTCAGTGACCAGCGTCACTCACTCCATCATTTTCAAACGCACCGGTAAACAGGGCGAATGGAAAGAAGGGCGCGATATCTGGTGGCATGATGCTGTAGAAGGGATATCAGCGGATTGCCCCGCAGAAGAAATGAATGCTGAAGATCCGCTGTTCATCCTCTATACCTCCGGCTCAACCGGTAAACCGAAAGGTGTATTGCACACCACCGGCGGTTATCTGGTATATGCAGCCCTGACCTTCAAGTATACCTTCGACTATCACGATGGTGATATCTACTGGTGTACCGCTGACGTCGGGTGGGTTACCGGCCATAGTTATTTACTCTACGGCCCGCTGGCCTGTGGTGCCATCAGCCTGATGTTCGAAGGCGTACCAAATTATCCGACGCCGGCACGTATGGCCCAGGTTGTTGATAAACACAAAGTGAATATTCTCTATACCGCGCCAACCGCGATACGTGCGCTGATGGCCGAAGGGGATAAAGCCGTGAAGGGCACCAGCCGGGAATCACTACGAATTATGGGGTCAGTGGGCGAGCCGATTAACCCTGAAGCCTGGGAGTGGTACTACAAAACTATCGGTAACAGTAAATGTCCGATCGTTGATACGTGGTGGCAAACCGAAACCGGCGGTTTCATGATCACGCCGCTGCCAGGCGCGACTGAACTGAAAGCGGGATCAGCCACGCGTCCTTTCTTCGGCGTACAACCTGCGCTGGTCGATAACGAAGGTATACCTCAGGAAGGTGCCTGCGAAGGTAATCTGGTCATCACTGATTCATGGCCGGGTCAGGCGCGCACCCTGTTTGGCGATCATGACCGTTTCGAGCAGACCTACTTCTCTACGTTTAAAAACATGTACTTCAGCGGTGATGGTGCTCGTCGTGATGAAGACGGTTACTACTGGATAACCGGTCGCGTAGATGATGTGCTAAATATTTCCGGCCATCGTTTGGGTACCGCAGAAATTGAATCAGCACTGGTCTCACATCCTAAAATCGCCGAGGCCGCTGTAGTGGGCATCCCACACAGCATCAAAGGTCAGGCTATTTATGCCTACATCACACTTAATCACGGCGAAGAACCTTCCCCGGAACTCTATACGGAAGTCAGAAATTGGGTGCGTAAAGAGATAGGTTCCATTGCGACGCCCGACATTCTTCACTGGACCGATTCACTACCTAAAACCCGATCCGGCAAAATTATGCGACGCATTCTGCGCAAAATTGCCGCCGGAGATACAAGCAATCTGGGAGATACCTCTACGTTGGCGGACCCTGGTGTAGTCGAAAAATTGTTGGAAGAAAAACAATCAATGAAAGTGCCATCGTAATTTTCACCGCCCTGGCGCGGTGAACTCTATCAATGCCTCAAAGGAGTCACTGAGATGAATGATCTCATTTATCAGAGAGTTGTAAATAATCCGCGCTTCAGGGAATTGGTGCAAAAACGTAGCCGCTTTGCCTGGTTGCTTTCAGGTATCACATTGGCGATGTATGTCGCCTTCATCCTGCTGATTGCGTTTGATCCGCAGTGGCTGGGCACCCCACTTTATGAAGGCGCTACGATCACACGCGGGATCCCGGTGGGTGTCGGGTTGATTGTGATTTCATTCGTTCTCACCGGTATTTATGTCATCCGCGCCAATGGTGAGTTTGACCGACTCACCGCCGACATCATCCGTGAGGTGCAGCCATGAATATGCGCCGCGGTTCGCTGCTTCTGATGCTTTCGACGGCCTTCCCTTTCAGCGCCTTCGCCGCAGAAGGCATTGCCGGTGAAGTAAAACGTCAGCCACTGAATATTGAAGCTATCGTGATGTTTGTGCTGTTCGTTGGCGCAACACTTTACATTACTTACTGGGCCTCTAAACGAACCCGCTCCCGTCAGGACTATTACACTGCGGGTGGTAAAATTACCGGACTGCAAAATGGTATGGCTATCGCGGGGGATTTCATGTCTGCCGCGTCTTTCCTGGGGATCTCCGCACTGGTTTATACGTCAGGTTATGACGGCCTGATTTACTCCATTGGTTTCCTTATTGGCTGGCCAATCATTTTATTCCTGATTGCCGAGCGCCTTCGCAATCTTGGCAAGTACACCTTTGCTGATGTGGCATCTTACCGGCTTAAACAGAAACCCATCCGTGTACTCTCAGCCTGTGGCTCGCTGGTGGTCGTCGCACTATATTTGATCGCCCAGATGGTCGGTGCGGGTAAACTGATTCAGCTGCTGTTCGGTCTGAACTATCATGTTGCCGTCGTACTGGTCGGGATCCTGATGGTAATGTACGTGCTGTTCGGCGGCATGCTGGCCACGACCTGGGTGCAAATAATCAAAGCTATTCTGCTATTAGCCGGCGCGACATTTATGGCCGTGATGGTTATGAAATCCGTCAACTTTAACTTCAACACGCTCTTCATTCAGGCTGTGGCATCTCATCCTAAAGGTATCGCGATAATGAGTCCCGGAGGGTTAGTATCCGACCCTATATCGGCACTGTCCCTCGGCCTGGCATTAATGTTCGGTACTGCCGGGTTGCCACATATTCTGATGCGGTTTTTCACCGTCAATGACGCTAAAGAAGCCCGCAAAAGCGTGTTTTATGCCACTGGATTCATTGGTTATTTCTATATTCTGACTTTCATTATTGGCTTTGGCGCCATAGTACTGGTGGGCTCTAATCCGGCCTTCAAAGATGCAAGCGGCATCCTGCTGGGCGGTAACAATATGGCAGCAGTTCATTTGGCTGATGCCGTCGGAGGCAGCTTCTTCCTCGGCTTCATATCTGCCGTCGCGTTCGCTACTATCTTAGCCGTCGTGGCTGGGTTGACACTTGCGGGTGCGTCAGCTGTTTCACACGATCTTTATGCCAGCGTAATTAAAGACGGAAAAGCTACAGAGCGCGATGAGCTACGCGTATCAAAGGTCACGGTCATCATTCTCGGAATTGTGGCTATCGGGTTGGGTATTTTGTTTGAAAAACAGAATATTGCGTTCATGGTCGGTTTAGCATTCTCGATTGCCGCGAGTTGTAACTTCCCGATTATCATTCTGTCGATGTATTGGGCGAAGCTGACGACGCGCGGGGCAATGATTGGCGGCTGGCTCGGATTGCTGACGGCTGTGATCCTGATGATCCTGGGACCTACCATTTGGGTGCAGATTTTGTGGCATGCGAAACCAATCTATCCGTACGAATATCCAGCACTTTTCTCAATGATTGTTGCTTTTGTAGGTACCTGGTTCTTCTCGATTACCGACCACTCGCTTGAAGGACAGAAGGAGAGAGAACGCTTTTATCCACAGTTCGTACGTTCGCAAACTGGCATCGGGATTTCGCAAAGCTCTAATCACTGATTTGTTGAACACTCAGATACCTGAAATGCAAAAGGCTATCCTAGCGGATGGCCTTTTTATTGGTAGTGACCCGTCCTAAATAACGTTGACACATTTAACTCGCATACTGAGGAAAATGTGATGAACCAATATGTTAAACGCACACAACGCGATTACCCTCT
>NZ_JBXAVQ010000005.1:0-344171 GCF_057290995.1 Rahnella sp. 1L-D-7-B-C2 | reverse complement strand
AGAGGGTAATCGCGTTGTGTGCGTTTAACATATTGGTTCATCACATTTTCCTCAGTATGCGAGTTAAATGTGTCAACGTTATTTAGGACGGGTCAGAGGCACAAAAAAGGGCGCAATGCGCGCGCCCTTTTTACTCTAAATATTGCTCTAAGCATTCACTTATCGAGACGAGTTTTTCCCACGCAATACCTTGAGGCAGTTACGCAGTTTGGCGTCCATCGGGGCCTCAATGCGCATCGTCTCGCCGGTATTTGGATGCTCAAAACGCAGCGCTGCCGCGTGCAGGAACAGACGGTTCAGGCCGGTTCCAGATAATTTGGCATCGAATTCGCGCTCACCGTAGCGATCGTCGAATGCTATAGGATGACCCGCGTGTAGCGCATGAACGCGGATCTGGTGCGTTCTGCCGGTCACCGGACTGGCTTTCACCAGCGTTGCAAACTCGTAGCGCTCTTCTATTTTGAATCGCGTTTCAGAAGGCTTACCTTCGGCATTCACACGGACAATCCGCTCGCCGCTTTGCAAAATATTTTTCAGCAAAGGTGCCTGCACGACTTTGCAATGGGAAGGCCATTCGCCCTGAACCAGTGCCAGATAGTCCTTCTGCATACTCTTTATACGTAGCTGTTCGTGTAATGAACGCAGCGCAGAGCGCTTCTTGGCGACCAGCAGAACACCGGAAGTATCCCTATCCAGGCGGTGAACCAGCTCAAGGAAACGGGCTTCCGGGCGCAATGCCCGTAATCCTTCGATAACCCCAAAGCTCAGCCCGCTGCCACCGTGAACCGCAGTACCGGAAGGTTTGTTGAGGATCAGCAGATGATCGTCTTCATAAAGGATGCAATCCGTGAGTGCCGCAACTTTATCAAGTTTGGCCGAAACAGGTGCTTCATCTTTTTCCGCGATTCTTACCGGCGGAACACGAACGACATCACCGTCTAGTAATTTGTATTCTGGTTTAATACGTTTTTTATTAACCCTGACTTCACCCTTACGCACGATGCGATAAATCATGCTTTTCGGCACGCCTTTCAGGATTTTAAGTAAGAAGTTGTCAATACGCTGACCGGCTTCATCTTCAGAAATGGGGATTAATTGTACAGCTGGATTCTCAGTTTTCATGGCTCGGGATTCTAAATATCAGGCACGATTCGCGCCACAGATTTTTATGTGCTTAACTCATAGCTTACCAGCAACTACCGTGGAAAACCTGCAAGAAAACCAGATAAAAAGCACGAGCAATGTGCATTACCTCGCAGATGAATAAGATTCTTGGTCATAACGGGAAAAGTCACCTTGCTATCACAGTGCCTGCAATGGAATAATGAAGTCACTTTCCGCGTTGTTTCTCTTAAGTTAGGGAAAACGCAGGAATTATAGATTTGCCTGATCGCACAAAAACGCAGCAATGGCGTAAGACGTAATGTGAAATCAAGCAATTAGCGGGCTGCGGGTTGCAGCTTGGCCGGCAAACGGAATGAGATCTGTAAACTAAAATTCAGAAGCTATTCCCCTAATAAAAGTGCTGCTTTCACAACGCTGGTGTCTTTAATACAGCAAAAGCAGACTTACCGAAATAATGCGCCCCTATGCAAGCGACAGCCGTGAGGTTGACGATTTGCGAGAAGACTCGGGGCCAACGGTTTATCCGGCCATGACGTCATTTTGCCCGCAGCTCTGTCAATAATGGAAAAATAACGAGTAAGTTAAGATGAAAAGAATGTTGATTAACGCAACTCAGCAAGAAGAGTTGCGCGTTGCCCTTGTAGATGGACAGCGTCTGTATGATTTGGATATTGAAAGTCCGGGCCATGAGCAGAAAAAAGCGAATATTTACAAAGGTAAAATCACCCGCATTGAACCTAGTCTGGAAGCGGCATTCGTAGATTACGGCGCAGAACGACACGGTTTCCTTCCTCTGAAAGAAATTTCCCGCGAATATTTCCCTAGCAATTATTCCTCACATGGCCGCCCGAACATCAAAGATGTTTTACGCGAAGGTCAGGAAGTGATCGTTCAGGTTGATAAAGAAGAACGCGGAAATAAAGGCGCAGCGCTGACGACGTTTATCAGCCTGGCCGGTAGCTATCTGGTACTGATGCCAAACAATCCACGCGCTGGGGGTATTTCCCGCCGGATTGAAGGTGATGACCGCACTGAATTAAAAGAAGCATTGTCTTCTCTGCAACTGCCTGATGGCATGGGCCTTATTGTGCGTACTGCCGGCGTCGGTAAATCCGCAGAAGCCCTGCAGTGGGACCTGACCTTCCGCCTTAAGCATTGGGATGCCATCAAGAAAGCCGCTGAAGGCCGCCCGGCCCCCTTCCTGATTCATCAGGAAAGTAACGTTATCGTTCGTGCGTTTCGTGATTACCTGCGCCCGGACATCGGCGAAATCCTCATCGATAACCCAAAAGTTCTCGAACTGGCGAAAGAGCACATTGCCGCGCTGGGCCGCCCTGACTTCAGCAGCAAAATTAAGCCGTACGTTGGCGAAATTCCGCTGTTTAGCCATTACCAGATTGAATCCCAGATTGAATCTGCATTCCAGCGTGAAGTGCGTCTGCCTTCCGGCGGCTCGATTGTTATCGACAGTACCGAAGCCCTGACCGCTATCGACATCAACTCCGCGCGTGCAACACGCGGTGGCGATATCGAAGAAACTGCTTTTAACACCAACCTTGAAGCCGCAGACGAAATTGCCCGTCAGTTACGCCTGCGTGACCTGGGTGGCCTGATTGTCATCGACTTCATCGACATGACGCCAGTGCGTCACCAGCGCGAAGTGGAAAATCGTCTGCGTGATGCTGTCCGTCAGGACCGTGCACGTATTCAAATCGGTCGCATCTCCCGCTTTGGTCTGCTTGAAATGTCCCGTCAACGCCTCAGCCCGTCATTGGGTGAGTCAACGCATCACATCTGCCCACGCTGTGCCGGTACCGGTACTGTGCGCGATAACGAATCGCTTTCCCTGTCGATTCTGCGTCTGATTGAAGAAGAAGCGCTGAAAGAAAATACCAAAGAAGTGCATGCAATCGTGCCTGTACCCATTGCTTCTTACCTGCTGAACGAAAAGCGTGAATCGGTGAATGCCATCGAAAAACGTCAGGGTGGCGTCCGCGCGGTGATCGTGCCAAACGATCAGATGCAAACTCCGCACTATCACGTTCTGCGTGTACGTAAAGGTGAAGAAATTTCTGCACTGAGCTACCTGCTTCCGCAGATTCACGAAGCCGAAATGCTGCAACCTTCTGAGGAAGTGCCGTCTGAGCGCCGTCGTCCTGAGCAACCGGCCCTCGCCGCGTTTGCCCTGCAAGGCGAAGCGCCGCCGTCAAGCTTTGAGCAACCTTCAGCGCCTGAAGAGCCGACACGCACCACAACAGTCAATGCACCTGCTGCGCCTGTTGCTGAGAAATCAGGGTTTGTCAGCCGTCTGTTGAGTGGTCTGAAAAGCTTGTTCGCACCGGAACCTCAGCAGGAAGTCAAACCTGTTGAAGCGCCTAAAGCTGAACCAGAAACTACTGAAGCCGCTGAAACCCGTCGCAACAACGATCGCCGCAATCAGCGTCGTCAGGGCGGACGTCGTGAACGCAATGGCGAACGCGGTGAGCGCACTGACCGTGGTAATCGTGGCGAAGGCCGTGATAACAATCGTGATAGCCGTGGCGAAAGCCGCGACACTCGCGAAAACAACCGCGAACCGCGTGAAGACCAGCGTCGTAACCGTCGTAATCCGGAACCGGTTGTCGCTGAAACGCGCGCCGAAGAAGTTGAAACTGTTGCCCGTGATGAGCAGCAACAACAACCTCGCCGTGAGCGCTCCCGTCGCCGTTCTGATGATAAACGCAGAACACAGCCGGAAGAGAAGGTTCAGGATGTTGTGGTTCAGGAAATTGCCGAGCCGGTTGTCTCCGCCCCGGTTGTTCAAGACGATGCAGAGCAGGAAGATCGCCAGCCAGCTCAACGCCGTCAGCGTCGCCAGTTAACGCAAAAAGTTCGCTTCGAATCAGAAGAAGTGGATCACGAAGCGGAAGCTGCTGCGCAATTGCTGATTACCGGTAGTCGCCCTGCTGAACCTGCATTTACTTCACATGAAGAAGCAGGTGCTGAAACCAATTACTCAGCAGATAACGATGACAACCAGAATGACAACGCCCGTGAAAACGGTATGCCACGTCGTTCACGTCGTTCGCCGCGTCATCTGCGCGTCAGCGGCCAACGTCGTCGTCGCTACCGCGATGAGCGTTATCCAACCCAATCGCCAATGCCAATGGCTGGTGCTTTCGTTTCTCCTGAAATGGCATCAGGTAAAGTCTGGATCACCTACCCGGTTGCTCAGGCTTATGAACAGCATGTGAATGAAACCGAAGCGCCAGAAGTACTTGCTCAGCAGGTTGAAATCGCCCAGGAAAATACTCCTGTGCTGAATGAAACGACTGAAGCTGCACCTCAGCCCGTTGTGGAAACTCCGGTTACTGAACCAGCGAAAGTTGAGCCAGAAGTGGTGGTGGCAGCAGTTGCGCCAGAAGAAGCGGTAGCTGAAGTTGCCGAACAGCCTGTTGCCGATGAGCCTGTTCTGGTTGAACCAGAAACAGCTGAACCGGTAGAGGAAACCCCAGTGGTTGCTGTTGCACCTGAAGCGCAAGAGCCGATTGTTGTGGAGCCTCTCGCTGTTATGGCTGAAACAGAAATTCAGATTCAGGCACCGGTAGCGGCTCCAGAGACTGAAGTGAAGGCTGAACCTGTTGCACCAGTAAAACCGGTTGTGGAAACTGCCTCGGTTGCGGAAATGACAACAAGCACTGAAGTGGCAGCACCGCGCTTCAAACTTCACGCTACAGCACCGATGACCAAAGCACCGGCGCCCGCTTACGTGCAAGAGCCGACTCGTCATAGCGACTGGGTTCGACCTGAGTTTGCCTTTGATGGTAAAGGTTCTGCAGGTGGTCATGCCGCAGTCAGCACGGCTACCGCACCGGCAACAAAACCTGAAATGCCATCAGAGTAATATTCTGACAGACTGGTAACAGGTATAAAAAACCCGCTTCGGCGGGTTTTTTTATTGCCTGAAACCTCTGGCGCATAAGACCATTAAGGGCTGCGGATAATCAAGCCAGTGTTTTAAGGCGGCGGATAGTCAGCTCATCAAGCTTACCTTCCAGACTTGCGGCGAAACGCTGGAAGTGTTCAGTTTTATTATGTTGGTTCAGCGCGTCTTCCGATTTCCAGCGTTCGTAAAAGACAAAGGTTCCTTCTTTGTCGAGGTCCCGATGAAGCTCATACTGCAAGCACCCCACTTCCTGCCGGCTGGGTTCAATCACCTCAAGTAAAGCTTCCGTTACCTGTGCCTTAAACTCCGGTTTAGCAGCAATAGTGGCAACAACTCTGATTTCCATAGTAGTTCTCCTGTTATTTTTGTCTTGCTTGCGGGTACCCCGGCAAGCCCGGCGACTCACATCTGTACCTACTATGACCCCTTCCCTGCATTGATTTCAATACGAAGTTTATTTAACAGATGCAACCCGACGGTTTTGCGCTTATTCTTGTTCCCCGCCGTTAATGCTCCCATTACCGCACCTGATCCCAATATCTTGTCTCTCAATGCCGGAGTTTTGCCTGATGACCGCAACACCGCAAGTTTTGAAAATCCACCGCCCAGATGACTGGCATATTCACCTTCGTGACGATGATATGCTCAGTACGGTGCTACCGTTCACCAGCGAAGTTTTTGGCCGTGCGATTGTTATGCCAAACCTGACGCCGCCGGTGACTACTGTGGAAGCGGCCCTGGCATATCGCTCGCGCATCATGGCGGCTGTGCCTGCTGGCCATCACTTCACGCCGCTGCTGACCTGCTATCTGACCGATTCTCTGGATCCGGATGAAATCGCACGTGGTTATGAGCAAGGCGTATTCACCGCCGCAAAACTTTACCCGGCCAATGCCACGACCAACTCCCAGCATGGCGTTTCTGACGTCAAAACCATTTATCCGGTATTGGAACGTATGCAAAAAATCGGCATGCCACTGCTGATCCACGGCGAAGTAACGCACAGCCATGTAGATATTTTCGATCGTGAAGCGTATTTCATTGATGAAGTGATGGAGCCGGTTCGTCGCCAGTTCCCTGAACTGAAAATTGTATTCGAACACATCACGACTAAAGATGCTGCTCAGTATGTTCTTGAGGGCAATCAGTATCTCGGAGCTACCATTACGCCTCAGCACCTGATGTTTAACCGCAATCACATGCTGGTGGGCGGCGTGCGACCACACCTCTTCTGCCTGCCTATCCTGAAACGTAATATTCATCAGGAAGCTTTGCGTAACGTGATCGCCAGCGGCGCTGATCGCTTCTTCCTCGGTACCGATTCCGCCCCTCACACCAAAGGCCGCAAGGAGTCGAGCTGCGGCTGTGCAGGTTGTTTCAATGCACCTCTGGCAATGCCTGCGTATGCCACAGTATTCGAAGAGATGAATGCGCTGCATCACCTGGAAGCATTCTGTTCACTGAACGGCCCGCGTTTTTACGGTTTACCGGTCAATGAAGATTTTATCGAGCTGACACGTACGACGGTTACTCAGCCGGAAGAAATCGCGCTGGGCGAGGAATGCGTTGTTCCATTCCTCGCAGGGCAGACACTGAACTGGAAAGTGACGGCCTGCTAAACTCAGGTCAGGGATGAACGGCAGTAATCCGCTGCGCGATTTTCTCTTCATCTCCTTGTTGCGTAAACAGCAGATTGACTGTATAAATATACAGTCAATCTATTCAGGAGGTCCTATGCGTGTTGAAATCACTATCGATAAAACGAAACCTCTGCCTGTCGGTGCGCTCGACGCGTTATCAGGTGAATTGAGTAAAAGAATTAACAAACAGTTTTCAGACCGCGAAAATAATATTCAGGTCCGCTATGCCGGAGCAAATAGCCTATCGGTATTGGGTGGAGCAAAAACTGACCGTGATCTGATCGAAGAAATTCTGCAGGAAACCTGGGAAAGTGCCGATGACTGGTTTTCAAATCAGAACGATGAGTAACGCGTTGAAACGCCTGAAAATCAACCTGGCTGCCCTACCTTATTTATAATAATCAGGTTTATTAAAACCACGCCGAAAGGCTATTTCAGTATTTTACCGGGCGTCGCAGTCCGGTTTTTTATTCCCGACACCTGTATAAAAAACACTCACCGTGAAAATAAAATTTCCGTTAATACCCAGATAATTCTGACTCCTCATATATCAACACAGTTTTTTTACAATTAAATTCATTCAAACTCTCCTCAAAACGATTTAACTGTTTATACTGAAATAGCTCACCTGATAATGAGCCGCATTGATCCTCAGATAGTCACTCACGTTAGTCACTACAAGATAAGGGGTCTATATGGACAGAAATGATGAAGTTATTCAGACACACCCGCTTGTTGGTTGGGATATCAGTACGGTCGACTCGTATGACGCCATGATGATACGTCTCCATTACCTGTCTTCAAAAGACCAGACTCCAGAAAATGCTCAGGTAGACAGAACCCTTTGGTTGACTACCGACGTTGCACGGCAATTGATTAACATTCTCGAAGCCGGCATAGAAAAGATCGAATCGAATGAGTACGAATACAGTGATCACCGAAAACACTAATCTTTACCTGCCAGTCTGAGGCACCAGCGATTTACATCCTGGTGCCTTTTTCTTTGTTCCCGCCCTGCTTGCCTTCGCTGTCGTAAACTCTCTATCATGACGATTACCAGATTGTTAAAAATTTTCGTCAGAGGAGTCTGAGTAATATGGATTATGATCTCATCGTCGTCGGCAGTGGCTCAGTTGGCTCTGCGGCAGGTTATTACGCCACCCGCGCCGGGTTGAAAGTCCTGATGATCGACAGTGCAATGCCACCGCACAATGCGGGCAGCCATCACGGAGAAACCCGTCTAATCCGTCACGCCTATGGCGAAGGCGCACGTTACGTACCGATGCTGTTAAGGGCGCAAACACTTTGGGATGAACTTGCCGAGGTCAGCGAAGAGAAAGTTTTTCATCGCAGCGGTGTGCTGAATATGGGGCCGGAAAACTCGGATTTTATCGCTAATGTGAAAAACAGCGCTGAAACTTACAACCTGACGACTCAGAACATGGATGCCGAAGAGATCCGCACAAAGTGGCCGTTGTTCACCCTGCCAGACGGTTACTGCGGCGTTTTTGAACCCAATTCCGGTTACCTGCAAAGTGAAATCGCCATCTCCGCTTATATCCGTCTGGCACGGGAAGCGGGCTGCGCGCAATTATTTAACTGTCCGGTAGACAGTATAGAATGGCTGGAAGATGGCGTTGCAGTCTCTACCGCCGATGGCGTGTACCGTGGCGCCAAACTGGCCGTTACCGCTGGAACCTGGGTAACTAAAATCCTTCCCGAACTGCCGGTGAAACCCCTGCGAAAAGTATTTGCCTGGTTTCATGCCGATGGCCGCTACAGCGAAGAGAATCATTTCCCGGCGTTCACGCTGGAGACCCTGCAAGGCGACCAATATTACGGTTTTCCGTCGGTGAAAGACGCACTTAAACTCGGTAAGCACAACGGTGGCCAATGGATCACTGAACCGCAAGAGCGGAAACCCTACGGTGGCTTCAGTCAGGACGGAACGGAATCGTTTAACTTTTTCCGCCACTTCCTGCCGGGTGTGGGCGTCAATCTTCGCGGCGCGTCATGCACTTACGACATGACCGAAGATGAAGATTTCATCATTGATACGTTACCTGGTCGGGATAACACGCTGGTGATTTCCGGACTTAGCGGACATGGTTTCAAGTTTGCCAGTGTTTTAGGCGAAATTGTTACTCAATTCGCTAACAATCTTCCGATCTCCTTTAATCTGCAGCCCTTTTCGCTTTCCCGCTTCAAATAATGTAAATAAGTCCACCGTCGTCTATATTCTGCCGGCGGTGTTTCTTTTTTTAGTGGTAATGGGTTAATTTAGCTTTGAACCTGATCAATAGACTGGTATTTCCGAATTGACAACATTATAGAAAAAAACATAAGCTGGTCTAAGAAATCACAGGAGTGCTTTCTGTCGCGTAACGATACGCACAACAAGGATGTAATATGAAACTGTCAATTATAGAACCCTGTGGATTCACACGCTTAGGCATCTACTCTTATCTTGTTGAGAATAATAATCTCGATATTATAGATTCCGTGAATATATCCAACGCACTAAACCCTCTTGATGAATTCCAACCTGATGTGATTCTGGTTAACATGACGCAATATTGCCATAGCGCAGAATTATCAGAGGAATTGAAAGCTTTCTTTGAATACCGCCACACCGCCCGCATTTACTGTTACATCGATGCAAACTATCCCGATTGCGAAGAACCGATTTCGATTACCCGCGATGTCTTTATCCTCAATAAACAATCACTGACGTCATTGTTACAGAAAATTGCTTTGACACCTGACTCATACATGCCAGGAAATAATGCCGGGCTGCCGCGAATGTTGTTCAGCGATCAGGAAATTCTGGTGATGAACTACTGGATGTCTGAGATGCCCAACTATCGTATCGCCAGAAAATTAAATATCAGCAGCCGTACGGTGTATGTTCATAAACGACATCTGGCGCAGAAAATAAAAGTACGTAACCGCCTGGAGTTTTGTTTCATTTATAATCTGATCAAGTATCTTTTCTGGCCCATTGATGACATTTCTGCCACACCAATGAGTCGCCAAATAAAAGATGACCTTTTGATGATTTATAAGGCCCACATCTGAAAAATGCCCTGATTGATCAGGAATTTTTTGGCTCGCAAACCCTTCAGTACTACTTAGCAAAGGCTCTTCCGCCTCCTGCGGTTGCACTCTCAATCCAGAAGCCTACAATGTTTTCAGGATTACCGGCCTCATTTTGAGGAGCCTCATAAAAATGAATACTATCGATAGAAGCGAAGTGTCCCCCACAGAAATCACGGAAACATTGTTGTCTGTGATTCGCCTGATGCGTAAGCAGGTCGATGCAGCGATGTCCGCTCAGGGACTTTCCCTTGCCCGTGGTAAGTTATTGACCGCCATCGCACACGAGGGAACCTGCCGACCGGGTGAACTTGCACATGTACTCCAGCAATCACCAAGAACCATTACTGATGCCATTGATGCAATGGATCGGGACGGTCTGCTTATCCGTAAACGCCATCCCACTGATCGCCGCTCGCAGCTACTGGAGCTTACCGAAGCCGGTAAACAGGCGCTTGAGCAAGTAAAAATACCCAAACAGGTCGCAATCGACCGGTTATTTGACGGCTTAGACTCTCTCGCCCGCCAGCAGTTAATGGCCTCGCTTCGCAGCATCGAAGCACTGGCGCATGATATCGAAGAGCAGAACAAAGCCTAACGTTCAGGCGTTCCATCGCCGAGCAGGACAGCAATTTTGTGCCCTGCTGCGGTCGGTTCGAGGGCGATTTTGAGCACAATCGTCAGCGGAACCGACAGTAACATACCCACCGGCCCCATTAGCCAGCCCCAGAATATCAGCGAAATGAACACCACCAGCGTCGATAACCCCAGCCCTTTCCCGAGAATTTTTGGGTCAATAATGCTGCCGAAAATCACGTTGATCAGAATATAACCGCCGGTCACCATCAACCCGTCACTTACGCTGTTAAACAGGAAGGTCTGAATAATCGGTGGAATGGCGGCAATGAATGAACCTATGTTAGGAATATAGTTCAGCGCGAAAGCCAGCATGCCCCAAAGGAAAGCAAAACGGACGCCGATACCTGCCAGCAACGCCCATACCGCCAGCCCGGTGACGACGCTTATCAGCGTTTTGATCACCAGATATCGCGTGACGCTATCCAGCGCGCGCTGAACGTTCGCCAAGCCTTTTCCCGGATCGTCGGAGAGTTGCTCGATTTTGTAAGGCAGTTGCGGGACCTCCAGCAGCATGAAAGCGACAGTCATCAGCAACAAGAACAGCCCGGCCATGGCATTGGAAAGATAACTTATCAGCTTGCTCACCAGATTCAGGGTCGCGGCCGGGTCGATGTACCCGGCCAACTGTTCCGGCGTAAAGGTCAGTTCACCTTGTGGAAAATAGGCGTCGTACTGCCGTAATTTCTCAATGAGGATGCCGCGATACTGCGGTAATGTACGGGCAAATTCATTGAGCGTCACCAGCAACGTTGACGTGAGAAATACCATCGCGCAAATCACTACCGTCGCCACCAGCATCACCGCGAGCGCACGCGGCACCCGCACTTTCTCCAGTAACACAATTAACGGATTGAGGACGAAAGCCAGAAAAAGCGCCAGAATGAACGGGACAATAATGTCTGCGGCTGACTTTATACCTGCGAAAATAACGACCAGCATTGCCATCATCACCGCGATTTTCAGTCCCTGATTAGTCACTATGGTCTTTCGCATAATTCTCTCCTGATGATGATCGCTGGCAGCAAATTAACGTGATTTCACCCACTCACGTAAACGCTGAATGTGCATATACAGCGCCGGGATAAACAAGATCCCCGCAGTCGTGGACAGCAGCATCCCGCTGAAGACCGTGACGCCGATGATGTGGCGGCTCATTGCTCCGGCACCTGAGGCCAGCACCAACGGCAGAACCCCCAGAATAAAGGAAATCGCCGTCATCATCACCGCACGAAAACGCTGCTTCGCGCCGTCCTGCGCCGCTTCACTGATCGACGCCCCTTCTTCACGTCGCGCTTTCGAGAATTCGACAATCAATATGGCATTCTTCGCCGCCAGCCCTATCAGCAACACCATGCCGATTTGTGCGTACACGTCGTTGCTCAGCCCGGCCAGATGTAATCCGCCGATTGCACCAAATACGGCGAAGATAACTGAAATCATCACCACCATTGGGATACTCCAGCTTTCGTACTGCGCCACCAGGAACAGATAGGCAAACAACAGCGCGGCGGCGTAAATCAAGATTGCCTGACCGCCAGCCTGAATTTCCTGTAATGACATTCCTGTCCATTCATAACCATAACCGGCTGGTAGTTTTTCGCTCAGAATATTTTCCATCTGCGCCATCGCTTCCCCGGAGCTTACGCCCGGCGCCGCAGAACCGCTGATGGCCAGTGATGGGAACTGGTTGTACTGAGTGATAAACGGCGCGCCGAGCGACGGAGTGAGATCGACGAGTTTGCCCATGCTGATCAGCGAGCCATTATCACTGCGCACGCTGAGGGTCGAAATCTGATCCGCGCGCTGACGGTCTTCCATTTCATTTTGCATCTGCACGTTGAAGAGACGGTTGTTGATGATGAAATCACTGACGTTCACGCCGCCCAGCGACGTTTGCAACGTGCCGAAGATACGACTGACCGGTACCTGCAACTGTGCGGCACGGTCGCGGTCGACGCTCAGGGCTATCTCCGGTACGGATGCGCTGAAAGTGGTGAATACACGGCTCAGTAGCGGATCCTGATTGGCGGCCATAATCAGCGCCTGACCGGTTGCCGCCAGCTCCTGCGGTGATTGCCCCTGTAATGCCTGCAGGCGCAGATCCAGCCCGGAGGCAGTACCCAATCCGGAAATAGCGGGCGGATTGATCGCCATCATCATCGCTGAAGGGATCCCTGCCATAACCGGTTGCAGGCGACCTATCACTTGATCCACGCTACTGCGAGCCCCCCAGGGTTTCAGCAGCACAATCCCAAACGCTGAGTTTGGCGCACTGCCGCCGCTCAGCAGACTAAAGCCACTGATGGCAATCACGTCGTCAACCGCTGGATCGCTCTCCAGCAGCGTCTGCATTTGTCCAAGGACCGCGTCAGTCCGCCCCAGTGATGCGCCATCAGGCAATTGCACATTCACAAAAAAATAGCCCTGATCTTCATCCGGCAGGAAGGATTTCGGCAAGCTCGAGTAGCCCCATACACATGCTCCCACGAGCGCTATAACGGTGAGCACGCTGGTCAGCGCATGTTTGCTGAGGCCGCGGGTAGCGGTCACATACCTATCTCGCACGGTATCCAGCCCACGGTTGAACGCACTGAACAGCCTCGCCGGTTTTTCTGGGCGAGGTTTGAGCAACGTGGCGCACAACGCAGGAGTCAGCGTTAATGCGTTGATACTGGAAAGGATCACCGCCGCCGAAAGCGTCACGGCAAACTGGCGGTAAAGTGCCCCGGTGATGCCCGGCAATACCGCGATGGGAACGAAAACCGCCATTAACACCACGGTTGTAGCGATGATCGGCCCGGCGATTTGCTTGAGCGCCTTGCGGGTGGCGGCCACGCGACCAAGTGACGGGTCTTCGGTCATCAGGCGCTCGACGTTTTCGACGACTACGATGGCGTCATCGACCACGACCGTCAGTGCCAGAATGATCGCAAATAAACTCAGCGTATTGGCCGAATAACCAAACGCGTAGAGCACCGCAAAAGTGCCAAGCAAAGAAACGGGAATGGTCAGGGCGACAATAAACGTGGCGCGCGCGCTTTGCAGAAAGAGGAAGACGATAGTCAGGACAACAAGGAACGTAAGTGCAAGAGATACCACGATTTCATCGAGCGTAGCGCTGACGAACTGAGTCGAGTCGAACTTAATTTCATAGTTGAGATCGTCCGGGAAATAGCGCGCCTGACGCGTCATTTCTTCGCGCACGGCATTCGCCACGTTCAGCGCATTGGCACCCGGCGCAGGATAGACCGACAGAAAGGCAGAAGGCGTCTGATTCAGCGTCGCGTTAACCTGATAATCCTGCGCCCCCAGCTCAATACGTGCCACGTCACGCAAACGCACCGTGCCACCATTTTCATTTTTACGGACGATAATATTCGAGAACTCTTCGGGTGAACTCAGGCGTCCGGCACCGCTGATGGTCAGGGTTTGCTGCTGCATCGACGGACTGGGTGATGCACCGATTTGACCGGCTGCGGCCTGTACGTTCTGGCTCTGGATCGCGGCGCTGATTTCCGTGCTGCTGACATTGAGTGCTTCCATTTTGCGCGGATCCAGCCAGATGCGCATGCTGTAGTCACGCGATCCAAAGACCTGCACATCACCCACGCCGTCAATACGCGCCAGCGCGTCACGTAGCTGGATGCTGGCAAAGTTACTGATAAACAACATGTCGTGCGTGTTGTTTGGCGAAAGCAGGCTGATGCCCATCAGAATGTTAGAAGCCTGTTTACGCACCGATACGCCGGTGTTTAGCACTTCGGCAGGCAATTTTGCGCTGACCTGAGAAATACGGTTTTGCACTTCCACCGCAGCGGTGTCCGGATCGGTACCGCTGGCAAAGGTAATATTGAGGGAATAGCTGCCGTTATTGCCGCTGTTTGATGACATATACAGCATATTGCTGACACCGTTCACCTGCGCCTCAATTGGGGCAGCAACGGATTCCGCAACGTCCCTCGCGCTCGCGCCCGGATAAATTGCGCTGACGGACACCACCGGCGGCGTGATATCCGGATACTGTTCGACCGGGATGACGTTGAGCGCCACCGCACCAATCAGGGCGGTGACCAGCGCGATAACCATCGCAAAACGGGGTCGCTTGATAAATTGCTGGAGCATCGTCGTTCCTTAACGTTTTGTTGTCTGAGCTGGTGAAACGCCCTGAGCGTCCCGCGTCGATACTTTCATTCCCGGCTGGATCCACTGCAGGCCTTCCGTCACCACGTGATCTCCGCCCTTTAAGCCTTCCAGCACGAAATATCCCTGAGGCGTTTGGCCCCCGAGGCGGACTGCCCGCGCTTCAACTCGCTGCTCTGCATTGACCAGCAGAACAAAGTGACCGGCCTCATTTTGCTGTAACGCATTGGCTGGCACGACAGGAAGATGGGCATCAGAGCGCGGTTCCGCCAGCACATTGACGGTGCCGCCTGGCAGTAGTCGATGTTGTGGATTCGCCACCGTCAGCCTGACCGCCACGGTACCGGTCTGCGCATCAATACGGTTGCCCAGCGATTCAAACGCAGGCACGGTCATATACGGCGAACCGTCTGATAAGCGTAAAGACAGCGCCATGTTTTTCTCAGACATCGCCTCTTCTAATGAACCTGTGTTCTGGCTGGCGCTGAGGAAATCGCGTTCATTGACGGAAATAACTACGCGAACCGGGTCAAGCTGAACAATTTCAGTCAGCGTGCCGCTCGCCGGATTCACCAGACTGCCGGTATGAAAATGGCTGACCCCGATGCGCCCGGAAATCGGCGCGGTGATGCGGGTATAGCTAAGCTGCAGCTCCTGAGTTTTTAGGGCGGCCTGCGCCTGTGCGACGGCTGCACGGGCGGTGTCCCGTGCAGCCACGGCGGCGTCAACGTCAGACTGGCTGACAGTGCGGGCATCGCCCAGACGCTGAATACGGTTCAGATGTGTTTGTGCGTGGCGTGCCGTTGCGCTTGCGCTGTCGAGCTGCGCTTTCGCCTGAGCAACAGCTGATTTATGTAAAGCGGGCTCGATTTCATACAGCAGGTCACCTGCATTGACAAACTGTCCTTCTTCAAAGGCGCGTCTTGCAATAAAACCTTCGGTGCGGCTGGCCACATTGACCGACTGAACGGCTTCAAGTCGCCCAAGATAAGTGCGGCTGACGCCGTCAGTTTGGGTAGTAATGGTGACAGTGCCGACCGCAGGTACAGGCTGAGCTATCACATCGTCAGAATAAAGCAGAACAAAAGCCAATATTGCGGCGAGAGCGTTAAATCGGGTGCCCGTTGCCGGGCGGCGAAATGCAGGGATCATCATAGCGTCACTCTCCGTGTGATGTCGGATGCCTGCCCTAATTGAGAAGAGCGCGCAAGCAACGGCAGACATCAGATATAAGAATATAAAGAAATTCCTAACAAAATTTCCGGCAAGTATAATTGCGGAAATATTTAGTAACCTGATCTCGATCACCTGAATCCTCACCCTTAATTTTCTTTACGTTTTATTTAGGAAATATTTAAACTCTAGGGAACTGAGTAGACATATATATAAGAAATTTCGCACCGATAAATAAGACCGCAAAAAACATATCAAAAAATCAACGACTGCGAATAAAACTAGATTTATTTACTCAAATTTTTAGAACTGGAATCATCTTTACCCGGCATGACAAAAACTTACAAACCCCTTCCAGCACTGCATTTTGCGCTATTTATTTTATGTTCCCCGGAGTGAGACTAAACCATTGAACAAATTCAGGCCATTATCATCAAAATTAATGAACAAGTTAAATTAATCGATACTTTTGAAAATTAAATATTGCCAATATGTTTCAAAATGTTTACTTTCCAAAAATATTTCATTGAGTGAGATGTCTTTTATGCTGTGGAAAAACACGCCTGTTCACTTTGGCCATATTTCCGTTGTGATTCATTGGGCCGTCGCGCTGGCCGTTTACGGATTATTCGCGCTGGGTCTGTGGATGGTGGGATTGGGTTATTACGAAACCTGGTATCACCGTGCGCCGGAATTACATAAAAGTATCGGCGTATTGGTTTTCGCAGCCATGGTATTCCGGCTGGCATGGCGGTTTATTTCCCCGCCGCCGAAACCGCTCAGTAGCTACAGCGCGAAAACCCGCCTCGGCGCATGGCTGGCACACGTTCTGCTGTTTGCCGGCCTGTTCGGCATTTTGATCAGCGGCTATCTGATTTCCACGGCAGAAGGCCAGCCGATAAGTGTGTTTGGCTGGTTTGATATTCCCGCGACGCTGTTCGGACTGAACCAGCAGGCGGACATTGCCGGAACCATTCATTTATGGATGGCGTGGGGCATTGTGATCGTTTCCGCCTTTCATGCACTGGCGGCGCTTAAACACCATTTCGTTGACCGTGACAGCACCCTGACACGCATGCTCGGGCGCTGACCCCAACGCTTATTGCTCTTCCCTTTATGAACAATGGAGAATCATCATGTTGAAAAAAACTACCCTGGGCCTGACGCTGGCATCGCTGTTACTGGCGGCCGGTTCCGCCAGCGCGGCAAATTACAAAATCGACAAAGAGGGCCAGCACGCCTTTATCGAATTTCGTATCAAGCACTTAGGTTACAGCTGGCTGTACGGCAGCTTTAATGATTTCGACGGTGGTTTCACCTTTGATGAAAAAGATCCCTCTGCCGATAAAGTCAACGTCACCATCAACACTACCAGCGTCTTTACCAATCACGCTGAACGCGATAAACACCTGCGCAGCGCAGAATTCCTCAACGTAGGTAAACATCCGCAGGCCACATTCACCTCAACATCCGTGAAGAGCGAAGGCGGGAATCTGGCAGTGACCGGTGATTTCACGCTTAACGGCGTCACAAAACCGCTGACATTACAGGCGAAACTGCTGGGTCAGGGTAAAGATCCATGGGGTGGTTACCGTGCGGGCTTTGAAGCCGCTGGCACCATCGCGCTAAAAGATTATGGCATCACCACCGATCTGGGCCCGGCCTCTCAGGAGGTTGAGCTGATCATTTCTGTTGAAGGTGTCCGGGAGAAGTAATTTCTGCCAGCAAAGAAAAAGCCCTGAATGGCAACGCCAGTCAGGGCTTTTTTACGTTATGAAAACGGATCAGTCTTTTTCTGGTGCTGGAATATGCATGGTGGTTTGCAACAGGCCTTTGGACTTGTTGAAAATCTTGATGCCATTTTCGCGCCCGGCACGCAGCGCGCGCTGTTCTTCGACCGGCAGTTTCAGCTCTGTCATACAGATTTCACTGCAACAGCCATCAAACTTTGCCGTACAATCTGGACACTGAATAAACAACAAGTGGCAGCCGTCGTTTTTGCAGTTGGTATGGTTATCGCACGCGGTGCCGCACTGGTGGCAATGTGCGATCACGTCATCAGAAATACGTTCGCCCATGCGCTCATCAAAAACGAAGTTCTTGCCTTTAAATTTAACCGGCAAACCCTGCTCTTTCGCCCGGCGCGCATATTCAATAATGCCGCCTTCGACGTGATACACATTTTTAAAACCGTTGTGCAGCATGTAAGCACTGGCTTTTTCACAGCGGATCCCGCCGGTGCAGTACATGACGATTTTCTTGTCTTTGTCTTCTTTCAGCATATCAACGGCCATGGGCAGCTGATCGCGGAAAGTGTCAGACGGCACTTCAATCGCTTTGTCGAAATGCCCCACTTCGTATTCGTAGTGATTACGCATATCAACAAACAGCGTGTCCGGATCGTCAATCATCGCGTTGACCTGTTCGGCTTTCAGGTACTCGCCAATATTTGACGGGTCAAAGCTTTCGTCTTCGATACCGTCCGCCACGATGCGGTCACGCACTTTCAGGCGCAGCACCCAGAACGATTTGCCATCGTCTTCAAGGGCAACGTTCAGACGAATTTGATCCAGCGCGGGATGGCTGGAAAACAGCTCGGTTTTGAACGCGTCAAACCGGCTTTGCGGGACGCTTATCTGCGCATTAATCCCTTCTTTGGCGACGTAAATACGGCCAAACACGTTCAGGCGGGTCAGGCTGATATACAGGGCATCGCGGAAAGCTTTTGGATCTTCAATCTGGAAATACTTATAAAAAGAAACTGTAGTGCGCGGCTCGGTTTCGGCCAGCATGCGCTCCCTCAGTTCCTCATTAGAAATACGGTTATGTAACACTGGCATGGTGTACGTTCCTGTCTTTCGGGGAATTTAACTATCGGTAACTTTTAAGCGGCAAGATTATACATTAAAGCAACAATGAGGACATCTCCCGTTGCAAATTCGTCAACAGAAAAACACCTGCTGCACCTTGCCCTCAGGATAATTACGATAATCTATGCTTAGGTGTTATCCAATTTTCGGGATTTATTCACGATTCAACCCTTCGCAGGAGCAGGAAACATGAGCAAGCTTTTTGAACCGATTTCGCTGGGTCAGCTGACACTCCCAAACCGCATTGTGATCGCCCCAATGTGCCAGTACTCCTCAGATAACGGCAAAGCCACGTCCTGGCATCATGCCCATCTCGGCCAGTTATCCTTCTCGGGTGCAGGTTTGCTGATTCTGGAAGCCACCGCGGTGGAATCCGTCGGGCGCATTTCTGCCGAGGATTTAGGGTTATGGGATGATGAGACTGAGACCGCGCTGAAAGGTCTTGTCGATGGCCTGCGTGAAAACAGCGACATGGCACTCGGCCTGCAACTCGGCCACGCAGGTCGTAAAGCATCGTGCGCAGCACCATGGAAAGGTGGCGCGCAAATCCCTCAATCCGCCGGTGGCTGGCAAACCGTAGCACCCTCTGCGCTGGCGTTTGCAGAAGGTACCGAAACCCCCGAAGCGATGTCACTTGAACGCATCGCCGAACTGAAAAAGGCTTACGTTGACAGCGTATTCCGCGCCGATCGTCTGGGGTTTGATCTGCTGGAATTACACGGTGCGCACGGTTATCTGCTGCATCAGTTCCTCTCACCGCTCTCCAACCAGCGTACCGATCAGTACGGCGGTTCGCTGGAAAACCGTATGCGCCTGCTGCTGGAAATTTTCGAGGAGATCCGCGCGGCCTTCCCGGCAGAAAAACCGGTGGGTGTACGCATTTCCGCGACTGACTGGGTGGAAGGCGGCTGGGATCTGGAGCAATCCATCGAACTTTCGAAAGCACTGGATGCGCTGGGCTGCAGCTACATTCACGTCTCCAGCGGTGGCCTGAGTACGGAGCAAAAGATCGCCGTCGGTCCGAACTATCAAGTGCCTTTTGCTGATGGCATCAAGCGTTACGTGAAAATGCCCGTGATCGCCGTTGGCCTGATTACCGAACCAGAGCAGGCTGAAGCGATTATCGGTACCGGTCAGGCGGATATGATAGCCCTGGCACGCGGGATTCTGTACAACCCGCGCTGGCCGTGGCACGCCGCCGCCAAACTTGGCGCCAAAGTGACCGCGCCGAAACAATACTGGCGCAGTGAGCCGCACAGCGTAAAAGGTTTATTCCTGCCAAAGTAAACTCTGTTTGTAAATTTACCTTCGGGCAGCCCATTTGGCTGCCCGTTAATTTGACAAAAACCGATTCTCTGCTGATATTCAGTCGGAAAGAGAAAAGTCCGATATCTTGCCTTTAACAGGCCGCCGTTCAGAAAAAAAGCACAATGCTTTCCATTCAGGCAGTGAATACCAGAAAATGAGGTATTAGTGCCGACGACTTTCACCTCATTCAAAAAAAGTGCCACAATATGTCACTTTGTTATAAGAAATTAACGCATAACACGCACTCCATATGGGGAGTGACCGTTTTTATGTAGCGGGCTGCTGCACTAGACAGAGCTTATATATTTTCTACTTCGATATAATGACGCAGAGATTCTATGACTCAGGTACCAACATTTAACCGTTCATTACTGCACCCACGATACTGGCTCACCTGGCTGGGTCTGGGTCTGCTGTACACGCTGGTCTTATTACCTTATCCGGTTATCTATCGTCTGGGCACCGGACTGGGCCGATTCTCCATGCGCTTTCTGAAACGTCGCTACAAAATCGCGATGCGCAACATCGAACTTTGCTTCCCCGATATGCCCCCGGAACAACGGGAAGATATGGTGGTGAAAAACTTCGAATCCGTTGGTATGGGCTTGTTTGAAACCGGTATGGCGTGGTTCTGGCCTGACTGGCGAATCGAGCGCTGGTTTCGCGTCAGCGGGCTTGAGCATATTCAGCGTGCCCGCGACAACCAACAGGGCGTGTTGCTGATTGGCGTTCACTTCCTGACGCTGGAGCTGGGTGCGCGCATTTTCGGCATCCATAATCCGGGCGTTGGCGTGTATCGCCCGCACGACAATAAATTGATGGACTGGATCCAGACCAAAGGCCGTATGCGCTCTAACAAAGGTATGCTGGATCGCAAAGACCTCAAAGGGATGATCCGCAGCCTCAAGCAAGGCGATATCATCTGGTACGCACCTGACCATGACTACGGCCCGCGCGCCAGCGTCTTTGTGCCGTTCTTCGCCGTCGACAAAGCTGCCACTACCACCGGGACGTATCTGCTGGCACGTATGGGCAAACCGGCAATTATTCCGTTCACCCCGCGACGTCTGGAAGGTGGCAAAGGCTATGAGATGATCATTCATCCTCAGGTCGCCGACTTCCCGCTCGATGATGAGGTGGTTGCCGCCACCTATATGAACAAAGTGGTAGAAAACGAAATCCGCCAGGCGCCGGAACAATACATGTGGCTGCATCGCCGCTTCAAAACGCGTCCGCAGGGTGAGTCCTCACTCTATAAAACGCTGAAGGAGTGATGCCGCTTGCCGGTTCAGGTTAATTGAGCCTGAACCGGCACTTGTTCCTCCCTCCTGATTTGCTTAAACAGTTTTTTTGACAGACTTCTTCAAAGTTATCAGATTTTATCTCATCTCTTTTAGGCCAATACTCTCAGCATAATTTCCCCACGTGATTACCCCGCCTTTTTTTGGGGCCGCGTGACCTCTGAGTCTCACTCGAAAGGAACGTTTTATGCTGGCTAAACTGAATACTGCTTTTACCCGCGCCACCGACCATCCTGATTTCGGTAAGCTTCTGTTACGTCTCACTTTCGGTATTCTAATCCTGTTCCACGGCGTGGCAAAAATTGAGAACGGTGTGGGCTGGATAGCCAAAATGTTACAGGCTGATGGCTTGCCGGGTTTCATTGCCTACGGTGCCTATATCGGCGAAGTGATTGCGCCCGTGCTGATCATTCTGGGGATCTTCACCCGCCCTGCGGCGCTGGTGATGGCATTCAATATTCTTGTTGCCGTTTTCCTGGTGGTCGCCGGAAAATTCTTCACTGTCACTGACGTCGGGGCCTGGGGTCTGGAAGGCGAAGCGCTGTATTTCTTCGGCGGATTGGTAATCATGTTCCTCGGCAGCGGCCGTTATTCTGTGATGAAAAACCCGGCGCTGCGTTAATTTCTACTGTGGTTTTTATCTTTCTGCGTTTGTCGCGGCCAGCCCCTTGCTGGCCGTTTTCTTTTGATCTATCCACACTGATATTGATCTCCTTCATCCCCGATTTTTTTTAAACCTGTATTTTATTTCACTTGTTACAGTTCATTAACATCATTGAAGTGGATGATAATTAGGCGCATAATTATCCATCTGACTGATTGTTACTTGTGCTCTGCCTTGTTTCTGTCTGCTATGACAGAGCGAATCGACCTTTATCTTTCGGTAATTTATGACCCCGGCTCCTGAACCTGAAATCGCACCAGAACCCATTAACTGGAAACGTAATTTGTTTGTTGCCTGGATCGGCTGCTTTCTTACCGGTGCTGCATTCAGCCTGATTATGCCTTTCCTGCCGCTGTACGTAGAAACCCTCGGCGTCACCGGTCATGAGTCCCTGAACATGTGGTCAGGGCTGGTATTCAGCATCACTTTCCTGTTTTCCGCCATCGCATCGCCCTTCTGGGGTGGCCTTGCCGATCGCAAGGGACGCAAAATCATGTTGCTGCGATCCGCACTCGGTATGTCGATCGTCATGGTGCTGATGGGGTTCGCGCAAAACATCTGGCAATTCCTCGTTCTCCGCGCCCTGCTTGGCTTACTCGGCGGCTTCGTCCCCAACGCTAACGCGCTGATTGCCACTCAAATCCCCCGCAACAAAAGTGGCTGGGCGCTAGGTACGCTTTCCACCGGTGGCGTCAGTGGCGCATTGCTCGGGCCGCTGGTCGGCGGTTTACTGGCCGACAGCTACGGGCTGCGTCCGGTCTTCTTCATCACTGCTGCGGTGCTTTTCCTGTGCTTCGTGATGACGCTGTACTGCATCCGCGAACAGTTCGTGCCGGTGAATAAAAAAGACATGCTTAACCGCAAGCAGGTGTTTGCTTCGCTTAAAAATCCGAAACTGGTGCTGTGCCTGTTCGTCACCACGATGATTATTCAGGTGGCGACCGGCTCGATTGCGCCCATCCTCACACTTTACGTGCGGGAGCTGGCGGGTAACACGCAGAATCTGGCGTTTATCAGCGGCATGATTGCTTCGGTACCGGGTGTGGCGGCATTAATGAGTGCGCCACGGCTGGGTAAACTGGGGGACAGGATCGGACCTGAGCGCATTCTGGTGGCAATGATGGGGATATCAGTGCTGTTGCTGATCCCGATGGCGTTTGTGCAAACACCGCTGCAACTGGGGATTCTGCGCTTCCTGCTCGGCGCTACCGACGGTGCGCTGCTTCCGGCGGTACAGACGCTGCTGATTTACAACTGTACCAATCAGGTGGCTGGCCGCGTGTTTAGCTATAACCAGTCGTTCCGTGATGTGGGGAATGTCACAGGCCCATTGTTGGGTGCGGCGGTTTCGGCAAGCTATGGATTCCGTACGGTGTTTTTCGTCACTGCGCTGGTTGTGCTGTTTAACGCCGTCTACTCCTGGTGGTGTCTGCAACGCCGGCCACGTCAGGCGATGGTCGATTAAACACGACCGTCGTTGCAGGAAACCTCTTACTTGGCCCTTTCTGGCAGCGGACGCATAGCGTCAGGCACTTCAACCACCGCCAGACGGACCTCATAGTGTTTACCGGCCGTTATCGCCGGAAGTACTGAGGTCAGTTTCTCAATGGTCTCGGTCGGATTATCACTGGCGACGCTGGCGCAGAATAATTGCCCCGGATGACAGAACCCCGCCATCATCATCGGTGGCGGCGGTGGCATACCTTCGCCGTGGAACGAGGGTAAGCCCATAGGAGGCTGAGGAGGTAGATTTTCAGCTGCCGTGCTGGCGACGCTGAATAATACGCCAAGACCGCACAGCGGCAGAAGTAACGCGCGGGAGTGAATCTTCATAACAGTAACCTTATTGCTGAAAGTTTCATGGTCACTTTAGTCCCCAAATTCACGCCGCGCAGACGGTTTGCTAAAACTTTACCCTCCCCCTCCACTGCCTTTGCAAAGCAGGGAAAGTACTGACATTTGTGTCTATAGTAACCATTCAAGCGAAGCCAAAACCACGCGGTAACCGTCCACATCCTCAAAGGTTCTGCCATTTTCATCCCAGTAAGGATTAAACGACGGCACGCCTGTAAATCCGGCTTGCAGCATCGCTTCACATTGTTCAACCCACTGTTTTTCTTCGGCAATATAAAATACCAGCAAATTATCCTGCGTCGGTGCGTAGCCTGCGACTGAACCATGATGATGCGTAAATTCAAGATGGTAATGATGCTGAGGATGCCCCACCAGCACGCCATCAAATCCCTGATGATCGCTGAAACATCCAATCACTTCGAATCCCAGCCCGTCACAATACATGGTGGCTATTTCATCAAGATTGTCAGTCGGTCGCGCTACGCGCAGCACTGCGTTTCGTGAAATCATGGTGAAAAACTCTCCCTCAACTTACCGTTTTTATTTAGAAAAATAAGGATAGCAGAAGAATACCCACTGTTTTTCATCTGAAAACTTGCACTCTGGGATTTATCGACAACAATCATTGAATCAGCGTTTTCACTGGCGGATGGTTGTTACCTGTTCATTCATAACGCTATTTACACCACACCTGTTTACCCATTACCCCATTTCAACTCAGGAGACAACAATGAGCATGTACGTAACGCTTGAAGAAGCTATTGATGCCGCCCGCGAAGAATTTCTCGAAGCCGCACAGGACAGGATCCAGGGCGATGAAGAGCCGCTTCCCGATCAGTTCAATTTGCAGAAATACATCATGCAGGATGGCGACATCATGTGGCAGGCGGAGTTTCTTAACGGCGAAGGGGAATCGATTGATGCATTAACCTTCCGCAGCGGTGCCGCCGCTCAGGCCATTTTCGATGAGGACTATGACGTCATCGAGCTCGAAGAAGAGTGGCTGGAAGAAGCGACGCTGTACGAGTGGGATGAAGGAGAATTCCAGCACGAGCCGCAGACCGACACTGAAGAAGGCGCTGCTGCTGCTGAAGAATGGGATGATGAGGACGATTATCCGGGACGTGACATCGACTAACGATTAGTTATAGGGGCCGTGGCGGGCGTCAATCGGCAACATGAAGGTGTCGACGATCATCGAAAGCGGTACATCGATGACGGTGACATAACGCCACGGACTATCCCGCAGATCCCATTGCACCCCGGGATAATACTGATTGCCATGTCCCTGCCCCGGTACTGTCCGGCTGATGATACTGCCACAGCCCGTCAGAGTCCCAGCCACTAATGCCAGTACACATCCACGTAAAATTACCCGATTAATCACTCATACAACCTGTCGATTCGACTCAATGGAAGCACTCCGTGGAGCGCTGAAAGCGCTGTCAGCTTAGCACGCGCGCATGCCCCACTATGTTAAGGCAAAGTAAAATTTTATACGCTGACGCCTAAAGAGTCACTGAACTTCCGGCCATAAAAAACGGGCAGCACGTTTTCACATACTGCCCGTTAGCTTTAATGACTCTTCACATCAACTCAGGCGGGTTTAACTTCCAGCGTCTGGGTTTCAGGGAAAGCCTCAACGTTACGCGGCAATTTACTGTAATGCTCACTCCACGCCCGCTGATCCGGTTGCGTCCAGACCGCAGAGTGTAAGCGTGCCATCAGTACCGGATCGCTCAGAAGGATCAGGCGATCGGCCTTGCCTAAATCTTTCGGCCCGGTTTTCAACGCCTGCTCAAGGTGAGCGCGACGGCCATTTTCAACCGCATCACGCATCAGGTGGCGCGAAGTCGCCATAGCTGTCGCCAGTGCATTGAAAGTCGGATCAAATACCGCATGCATGAAGCCGTTTTGCAGTTTGCGTTCACGGTTCAGCTTGAGATATTCATCCGTTGCCACCAGTTCACGCGGAGGATCGTACTCTTCCGGGATCAGGAACAACTTGGCTCTCTTACTCTTAATCCCCAGCGTTGCGCGGCTTGACAACACCGATACGATTGGCGAGAGGATCAGAGAGAAGACGATAGGCGCCAGCCACCACAGGAAGCGTAAGTCCAGCCATGCCATACCGGCGGCCCAGACAGCACCGAGCAACAGCTGAGAACCGTGACGCTTAAAGGCTTCGCCCCACGGCGTGTCATCATCATCACGCTGCGGTGAATTCCAGACCACTTCCCAGCCCAGGAATGCGCTGACCACGAATACGGTGTGGAACAACATGCGCACTGGTGCCAGCAGGACTGAGAACAGCATTTCCAGCAACATGGAAAGCAGCAGACGCAGACCGCCGCCAAATTGCTTCGCACCTTTCGCCCAAATCAGGACGATGCTCAGCAGTTTTGGCAGGAACAGCAGCACCATGGTGGTCGAAAACAGCGCAATGGCCAGCTCGGGACGCCACTGCGGCCACACCGGAAACAGCTGGCGCGGTTGCAGGAAGTACTGCGGTTCCATCAGCGTATGCACTACCTGCAAGGCAGTAGACAGGGCCAGGAATGTAAACCACAGCGGAGCGGACAGATAAGACATCACGCCGGTCAGGAACACCGCACGGTGTACCGGGTGCATCCCTTTCACCAGGAACAGGCGGAAGTTCATCAGGTTACCATGACACCACCGGCGGTCACGTTTTAGCTCGTCCAGCAGGTTCGGCGGTAATTCTTCATAACTGCCCGGCAGATCATAGGCGATCCATACGCCCCAGCCAGCACGACGCATCAGTGCTGCTTCCACGAAGTCATGCGACATGATGGAACCGGCAAACGAACCTTCACCCGGCAGCGGCGCAAGCGCACAGTGCTCGATGAACGGTTTGACGCGGATGATGGCGTTATGACCCCAATAGTGGGATTCGCCCAGTTGCCAGAAGTGCAGACCGGCGGTAAACAACGGGCCGTAGACGCGGGTCGCGAACTGCTGGCAACGCGCATACAGCGTATCCATACCGGACGCTTTCGGCGAAGACTGGATAATACCGGCGTTCGGGTTGGCATCCATCAGACGCGCCAGACCGGTCAGACATTCGCCGCTCATGACGCTGTCGGCATCAAGAATAACCATGTAGGCATATTCCCCGCCCCAGCGACGACACCAGTCATCGATGTTGCCGCTTTTACGTTTCACACGGCGGCGGCGGCGGCGGTAGAAGATACGACCATGACCATCAACGTCGCGGCACACTTCCATCCAGGCTTTTTGTTCGGCTACGCAGATGTCCGGGTCATAACTGTCGCTCAGGACATAGATATCAAACTGATCCAAATCACCCGTCGCTTTTACTGATTCATACGTTGCACGAAGACCCGCGAAAACGCGCTCCACGTCTTCATTACAAATCGGCATGATCAGCGCAGTACGGTTATTCGGGTTCAGCGGCTCATCGCCTTTGGTCGATGCCGTGATGCTGTATTTATCGCGGCCGATGAGCAGTTGTAAAAAGCCCATCAGCGCAGTCCAGAAACCGGCCGACACCCAACAGAAAAGGATGGCGAACAGCACTAGGATCCCCGTCTGCAACACATAAGGCAGAAGTTGCAGAACCGACTGTAACCAGTCCTGGTTTAGCATATCTGCGGGGTCGATCAGCGCCCAGCCCTGATAAGGCAGGATGGTTTTCATGTACCAGGTCGCGATCGCCGTTTGCACCAGCATGAGAGCCAGCAAAATATAACGACGGACGGAACCTGCATGACGCCAGCGTTTTTCCGACTCCGGCATTTCAGAGGCACGATGACGGGAAGCTGCACTGCGCCCCATCAGGTTGTCCCAAAAACGTCCTACCGGGTTGGTACGCCAGACATCAGGGAACATGCTGGAACGTTTAACTGCAGGCATAGCGCTCGCGATGGTGCGGCCTTCGTTATCCACCTCATCCAGCGAGCCCTTCTCCAGTGCGTAAGGCCAGCCAGCACCGACGCGTGCTTTGACCGAGGCCAGAGGCGCATCGGTGTCCGCAGCAGCGGCAGCAGCAGCAGCAGAAGACATGTCATCAGTGCCCAGGCGCCGATGCACGGTGGCAAAAGCTTCGCCCTCAGCAGCCGGAAGCTGTTGAAGGAGTGCCGCTTTCTGATCTTCAGGAAGCGGCAAAGCTTCTACATATTCATGAGTAGAGTGCGTTGACTTATTCATTTGCAGGCAGCTGGTAGCTCCAGGTTTCACTCAGTGTTTTATCGCCATTGGCCAGAGAAGCGCGCATTTCGATCGCTTTCTTCGGATCTTTCACTTTCAGGCGCAGCGTCAGACGCCAGCCCTTAGTTACCGGATTATAGCGGACAGTGTTTTCAACCAGATCGCCGTTGTCGCCCACGCTGACCTGAGACGCCACCGGTGTGTCGCTTTTCAGGGCTTTCAGGTTTGGACCGACAAAATCAACTAGGAAGGCAACGCTGCCGTCTGGCTCACGGATCAGATTTGACTGCTTCACATCACCGGTTGAGCGCATGGTACGTTCAACCCACGCCAGATCCGGTGAATGTAATTTATCTTCTTCAATAGAGAAGTGCAGACGATAGTTCATAGACAACGGCTTACCTGCATCAGGTAACTGATCCGGCGTCCAGAAGGCCACGATGTTGTCATTGGTTTCATCGGCGGTCGGAATTTCTACCAGCTCAACTTTCCCTTTACCCCAGTCGCCTTTGGTCTCTACCCAACCGCTTGGACGCAGATCGTAACGATCGTCCAAATCTTCAAAGTTGGAGAAACTGCGGCCGCGTTGCAGCAGACCGAACCCTTTCGGGTTTTCCATGGAGAACTGACTGACGGCCAAATGTTTTGGATTGTTCAGCGGACGCCAGATCCATTCACCGTTACCGGCGTGGATAGACAGACCGTTAGAATCATGCAGCGCCGGACGATAGTTCATCACCGGAGACGGCTGGTTCGCGCCGAACAGGAACATACTGGTCAAAGGTGCGACGCCAAGTTTGCCCACTTTGTCACGCAGATAAACCTGAGACTGCACGTCAACGGTGGCTTCTTTGCCCGGATAAACATCCAGACGGTAAGCGCCGGTCGCACGCGGAGAATCCAGCAATGCGTAAATGACTAAGTGTTTTTCATCCGGATTAGGACGTTCAATCCAAAATTCGCGAAAACGCGGGAATTCTTCGCCGGAAGCCAGCGCGGTATCGATAGCCAAACCACGTGCAGACAGACCATAAACCTGGCCTTTACCGATGACACGGAAGTAGCTGGCACCCAGCACACTCATAATTTCATCATTTTTGTCTGCTTTATTGATGGGATAAAGCACTTTGAAACCGGCAAAGCCGAGGTTCTTCACAGAGTCAGCGTCATGTTTGACGTTGCCAAAGTTGAAGTAATCCGGGCTGTATTTGATTTCTTTAACGGAGTTAGCCGTCACTTCATTGATTTTCACCGGAGTGTCGAAGTACATCCCCTGGTGGTAGAACTCAAGCTTGAAAGGCGTGTTCTGATCTTTCCAGTACGCTTTGTCATGATTGAACTGAATTTGTTGGTAGTCTGCGAATTTGAGGTCGCGGAACTGGGACGGTAAATTGCTCTTCGGCGCTTCGTAGCCTTTATCGGCTAATGCTTTCGCTTGTTTTGCAACATCGTCAATAGAAAAAGCCCAGGCAGATGAGGTGAACATGGCCATCAACACTGCGGCACTTAGCAAACGGACTTTGATCATACGTGACCCTATGGAAAAATTTTTATCCGACACCTTGTCTCCTTTAAGCGCGCTTAACTCATTCGCTGTAACAATTTTAAGGGAAGTGTCAGGTTTCCGACAACCTGAGCAGTCGATGGTTCATCCATTGATGAACCGTTTAAGCGCAACAGGGTACAAGGATATCAATTCGTTGAAACACAGGCTATGGAAACTTGTCCTATAACAAAGCCCGTTTTATGTTCGGACTTATACTATTGTCAGCAATGTCCATTTCTGGTTACCTGAATGAATCGCCCTAAAGACAAATTACGATCTAAAATTAGGATGAGCTGCATACAACGGGAACGTAATGAAACCACAAAAACCACAACGTGAGTTCTTTTTGGACTCCATACGCGCATATTTGATGCTGCTGGGTATTCCATTCCATATATCATTGATTTACTCCAGTCATATCTGGGCAGTAAACAGTGCCATACCCTCGCACGGCCTGACTATCTTCAATGATGTCATCCACGCCTTCCGTATGCAGGTGTTCTTCGTCATATCAGGGTATTTCTCCTATATGCTGTACGAGCGCTATGAATCGCACCAGTGGCTGAAGGTGCGTTTGGAGCGGGTCGCCATCCCGCTGGCCGCGGCATTTCCGCTTATCACGCTCCCTCAGCTTTATTTCCTGATGAAATACACCAGCAAGTTTTCTGACTGGAGCACAATGGGCCTCTATCAGAAAATTAACATCACAGTCTGGGAATTAGTGTCTCACTTATGGTTCTTGCTGACGTTGGTTATTCTCACCAGCATTTGTTTTTATCTGTTTAAATTTATAAAAGAAATTAAGACTAATCGCATTCAATTAATTAAAAACCGAACAAATAGCTTAGGAAAACTCTCAATACTCTTTTTGTTTATCGGTTTAATTTATGCCGTATTTAACAGAGCGTTGTACCTTTTTGCGCCGGACTTACTTTCTAACGGAGCGTTTAATTTTATCGTCATGCAGACGCTGTTTTATCTGCCATTTTTCATTATCGGCGCCTTTGCGTATAAATTCGCCTGGTTGAAAGAGCTGTTTATCAAACCGTCTGCTACTGCGGGTGTAGTCAGCATCTTCTTGTTCGCTGCATACATGTTCAATCAGCACGTAAATACTCCGCAGCTTTACTCGATGGAGATTGATGCCATCATCACGACGCTGTTGGGTATTCTGATGGTGAACGTGGTGTTCTCATTTAGCCATTACATGCTGAACTTCCAGGCACCGTGGATCACCTATCTGGTGAACTCATCCTTGTTCATCTATCTGATTCACCACCCGTTAACGCTGATTTATGGTGCCTTCATCACGCCAAAAATTCACAGCGACTGGATGGGCTTCTGGTTGGGTCTGGTGTTCGTATTCGGTATCGCCTTCTTCCTTTATGAAGTGCATAAACGTATACCGCTGCTGCGCTTCCTGTTTTCAGGCAAACCGCAGCAACTGAATAAAAAGAACGAGTCCGGCCCTACCCCGCCGCAAAATCAGGCGTCTTAATCGCCCGAAACTTTACATCACGTTAAAGAAACTCCACAGCACGTTAAAAAGGCGACCATGCAATGAAGCATGGTCGCCTTTTTGTGTCGATTTAAGTGACTGAAAACTGGATTTATCGCGATGCGGTATTGATAGTGGGGATCACGGACATGCCCACTTTAAGACGATTCGTATCGGTCTGATCAGGATCAAGCACGATTTTTACTGCCAGACGTTGCACCACTTTAGTGTAATTGCCCGTTGCGTTATCCGCAGAGATCGGGGAAAACGTCGCGCCGGTTGCGGGAGAAATGCTGTCCACTTTTCCTTTGAGCACAACCCCCGGCAGCGCATCGACCTTGATCTCCACAGCCTGATCGGGTTTCACCTGGCCTAACTGTGTTTCAAGATAATTCGCCAAAATATAGGCATCCCGTAGCGGAACGACAGCCAAAACTCGCGTGCCGGCGCTAACATAACCACCGATGCGCAGCGACCGTTGCCCGACAATACCGTCGACGGGCGCCGTAATTTCCGTGTAGGAAAGATTTAATTTTGCCTGCGCCAGCGCAGTCGTGGCTGAGTCGATGGCAGCTTTTGCTTCGGCCTGCCCCGCTTTTAGCACGTCGACCTGTTTTTCAGCCGCCTGTGCTGCTGCCATATCGCTTTGCTGCGTAGCCAGTTTGGCCCGCAGATTCGCATCCGATTCATCGCGCGCATCGGCGGTGCCTGATCCGTTTTGCAGTAAACGCTTGTAGCGGTCAGCGCTCTGACGCGCGTACAAAATACCCGCGCTGTCGGCATTCACCTGCGCCTGAGCCTGCAAAATGGTTTGCTGTTGTTTCGCCAGTTGCGCGGTGAGGCTCAGCATTTGCGCATTGGCCGTTTCCAGATTCGCTTCGGCCGTCAGAACGGCGTTGCGATAATCCCGGTCATCGATGCGAGCCATTACCTCCCCGGCTTTAACTGACTGATTGTCGCGCACATACACCTCGGCAATAGTGCCGGAAATGCGCGGTGCCACCAGAGTAGAGTCGGCGGACACAAAGGCATCATCGGTTTCTGGCTTAGTGCTCCCGGTCAAAATCCAGAAGGCGATGACAATCAGCGATATCACCACTACGGCGGCAATCAGCCAGCTCAGGCGGACAGGCGATGTTTTTATCATGATTCTTTTCTCTCATTCTTTTTTGTTGTGGCTTGCATTTGTTTAGGTGAAGCGTGCTTCAGTTGCGGTTAACCAGTGACTGCGGCGGATACGTGCGTTTAGGCAAACCTGCGGCCAACACGATCAGTCCCAGCGCCAGACCGACAATCACCAGATAGGTATCGGCCAGCCCAAGGACCAGTGCCTGTTTTTTTACCAGCCTGGAAAACTGGGTGATCACTTCTGTCGAAATCGGTGAGCCATCGCTGTTAAGCGGCACGAGAAAACTACTGCCGCCCCCGTTCGGCTGCGACAGCAGATAGCTCACACTGCCTGCGTGATTGAGTAATACATTGGAATGGAACTGCTCGCGGTGACTGACGAAAACGCCCAGCATGGCGCTGCCCATCACGCTGCCCAGACCGCGCGTGGTATTAAACATCGCCGAGGCAAAAGGCCCTTCCAGCGGCTGCACCACGCTGGTCGCACTCATCAGGATGGGTAATACTGCCATCGGCTGACCGAACGCCTGCATAATCTGAATCAGATAAAAGTTGTCACGTGCCCATGCACTGGTCAGGTGCGTGCCCCAGTAGCAGGAAAAACCAATCAGCCCCAGCCCGCAGGCCAGCACCCAGCGGCTGTCAATCCAGCGCATCGTTAGTACAAACGCCACCAGCGGTGCCAGCAATAGTTGCGGCAGGCCAATCGTCAGCGCCAGCGGCCCCACCTGAACCGCACGGAACCCGCCGACCTGCTCCATATAGCTCGACGGTAAGGCAGAGCCGGATAAGAAAAGGAACATCAGCGCAAACAGCGTGATTAAACCGTGAGCCAGATTGTGCCGCCGGAGCATCTGTAATTTGAATAACGGCAAAGGATGATGCCATTCGTTAGCCAGAAAAATTGTCAGCAACGCCAGTGCAGCAAAAAACATCATCGTGATCAGCGGGGAGTTAAACCAGTCCAGACGCTCCCCTTGTTGCAGGGACAGCACCAGCAGAGAAATACCGCTGCACCCGGTCAGCATCCCGATCTTATCCATCTGCTTAAAACGCTCAAAGCGCAACGGATCCTGCGGAATACCGTAGCCGACCATCATGACAGCCAGCAAACAAGGCGGGATAACCTGCCAGAACACCCACTGCCAGCCTACGTAATCGGTCCAGATGGCTGCCAATGACGTCGCCATATTCGGGCCGAAGGTGGCCGTCAGCGCGTATGCACTCAGGCCATATAATTTGAAATGCGGCGGCATAAAGCGCAGCGCGGCGGTCATCAGCAAAGGTGGCAAAGCACCGCCGAAGATCCCCTGAACAGTGCGCAAGGCGATAAACACCGGCAAATTGGGTGCAAAAGGCAGGATCGCAGCCAGAAGTAAAAATCCGAGAGTGACGAACAAAGTGAAACGGCGCAGTGAAAATGTCATCGCAAACCACGGCGCGATCATCATCGCTGCCACTTCCGCCGCCTGATAGACACCGATCAACCATGATCCTTCGTCACTGCTGATACTGAGCGCACCGCGAACATCGGCCAATGCAATATCCGTTACCCGATCGTTCAGGCCGGAGCACAGTGAGGCAATCAATACGCCGATCAGCCCAATAATCAGCCGCAGATTAAAAGGGGGCGGAACGGGCATTGCAGCACCGCTCGCGGCAGGTGCCGTTGTGACTGAATGATTCATCTTGTCGCTCGTTAACTTCGTCGCTTATCAGTGCGGCGAGAGTGAAAAGGCAGGTATGCGGATGGAAAACGTAATATGACGATCGGTATCACTTTTATTTCGATGCATTGCACCACATTGTGATACACAAGCAAATACTATAATACGGTGCACTGTATTGCAATGTGATTAAAAATTGTTTTTAGACCGCCCAGCTATTACATTGGCAGCATAGATTTCGTTAAGGATCACCCGTCGGTGACCAAGGAGAAGTGATGGCGCACGACATTGCAGGAGACGAAGAACGCAGCGGTGGTATCCAGGTGATTTCGCGTGCGGCATCCATTCTTAATGCGCTTGGGAAACATCCTCAGGGAATGAGCCTTGGGGCAATCGCCAATGATGTTGATCTGCCGCGATCGACCGTGCAACGGATTGTTGCGGCACTGGCTGAAGAGGGTTTGGTGCGTTCAGAGGGAAGCGGCGGCGTCCGGCTAGGCCCGACGCTGCTGAAGCTGGTGTCCACGGTACACACCGATGTGATCGCCATCGCCTCCCCTTTCCTTCGCCAGCTGTGTGAATCCACGGACGAAACCGTCTCTCTCGGGCGGGCCAGTGGCCGCCAGATCGCCAATATTCACAGCATCGTGGCGGAACGAGAATTGCGCGTGGTACCGAGGGTCGGCCTGAATTTGCCGATTTACAGCACCTCCGGCGGCCGCGCGTTGCTCTCGCTTAAAACAGATGACGAGATCCGCATTATTGTCGGCGAGGTGCTTGAACCCGCCACCGAACAGACAGTGCGTACGGTGGATTCCCTGCTGAATAAAATCGCCGAGGTCCGCGAAAGCGGCATCTCCATGGAGAACGGTGAGACCGTAGATGGCGTCTCGACGCTGGCCGTTGCTATTGACACCATTTTGGGTCGCTACTCCGTTTCAGTGCTTTTCCCCACCTCGCGCCGGGAAAGCAAAGAATCCTTAATCCGTGACGCGCTGCTCGAGTGTAAAAACGCGCTGATTGGCGAAATCGGTAAACTCGGCCAGAACAACGAACCCAGGAGTGCAAGTGTTTGATGTTATTTTGCTGGCCGTAGACGGCTCAAAGCAGTCCCCATTCGTCGTCGATCTTGCCCGGCAACTGGCGAACGGCCATTCATCAACGGTGTATGTTAGCTGTTGTATTGATGAATCTTATGCACTGGAAGAGAACGGCGATGTGCCAGGAGAAATCGTGGAGTACCCACCGGCGGAGGAAGAGCAAAATACCGCCCGCGCCGTGGTCGGCAATGCACTGAAAACGCTGAATGAAGCGGGGATCCGCGCGAAAGGAAATCTCATCGTCGGGGCTGCTGGCGAAGCACTGGTGGCAGAAGCCGAAAAAATTAAGGCCTCGGTGATCGTTATCGGCCATCGTCAGCTCTCGGTCTTTGGTCGCATGATGAAAGGATCGGTCAGCGCGGAAGTCATCGCCCACGCACCCTGCCCGGTGTTAGTTGAAGTTCGTGGAAATTAATTCCGCCGGGCTAAAAACAAATAAAGCGCCTGCTGGCGCTTTATTAATATATGAAGAATAAGGTTATTTACTCTTAATAAGGCCCATAGACGTCGCCCAGTCATTGATATTATTGCGGTAGAAAAAAGCAATATCGCTGTCTAAAGGATTGGTTTTGGAGGGGGTTACCATTCCCAGGCAAGGGTATTCTTGTGGACGCGATTCGAAAAGAAAATCATCCATTTCTTCATCGGTCAGGAGCGTGTCACCAAAGATATTGTCCTGTCGAAAATAGGCATCAAGCATCCAGGAACGGTATTCAAAATCGTTTTTAATCAAGTGCATAAGATTAGCTCACAGTAAATAATGTCTAACGCACCTGATAAAAAACTTCCATGAAGACTGAATATGAGATCAGGCACGCGTTGCGTTCGAGCCATCCATTGCTGATTTCACATAACAGAAAATTAACATATATATCGCAGTTAGCAAGCAGCAATCAGTCTTAAAAACCTGATTACAGGCTTTATTTAATTATTATTTAGAAATAACCACTCAATTCATAATTTCAATGAATACATTATTTTATTGCATTTTTTATTGTAATTAATAACGACTGAAATGGTCAGGCGAGAAAGTATAAAAGTAAAAGGAACAGAACTGACATTGGGGATACTTTCGCATCACCACTGCCAGCCCTGTTCCCAAAATTTTTATGACGATGTGTAAGCTAACTTATTGCACTTTGATTACCAGCGTCCCGGAGGCGGGCCTTCACGCCAGTGCCGCGGAGGGCCATCTCTCCAGTAACCGGGAGGCGGACCTTCGTGCCAGTGTTCATGATGCCAGTAACGCGGCGGTGGCGGCGGAGCGGGCTCGTAATACACCCAGTGACCCCGACCTTCATCACGGTAATGTTCATCCCACCAACCCGGCGGACGCCAGTCGCCCCCATCCCAATAATATCCGCGGGGATCGCGGTCACCGATGTGCAGTGACAGGCCCGGCATATTTACGCCCAGCTCGACGTTTGCCTGAGCCAGCGCGGGCACAGTGGAAAGCATAACGGCGAGAATCAGAATCAGTTTTTTCATTGGAAACCTCACGACCTGCTTATCAGGTGATGCCAAATTACCGCCAGCTATCTTCCTGTTCTATAGGAATTTATCCCAAAAAAAATGTCCTTTCGCTATCCTTACATTTGCGTCAGAAACCAGCTATACGTAATACGTTGCAACGCTATGGCAGCAAAGGAGATTCAGACAAATAAAGCTAACATCCCTCAAACGTCAGACACAAAAAAACCGCCGAAGCGGTTTCTTTATTTACTGTACTTTGGGGCAAAATCAGATTTTGCAGCCTTCACAGTCACTTTCGTCCTGAACGGCTTCAGGCACTGCTGCTACTTTCTCAGCCGCTTTTTCTTCTGCGGACACCAGTGCAGCATCAATGTCAAAATCAAAAATATCGTCGCTCATTCTCATCACCTTAATTGTTCAAAATCGACTTTAGTATAAACGACACAGGCGAACATCTGGCGCCTTTTTTGTGCCCTGAAGAAGCTTTTCTTGCTTCTGATATTGGAACGAAAAGCCGCAGGATTTGCATAAACCACTTATGGAAACCATAGTTAAAGTGATTATGAGGGTGTCATGATGACACTTTTACGAACTTATTGTGCGAAATGTTACGAGGAGAACCGGATGACGACGTCAAATATCAAAGCCTGGGCCAACACGCGTGAAACCTCTCACGAAATCGCTGAAGCCATTTTCGAGCTGGCCAAAAATGATGAAACTCTGGCTCAGAAAATTTGGGAAGAAGGCAATGATGAAGTGCTGCCTATCGCCTTCGCAAAAACCAAGGAAGACCATCTGTTCTGGGGTGAAGAGAAAATCGACAGGAAAAATGTGTAAAAGCTTCCTGTGAAAGCCCTGAGCGAGACTCAGGGCTGGCGTTCATTGTTGCTGCAACAATTAGCTGTCAAAGCCAAAGCCCATCTTGTGCGCCCAATCAAATATCTGTTCTTTGTAGACGAAACGCGGTTCGCAAACACCCGGCTCTCCCGGCGTCTGGATCATCACCGCCACGCACGGGTACGCCACAGGCCTGGCATCGAAAATAAAATCATCCACTTCCTGATCGGCAAACTCAGAGGTTTCGCCTACCGCGCTCGCCTGGAAAATTTCATCCATTATCCATTTACGGTATTCAACTTCGTTGTTGATAAACTTCATCATTCACCTCTGCTTTGCTTTTACTCTCTGCGTTTTCTTACCCGTGAAGTGCGTCGCCACCGCAACAAGGACAAACTTCTGCGCGGGAAACTGACATCTTTGCACTTCCGTCACAGTCCCATTCCACCCGTAAAGGTTTACCGGTGTCATTATCGACGTGAATGTAGCGATCAAAATGGATAGCCTGCCCGGTCATCGTCTCAGTCAGCAGCAACTTTTCGCCAGCATAAATGCGGGCGACAGCCTGCGCATCCTGTTTTTCATCAGAAACGATTTTGTGCAGATGATGAATAGTCAGTTTGATTCGTTCCACAGTGGCCCCTGCAGCGGCTTACATACCTTGTGATTTGTTCGGTAGATGAACGACCCATTCACGAAATGTATGTCCAGCCACTATTTTATCAGAGCATGCGGGGTGGCGTCATGGCCGAAAGCCATATTGAAGGGGGAATTAGTGCGCTAACGGTACAGCGTCCATCGCGGCCGGTTGCTGGTGCTCAAGGCGGGCCAGATCGTAAACATCGTAAAAATCCACAAAACCTTTGTGACGTACAATCGACTCTATGCGGTTTTTCACCCAACTGCTTACGCTATCGGCACTCAGAATCTGTTGTACGGCCTCAGGGGATAATTCACGGCTGAAATACCATTCGCCGTTATAGCAGACACGTAAATCCAGAACACCGATGTCTTCATAGCGATATACCGGCTTGATTTCTAACAAAAGCATCGCTGACATAAAGATCAGAAAAGCGGTAAAACCGATAAACCAGCCAATGCCCATGTAAGGCGATACATACATCACGACGCCGACGGCAATATAGCCGATCAGCATCGCCAGGCATAGCCACGGATGATTCACAAAGAACTCAACGTTAATGCGTGCCCTGCCATCACGGCCTTCCTGACGGTTGATACGATCAATTTCACTATTTAATACATTTTTGATCACGTCCATCCCATAACCTCGCTGCAGTGACGACTATAATTCAATCTGATTATATTATTTTATCATGACAACTGTTATAGCGCGTAGAGCAGTTAAACGCTGCAAAACGGGTAACTGTTATAGCTAGCATCTATATCGTTGGTATTATCATCATAGAGTTCTCTCAATTCATGTCAGATAAAAGGAGATCATCGTGGCACTATTAATCGTCGAAAGACCGGCAAAAAAACTGGTGAGCTACCGGGTTGTCGGGCCATATAAGGAGTCAATCCACAACGGATTTCAGCAGCTGACGAAATGGGTCGCACGACACCATCAGCCACATAATGAATGGCTGACGTGGTTTCACGATAACCCGGATACCACACCCGCTGAAGCGCTGCGCGCCGATCCTTCGGTTTGTGTCGCGGATAATTTCATTCTCGATGATGCTGACGGGCTGGCGCTGCAAACTCTGCCAGGGGGCACCTATGCGGCGTATCACACCACCATAACAGATGGAAACTTTGAACAAGCCTGGCGGGAGTTTTACAGCCAGCTGCTGGCCAGTCATCAATACCGGCCAGATGGTAAAGCCTGCTTTGAGCACTATCTGAGTGATGGCTCAAAAACCGGCATCTGGGAAGTGGTGTTTTATCAGTCGGTGGAGAAGATCCCGGCAATCCGCTGAAGGGAGTCAGACGCTGAGTGAAATGTCAGCCTGCTGGCAAAAATCCAGATAAGCCTGTGGCGGTTTGGCATCGCTGACCAGGGTGTTAAAACGGGCTAAAGGTGCGATTGCCGCCGGTCGCACCTGATCAAACTTGCTGCTGTCAGCCACCAGAATACATTGCGCTGAACGCTCCATCGCCTGATGCTTCATCAGCAATTCATCGAAATTAAAGCACGTTACCCCATGTTCAATGCTGACACCTGCGGCAGAAATAAACGCTTTTGCCGGGCGGATGAAATCGAGTTCACTGCTTCGACCAATCGGCGTGAAGATGCTGTTGCTGGATTTAAATGCGCCGCCGCATAAGATGACATCGCACTGCGGTTTTTCCTGAAGTGCCAGAAAGGTGTTAAGCGAATAGCAGATTGCGGTGAAAATTCTGGATTCTGGTATACTTTCAATCACATACGGCATGGTAGTACCGCAATCGAAAAAGACGGTGTCATTATCGAGGATCAGACTGGCTGCATGTTTGGCCAGTTGGCGTTTCTCAGCGACCTGCCTCATTTTTTGCTCACTGACAAAATAGTGCGTCGCCGGATTATTCTTGGGATCCATCACAATATAACCGCCGAGCAGCATCACTGGCGCAGGCTCTGCATTCAGATCACGCCGGATAGTCATTTCGGAAACATCGAGCAGTAAAGACGCTTCTTTCAGGTGGATTTTGTCAGTCTTTTTTAGCGCCAGCAAAAGACGCTGGATCCTGTCTTCACGCTTAGTTTCCATGATGTTATCTCAGCTTTCCGGTTCGCAGCCGGTCACTATACCTTTGCCAGCAATTCACCGCAAACCCGCACTCCGTCTGATGTTATTGCAACTGAAGTAAGGTCAGATAACCGCCGAATACCGCGCCGGTATCAATGTAGTGCTGATTAGCAAATTGCATCGCCTTTTCAACCGGCGTATGGCCGAAATAAAAGGCATCGGCACCGGCGACAGGCTGATAACGTCCGGCCAGCGCCTGATTCACGCGATCACGATTCCAGATAATTTCATAACTGTCCAATAGCTTTCCAAATGCATACTCGTCTGAAATGTAGTCAGCGTGCGCCACCACGATACGTTTCCCTTCGCGGGTCGTCAGCTCAATAACATGCGGTAAACTGTCTGCCTCAAGAATCAGTGCTTTCGCCTGTTCCTGAGCTTCGCTTTCCAGCGCATACAACCAGTCACCACCGTTACGTAGCCAGCGCGGAATATTCAGTTCGTTCACTGCTTCAATCGCCATTTGCTCATGGTTGCCTCTCACGCAGCGAAACCACGGCTGACGGATGAGTTTCAGGCAACCGACGCTGTCGGGTCCGCGATCGGCCAGATCGCCAACTGACAGCAACAGATCGAGGCTGGGATCGAAAGTGATTTTATTCAGTTGCTCATCCAGTAAGGCCATACACCCGTGTAGATCGCCCACGATATAAATGTGCCGGTAGTTTTTGCCATCAATACGTTTATACAAAGCAGGAATCATATTTGGATGAGATCCATTGCGACTGTGAATAGCTTAAGTGTATCTGATGAGGAGTGTTAGGAAGGATGTTCAAAGAGCAAACTGAGGTTTTCCCCGTGCGTTCAGGAAGTTTAGGCTTCTCTACACGTAGTCGCGGCTGAAATCCACTGATAAATTATTTATCATTAAGTAACTGCCGCCTTTTTGTGCTAGACTACTGGACGCTCTAAGTAAAACCGGAGGTTTTATGAGTTCTACAGTTGTAAACGCTCAAGACGAGTGTCCGTTGTGTCAAAACACGAATAAGACGTCGGTAAATATGTCGGCGAAAATTGTTACTGTGACCTGCACTTCTTGTGGCCGTTACAGTATCTTCCGCAAAACCATGGAAGAGATTTCGATAGACCGGAAGAAACGCGTCGCCCTTCAGGCGTTTTTCACCAGCCAACCGAACTACCACCTGCCTTTATCGATCCGGGCACTGAGTAATACAGATTCATCGGGCGAGATTTAGCCCTAAAAACGCCCTTCGGGGCTGTTTTAATCTGCACTCTATCCGCCACTTTCACTGAACATCAGCACATACCAGACCGGTAATTACCGCAAAGGTACGTTTTGCATTGCTGATATGATTTGGCGTTGCTGTTAAAGCACAAAGGCCACTCTTCGAGGTGGCCTTTATTATATGCAAAGTGAACGTTTTGCGATGTCAGAGAGAAAGTTTTTCGCGACGATTGATTGACATGTGGTGCAACAGCACCATAGCTATCGCCCCCATCATGCCCAACATACCCGAAATTACCAGGATAATGAGTTTCTTTGGTTCATCTTTCTTGGATGGGACTTCTGGCATTTGCAGATATTTAAAGGGCCTAAACTCAACATCATTCAATTTCACATTGCGTAACAGATCGATATTCATCTTTCGGTTGCGTAAATCAGTACTTATGTCGAGAGGGTCTTTAATAGATTCTTCGACTTTAAGTTTTTCGGCGAGTGCATCCGCACCCAGCGAAATTGAATAGTCAGGATCGTCAAGTATGGTTGCGCCATTTGAGTAGACAGGCTTTTTCACGCCTGCGGCTTGAGCAATTGAAAGAGCATATTTGATCTTGTTGATACGAACATCGCGATCATTTTGGATTTTTTGAATTTCCACATCGTAAAGCTGCTGCTCGTTTTGGAGTTTCAGCGTCACTGCTCGCTTAATCTTAAATGTAACGTACCCCTGAACAGATTTTTCAACATAGTCCATGTATCCCTGAAGCAGATTTCTTGCTTCTTCAGGCTTTGCTGCTGAAAAATTTAGTCGGAAGTAATTATACGCTTTGGAACTGAGTCCTTTATCATCAGCATTACTGGACGTGGTAATGTTATTCGAGGTGATGGAATCCAGAAGTTGTCTTTTGCGCGACTCGTCATCGGGATTCTTAGCCATCAGCATCTTAAAGTAACTGGAATGCTGCAAATAATTGTCCCGTAAAATGCGGGAATCAAAGTACCGCATGTAAGTCGCCAGCAGATAAGTAGAATCAACCCCCGTATCGATACCGGCAATCTTTAACTGATCCAAGAGATCATCCAGCCCTATAAATTCAGAAGCCGCAGGTGCAATAATTACAGCGCTGCTAGTCCATTTTTGAGGTAAAACAGCCCCGACACCAATTCCTGCGATGATAAAAGCGAGAGTAACTAAGATTATGAATTTCTTAGCTTTATAAATGACAGATAAGAGTTCAAACAAATCAATTTCATCGTGCTTTACAAAGGTACTATCAAGAACGGGGAGATGTGCCCTTGGTTCATTTGGTAAGGTATTCATGCTACTCATTGGAATGTTCCATTTCAATTTCGTACTGGCGTTATATTCACCCACATAATATCCAGCCCAGCCCGTGAGACTTCAGCACTTACCATAAATGAGAAAGCTGTATGGTATTGTGCATTTGGCTTCCTTAGGATTGCCGGTATATCGCTTCTTTAAGACTATTCTTAGGAGGATAATATACGAAAATTTTATGGATTTACAGTCTTATACAAAGCCAGCTAAATGATTTAATTAAAAGTCATGGATAATTGGGAAAATTTCATCACAACTGAAGAGGCAAGAAGATTCGAAAGGGGGGAAGCAGCAAATTCCAGACATAAAAAAACCACCCGAAGGTGGCTATAACGACATTACTACACTATTGCTTTTGATTATTCTGCTAATTTTCCCATGGTACCCGGGACGAGACTTGAACTCGTACAGCCTAAGGCCGAGGGATTTTAAATCCCTTGTGTCTACCGATTCCACCACCCGGGCTCCGGGAAAATTGGAGGCGCGTTCCGGAGTCGAACCGGACTAGGCGGATTTGCAATCCGCTACATAACCGCTTTGTTAACGCGCCTTAAATCTTACTACTTGTCTTGCACTTAAACCGATTAAGAAATCAATTCAAGAAAATTTGGAGCGGGAAACGAGACTCGAACTCGCGACCCCGACCTTGGCAAGGTCGTGCTCTACCAACTGAGCTATTCCCGCTTTAATCAGAACGTACTGATTTTTTTAACTATCTTCTGGCGCATTGCTGTCTGCCTTCCGATGCGTTGCATTCTACTGACCTGAGAGAATGAGTCAATAAAATTATCTGGATCCTTCGCTCGTTTGACGTTTTTTACGTCAGTTTGATCAGGGTTCCAGCAAATCGTGGCGTGCAGCGTTCAAATACTGGAACATTGACCAGAAAGTCAGCACTGCCGCGATGTAAAGAGCTACCACACCGACACCCACAACAATGTTATCAGGACGCCACAATAAGGCGACCAGAGATAACATCTGCGCGGTGGTCTTGACCTTACCAATCCAGGAAACGGCAACGCTGCTTCGCTTACCAATTTCAGCCATCCACTCGCGCAGGGCAGAAATAATAATTTCACGAGCGATCATAGTGGCAGCCGGTAATGTTATCCACCAGGAGTGGAAGTACTCCGCGACCAGCACCAGGGCAATCGCCACCATCACCTTATCGGCCACAGGATCAAGGAACGCACCGAACCGCGTCGTTTGCTTCAGGCGACGGGCTAAGTAGCCATCCAGCCAGTCAGTCATTGCCGCAAAAACGAAAATGAGCGCACAAGCCATCGATGCCCATGGATAAGGCAGATAAAAGGCGAGCACGAAGAAAGGGATCAGTGCAACGCGGAACAGGGTAAGGCACGTCGGTATATTAAATTGCATAGCGAAGGTAACTGTTTGTCCAGTTTGGATATTATGAGTATGTTGCTACAACGGCTTTAGTGTTTCAACGCATTATGAATCTTTTCTGCTAATGCGGTCGAAATACCCGGTACCTGTGCAATTTCCTCGACGCTGGCATTCAGTAATGGCTGGATGCCTCCCATATATTTCAGTAATACCTGACGTCGTTTCGGCCCGACGCCTTCAATCTCTTCGAGTGCGCTGGTTGTGCGCACCTTGGCGCGCCGCTGACGGTGCCCGGTGATCGCATGATTATGCGAATCATCACGAATATGCTGGATAACGTGCAATGCCGGTGAATCTGACGGCAAGGCAATCCCCTCACCTTCTGGCACAAAGAATAACGTTTCAAGCCCTGCTTTACGATCGGCACCTTTCGCAATACCGATCAGCAAAGGTTTAGATTTATCCCATGTCACATCCAGTGAATGAAACACATCCAGCGCCATGCCGAGCTGCCCTTTCCCGCCATCGATAAAAATCACGTCAGGAATTTTTTTCTCATCCAGTGATTTACTGTATCGACGCGTCAATACCTGTTTCATGGCCGCATAATCATCCCCCGGCGTGATACCGGTAATGTTATAGCGGCGATATTCAGAACGTACCGGCCCGTTATTGTCGAAGACCACACAGGAAGCGACCGTTTGCTCGCCCATAGTATGGCTGATGTCGAAACATTCCATGCGGTTAATTTCCGCAAGATTAAGGGTTTTTGCCAGCTCTGCCAGACGCTGATGAATAGTCGACTGCTGCGCCAGTTTCGTGGTCAGGGCCGTAGAGGCATTGGTACGCGCCAGCTTCAGGTAGCGAGCACGGTCACCACGCGGCTTACTCTGAATCAGCACTTTGCGCCCGGCAATCTCACTCAGAGAATCAGCCAGCAGATCTTTTTCCGGCAGGCTGAAGTCCAGGAGGATTTCGCCAGGCAGGGTGCGCATCTGACTACCCTGTAAATAGAACTGCCCGACAAAAGTCTGTACCACTTCGCCAAGATCGGTACCGCCCGGCACCTTCGGATAGTAGCTGCGGCTGCCCAACACTTTGCCCTGACGAATAAAGAGAACGTGCAGGCACGCCATGCCTGATTCGAATGCGACACCGATAACGTCGAGATCTTCGCTGTTACCCGACACGAACTGACGTTCAGTGACACGGCGAACAGCCTGGATTTGATCTCGAATGCGTCCGGCATCTTCAAAACGTAAATCCTTGCTGGCCTCTTCCATACGGTTTACCAGCTGCGTGACCACTTGCTGATCCTTCCCTTCAAGGAAAAGACGCACGTAATCCACCTGATCTTTATAATCCTGTTCACTGACTAACCCTTTCACGCAGGGACCGAGACAACGCCCAATCTGATATTGCAGGCAAGGGCGCGAGCGATTGCTGTAAACGCTGTTCTCGCACTGGCGGATCGGGAAAAGTTTCTGCAACAGTGCCAGCGTTTCACGCACGGCATAGGAGTTGGGAAACGGCCCGAAATATTCGCCTTTAGCGTGCTTGGCGCCGCGATGCACGGTAATACGCGGATGATTATCGGCACTGAGGAAAATCAGCGGATAGGATTTATCATCACGCAACAGCACGTTATAACGCGGCTGATACAGCTTGATGTAGTTATGTTCGAGGAGGAGCGCTTCGGTTTCCGTATGGGTCACGGTGACGTCGATTTGCGCGATATTTTTGACCAACGTTTCCGTTTTACGGCTGGAAACCTGAACGCGAAAATAGCTGGCAAGACGCTTTTTAAGGTCTTTAGCTTTACCTACATAGATTACGGTGCCGCTGGCGTCATACATCCTGTAGACGCCCGGCTGGCTGGTGACCGTTTTCAGAAAGGCTTTAGGGTCGAAACGCTCATCATTCACTGCCTGATAAAGTCTCCGCGTTGAACAAACCGTGACGGATTGCCAGATGAGTTAACTCGACATCGCCACTGATATTTAATTTACTAAACATTCTGTAACGATAACTGTTAACGGTCTTCGGGCTCAAGTTCAGTTGTTCTGAAATTTCATTCACTTTTTGCCCTTTGGTAATCATCAGCATGATTTGTAATTCACGCTCAGATAAGGAGTCAAAAGGCGTTTCAGACTGGGGCTCAATCTGGCTCAGTGCCATTTGCTGAGCGATGTCAGACGCAATATAGCGCTGGCCCGAGTCAACCAAACGGATGGCGTTAACCACTTCCTGTGGTGCAGCACCTTTGCTCAGATAACCGGAAGCCCCCGCCTGCATCACTTTTGCCGGCAGCGGGTTTTCAGTATAGATAGTTAACATGATAATCTTGATATCCGGCGAGAAACGCACGATTTTCTTCGTCGCTTCCAGCCCGCCAATACCCGGCATATTCATATCCATCAGGACAATATCAACATCATTGGTACGGCACCACTTCACGGCGTCTTCGCCGCACTGAGCCTCACCAACGACTTTGATGCCTTTGATATCTTCGAGAATGCGTCGGATCCCTGCGCGCACTAATTCGTGGTCATCAACAAGAAGAACGCTAATCAAAGAGAATTCTCCAAAAAATAAGGGCGACGCACCGTCAGGGTCTTCGGGCTTGTCTTAACGCAATCATACACGTTAAACATTAATATCGTGCGCAGACAGCTTATAGAAGAGAAGGTGGCAATAAAAAGCCAACATCAACGAACTTACCTCACTACCGCACGAGGGCAGTGTTTTTAAATCAGGAATTCAGGTTATTTATATCGCTCGCGCATTTTACTCTATTCGGCCATCTTGACCAAGAAATGTCTGCAAAAAACTAGTTTGCTGAATGTAAATGATAACTGCCATCACCTGTATTAATAATACAAAAAAAAAGCATTTTGAATCAAACAATAAGGTCTGTATCAAGCTACATCTTTTCTGTTGTAAAAAATAACTATGCCGGGGCTGCTCCCCTCAAAATAACACGTTTTAAAGAAAGGTGATTAAAGCAGCGAATCACGACTTTCATATATCTATGATATACCCAATGATTATTTGCAATAGCACGAATTGTCGCGGTACTTATAAGAATAAACTCAGGCGGAACACGTGAAATTTCTGATCCCCTAATATGTTTAGTATTCTTTACTTACTTTCAAATGTGTTAACTCATCGGATTTCTCTCCTCATTTTGCCCGTTCTATTGAATGCTTTTCGAAAGCATCCCGTGCGCCACTGCACTAAAAGCTGCCGACTATGCTAAAATGCTGTCACTTTGCACCCTGACGTTTCGGGTGAGCCCGCTGATATACCCCCTTCTTTTTACTGTATAAAGTCGGGAGCGCTGCCTGGCAGCCTGCCTGAGGAGAAATAATGAGTAACTGCGATTTTACCACTGAAGCGAACGTTGAAACCCTGGCGACAGAAGTTGCCTGCCTGAAAGCCACCCTGACTCTGATCCTGAAAGCGATCGGTCAGGCGGATGCAGGTAAGGTTATGTTGAACATGGAAAAATATGCCGCACAGATGGAAGATGAACAGCAGGCAGCCATCTTCAGAAACTCCCTGCAGCAAATTAAATTCGCCTACCGTCAGTAATGTTTTTGGGAGTCTGTCGCCCGACGGACTCCCCCCCCTTACCCGCGTAACCGCACGATTTCTGCTATAATTACCCCCCTCTTCATATTTCATCAGGACAACCGTAATGAGCAAAAATAATAAAGAAAATAAAAGTAAAGCAGATGACGTGCACGTCAGCGACGGGCTGGCAGAACTGCTTGAAGTCTCCGAACAACTGACTGAAGAAGAAGTTCAAAAGGCGGCTGAAGACGCTAAACAAGCCGTCGAAGATGCTAAAAATCATCCGCAACACTGATTTATGCACTCTACCTTTCTCGCACCTGATCAGGCCATTGCTCCTCTGGCGATTGATTATCAGCACGGTGACAGCGAACCTGCTCACAGCCACAGCTGTTCACAACTGATCCACACTCTGTGTGGCGTTGTTGAAGTTCATACCGCGCTCGGCACCTGGATGGTTCCGCCGGGGCGCGGCATCTGGTTACCTGCCCATGTCGAACACAGCCTGCGCTTTATCGGCGGCGTTAAGGCACGCACCTTATTTGTCGATCCACTGGCACGTGCGGATTTACCTGCACAATGTCAGGTGGTACAAATTTCCCCGCTGCTGCGAGAACTCATTTTGGTTTCGCTGACGATCCCCGCCGGTTATTTGCCGGGTGGCCGTGACGAACGCATTATGGAATTACTGCTCGATGAACTGCGTCTGTTACCGACGTTACCATTGTATTTACCCGAACCCAAAGAGCCCGAACTTCTGATGCTTAGCCATCAGATTTGCCGTGATTTGAGCGCTTCGTGGGAACTTGAGGAAGTCGCTGCGCGGCTGAATATGAGCAGCCGGACACTTTCCCGTCGCTTTCAGCGTGAGACCGGACTGCGTTTCAGTGACTGGGTGCGTCAGGCAAAATTGCTCGACGCTTTGCAGCAACTGGCGGCAGGAAATTCAGTGATTGATGTGGCGCTGGCACTCGGCTACGACAGCCCGAGTGCCTTCAGTGCGATGTTCCGCCGATCGCTGGGCGTCTCGCCAAGTGAATATTTTAGTCAGTCAGAATCCCGCTCGCCGCATTAAACAACGCCTGCAACGAGGCGCTTGAAACATCACTGTCGATACCCACGCCGTAGCACGTTTCACCCAGTTTCCCCTGACAACTCACGTACGCGACTGCCCGGCTGTGGCTTTGATGTCCCAGCGTGTGTTCGTGATAATCGCCGATTTCCAGCTGAACATCGTAACTGCGGCGCAACGCATCTACCGCGCCGGACAACAAACCATTACCGCTGCCGGTAATATGCTGTTCTTCATTACGATAGCGGATACGCGCGTTGAAATGGCAGACATTCTGCTCGTCGCTGCGGATATCATAACTTAGCAATTTCACCACGGGTTGATCAGTCAGTCCGTAACGCTGACGGAACAGTCGCCAGATGTCGCTGGTGCTCATTTCTTTGCCGTGAGAATCGGTGTCGCGCTGCACGGCTTTGCTGAAATCGATCTGCAAACCGCGCGGCAGTTTCAGCCCGTGATTCTGTTCGAGCAACCATGCGGCACCGCTTTTTCCCGACTGGCTGTTCACCCGGATCACGGCTTCGTAGCTGCACCCCACATCGGCGGGATCCAGCGGCAGATACGGCACGCGCCAGAGGTCATTGTCTGCGGTTTTTTGTGCCGCGAAACCTTTTTTAATGGCATCCTGATGCGAGCCAGAAAACGCGGTAAACACCAGTTCTCCTGCGTACGGATGACGCGGATGTACTGGTAACTGGTTACATTCTTCAACCGCTTCGACGATGGCCTGCAGATTACTGAAATCCAGTTCCGGGGAAACACCCTGAGTGTAAAGGTTCAGCGCCAGCGTCACGATATCCACGTTACCGGTACGCTCGCCGTTACCAAACAGACAGCCCTCCACCCGATCGGCACCCGCCAGCATCGCCAATTCGGCGCAGGCCACGCCTGTTCCGCGGTCATTATGCGGATGTACGCTGATGGAAACCTGTTTGCGGCGGCTGAAATGACGACAGAACCATTCAATCTGATCGGCATAAATATTCGGTGTGCTGACTTCCACGGTGGCTGGCAAATTAATGATCATCGGCCGCGCATTGCCTGGCTGCCAGACTTCGGCGACCGCTTCACACACCTCCAGCGCAAATTCCAGTTCAGTAAAACAGAAGGTTTCCGGGGAATACTCAAACGTCCACTGGGTCTGCGAATATTGTTCGCAAAGCTGACGGATCTGCTGCGCGCCGCGAACCGCCAGATCCCGCGTGGCATCTTTGTCCTGATTAAACACGACTTCACGAAATACCGGCGCAGTAGCGTTATATAAATGCACGATGGCGCGTGGTACATTTTTGAGCGCTTCAAAAGTGCGCGCGATTAAGTCCGGGCGCGACGGCGTCAGCACCTGAATCACCACGTCATCCGGGATTAACTTGTCATCAATCAGACCGCGAACAAAATCAAAATCAGTTTGCGACGCCGAGGGAAACGCAACCTCAATCTGCTTAAAACCACAGCGGATCAGTAAATCAAAAAACTGACGCTTACGGGTGTTGTCCATGGGCTCAGCCAGCGCCTGATTACCATCGCGCAGGTCACTGGAACACCACTGCGGTGCCTTTGCCAGTACATTTCCAGGCCACTGGCGGTCGGGTAAATTCACCGGCGGGAAGGGACGATATTTTTGCGATGGGTCGATTAACATGGGGTTCTCCTTAGAATTCGTCGTTGCAGGCTTTGCGTTGCGAAATACCGTTGCCTTGTAAATACCGTTGTCTTGTAAAAAACATAGTACGCAAACGATAACTATCTGCGCCTTGCTAACTGACACTAACCCTCGCAAAACGGACAAAAAGAAAATGATAAATGAATCATAGTCACGTTATAGTGCATAACTAAACGCGTCCAGGTTGGCGATCAGAGGTCGTACAGAATGAAAAGGGTTCTGAATCTAAACGAAAAAAAACGGCTTTCGGCGCTGCAAAAATTAAAAATTGCTGACAGCAATCCGGACGAAGTGCTTGATTTAATTACCCGCCTTACCCAGCAGATTTTTGATATTCCGGTGTGTTTAATTACACTGGTCGATGAACATCGCCAATGGTTCAAATCAAAGACCAATACGGCGATAAGCCAGACGGCGCGCGATATCGCCTTTTGCGACCACACCATTCGTTCTTCCTCTGTAATGATCGTCCCCGATGCAGGACAGGATCCACGTTTTTGCAAAAATCCGCTGGTGACCGCTGATGAAGGGATGCGTTTTTATGCCGGTGCGCCGCTGATTACCCGTGAAGGCTTTGCTATAGGCAGTTTGTGTCTGATCGACCACCAGCCACGTGACTTTTCCGTGCAGGAAATAGAGATGCTGTCAGATCTCGCCGCTATCGTCATCGACATCATTGAGTCACGCAGCTCGGTCGGGTTTGTCGATATCGTCACGCGACTGCCGAACCGCCAGCGCCTGATGGAAGACATCGGCATGCTTATCAAAGCGCCAGACCACACGCCGTATTTGCTGATTCTGATCGACACGCTCGATACACTTTATGCCTACGATATTGGCCGCGCGATCGGCATTCCCAAAGTCGAAAATATTCTGAAAGATGTGGGATCTTTTTTACGCACTGAGCTCAATGGCAACGACAAGGTCTATAGCCTGATGCTCGGGCGTTTCGCCATTATCAAACCGCTCGACGATCAGGAAGCGATTTTTAATCAGTTAGAAATCGCCGCCACCAAAATTTCGCAAAGCATTACGAGTGATATCCCGATTAACGTCCGTCTGCACGCCGGTTACACCGTATTTTCCTCTTCGTCGGAGTGCGCCGAAACCATTATGCGCCAGGGCATGTCTTCCCTGCACGAAGCCATCAGCCACAACCGGCTAGTGATGCCGTATCAGCAGGAGTCAGATGTCATCCAGCTGCGCGCCTTTAATCTGCTTAACGATTTAATGGCTACGGTGGCGTCCTGTGAGGATTTCCATCTTCTTTATCAGCCAAAAATTCGTCTGGCCGATAAAAAATTCCACGGCGTCGAAGCGCTGATCCGCTGGCAGCATCCGACGCTGGGCATCATTTCACCGTCTGAATTTATTCCTCTGGCGGAAAAAACGCCGCTGATAACTCCGCTGACCAACTGGGTTATCACACAGGCGGTGATGCAGATAGCAGAATGGCAAAAGCGCGGCGCACAGATTCAGGTGTCTATCAATTTGACTGCCAATAATCTGGTTGAGCAGGATCTGGTGCAGCGTATTCATACGGCACTTATTCTGCATCAGGTATCACCGTCGATGCTGGAGATTGAATGCCTGGAAACTCAGACGCTGATGAATAACCCTCACGCGGTGGCGTCTCTGGATGCCCTGCGTCATATGGGGATCAGTATCGCGCTGGATGATTTTGGTTCCGGTTACAGTAATCTGAATTACCTGCAAAAGATCCCCGCCGATATCCTCAAACTTGACCAGTCGCTGATTCAGGGCATCAGCAGGGACAATAAGAGCAAAGTGATTGTGAAATCGATGATTGATATGGCGCATGCGCTCAGCTATCACGTCGTCGCGGAAGGCGTAGAGGATAATGACACGCTGCGGTGTCTGGAGGAGTTGCAGTGTGATTCAGTTCAGGGCTTCTACTTCTCGCGTCCGTTGCAACACGATCAGATTCTGGAATGGTCAAAGCCTTATATTTAATTCCCTATTTCAGAAGCAAAAACAAAAAATCCGCCGAAGCGGATTTTTTTATGCCGGTTATTCGCCGGTTTTGGGACGAATATGATAGGTGCCAAACATGTTGCGGTCGGTTTCGAGACTGATACTCTGCCCTTTAGCATCTATGGTGATGGAACCTGTAGTTTTGGTCAGCGCACAGGCAATGCGGACATCAATCTTGCGCTGGCCGTTAGGCACATTTAAATCAACGTACTGATTAAAATGCAGGGAAGCCACGGTCTGACCGTCCAGAATCACAATCAGCGGACAAGTTTTCTCAAACGGCACCGTTGACCATTGATCGATACGATGCAACCTGATGTGTGTCTGCCCTTCCGGCGCTTTAGTGCTGGCGTTAGCGAAAGAGGATTTGACCTGAAGGGTCGGTTCATAAGGATTGCTTGCGCACCCGGCTAAAAGCAGAGCAGCCAAGGCCACCAGTGTTTTTTTCATCGTTATCTCCCTGAGTTTATGCACGAATGATAGCAGCGTGCGCGGCGCGGGCAACAAAAAACCGGCGAGAGTTGCGCGCGACCGAAAGGGAGAAGGTAAAAGCGGGACAAATCTGTGACGTTAGTATGAAAATCAGCCACCCGAATTGCTAATCACCGTCCGCTGGTATTTGATACTCTTATTAAGATTTATCCGATGAGACGTTCAACCAGATTCAGGAAGCATCTATGTACAGCTACACACTTATCGCCCCCGCCGGGATCGTAAAGACCTATGAAGACGAGTTTCGCGAGAAAGGCATTGAGCTGCTGGTTGCCAAACAGAATCGTTCGGAAATGGTGGTCTTTCGCAGCAGTCAGTTTACCGAAGAGCGCGCTTTTATTACCCACGTCCATCTGTTGATTTTTAGCCTGTGTATGCGGGTACAAAAACAATTAAAAAACGGCAATAAACCGAATACGACCATTATGTATTGATTTTCGAACCCGTTCCCCCTGTTACGGCCTCAGTCTGTGAGGCCCAACTCTCCGCTTTCATCTATTTCCTTTCTGCAAGTAATTGCGATATCTAAAATAATCCTACTCTGTGGCTGGAATATATACAGGTTCTCCGACGTTATTTTCGTCAGAAAATCGTCATTATTTTGACTGAGGTTGAAATCAAATATTGCTGTCAAGAAAAGGCCGGGAGAGGCAGAACAAAATCACGGAGGAAAGAGATTATTGCTTTGATTTATTGAATGTTGGTGGGTCGTGCTGGGTTCGAACCAGCGACCAATTGATTAAGAGTCAACGGCTCTACCAACTGAGCTAACGACCCAACGGAACGGATTATTCGCCTGTTGGCCGGTGATGTCAAACGCTTATCCCTACTTTTTTTGTCGTTATTCGAAATGAGAATTGTGAAGCTCATCACAAGCAAAAGCGGTATTATTCTTTGTGCAATAATGCTCACCTGATTAATTAACACGCAATTATCCCCGATGTAAAAATTACGATACATTTTCCCGGTTGGCATTTTTCATGCCAGTTATAATAAATACGCACTTAACATTACTATTACATCGACAGACCGTCGCTGTCGTTCCCCGTGGCGGTCAAAAAACGCGTTTCAAATCTTAATTTGTTGAAATGAATGCGATATGGCGGAGTTCATACGCAAAAGCAAAAAACAGGAATCTATACAACATGCAAGACGAGTCAAAAATCCTCACACAGCCGGAGGAAGAGAACGCCGAAGGTCTGCGGCGCAATCTCTCCAACCGGCACATCCAGTTGATTGCTATTGGTGGTGCCATCGGCACGGGTCTGTTCATGGGATCCGGCAAAACCATCAGCCTGGCGGGTCCTTCTATCATCTTCGTGTACATGATCATCGGCTTTATGCTGTTTTTCGTGATGCGTGCGATGGGCGAATTACTGCTGTCCAACCTCGAATACAAATCCTTCAGCGACTTCGCCGCCGACCTGCTCGGCCCGTGGGCGGGCTATTTTACCGGCTGGACCTACTGGTTCTGCTGGGTCGTCACCGGCATTGCCGACGTTGTGGCCATTACCGCTTATGCGCAGTTCTGGTTCCCCGGACTCTCGCAGTGGATCGCCTCTTTGCTGTGCGTTTTACTGTTACTTAGCCTGAATCTCGCCACGGTAAAAATGTTTGGTGAGATGGAATTCTGGTTCGCGATGATCAAAATCGTCGCCATCGTCGGGCTGATCATCGCCGGGCTGGTGATGGTACTGACCCACTTCCAGACGCCAACCGGCACCGTTGCTTCCTTCAGCAATCTGTGGAATGACGGCGGATTCTTCCCCAAAGGCATTAGTGGCTTCTTCGCCGGCTTCCAGATCGCGGTGTTTGCGTTCGTGGGTATCGAACTGGTTGGGACTACCGCCGCCGAAACCAAAGATCCGCAGAAATCCCTGCCGCGCGCCATCAATGCCATTCCGCTGCGCATCATCATGTTTTACGTTTTCTCGTTAATCATGATCATGTCAGTGACGCCTTGGAGCCACGTCGTGGCGGATAAAAGCCCGTTTGTTGAACTGTTCGTTCTGGCGGGTCTGCCGGCTGCGGCGAGTATCATTAACTTTGTAGTGCTGACCTCCGCCGCGTCTTCTGCCAACAGCGGCGTCTTCTCCACCAGCCGCATGTTGTTTGGCCTGGCGCAGGAAGGCAATGCGCCGAAAGCGTTCGGCAAACTCTCATCACGCGCGGTGCCGTCGAACGGTCTGACCTTCTCCTGCATCTGCCTGCTGGGCGGTGTGGTGCTGATTTACCTGATCCCGAACGTGATGACGGTCTTCACGCTGGTCACCACCGTATCCGCAATCTTGTTTATGTTCGTCTGGACCATCATCCTCTGCTCGTATCTGGTCTATCGTCGTAAACGCCCTCAGCTGCACGAAGCGTCAATCTACAAAATGCCGCTGGGCAAGCTGATGTGCTGGGTCTGCATGGCGTTCTTCGCCTGCGTGCTGGTGCTGCTGACCCTGCAGGATGACACCCGTCAGGCGCTGATGGTCACACCGCTGTGGTTCGTGATTCTGGGAGTTGGCTACTGGCTGCGTTGCCGCAACCGTACTGCCTGAGTCAGGTATTATCCCCAAATTGGTCGGCTAGTTGCCCAACCATCGATATCAATCAGGGCTACAACGGAAAATGTTGTGGCCCTTTTTTTATACCTTTTGACTGTCAATCAAATGAATCCGACTACGCCTGAGCAGAAGTTTAAAACGTTGGGCATGGACTCACCATTGTTATACCTGAATGCTTGAAATACGAGCAGGTGAGGCTTATGCTCTGCTCATAAGGAAGAGGTGGCATATGGATCATGATTTAGAAACTCTGCTGAGTTTACACGGAACAAAGTATGTTTATGAAAGTGGCTACTGGTATGAAATCGTGGCTTATCAGGTAGAAAGCAGCATATATCGCCCCCATGGGATCCGCTATTCACTCACTTTTCATGACCATCACAATCAGCGAATCTTTGGAATGGACAATGCCCATGCGGTGCCAGCCGCTAAGCAAGGTATGTATCGTGGAAGGATCAGAGAATGGGATCATTTCCATCAAACAATGAGTGATAAAGGGACTCCCTATGAATTTGTTGATGCTGCACAACTCATAGAAGATTTTTTTCGGTCGATTGAGAAAATTATCGCTGAAGTGACAAAATTAAAGACGACAAACCATTGAGGTAAGCATGAAAGCTCTTATCGGTATTATGCCGGAAAACATGTTTCGCGAGCGGGTACTGGCAATTGCAAAAGGTCAATATGCGCCCACTGCAGACGAACCTAAAGTATGGTTCTCATCACTGATTGCTCTTGGCCAGATCCTGAACAACGATAACATTCAACTCCTTCGCCAGATGGAGAGTGAAAAACCGGAAAGTATTACGGAACTTGCCAGACTCTCCGGCCGCGAAGTTAGTAATCTTTCTAATACCATTACAACATTAGAAAAACATGGTTTTGTTAAAAAAGTGAAGGGAAAAAACTCAGTCAAACCTGTCGCTCTGTTTACTGATTTTGAAATCCGAACTGAACAATTCCCCTCTAAAACAGCGAGTGCGGCCGCCTGATTGCCGCACCTACTCCACCTCTAACGCCTGCCAAAACTGTTGCAGCATTTTGGTCGCTGATGGCCTCGCCGAAGCGACTTTCACCGGTAACGCCGGTGGTACACCGGGGTTCATGTCGCCGAGATCGAACACAAAACTGTAATCCGGCTCCTGCCCCATGCGTAAATCGCTGACCAGAATATGGTCGCCCTGCTGTTTTACGCTGAAGAAGCCGTGGCTGAACCAGGCGACGCGCGCCAGAAATGCGTTGTCTTTGTGGGCTTCATATAACGCTTCGCCGCGAGGATAAAAGCGGAAACGGATCGGCGAGTCAGGGTGCAGCAACGAAGTGAATCCTTCACCGTAGCTATCTTTGGTCATCACCACCACGCGCCAGACCAGCGTATTGAGCGGCGTCGGGGTCACCAGAACCTGCGTACTTTGGATGTTCTGGCGTTGAAGCTCATCGCCGACGTGCACCGTCACCTGATGTTGTTCGACCACGGTGCAGGCCAGATACAGGCAGCTTACGCCCAACAGCACGTTGTTCCAGACGATGCCGCGCTGACGTTCACGATACAGGGCCAGCCCGACGCCGATAATCATCGGCAAGGTATAGAGCGGATCAATGATGAAGATGCTGCCGACTGCAAACGGCGTATTGGTAAACGGCAGGCCAAGCTGCGTACCGTAGACGGTCATCAGATCCAGCAGCGGATGCGTAATGAGCGCCAGCCAGACCGCGCCCCACCAGTGCCGGAAATGCTGCCCGGCGCTGAACAGTCTGGCCATCAGCCAGGCAATCAGCGGGGACACCAGCGTCAGATAAAACAGCGCGTGGCTCTCCGTGCGGTGCAGCGTCATATTGCTGATGGCGTCACCGTGATCGTAAAACACGTCGAGATCCGGCAAGGTTCCGCACACCGCACCCGCCAGCGCAGCCTTCCACACCGGTACGCGTTTGCCCATCACCGCGATACCTACCGCAGCGCCCAAGACTAATTGTGATACCGAATCCATCCTGACCTCTTTAAGCCCGAAGCTGTATACCTTCGGTAATAATGCGCTGCACGTTACTCACGGTCTGCTCGAAGAACTCAGGATCGTTGAGCGTTTTGCCGGTGATGGCTTCGACCTGTACACCGAAATCCGCATAATGCTGGGTCGTCGCCCACAGCATAAATATCAGCTGCATCGGATCAACCGGCGCGATTAACTGGTCTTTTATCCAGCCTCGGATCACGTCAGATTTATCTTCCACCAGCGTTTTCAGGCTGCCGCCGAGTTCCTGCCTGAGCAGCGGCGCGCCCTGTACCATCTCCAGACAGAACAGGCGCGAAGCCTGCGGATGGTCGCGTGAAACACAAAGCTTGAGACGAATGTATTCGCGGATCGCTTCCAGCGGATGCTGATCCGACTGCAACGCTTTCAGGGGCGCCAGCCAGATATCGAGCAGGCCTTTCAGCACTGCGATATACAAATCTTCCTTCGATGGAAAGTAGTACAGCAGATTGGTTTTCGAGACGTCGGCGCGCTCGGCGACCTGATCCAGGCTGGTGCCATGAATACCGTACAACGAAAAAAATTCCAACGCCGCCGCCATGATATTGCCACGCTTGGCGGCGACGGCGCGCGAACGTCGCGTCGGGGCTTTCGCTGCGGCTTTACGGGTGTGATTTCTCCCCTCGGCAGGCTGCGGATGTTCATCCATTGGCTTCACAATGTCTCCCTGAGACAAACGGCAAGGCAGAAATCATAACAAATGGGGATAGAAGCGACTATCGCTATGCATCCGCATGATGAACGCAACATCTTATCTAACACCACGTAACCACAAAGGATTATAAATTTAACAAATTTGCACCATTTCTGTTCAATCCTGCCTGATTTACGTGCAGTTAGTTTTGACCAGATGGTCTGAAACAGACCATCTGGTCCACCTCAACCCGAAATCATTTTTTAACTCACTGAATATCATAGTGATTATAAAAGTGGCATCCCCTTTGCAATAGTTCTCACGTCAGGAAATTTCAGCCCGGTGCAATTCGGAACCCGCAGGACGCACTCAAGCCGCGCAGAGAATTTCGCAAGCCCTTGTTTTGATCTCTAATTTTCAAAAATCTGTCATGAGGTGAGCTATGAAAATCGGCGTCTTTATTCCTATCGGTAACAACGGCTGGTTGATTTCTGAAACCGCGCCGCAGTACAAACCGACTTTCGAACTGAACAAAACCATCGTGCAAAAAGCCGAGCACTACAATTTCGATTTCGCGCTGTCGATGATCAAACTGCGTGGCTTCGGCGGCAAAACCGAGTTCTGGGAACACAATATGGAGTCGTTCACGTTGATGGCAGGCCTCGCCGCCGTGACCTCCCGCATCCAGCTTTACGCCACAGCTGCCACACTGGTGATGCCACCGGCTATCGTGGCACGCATGGCGGCGACTATCGACTCCATCTCCAACGGCCGTTTTGGCGTCAACGTTGTCACTGGCTGGCAGAAACCGGAATACGAGCAGATGGGCATGTGGCCGGGCGATGACTATTTCAGCCGCCGCTATGATTACCTGACCGAATACGTCAGCGTGCTGCGCGATCTGTGGGGCACCGGCCACTGCACGCTCGACGGCGAGTTCTTCAAGATGGACGACTGCCGCGTCAGCCCGCGCCCGCAGGCCGAAATGAAAGTCATCTGCGCCGGACAAAGCGACGCAGGCATGGCGTTCTCCGCCAAACACGCTGACTTCAACTTCTGCTTCGGCAAAGGCGTCAACACGCCGACCGCTTTCGCACCGACCGCAGCCCGTATGAAAACCGCCGCAGAAGCCGAAGGTCGCGACGTCTCTTCTTACGTGCTGTTTATGATTATCGCCGATGAAACCGACGCCGCCGCCCGCGCCAAATGGGAGCTGTATAAATCCGGCGCCGACGCCGATGCGCTGGCATGGCTCACCGATCAGAGCAGCAAAGATACTAAATCCGGTGCGGACACCAACGTGCGCCAGATGGCTGACCCGACTTCTGCGGTCAATATCAACATGGGCACGCTGGTCGGTTCTTACGCCAGCGTCGCCAAAATGCTCGATGAAATCGACACCGTGCCGGGCGCAGAAGGCATTCTGCTGACCTTTGATGATTTCGTCGAAGGCATTGAAAACTTCGGCCGCTACATTCAGCCATTAATGAAAACCCGCCAGCACATCGCGGCAGAACAGAAAGAGGTCGCGTAATGACTGTTTTTGAGAAACCTAAAGCGGTTGAAAGTCAGACGGTTGTCCGCCGCGAGCCGAAAAATACCGGCGATGAAACTATTCTCACTGCCCGTCCGGAAGCCATCGCCTTCACCCCGCAGCAAACGGCGTTGATCGTCGTGGATATGCAGAATGCCTACGCGTCACAGGGCGGCTATCTTGATCTGGCAGGTTTTGACGTTTCCGCCACTGCACCGGTGATTGTCAACATCAAAGTGGCGATTGCCGCCGCGCGTGCCGCGGGCATTAAAGTGATTTTCTTCCAGAACGGCTGGGACAATCAGTACGTCGAAGCAGGCGGTCCAGGTTCGCCCAACTTCCACAAATCCAATGCACTGAAAACCATGCGCAAGCGCCCTGAGCTGATGGGCAAACTGCTGGCGAAAGGCGACTGGGATTACGATTTGGTGGATGAACTCCAGCCGCAGCCAGGCGATATCGTGCTGCCAAAACCGCGTTACAGCGGGTTCTTCAACACTCAACTCGACAGCCTGCTGCGCAGCTACGGCATTCATCATCTGGTCTTCACCGGCATCGCTACCAACGTGTGCGTTGAATCCACGCTGCGCGACGGTTTCTTCCTTGAGTATTTCGGCGTGGTACTGGAAGACGCCACCCATCAGGCCGGCCCGGAGTTTGCGCAAAAAGCGGCGATCTACAATATCGAAACCTTCTTCGGCTGGGTGTCGGACGTACGCAGTTTCTGCGATGCGGTGGGTTACAAATCTGAACAAAACGCAGCCTGACCGGCAGCAGATAAGGAAAATTCGTATGCCTAAAAGTGCAATTATCCCAGCCGGTACCGGCGCTCCTCTGGCACCTTTTGTTCCGGGCACGCTGGCCGATGGCGTGGTGTATGTCTCCGGCACGCTGCCGTTCGATAAAGACAATAACGTCGTGCATCTGGGAGACGCCGCGGCACAAACCCGCCATGTGCTGGAGATCATTAAAAGCGTGATTGAAACCGCGGGCGGCACGATGGATGACGTCACTATGAACTCGATTTTCATCACCGACTGGGCGAACTACGCGGCGGTGAATCTGGTTTACGCGGAGTATTTCCCCGGCGAAAAACCGGCGCGGTTCTGCATTCAGTGCGGGCTGGTCAAACCTGGTGCACTGATTGAAATCGCGTCGATTGCTCATCTCGGTAAGCCGTGAGGTAACGCTATGTATTACAAGGTGTCAGGTAAGAAAAATGCAGATGCCGAAACCGTCGTTCTCTCCTCCGGCCTCGGCGGTTCGGGCGGTTTCTGGCAGCCGCAACTCCCGATGCTGAATGCGCATTTCCGCGTGGTGGTCTATGACCAACACGGCACCGGCGCCAGTCAGGGCAGCGTCCCTGCCGGTTACCGGATGGAAGATATGGCGGACGAACTGGCAGGGCTGCTCAACGAACTGGACGTCAGCCGCTGTCATCTGGTCGGTCACGCGCTTGGCGGCATTATCGGCCTGCACCTGGCCCTGCGTTATCCGGCGCTGCTGCAAAGCCTGGTGGTGATCAACGGCTGGACAAAGCTCGACAGCCAGACCCGCCGCTGCTTTGAAGTACGCCAGAATCTGCTGCTCAACAGCGGCGTCGACGCCTACGTGCAGGCGCAGCCGCTGTTTCTGTATCCCGGCGACTGGCTTTCTGAAAACGAAGCATTGTTGCAAGAGGAGCGCCAGCATCAGGTGGCGAATTTTCAGGGGATGGAAAACCTGCTGCACCGCTTACAGGCGCTGATGGCATCCGATCTGAGCGAAACGCTCGGGCAGGTGATCGCCCCGACGCTGGCATTGAGCTGCAAGGATGATTTGCTGGTGCCGTGGATGCGTTCCGCCGATCTCGCCGCCCGTCTGCCCAACGGCGAACACACGCAAATGTTATACGGCGGCCATGCAATGAGCGTGACCGATCCAGATACCTTTAACCCTATTTTACTGGACTGGCTGCTACGGCATTCATCGCAAAACACTGCCACACCGTCCAGCCGCCTGCCCACGGAGACATCATGGCCGAAGCATTAACCGCCAGCGCACTGGCGACTTTATTCACCGAAGCCCGCACCCACAATGGCTGGCAGAACAAACCGGTCACAGGTGAACAGCTGAAAACAATTTATGATCTGGCACGCATGGGGCCGACCTCCGCCAACTGCAGCCCGGTGCGCATCGTGTTTATTCAGAGCGCGCAAGCCAAAGAGAAACTGGTACCGGCGTTATCCAGCGGAAATCTGAAAAAAACCCTGACCGCGCCGGTTACGGCGATCGTTGCCTGGGATCCGGCGTTTTACGAGCTGCTGCCCGAACTGTTCCCCTCCGGCGATGCCCGGTCGTGGTTCACCTCCAGCCCGGAGCTGGCGCACGCTACGGCGTTTCGCAACAGCAGTTTGCAGGCAGCGTACCTGATCCTCGCTTGCCGCTCGCTGGGGCTCGATACCGGCCCGATGTCCGGTTTTGACAATGCTAAAGTGGATGAAACCTTCCTGGCGGACACCGGCTGGAAATCCAATTTTCTGATTAACATCGGTTACGGCGATACCAGCAAGGTGTATCCGCGCGCGCCGCGACTTGATTTCGACCGCGCCTGCCGCGTGCTGTAAGTCACTGACAGAACTCTGAGGACCCGATCATGCAAACCACCCTGAATGCTGTGGATTTACCCGTTGCACCCGCCACGCCCAATGCCGTTGAGAAAAAAGCTGCCGTCGAGAAAATGGAGTACCGCGATGCAATGGCGCACCTCGGTTCCGCCGTGAACATCATCACTACCGACGGCCACGCAGGCCGTGCCGGATTCACCGCCTCGGCCGTGTGCAGCGTCACCGACTCCCCGCCAACGTTGCTGGTATGCCTCAACCGTTCCGCCTCGGTGTACCCGGTGTTTAAGGAGAATCAGGTGCTGTGCGTGAACACGCTGGCGGATTGCCATGAATCGTTGTCCAACCTGTTCGGCGGAAAAACGCCCATGGAGCAACGCTTCGAAGCCGCCGAGTGGGCACGCCTTGCCACCGGATCGCCCGTTCTCACCGATGCACTGGTGTCGTTTGACTGCAAAGTCACACAGGTTACCAGCGTCGGTACCCATGACATTCTTATCTGTGAAGCCGTCGCGCTGCGACGTAACGACGAACGCCACGGACTGGTGTATTTCGACCGCCGCTATCATCCGCTGATGCGTCAGTCTGCCTGTTAATTTAACCTGATTAGGGAACACAGCATGGCAAACACTTACTTTCCAACATGGCGTAAAAGAGAAGGCAATTTAGATGGCGCAGTGATCGCTCCGGAAGAGCGGCTGCCGTTAGGGCCGACCGTGGTGATGGGGCTGCAACATACGGTGGCGATGTTTGGTGCCACGGTACTGATGCCCCTGCTGATGGGTTTCGACGCCAATATGGCGATCCTGATGTCCGGCATCGGCACCCTGCTGTTCTTCCTGGTGGTCGGCGGGCGCGTTCCCAGTTATCTCGGTTCCAGCGCGGCATTTGTCGGGCTGGTGATCGCGGTGACAGGCTACAGCGGCCACGGCGCCAACCCGAATATCGGCGTGGCGCTAGGCGGGATTATTGCCTGCGGCGTTGTGTATACGCTGATAGGCTTTGTGGTAATGGCGGTGGGCACGCGCTGGATTGAACGCCTGATGCCGCCGGTGGTGACCGGTGCGGTAGTGATGGCGATAGGTCTGAACCTCGCGCCCATCGCCATCAACAGCGTGTCTGCCTCTTCTTTTGACAGCTGGATGGCGGTGGTGACCGTGCTGTGCATCGGCTCTGTCGCCGTGTTCACGCGCGGTCTGGTGCAACGCCTGTTGCTGTTACTCGGCCTTATCGCCGCGTATCTGATTTACATGGTAGTGACCAACGGACTGGGGCTCGGCGCGCCGGTAGACTTCTCTGCCGTGGCGCAGGCGCCATGGTTTGGCGTTCCAACCATTACCACGCCGGTGTTCAGCTCGCACGCCATGCTGATGATAGCGCCGGTGGCGGTGATTCTGGTGGCAGAAAACCTCGGCCACATTAAAGCGGTCGCCGGTATGACCGGCAAAAACCTCGACCCGTATATGGGCCGCGCATTTGTCGGCGACGGTCTGGCGACGTTACTTTCCGCCTCGGCGGGCGGTACCGGCGTCACCACTTACGCGGAAAACATCGGCGTCATGGCGGTCACCAAAATTTACTCCACGCTGATTTTCGTTGCAGCAGCCGTTGTTGCCATCGTGTTGGGCTTCTCGCCCAAATTTGGTGCACTGATCCACACCATTCCCGGCCCGGTACTTGGCGGCGCGTCGATTGTAGTGTTCGGCTTGATTGCGGTAGCGGGCGCGCGCATCTGGGTACAAAACCAGGTGGATCTGGGTCTTAACGGCAATCTGATCATGGTCGCGGTGACGCTGGTACTGGGCGCAGGCAACTTTACCCTGAGCCTTGGCGGTTTCAGTATGGGCGGTATCGGCACGGCAACATTCGGCGCAATCCTGCTCAATGCCTTCCTGAGTCGCAGCAACAAAGAAAAAACGTTGCCTGTTTCAGAAACTGGCACAGAAGCTGCATTAAAAGATCACTGACGACCTCAGTTTCTCCTTAGCTCATCATTTTTGATGATCGCCAGCGGTTAGCCGGTCCACCCGTCCGGATTAGCCGCTGGTTTTTTTCTTTCTGTCCTCCCCATTCCTGTTTTCCAGCTAAGCAATGCAGATTTCCTTCGTTCACCTGCCCTTTAAATTGGTTTGTTATGGATCCAGCACTTTCGTTCTATGAGAACGGAAAAGTGATTCATCTGCCTATAAGAAAAGGGTTAACTATGCAAAACATTCGCCGGAAAAGCGCCATTGCTCGCGCACTGGCTTTAGGGGTTCTTCTCACCAGCACGTCCACCGTATTTGCCGCCGACGGCGCACCGGTTCAGGGCGGAACACTGATTTATCTCGAACAGCAGGCACATACTAACCTTTATCCTCCGGCGGGCGGTTTCTACCCGAACGGCGGCATTCTCAATCAGATCACCGATAAACTGACTTATCAGAATCCGCAGACGCTGGAAGTGGAACCCTGGATTGCCGAATCCTGGACGTTTAACGCCGACAAAACCGAGTACACCTTCAAACTGCGTCCGGGCGTGACTTTCTCCGACGGGACGCCGCTCGACGCCAACGCGGTCGCCAAAAACTTTGATACCTACGGTCTGGGCAACAAAGAGCATCATCTGCCGGTGTCCGAAGTCATCAATAATTACGACCACAGCGAAGTGATCGACCCGCTGACCGTGAAGTTCTATTTCAAAAAATCCTCTCCGGGCTTCCTGCAAGGGACGGCCACCATTGGCTCGGGGCTGGTTTCACTGAGCACGCTGAACCGCAATTTTGATGCGCTGGGCGATGCGACACACATCATCGGCTCCGGCCCGTTTGTGGTGAGCAAAGAAACCCTCGGACGTGAAGTCGATCTGACCGCGCGCAAAGAGTACAACTGGGGGCCGAAAAATCTCAAACAGCAGGGCCGCGCCAATCTTGACGGCATTAAAGTGATCGTCACCGGCGAAGACAGCGTACGCATCGGCGCGCTGCTCGCGGGTCAGGCGGATTTCATCCGTCAGGTTCAGGCGTATGACGAAAAACAGGCCAAAGAGCAGAACTTCCCGATTTATGCCGCGCCGACCAAGGGCGTGAACGACGGCATCGCGTTCCGCCCGGATAACGCGCTGGTCGCTGATCTCAAAGTCCGTCAGGCACTGCTGCATGCCACCAACAGCAAACAGGTGGTCGATACCCTCTTCTCGCCAAACTATCCGCAGGCCACCTCTGTCATTGCCAAAACCGCCGCCGGTTACGTCGATCTCAGCCATAAGCTGACTTATGACCCGACGCTTGCCAAAAAGCTTCTCGACGAAGCGGGCTGGAAACCGGGCGCGAATGGCATCCGTCAGAAAGACGGCAAAACGCTGGCGCTGACGATTTATGAATCCCTGCCGCAGCCGCAGAACAAAGAGGTGTTGCAGCTGGTTTCCCAGCAGTGGAGCCAGGTCGGCGCGAAGCTGAACATTCTGGCCGGTGACGCAGGCAGCCGCGTGGCGGATAACCTGGATCCGGAAAAAACACCGGCTAACGTCGTCGAAGTGGGACGCGCCGATCCCGATGTCATCAAAAGTTCTTTCTATCCGACCAACCGCGATGCGCTGCTGCAAAAAGGTGGCCTGAGCAGCAAGGTGAAAAGTTTCCGCGACGACAAACTTAACGACCTGCTGACCGCCATTTCGGCAGAAGTGGATCCGCAAAAACGTCTGGCGCTGACCGCTGACGTGCAGAACTACTTGCTCGATCAGGCTTACATCATTCCCATTTTCGAAGAGCCGCAGGTGTTTGCCGGTGCGCCGTATCTGAAAGGCGTGAATTTCGAAGCCGTTGGTCGTCCGAGCTTCTACGGCGCATGGCTGGAAAAGTATTAACAGGCAGGAGTGAATGATGAACCGATACGTGAGCGGTCGTCTGGGTCAGGCTTTACTGGTGTTGTGGGCGGCGTTTACCGTCTCCTTTATCCTGTTGCAGGTGCTGCCGGGCGACGCGATTCTGATTAAATTCCAAAACCCGGACATGGGATTAAGCCCGGCGCAAATCGCCGATATGCGCGCGGCCTACGGTGCGGATGTGCCGCTGGTGCAGCAATATCTGCACACACTGGGCAATTTTCTGCGCGGGGATTTGGGGTATTCGATTCAGGCTGGCGTACCGGTCACTGAATTACTCAGCACCAACTTCCCGCCGACGCTGCGACTGGCGCTGACTGGCTTTGCACTGGCTGCCGTGGTGGCCTTTGCACTGGCGTTTCTCTCCAGCCTGCTGCACTTCGGCTGGCTGAAAAACCTGTTGCAGTCAGTGCCGTCGCTGTTTATTTCCATCCCGACCTTCTGGCTGGGCATCGTGCTCATCCAGATTTTCTCCTTCCATCTGCGCTGGATCCCGGTGATTAACCCCGGCGAGTGGGTCGGGCTGATTTTGCCGGTCGTGACGCTGGCGGTGCCAATTTCCGCGCCGCTGGCACAAATCCTGATCCGCAGTATCGATCAGGTACAGACCCAGCCGTTTGTCGCCGTCGCCCGTGCCAAAGGGGCGAGCCGCAGCGGCGTGCTGTGGCGTCACGTGGCGCGCAACGCCCTGCTTCCCGCGCTGACCATTGCCGGCCTGCTGTTCGGTGAGCTGATTGCCGGGGCGCTTATCACCGAAACCGTGTTCGGCCTCAACGGCCTTGGTCAGCTGACGCAGCAGGCGGTGAATAATCAGGATGTCGCTGTATTACAGGCGATTGTGGTGATTTCCGCCGCCGCCTTTGTCGGCATCAATTTACTGGTCGACTTGCTCTATCCGCTGCTCGACCCGCGTCTGAAAACGTCCGCTAAACGTACCGCCGGAGCCACCTCATGAGCAGCTTACCGCTTGGCAAAAGCACAATTTCTTTACCCCTCACGCAGCGTCGCCGCTGGAAAACTGGCCGCCTGCAACCGGCGCTGATTTTAGCCTGGCTGGTGATGGCGACCGTTATTCTCTGGGCGATCGCGCCCGGCTGGTTTACGGATTACAGCGGCACCGAAGGCATCGCGGGCGCGCAACGTCTGGCGCCGCAGGCCGGACACTGGCTTGGCACCGATCAGCTTGGCCGCGACGTCTACGCGCGCATTGTGTACGGCGCATCACATTCGCTGTCCGGTGCGCTGGTGGCCGTGGCACTCGGGCTGGTGTTCGGCACCGCATTAGGGCTGGCGGCCGGTGCCAGCGGCGGCGTCGTTGACGCCATCGTCATGCGTATTAATGACGTGCTTCTCTCGATTCCCGGCCTGCTGCTGTCGCTGAGTGTGATCATTCTGCTCGGCTTCGGTACGGTGCATGCGGCGATTGCGGTCGGCGTCACCTCGGTCGCCAACTTTGCCCGCCTCGCCCGCGCCGAAGTGGTGCTGGTGCGCCACAGCGATTACGTCGAAGCCGCCTACGGCAGCGGCGGGACATTTTTCTCAATCCTCTGGCGACATATTTTGCCTAACTCGCTGACCTCAGTCATCGCCTTCTCGGCGTTGCAGTTCGGCAGCGCGATACTGGCAATTTCCACCCTGAGTTTTCTCGGCTACGGCACACCACCGCCGACGCCGGAATGGGGTTTGCTGATCGCCGAAGGCCGTAATTACATTTCCACCGCCTGGTGGCTGACCACCTTCCCCGGCATCGTCGTGGTGCTGGTGGTGCTTTCCGCCAACCGCATCAGCCAGTCATTACGCAGGAGAACACGATGAACGCACAGGCCACGTTAAAACATGACGCCCCGCCGGTTCTCGAACTGGAGAATGTGTCAATTGCCTACGACGGCAAACCAGTGGTGCACAATGTGTCCTTTACCATTCACGCCGGAGAGGTGCTGGCGCTGGTGGGCGAATCCGGCTCCGGCAAAACCACTACCGCGCAGGCGATCATCGGCCTGCTGGCGGAAAATGGTCATATCGATCAGGGCGAAATCCGCCTCAACGGCACCGACATCAGCCAGTGGTCGCAGCGACGTCTCGACGCTCTGCGCGGCGCACGCATCAGCCTGATCCCGCAGGATCCGACCAGTTCACTTGATCCGGTGAAAACCATCGGCTCTCAGGTGGCGGAAATTCTCGACATCCATCAGCGCCTGCCGCGCAAACAGCGCGATGAACGCGTGGTCGAGTTGCTGACCCGCGTCGGCCTCACGCATCCGGAGCAGCGCGCGAAACAGTATCCGCACGAGCTGTCCGGCGGTATGAAACAGCGCGTGCTGATTGCGATTGCCATCGCCCTGCAACCGGCGCTAATCATCGCCGATGAACCCACCAGCGCGCTGGACGTGACGGTGCAAAAGCGCATTCTGGATCTGATCGACGATCTGCGCCGCGAGTTTGGCACCGCCGTATTGCTGGTCACGCACGATCTGGCAATTGCCGCCGAACGGGCCGATCGGCTGCTGGTTTTCCGTCACGGCAAAGTGCAGGAACAGGGCATCACCGCCGGGGTGCTGAACGCACCGAAAAGCGACTACACCCGCCAGCTGTTCGCCGATGCCCCTGCCCTGTCAGGCCGCCACCGTGCGCAGAGTCCGGCCACCGCCGAACCGGTGCTGGTGGTCGACGGTGTGACGCACGACTTCACGCTTGGCGGTAAAAGTCGTGCCGCCTTCCGCGCGGTGGATAACGTCTCTTTTAGCATTCCGCGCGGGACAACCCATTCGCTGGTCGGTGAATCAGGCTCAGGAAAAACCACGCTGGCGCGTATTCTGCTCGGTTTTCAGAAACCGGATAAAGGCCGTGTGCTGATCGACGGCGAAGACATCACCCGCCTCAAGGGAGAACCGCTGCGCCAGCTGCGCAAGAAAATTCAGCTGGTCTATCAGAATCCGTTTGCCTCACTCGATCCGTCACAAACGCTGTTCAGCGTGATTGAAGAGCCGCTGCTGAATTTCGAAAAAATTCCGTCCGCCGAACGCCGTCAGCGCGTGCTGGATATCGCCCGCCGCGTGGCGCTGCCGGAGGAATTGCTCAGTCGCAAACCGCGTGAACTGTCCGGCGGTCAGCGCCAGCGCGTGGCCATTGCGCGCGCCCTGATCCTCAAGCCCAAGGTACTGATCCTCGATGAAGCCACCTCGGCGCTCGATGTCACGGTACAGGCGCAGATCCTCACGCTGCTTGCGCAGCTACAGGATTCGCTTGGTCTGACCTATTTATTTATCTCGCACGATCTGGCGACCGTCCGGCAAATCTCCCACAGCGTCTCGGTGTTACATCGCGGGCAACAGGTCGATTCCGGCGAAGTGGAAGCGGTATTTGCGCTGCCTTCCAGCGATTACACCCGCCAGCTTATTGATGCCATTCCCGGCCGACATCGCGCCGCCTGAGAGGAAAATTATGAGCAGTAAACGTCTTGGATTTTTTACCCGCCTTCTGGACAACACCAGCGCGCAGGAGCGCTACCGGCTGGCGACCGAGCAAATCATTCACGCCGAGCAGTTGGGTTTTGATTCCGCATGGGTCGCGCAGCACCATTTCCAAGAAGCCGAAGGCGGTCTGCCCGCACCGCTGGTGTTCCTTGCGCAGGTGGCGGCACACACCCGTTTTATCCGCCTGGGTACGGGTGTGATTACGCTGCCAATGGAAAATGCGCTGCGCGTGGCCGAAGACACCGCCGTGCTGGATTTGCTCAGTGGCGGACGGCTGGAGATCGGCCTCGGATCCGGCGGCACGCCGACGTCCTTCCCACCGTTCGGCCTGGAAAGTGGCCAGCGCGGCGCGGCGTTTGCCCATAATCTGCATACCCTGCTCACCGCATGGCGCGGCGAAAAACTTGCGGGCACCGACAACTGCCTGTATCCGGCAGCGCCGCACCTGGCGCACCGCGTCTGGCAGGCAACATTCTCCGTGGACGGTGGCGCGCGTGCGGGTAAATCCGGCGATGGTCTGATGCTGTCGCGCACCCAGCCACGACCGGCAGATGCCCCGGATCTGCGCCTCGACGAACTGCAAAACCCGATCATTGATGCCTATCTTGATGCGCTGCCTGACGGTGTTGCGCCGCGCATCATGGGATCGCGCACCGCGTTCGTCACCGAGAATGGCGATGAAGCCCGTGAACTGGCCCAAAAAGGCCTGCGCCGTCAGGCCGAAAATCACCGCGCCAGCGGACAAATCGTGCAAGGCGATACGCTGGATGATTACATCCGCGCGTTTGACGTCCATCTCGGCACCGCGGCGCAGGTGACCACCTCGTTACAGGCCGATACCGCGCTGGCCCGCGTCACCGATCTGGCGTTTCAGGTGCACTCCATCGATCCACCACATCCGTATATTTTGCGCTCCATCGAACTGATCGCCCGTCACGTCGCACCGGCCCTCGGCTGGGTTCGCCGCACGCCGTCACGCGCCGTTTCCACGTCTTCCTCCGATACCACTTTCTCCAAGGAAACCCAATGACCGACTATTCGACCGACCTGCTGGAAAAACTGGCCGAAATCGCCCCGGCGTCTGAACTGAAACTGGCGCGCGACACACGCGATGCCGCCACCCGCCATGCGCAGGGCAGCTACGACGCGTTATTCACTGAACAGGATGGCGTGGATTTCACGCTGGCGGAGCGCCTGCGTCTGGCGCAAAACGTGGCGCGCTGGCACGGTGATTCCCAGCTCAGTAACCACTATTCCGAACGTTTGCAGGATTTGCCCGACATCGATGAAACCGCCCGCCTCGATGCGGCGCTGACGCACGGTGAACGTCTGAGTTTCAAACCCGCCAGCGCCACGCCCGCGCATTTGCAGGCGCTGAGAAAAGCGGGCTGGTCGGTGGATGCGATTGTCACGCTGTCGCAGCTGATTTCCTTCGTCAGTTTCCAGAGCCGCGCGTTGCGCAGCTACCGGCTGATCGGCGGTAAACCGGTGGAAAACGGCAGCAACAAACCGGTTGGCGCAGCGTTCTGGCGCACTGATCCAAATACCCACAATGGTCGTGACGCACCGCAAGCGTTCACGCAGGAAGAGCTCGGCTGGGAGCCGTGGATCCCGGCGAAAAAGCTGGAAGAATTCGATGAAGCTCAGCAGGCGATTCTGGCGAAATTTGGCCATACAGATTCCGACTATTTCCGCCTGTTAGGCCGCAACCTGCCGGTGCTGGAGCAACGTACGCTGACCGACAAAGGCATTTTCTTTACCTCCGGCGGCCTGCCGCGTAAAGAGCGTGAACTGGCCGCCACCGTGGCCAGTAAAATCAACGGCTGTATTTTCTGCGCGTCGGTGCATTCGCGCAAAGCCAGCCAGCTGTCAAAGCAAACCGACGACGTTCAGCGCCTGATCGACACCGCACCGGGCGGCATTCTCAGCAAAGACCAGTCTCCGCGCTGGCAGGCAGAAATTGACTTTGCCGCCGCACTCTCCGCCACGCCGCCGGTCGCCACTGCTCAGCACATCGCGGCCTTGCGCGAGCAGGGTCTGAGTGAACTGGAGATCGTCGATTTAGCGCAGTCCACGGCGTTTTTCGCCTGGGCAAACCGTCTGATGTTAACGCTCGGAGAACCGTTCAATGACTGAGTCCCTTCGCCCGCAGCTCGACCACGTGGTGATCAACGTCGCCGAACAGCTCAATCATTCCGAACTACAGTTTCGTCGGTTAGGATTTCATCTCACCGCGCGCGGCCACCACTCACTGGGATCGAGCAATCATCTGGCAATCTTCAGCGAAAACTATCTCGAACTGCTCGGTTATGAACCGGATAATGCCCACATCCGCACCGACTTATGGCAGGCTCCGCTCGGTCTGACCGGTCTGGTGTGGAAAACGCAGAATTCGGCGGCGGTTTACCATCATCTGCAAAAGCAAAATATCGCCGGGTCGCCTCCCGCTGAATTCTTCCGTCCGGTGGCACTCAACGACGGAACCTCGCCAAATGCGCGGTTCCGCACCGTTCCGCTGGCTGCCGATCGCGTGCCCAATGGCCGCAGTTTCTTCTGTCATCACCTGACACCGGAGCTGGTCTGGCGCAACGAATGGCAGCACCACCCCAACGGTGTCGCTGACATTACCGGCTTTGTGATTTCCGCCGCTGACCCGCAGGCTTCGGCCAAGGTCTACGGGGAGTTGTTTGGCGCTGAAGCCTTACAGAGTGGTGCCGATGCCGTGACCCTGCGTGCCGGGCGCGCTACCGTCCGGTTTGTGACATCAAAGCAGGCCACGGCAGAATTCGCCATTGTGCCCGAAGGTGATGGCGGCAGTGCGCGAATGGTCGGGTTGGAGTTTGCGACGCGGTCACTGGAGGCAGTGCGTAATAGTTTGCGGATAGGTGAAATCCCGTTTGATGATTTAACCCGTCGGATTTTAGTTCGCGCAGCGGATTCACTGGGTGTCGCGTTGGCGTTTCGGGAAGAATAAAGTCAACATCAGGCAAAACCCGGCCCGTTTGCTCTCCCCCTGCTAAGGGCAGAAGCAGACTGAGCATTGTTTGATATAGCTTCTGGACGTGTTCAAAAAGTACCTGAAAACTGCCCCATTGCAGCAAACACTGCAATAAAAAAGGCGCGACATTTTCACGTCGCGCCTTTCAACAAATTTAAAAACTTTTAGATGACGGCTTTAGCCGCTACCGCCGCATCTGAACGTTTCAGAATGGCGTAAGCACCACCGGCCAACACGGTACCCACAATGATCGAAATCAGATAACCCAGAACCGGTGTGATTGCGCCAGGGATCAGCAGAACGAACAGACCGCCGTGCGGAGCCATCAGCTGTGCGTGGAAGGCCATCGACAGAGCACCTGTCACCGCACCGCCCACGATACAGCAAGGCAGTACGCGCATCGGGTCACGGGCTGCGAACGGAATCGCACCTTCGGAGATAAAGCACAGGCCCAGAACCAGCGCCGCTTTACCGCCCTCACGTTCACTCTCCTCGAACTTATTGCGCGCCAGCAGCGTTGCCAGGCCCATCGCCAGCGGTGGCACCATACCGGCAGCCATGATGGCAGCCATTGGTGCGTAGACGGAAGAACTCAGCAGTGCCACGCCGAACGCGTAAGCTGCTTTGTTCACCGGGCCACCCATATCGGTACACATCATCGCACCAAGGATTGCGCCCAGCAGTACCGCATTCGCTGTACCCAAAGATTGTAACCATGCTGTCAGACCTGCCATGATTTTAGCGACCGGCGTACCGACTACGTAAATCATGACCAGACCGGTAATCAGACTCGCTACCAGCGGAATAATCAGGATAGGCTTCAGGGCTTCCATACTTTGCGGTAACTTCAGCTTGCCGCTGATGGCTTTCGCCACGTAACCGGCCAGGAAACCGGCAATGATACCGCCAAGGAAACCCGCACCGGTGCTGACAGCCAGCATACCGCCGATAAGACCCGGCGTCAGACCCGGACGGTCAGCGATGGAGAAGGCAATGAAACCGGCCAGAACCGGCACCATCAGCGCGAAGGCGGAAGCGCCACCGATTTGCATCAGTGCAGCCGCCAGTGTGCCCTTCACTTCAAAGGCTTTAATACCGAATACGAAGGACAGCGCGATACACAGACCACCCGCAACAACCATCGGCAGCATGTAAGACACGCCGGTCAGGAGGTGACGGTATGGGCCTGAACCGCCCACTTCTTTCTTCTTCGTCGTTGAAGCGGCGCCCTGTGCGTTAGGGGCAAACACTTCAGCTTCAACCAGCGCTTTATCCAGTTCTTGCTTGGTCTTTTTCAGTGCCAGACCCGTTGAGGTACGGTACATCGGCTTACCGGCAAACTTAGCCAGATCCACTTCAATGTCAGCCGCAACAATCACCAGATCGGCTGCTGCAACTTCTTCAGGCGTGATGGCGTTGCCAGCACCCACGGAACCACGGGTTTCAACTTTCACCCACCAGCCGCGTTTTTTAGCTTCACTTTCGATGGCTTCAGCCGCCATGAAGGTGTGCGCGACGCCTGTCGGGCACGCAGTGATCGCCACAATACGTTTTGGACCATTAGCCGCCGGTGCGGAAACAGCAGCCACAGCGGCAGAAGCAACGTAAGGTTTCGCTTCGGCCAGTGCGCGTTGCACGAAAGCCTCAGGTTCACGAACCGCAGCAGCCACATCACCGGTATATATATTTTTGCCAGTCAGCGCCGCGTCGTTTGGCACGGTTTCACCGGCGACGATCACGATTTCAGCGTCAGCAGCCTGCTCAACTAACTGGTGCCCGGCTTTCGCTACGGCAGCAGCGAGCAAATTTTTCGCCAGATGGCTGCGAGCCTGTCCCAGCGAACTGTCTATCATCAGCAGCGTTTTCATTCTGCCTCCTGCGGATTAAAAGGGTTTCAGATCAACACGGGCCATCATCGCCGCGAGCTGCGGACGGTCGGTGACACCGACATTACTCTGGCTGACAGCCAGGGCGGCAACGGCGGTTGCCAGTCGTAACGTATGTTCACTGGATTCACGCATCAGTAAACCGTAGATCAGGCCGCCGACCATGGAGTCACCGGCACCAACGGTGCTGACAACTTCACAAGCTGGCGGTTTGGCGATCCACGCACCGGATGCGTTAACCCACAAGGCACCTTCTGCACCCAGAGAAATCACCACATGGGCGATACCCTGGTCACGCAAGGCGTGCGCGGCTTCTACCACGTCACTCAGTTCTGGCAATTTACGGCCAGCCCAAATTTCCAGCTCACGGCGGTTTGGTTTAACCAACCACGGCGCGGCTTTCAGGCCAGCAACCAGTGCTTCACGGCTGCTGTCGAAAATGATGCACGGACACTGCGCGCGCAGACGTTTCATCCAGTCGGTAAATGCGTCAGGATCGACGCCCGCTGGCAGGCTGCCGCTCACGCAAACCATGTCGAACTGGCCGAGCCATGACAGGGAATCCGTCACGAAACGTTCCCAGTCCGCCGGCGTCACGTTAAATCCGGAGAAATTGAAGTCGCTGACTTCGCCGTCTTTTTCGGTCAGTTTGACGTTGATACGGGTACGGCCATTGACCACCTGAAAGCGGTTGGCGATGCCCAGATCGCTAAACAGTAACTGGAAACCATCCTGATTTTCTTTACCGAGGAAACCACCCACGGTGACGTCAATGCCGAGATCTTTCAGTACTTTCGCAACGTTGATGCCTTTACCTGCGGCGTGCAGGCCAGTGGTCTGCACCAGATTCACTTCACCGCGCTCGATCTCAGGCACATAGCCCACTAAATCGTATGCCGGGTTCAAGGTAATTGTGGCGACTCTGCGGCTCATGCGCCCTCCCCCAGACCTTCGGAAATGGCTTCACCGATGGTTTTCAATGCCAGTTCGGCATCTTCACCGCTGGCAGTAAAGCGCAGGTGATGACCTTTTTTCACGCCCAGCGCAACGACTTTCATCAGACTGCGGCCGTTGGCCGGTTTACCACTGCCATCAAGATTGGTAACGGTGATTTCGCTGGTGAACTGCTTGATCACGTTGACCAAGGCCGTACCCGGACGCGCATGCAGACCGTGTTCGTTACGGATCACGTATTCTGCAGTCAGCACGTTGGCTTCTTCTGCGACTTCGCTGGTCAGCAAGGCCAGCACACCCACGGCATCGGCCGTCAGCAAGCGTTCAGCTTTGTTGGCAATCAGCAGGTCGCTTAAGTAGTTCAGCACGTTCAGAGGCTGGTCATCGGCGACGGAAATGGTCAGCAGCAATGCCACCTTTTCACCGTCCAGTTCGAAGGTCTGCTGAGCACGACTGACCGTCGCCGCGCTTTTCAGATTGCCTTCGGTGCTGTCACTCAGCCAGATGCCCTGGCCCAGATTCAGCGGTTTACGGCTGATCACGTCACTGACGAAGGCCGTATCGACCGCCCCCATCTGTTGCAGACGACCGGCGTTCAGCGCCTGCAGGGTGATCAGGTTTTCAGCCGCGACATCGACTGCAATCAGTTGCGTATCAAACAGGAATTCAGCGGCGTTCTTCTCGCCCATCAGCAGGCTGCGCAGCTCTTCAGCGGAATCTGTTTTTGCCATGCGTTCTGCCACACTGTCGTCGCTTAAGACGTGCGTCAGCTGACGCAGCAGGCTGAGGTGTTCATCAGAACGGGCGGCAATACCGATAACGATGTAAGCGGTTTGGTCTTCACCCCAGGCAATACCCTGTGGGAACTGAAAAACCTGAACGCCGGTATCGAGCACCAGATCACGGGTATCCGTGGTGCCATGAGGGATAGCGATGCCATTACCGAGGTAAGTGGAGGTTTGCAGTTCACGGGCTAACATGCCGTCTACATAACCTTCGCTGACGCGGCCCGCCTGAGTCAGCGCAGCGGCGACCTGACGAATGGCCTCCTGCTTGTCGCTGGCAGCTGCGCCGAGGTGAATATCTTGCTGTGACAGTTGGAACATAATTCTCCTCTCCTGCTGAAATTGAATCGTTTCAGCTTTACTGAGAAAAAAGGAGCGTCACCAGATTTCGTTGTTGAAATCGATAACGCTGAAACGTTTCAGGAAGTCTTAATCGGCCTCGCTTTTAAAGCAAGTTTTCCCTGATTCTACGTGATGATTTTTTGATGCTACGCACAGTTTCCTTTATTCAGAACGTCTGAGTCTGCTCACTTAACACAAATGCTGAAATCAGGCTGACGCGATTGTATTCAGACTTCAACGTCAAAAGCTGACGTCAGCTAACAGTTTTTGATGACGCTATCGGGCCCTCCCTTTCGGCTATTTTTAACACAAAGTGCGGTTTTATTATTCAGTATGGCAAATTCATCCGGGTTTACATTTTTGATGATCAAAACCTGTTTTTGTTTTTTTTAAACTGTCGTAACATTCGCGCAAATTTTGTCCCTTCCCTACTTCTGGCACAGTTATCTCAATGCGAACATCTACAGCGTCGGCCCGCCGCCTCCCCGACATGACCTCGACGGCCTTTCTGATCATTGCCTTTCTCACCGGTATCGCGGGCGCGTTACAAACCCCGACGCTCAGCCTGTTTCTGACCTCTCAGGTCCACGTCAGCCCGTTCATGGTCGGCATTTTCTTTACCGGCAGCGCGGTGATCGGCATTTTCGTCAGCCAGCTGCTGGCCACGTGGTCGGATAAACGCGGCGATCGTAAAACACTGATCCTCTATTGCTGCCTGCTCGGTGCGCTGGCCTGCGTGCTGTTCGCCTTCAACCGCAACTACTTTATATTGCTGTTTATCGGCGTATTGCTGTCGAGCTTTGGCTCCACCGCTAACCCGCAGATGTTTGCACTGGCGCGTGAACATGCTGAGAAAACCGGGCGTGAAGCCGTAATGTTCAGCTCTATTTTGCGCGCGCAGGTTTCACTGGCGTGGGTCGTAGGACCGCCGCTGGCGTTTGCGCTCTCCATGGGCTTCGGTTTTACCTTTATGTACTGCGCAGCGACGCTGGCATTTCTGGTATGCGGCGCGATGGTATACGTGTTTTTACCGTCGATGCCGAAAGCGCGGATGAAGACTTCAGCAACACTTGAAGCACCGCGCCGAAACCGTCGTGACACGCTGATGCTGTTTATCGCATGCTCGCTGATGTGGGCGGCCAACAGTATTTATCTGATCAATATGCCGTTGTATGTGGTTCGCGAGCTGGGTCTGCCGGAGAAACTAGCGGGCGTGCTGATGGGCAGCGCAGCCTGTCTGGAAATCCCTACCATGCTGATCGCCGGATATCTGGCGAGACAGCTCGGTAAACGCTTCCTGATGCGACTGGCGGTCATCGCCGGGGTGATTTTCTACGGGTGTCTGTTGTTTACTACCGGCGCGGTCATGCTGATTGCTTTACAGTTGCTGAACGCAATTTTCATCGGCATTCTGGCCGGTATCGGGATGTTGTATTTTCAGGATCTGATGCCGGGTCAGGCGGGTGCGGCCACCACGCTGTTCACTAACTCAACGCGCGCGGGCTGGATCCTCGCCGGATCGCTGGCCGGTGTAATTGCGCAGTTCTGGAATTATCACGCCGTGTTTTACGCCGCGCTGGCCATGGTGGTGGGCTCGTTGCTGTGTATCTGGAACGTGAAAAACGTGGAAGATTCGATCACAGAAACTGTCGCACCAGAAACTTAAGGTGCGGTGTCTGCTTCCAGTTTAATCAGATAGGTCAGGGCCTGATCGCGATGGGTGAAACACATCTCGCGGCTGGCCTGCAAACTGGCGCAAACTTTCGGGCGCAACGGTGAGGTAAAAATCTTGCACAGGAAATTATCCGCCAGCTGAACGCAACGCGTATTCGCAGGCTTGCCCTCCGGCATTCCGGGGATCGGGCTGGAAATTGAAGGCGCTATGCAACAGGCTCCGCAATCAGTACGACAGTCCATCAACAGCCTCCTCAGGCCTGGTTTCGAGGCGCGACAATAGCAGGCACTTTACTGCGCCACCAGCGAAATATTTACTACTCTTTAACACAGTTGGCCGCCCATTTTAAACGTCAACGGGCTGGCCTGAAAAAATGCGTAATAATGCGGACTTTCCCGACTCTTTTTACGCTATCTGCTTGCCTGAAACCGGCGCCGCGAGTAACGTGTCGCAAATTATTTTCCCCTTTATCTCGACAGGTATTTATATGGCTCGTGCTAACGAAATTAAACGCGGCTTCGTTGTGAACTACGACGGCAAATTGCTGCTGGTAAAAGATATCGATGTTCAAAGCCCAAGCGCCCGTGGCGCCAGCACTTTGTACAAAATGCGTTTCGCCGACGTGCGTACCGGTGGCAAAGTGGAAGAACGCTTCAAGGGTGACGACATTCTCGACACCGTGAGCCTTACCCGCCGTAAAGTGAATTTCTCATACGTCGACGGCGACGAATACATCTTTATGGATGACGAAGACTTCACGCCTTACACCTTCAACAAATCACAGATCGAAGAAGAACTGCTGTTTATTCCCGAAGAAGGTTTGCAAGGTATGCAGGTTCTGACGCTCGACAGCCAGCTGCTGGCGCTGGAAATGCCACAAACCGTCGATCTGGAAATTATGGAAACAGCACCAGGCATCAAAGGCGCCTCTGCCAGTTCACGCACTAAACCGGCTGTAATGGCAACCGGGCTGAACATTCAGGTTCCAGAATACCTGAGCACCGGCGACAAAATCCGCATCCATATCGCTGAACGTCGTTATATGGGCCGCGCAGATTAATCCCTGCTCCCCCTGAAATTGAAGGAACGCTTCGGCGTTCCTTTTTTATTGCCATAAGTTTGCTAAAAATGCCCCAGACTCTCGATCTACCTCACAAAACGAGAGGCCATCCGGACTTACCAATTCCCCTTTCTATCATATGACTTTACACTAAAAGCCCTGATTTCGGCTTAAATCGTCGCTTTATCCAGCATGAAATTGAACTGACGGGTAAACAGCCCCTATTTGGCCTGACCAATTATTTATTTTCTGACTTGCCTGGAGTATTGCATGAAAACTATTGCCACTGCGTCCCTGCCCGCAGCCGTGTCATTGCCTGCTTACGATCGCGATGCACTGAAAAGCCGTATTGTTCACCTTGGATTTGGCGCTTTTCACCGCGCACATCAGGCGCTGCTGACCAACCGGGTGTTGAATTTACAGGGCGGCGACTGGGGCATCTGTGAAATCAGCCTGTTCGGCAATGAAACCTTGATCAAAACGTTACGCGAGCAGAACCACCTGTTCACGGTGCTGGAAAAAGGCGCAGAGGGCAATCAGGCCATTATTGTCGGCTCAGCCCATGATTCAGTGCACGGCGTAATTGACGGCCTGGATGCCGTCCTCAAAAAACTGACCGAGCCTCAGGTGGCGATAGTCTCGCTGACCATCACCGAAAAAGGCTATTGCATCGAGCCGGGCACCGGCCAGCTGGATTTACAGAACCCCAAAATCCAGCAGGATCTGGCCGGCGGACAAGCGCCATGTACCGCACCAGGCGTGCTGGTCGAAGCGCTACGTCTGCGCCATGAGCATGGCCTGCCGGGCTTTACCGTGCTGTGCTGTGACAACATTCCGGAGAACGGCCTGGTAGTCAAAAATGCCGTTCTGGGCATGGCGAAAGCGCGTTCCGCAGAACTGACGAAATGGATCACCGAAAACGTCTCCTTCCCGAGCACTATGGTGGATCGTATCGTTCCGGCAGCGACAGAAAATACGCTGGAAGAAATCACTCAAGCGCTGGGCGGCGTGGCTGACCCTTGCGGTATCGCGTGCGAACCGTTCATTCAGTGGGTGGTGGAAGACCATTTTGTCGCTGGTCGTCCTGACTGGGAAAAAGCCGGTGCGCAGATGGTCTCCGACGTTTTGCCTTTCGAGCAGATGAAACTGCGAATGCTCAACGGCAGCCATTCTTTCCTGGCCTATCTGGGATATCTGGCGGGATATCAGCACATTAACGATTGTATGGAAGATGTGCATTACAAAACCGCTGCCCATCGTCTGATGCTGAAAGAACAGGCTCCGACGCTGAGCGTTGAAGGTGTAGATCTGAATGCCTACGCCGACAGCCTGATAGCACGCTACAGCAACCCGGCACTTAAACACCGCACCTGGCAAATCGCCATGGACGGTACGCAGAAGCTTCCGCAACGTATGCTCGACTCGATCCGCTGGCATGTGAAAAACGGCGGTTCTTACGAGCTGCTGGCGCTGGGTGTTGCCGGCTGGATGCGCTATATCGATGGTAAAGATGATGCCGGTCAGCCAATTGAAATCAAAGATCCGATGGCTGAGAAGCTCGCTGAAATCGTGGCATCTACCGCTGACGGCGAAGAGCGTGTAAAAGCCCTGCTGGCGCTTAATGCAGTGTTTGGTGAGCAACTGCCGCACGAAGAGAAAGTAGTGCAGGCAATTCTGGCGGCATATTTAGATTTGCAACGCGTCGGCGCGAAGAAAGCGGTGGCGAAGTACGTCAGTTAACGTTCAATGTGATGAGATTAAAAGCAACGGCTGCAGCGGCAGCCGTTTTTATTGGAACCGATGCATCAGTCATTGAGTTCAGAAGGTACTGATGAAAATAAAAATCCGTCGAATGAGGGGTCATCCGCGTCAGACACCTGCAACAACATATCTTTGACGTTCTCCAGGTGCTGCCACATCGCCTGCTTTGCCGCTTTCGGATCCCGGCGGAGCACCGCCTGCAAAATGCTCTGGTGATCCTGCAACCAGATCTGACTGTAATTTTTATCGCCTACGTGCTGATGGATCCCCTGCCACATAGAACTGCGCTGACGGATCACCCACAAATCGTCCACCAGTTTGACCAGTACGCTGTTCTGCGACGCCTGCGCCAGCAAACCGTGGAAACGCTGATCCTCGGCGTCATCAGAAACGCCGCGCTCAATACAATCGCGCTGCGCATCAATGGCGTCGCGCATTTGCAGAATATCGGTTTTGGTGGCTTGCATTGCAGCAAAGGCGGCAACTTCGCTCTCCAGCAGTTGCCGCGCCTGAAGCAATTCAAACGGGCCGTAACCGCTGTCCGCAGCGTCTGACTGGCTATTTTCGGGGGGCGGCAACACATAAACGCCGGAGCCTTTGCGCACGTCCACCACTTTTTCCAGTTCCAGCATGATCAGAGCTTCACGCACCACGCTGCGGCTTACGGAGAAAGATTCCGCGATATCGCGTTCCGGCGGCAAACGGTCACCGGGGGCATATTTTCCGGCGTGAATATCACGACGTAAATGCCCGCCAATCTCCTGATAAAGTCGCATAAGGTTGCCTCTGGCGTTCAATTGGTCTGACATCTGCAAGCGATTGATTTGCTGCCACGATGCCTGAATTAAGAGGAAAAATTATAACACGCAGGGATAAAGGGAAAAGAATGAGAACTGAAAACTGACGGCCCGATCAAGATTGGGCCGGCCAGTTTAGAGATTGTCAGGCCAGAGGCGCTAACTCTGCCTCCGACCAGAAAAGTTACTTAATTAAATTATTAAAAAATATTTAAGATTTAATTGTAAACCACAGTCATGATCGCAAGATGCGGATCATTATTCACATGCTCAGTTTTCACCGAACCCAGAGAAAGCGGCAGGCTATAATTCAGCGGGTCTTGCGTATTCACTGCCCGAACCTCGGTCACGGTTTTTCCGCCGCTCTCGCACTTGCTGGTCACCTTGTTATTAACGGTATCAAAGGTACATCCGCCATCCACAATCGCACCATAAAAATGGATAGTGCCGCTATTTCCAGCAGTTGCAAACTGAGTCATCCCTGAGGTTAACAATCCCAAAAACAGTACCCACATGATTCTGTTCATGGTCACACCCTCATATGAAAATAGATTTTTTAATATTTAGCCAACGTCCATTTAACATTAATACACCTAACCAAATTCGCACTGTGCGGGCGAAAAAATTGGGGATAATGCACGTCAAATTCAAGCCTCAGGAACAAACATCGGCACAGCGCTGGATTTTCTTTAATGCCCGTTGCACATTGTCGGGTGAATTTTTCTAATAAGGATAGGCAGTCATGACCAAAACTAACCTGATCACCGGTTTTCTCGGCAGCGGAAAAACCACCACCCTGCGCCATTTACTGGCTCAGAAGCCTGAAGGTGAGAAATGGGCGGTTTTGGTCAATGAATTCGGCGAAATCGGCATTGATGGCGCCTTGCTGGCTGACAGCGGTGCTGTACTGAAAGAAATACCCGGCGGATGCATGTGCTGTGTGAATGGGTTGCCGATGCAGGTGGGACTGAACATGCTATTGCAGCAGGCAAAACCCGATCGCTTGCTGATCGAGCCAACCGGGCTCGGTCATCCTAAGCAAATTCTGTCGCTGCTGACGTCTGAGGTTTATAGCAACTGGATAACGCTCAATGCCACGCTTTGTTTACTGGACCCGCGCCAGCTCAGCAATCAACGCGTTATCGACAATGAAAACTTCCGCGACCAGCTGGCTTGCGCGGATGTGATCGTCGCCAATAAATCCGATGTGGCGCAGCCGCAGGATCAGCAGGCGCTCGATACGTGGTATGGGCTGAACGGCGGCGGACGTCAGTTGGTAATTGCGTCACAGGGTGCTGTCGACCCCGCCCTGCTCGATTTGCCGCGCTTTAATCAGACGCAACTGCCGGATGGCAAACATCATCATGCACATGCGGATAAACGCGGACTGGCGGCACTGAGCCTGCCGGGGATGCAGCGCTGGCGTCGCGCAGTGAATCAGGGTGACGGCTATACCAGCTGTGGCTGGATTTTTGATGCTGACACGCAGTTTGATACCGCAGGCCTCCTCGACTGGGCGCGTAGGGTGCCGGTTGACCGGGTGAAAGGCATTATGCGCATAAAGGAAGGGACGCTGTTGATTAACCGCCAGGGAAACGATCTGCATATTGAGACAAAACCGGTGGCCCCCTTGGACAGCAGAATCGAGCTGATTACACGAGATGTTGCGCAATGGAATGAACTACAATCACTCTTGTTGAAGGTTCGTTTAAGTTGTAAGGATTAAGTTAACGCTGACTAATTTATTCATTACCCTGCTAAGTATAGGTTTTCATTTATGTGGCGCCGAAATATACCCGCAATCCTGATACTCAATGTATTAGGCGTTGCCCTGTTTTTATCCTATTACCTGCCAGCGAATCATGGTTTCTGGTTCCCGATTGATAAGTCGATTTTCTTCTTCTTCAATCAGCATCTGGCGACCGACCACTGGTTTCTGCATCTGGTGGCTGTGACCAATAACCGGGCTTTTGACAGCATTTCGCTGCTGGCGATGGGTGCGCTGTATCTGTGTTTCTTCCTCAAGCAAGATCCACTGGGGCGCCGTCGTCTGGTCATTATTGGGTTTGTCATGCTGCTTACCGCTGTGGTGCTTAACCAGCTCGGCCATCTACTGCCAGTCAGCCATAAAAGCCCATCGCTGAGTTTCCCGGATGTTAATCGTGTGAGTAAACTGACCGGCATTCCGACCAAAGATGCCTCTTCGGACAGTTTCCCAGGTGACCACGGCATGATGCTGATTATCTTCTCGTGCTTTATGCTGCGTTATTTAAGCAAAGGCGCTTTTGCCGTTGCAGTGCTTATTACCATTATCTTCTCGCTGCCACGTGTGATGATTGGTGCGCACTGGTTCACGGATATCGCGGTCGGTTCAATGTCCGTTGTGCTGGTCGGCGCCAGCTGGTGGCTGATGACACCTGCCAGCGACATGCTGATTAACTGGCTGGAAAGAAAGTTACCCGGTAATAAAAATCCCATTAAGAACGCGTGATTCATTGATACATATCATTTCATTATGACCCGTCGACGTTTTGCTGTCTGACGGGTCTTTTTTTAAGACAAATCCCAGACATACTTAGCTGAAATGTTAACAAGAAACCCGCGTGTGGCGCGGTTTTAATCCAAATTAGCATAAAAATAAACCATCTTTTTTTACATCTTTACTTACATTAGCTTACATCACAATTTCTTATAAAAAATCTCATAATACCTCTCGCAATCCCCTATTCATTACGGTAACCTCCAATTCGCCTGCACAGAAATGTGGCAAAAACACCCGGCTTCAAGATAAAAACGTGCTCTGACGCACATTTTATCATTCAGGTGTTTGTCCCGACTGTGCGCGGCGGGTAGTCTCGCTTCGTTTGGCAATTTTAATAACGATTTTATCGTTAAGGACAGCAAGGGATAACAACAATAATGGTCAAGTCTCAACCGTTTCTGAGATATATCACGCGGATAATTCCCGCGATTGGCGCAGCAATTATTCTCACTGCGTGTAGTGGTACACATTCTTCGAACACAGAAAACGCGCAAACTGATATGCGTGCAGTAAATGACAAAGACGGTCTTCTACTGCAAGCCTCTCAGGATGAATTCGAAGCAATGGTTCGCAGCGTCAACGTAAAATCCAAAATTATGGATCAGTATGCTGACTGGAAAGGCGTTCGTTATCGTTTAGGTGGTGACAGCAAGCGTGGTATCGATTGCTCAGCCTTCGTTCAGGTAACATTCCGCGAACAATTTGGTATGGATTTGCCTCGTTCAACGTATGAACAGGAAGAAAAAGGCAAGAAAATCCAGCGCACGAAACTGCGTCCGGGTGATCTGGTTCTGTTCCGCGCCGGCTCAACAGGCCGTCACGTCGGTATTTATTTAGGTAACGATCAGTTTGTTCATGCCTCCACCAGCAACGGTGTGATGATTTCAAATCTGAAAGAAACTTACTGGAATGCACGTTATCGTGAAGCAAGACGCGTATTGGCTAACGGTTAACCGTTACCCCATGATTTAGCTCTTGTTGTTCTATGCCAAGCGAATAAAAAAACGTCATCTTCGGATGGCGTTTTTTTATGCCCCGATTTTCCCATTCACTATGCCTCGTAATAAAAGACTGATGTTTTTTTGGCTGAGTTATACTTTGATTTCATCAGTCAGATAAAGGTTAACTCCCATGGGTTTAAAAGCGGCGCTTACGCACAGCGTATTGCCAAAACGCCGTTATTTAAAAAGAAGCCTTTTTTTCTCCGTCTTATTTTTTATTTTATTTACCCTCATCACTCTCAGTGTCATCAAAGCCAATAATTCCCGCGAACAAAATGAGATTGCTAAAAGAACTGAGCAATTCAGCGCCCACTATTTTCACCAGTTAACCGACAATATGCGACGGCTGGGCTTGCTCACCGCCGAACCCTGCGCGTCCGTTACCCACGAAATTAACCGGGATGCAGCGTTCAGCATCGGCGTACGGGACTTCCAGCTGGTGCGTGATGGCATTGTGTATTGTTCGTCGGCCTCAGGTAATCAGAACGTTCCGGCCAATACCACGCTGCAGGGCATAGATTTTACCCAACCGATGGCCGTCAATTTGCAGATGGGCACCGCCGCGGTACCGAACCGCCCGGTGATCATCGTCTGGCAACGTAATCCTGGCTCATTTGACGACGGCGTGATCGCCACGCTCGAACTGACGTTATCGCCATACATGTTATTTACACAGCCCGGTACGGGATATCGCGGATTTGCCCTGCTGGTCGGCGACGCGGCGCTGATATCTACAGAAGAAGGGTTAGTCTCGCTTAACAAATTGCCGCGCAGCCATTACACCGAGATCAAAGCTGGCGACTACCCTTTCACCATCCGCCTCTACTCCCCTTCCCTCACTGCCGACAATCTTCGTTTTACGCTGCTGGGCGGTTTGCTGCTGAGCATTTTCGTCTGCATGCTGATTTACCATAGCTTTCTCAATCGCCACAACGTGGAAAAAGAGATCCTGCGCGGGCTGAAAAACAAAGAATTCTTTGTAGAATATCAACCGGTAATAGAATCGCGCAGCATGAAGATTACCGGCGTCGAGGCATTGTTACGCTGGCAGCATCCGATTGAAGGTCGCATTCCTCCTGACCTGTTTATCGCTTATGCGGAAACCCAGGGGCTGATAGTTCAGCTGACCCAACATATGATGGCGTTAGTTGCAGCGGATGCGCATGGGCTGCAACATGCATTCCCCGATAAAGCCAAGCTGAGCATCAATATTTCCCCGCATCACATGAACAAAGTGGGCTTCCATGATGATGTCCTGAACTTTGTCGAAGCGCTGCCGGAAAACGCGTTTCAGGTGGTTTTCGAAATCACCGAACGGGGAATGATTGATACCGAGGCGGCGATACGCGAGTTTAACTGGCTGCGCAGACATAAAATCGAAATCGCCATAGATGATTTTGGCACCGGCCACAGCGCGTTAATTTATCTGGAAAAATTCACGCTCGATTATCTCAAAATCGACCGGGGTTTCGTGATGTCGATTGATCAGAAAACCCTGATCGCACCAGTCCTGGATACCGTACTCAAGCTGACCGAAGAGCTGAAGCTGAAAACCGTAGCCGAAGGCGTAGAAACGCACCAACAGGCCGACTATCTGCGCAATCACGGCGTCACTTACCTGCAGGGTTTTTTGTACAGTAAACCGCTGAGCATCACCGTACTCATGGACTTCATCCGCGACTTCAACGAGAAAGAGGCGTGCTATCACATCTGAGCCGCCAACTGCTGCCCTTTGAGAGTCTATTTTTCTTTTAGGCGTCTGCAGCTGAATATGATAAAAAGGCCGAAATCAGGGAAGTCGCCGAAAACTGGCGCGTTACAAGGCCTTAGCCATAATTTACTCATCACTGAACGACAGCCCGCGCCTAAGCCGCAACTTGCTGTTGTCATCACAGGAGTGCAGATTCAGGATGTTTTCTCGCGTGTTTGCCGCAGCATTGTGCCTGCTGAGCCTCGGGGCTCAGGCTGAAGTCATTCAGGACAGCTATGCGTTCGCGATTTTAGGCGAACCGAAATACGTGTCCAACTTCAGTAATTTTGACTACGTCAACCCTGCCGCGCCTAAGGGCGGTCAGGTTACACTCGCAGCCATCGGCACCTATGACAACTTCAACCGCTTCGCTTCCCGCGGCAATCCGGCCGTGCGCAGCGGATCGCTCTACGACAGCCTGTTCACCACTTCCAGCGATGAGATCGGCAGCTATTATCCGCTGATCGCCGATTCTGCCCGTTACGACAGCCAGTACCGCTGGGTGGAAGTGGATATCAATCCGCGCGCGCGTTTTAACGATAACACCCCAATTACCGCCAGCGACGTCGCCTTCTCATTTAAAAAATTCATGACCGAAGGCGTCTCGCAGTTTCGCGTGGTATACAAAGGCGTCGAGGTGAAAGCCATTTCGCGCCTCACCGTACGCATCGAGCTGCCGAAGCCGGACAAAGACATGATGCTCGGGCTGCTGGGTTTGCCGATCCTGCCGCAGGCGTTTTGGGAAAAACACAAATTCAACGAACCGCTCAATACCCCACCGCTGGGCAGCGGGCCTTATCGCATCAGCGATTACAAACTTGGCCAGTACATCACCTATTCGCGCGTGCACGACTACTGGGCAGCTAATTTGCCGGTCAACCGTGGCCGCTATAATTTCGATACTATCCGCTACGACTACTACCTCGACGACAATGTGGCGCTGGAAGCCTTTAAGTCCGGTGCGTTTGATTTCCGCATGGAAACCTCACCGAAGAACTGGTCAACGCAGTATCAGGGCGGCAATTTCAGCAAAAACTTTATTGTGAAGGCAGATGAGGAAAATCAGGCCGCACAGGATACCCGCTGGCTGGCGTTTAATCTGCATCGCCCGCAGTTTGCCGATCGCAAAGTCCGTGAGGCCATAACGCTGGCTTTCGATTTTGACTGGATGAATAAAGCACTCTATTTCGGTGCCTATCAGCGCGTTAACAGTTATTTTCAGAACACGCAGTATGCCGCGAAAGACTACCCTGACTCTGCCGAACTGGCGTGGCTGGGGCCACTGAAAGGTAAAGTGCCGGCTGAAGTGTTCAGCAAACTGTATCAGCCGCCGCGCTCCGACGGCAGCGGTAACGACCGGGCTAATCTGTTAAAAGCCACGCAGCTTCTCAAAGAAGCTGGCTGGGAAGTGAAAAATCAGGTGCTGGTGAACGGTAAAACCGGCAAACCTTTTACCTTCGAACTGCTGTTGCCGAGCGGGGGGAACTCACAGTACGTTTTGCCGTTCCAACATAATCTGCAACGTCTGGGTATTAAAATGTCAATTCGTGAAGTCGACAGTTCCCAGTTCGTACGCCGGATGCGCCAGCGCGATTACGACATGATCCCGGCTGTTTATCCTGCCAATTCTTATCCGAGCAGCGATTTGCAGATTTACTGGAATACCCGATATCTCGATTCAACTTACAACAAATCGGGTATTAGTGATCCGGCCATCGACAAGCTGACTGAAGAGATCGCCGCCAATCAGGGCAATCCTGACGCGCTGCTTTCACTCGGCCATGCGCTCGATCGCGTACTGACGTGGAATATGGTGATGATCCCAATGTGGTACACCAACCACGAGCGTTATGCTTATTGGGATAAATTCTCGATGCCTGCCGTTGCGCCGTCTAACGGGATGGAGCTGGATACCTGGTGGTATGACATGAACCGGGCCGCCCGCTTACCTGCGGAACGCCGCTAAGGAGAACGCCGTGGCCGCCTATTTATTACGACGACTGCTTCTGGTGATCCCTACCCTGTGGGCTATCATCACCATCAACTTCTTTATCGTGCAGATAGCACCCGGTGGCCCCGTCGATCAGGCCATAGCGGCCATTGAGATGGGACATTCCAGCGGGCTGCCCGGCGCGGGCGGTGACTCCGGTAACGGCAAAGCCTCGCCGGGCGTTGCGCAGTTTGGTGAAGGCCAATACCGTGGCGCTCGCGGCCTGGATCCGGAAGTCATTGCTGAAATCACCCATCGCTTCGGTTTCGATAAACCGCTCCATGTCCGCTATTTCGAGATGCTATCGAGTTATGTGCGCTTTGATTTTGGCGACAGTCTGTTTCGTGGCTCATCGGTCATGGGGCTGGTGAAAAGTGCGCTACCGGTGTCGGTAAGCATTGGCTTGTGGAGCACGCTTATTATCTATCTGGTGTCGATCCCGTTGGGTATCCGCAAAGCGGTGCGTAACGGGACTAAATTCGATACGTGGAGCAGTACATTCATCATTATCGGCTACGCGGTGCCGTCGTTCCTGTTCGCCATTTTGCTGATTGTGTTATTCACCGGCGGCAGCTATCTCGACTGGTTCCCGCTGCGCGGCCTGACATCACCCAATTTCGATACCCTGCCGTGGTACGGTAAAGTCACCGATTATCTCTGGCATATCACGCTGCCAGTGCTGGCCACGGTGATTGGCGGTTTCGCGACGCTCACCATGCTGACCAAAAACTCGTTTATGGATGAAGTGGGCAAACAGTACGTGGTGACGGCGCGCGCCAAAGGCCTGAACGAGAAGCAGATTCTGTACCGCCATGTTTTCCGTAACGCCATGCTGCTGGTGATCGCCGGTTTTCCAGCCACGTTTATCAGCATGTTTTTCACCGGTTCGTTGCTGATTGAAGTGATGTTCTCCTTGCAGGGCCTGGGATTACTCGGCTACGACGCCATTGTGCAGCGCGATTTCCCGGTAATGTTTGGCACGTTGTACATCTTCACGCTGATTGGCCTGCTGCTGAATATCATCAGCGATATCACCTACACGCTGGTTGACCCGCGTATCGACTTCGAGGGACGCCACTGATGCCCTTTCTTAATGTAAGCACGGTGAATCAGGCACGCTGGGCGCGTTTTTGCCAGAACCGGCGCGGTTTCTGGTCGCTGTGGATTTTCCTGGTGATCTTCGTTCTGGCGCTGCTCTCCAACCTACTGGCCAACGATAAACCGCTTCTGGCACGCTATCAGGGCCACTGGTTTGTGCCTTTCATGGTTAACTACAGCGAAACCACCTTCGGCGGCGAACTGGAAACGCCTGCCGATTATCAGGATCCCTTTGTGCTCAGCCAGCTGCAAGACCACGGCTGGGTAATTTGGGCACCGATCCGCAGCAGCTTTAACTCCATCAATTTTGCCACCACCCAGCCCTTCCCTTCTCCGCCTTCAGCGCAAAACTGGCTGGGCACCGACAGCAACGGGCACGACGTGCTGGCGCAAATCCTTTATGGTCTGCGGATCTCGCTGTTCTTTGGTATTTTGCTGACGTTGTTCTCATCGCTGATTGGCGTGACGGCCGGTGCCGCGCAGGGCTATTACGGCGGGCGAATTGATCTCATCGGGCAGCGCTTTATCGAAGTATGGTCAGGCATGCCGACGCTGTTTCTGATCATCATGCTGGCGAGCGTCGTGCAGCCGAATTTCTGGTGGCTGTTGCTGATAAGCGTGCTTTCCGGCTGGATGATTCTGGTCGGCGTGGTGCGGGCGGAGTTCCTGCGTACCCGAAACTTTGATTACATTCGCGCGGCGCAGGCGATGGGCGTCAGCGATCGCGCCATTATGCTGCGACATATGCTACCTAACGCGATGGTCGCCACGCTGACCTATCTGCCGTTTATTTTGTGCGGCTCGATTACCACGCTTGCCTCGCTGGATTTCCTCGGTTTTGGTCTGCCCCTCGGTTCGCCTTCGCTCGGCACATTACTGATGGAAGGTAAAAACAACTTGCAGGCGCCGTGGCTGGGCATCAGCGCCTTTGTGGTGCTGGCTTCGCTGCTGACACTACTCATTTTCATTGGTGAAGCGGTTCGTGACGCCTTTAATCCGTCTGCACAACACCATGAGGCGCGCTGAAATGACAGACACACCTCTTTTACAAATCAAAAATCTCAGCGTGGCTTTCCGGCAGGGAAATCAGCTGCGCGAGGTAGTGAGCGACGTGTCGCTGGATATACGCGCCGGGGAAACACTGGCGCTGGTGGGGGAATCCGGTTCAGGCAAAAGTGTCACCGCGCTGTCGGTGCTGCGCCTGCTGCCCTCGCCGCAGGTGAATTATCCGCAGGGCGATATTCTTTTCGACGGAAAATCCTTGCTGCACGCCGATGAAAGCACGCTGCGCGGTATTCGCGGCAACCAGATTTCGATGATTTTTCAGGAGCCGATGGTTTCACTGAACCCGCTGCATACGCTTGAAAAACAGCTGGCCGAAGTGTTGATGTTGCACCGGGGTTTGCGCGGTGATGCGGCGCGCGACGAGATTATCCGCTGTCTCGATCGCGTGGGTATTCGTCAGGCTGCCTCGCGGCTGAAAGATTTTCCGCACCAGCTCTCCGGCGGAGAACGCCAGCGTGTGATGATCGCTATGGCCGTGCTGACCCGGCCCAAACTGCTGATTGCCGACGAGCCTACCACCGCGCTGGATGTTTCGGTGCAGGCGCAGATCCTCTCCTTGCTCGACGAGCTGAAGAAGGAAATGGGTATGGCGATGCTGTTTATCACCCATAACCTGCGCATCGTGCGCCGTCTGGCGGATAACGTCGCGGTGATGCAGCATGGGCGCCTGGTGGAGCAGCAACCGCGGGCCACGCTGTTTAGCCAGCCACAGCATCCGTATACGCGACAGTTATTGCAGGCCGAGCCACAGGGGCGTCCTCAGCCGCTTACGGGCGAACCGCCTGTATTGCTGGAAGTGAAGAATCTGAACGTCGGGTTTCCGGTCAGACGCGGCTTGCTGCGCCGCACGGTCAGCGTCAAACACGCGGTAAATCAGATGAGTTTCCAGCTGCGTCGCGGGGAAAGCCTCGGCGTGGTCGGCGAATCCGGTTCGGGGAAAAGCACAACCGGGCTGGCATTGCTGCGCCTGCTGAAATCACAAGGCGAAATCTGGTTCGACGGCCAGCCGTTGCATACTTATTCGCGCCAGCAAATGCTGCCCTTCCGCAGCCGGATTCAGGTGGTGTTCCAGGATCCCTTCTCGGCACTGAACCCACGCTTTACCGTCGAACAAATCATCGCCGAAGGCCTGCTGGTTCATCGCAAAGTGACGGAAAAAGAGCGCGAACAGGCGGTGATCCTTGCCATGCAGGACGTGGGGTTGGATCCGCACACCCGCCACCGTTACCCGACCGAGTTTTCAGGCGGCCAGCGTCAGCGCATCGCCATCGCCCGCGCCCTGATTTTAGAGCCGGAAATGCTGATCCTTGATGAGCCGACGTCGTCGCTGGATAAATCGGTGCAGGCGCAAATTCTGGCGATCCTGAGCGAACTGCAACAACGTCGCAGCCTGACCTATTTGTTTATCAGTCATGATTTGCACGTCGTGCGGGCGTTGTGTCACCAGCTGATTGTGTTACAAAACGGAGAAGTCGTGGAACAAGGGGATTGTGAGCAGATTTTCACCGCGCCGCAGCAGGCTTATACCCGCGAGTTGCTGGCCGCGTCAGATGCGTTTGATACGCAGAAGGAGTGAAAGGAGACGCCTGACTCAGTTATCGTCAGGCTGTCAGAATGGATAAAGTGCGGTGATCGACTCGGCAATGGCCGCCCCGATATTCTTCAGGCAGCAGAGCGTAGCGCTTTCATCTTCGCGACGCACAAACAGACAAGGTTCGCCGTCGATTTCGACAATCGCAGCTTTGACCTGGATATCTTCCAGCGCGTTGGTCAACTGATGCATCACCTGCCAGGCAAACTCACCCTCATGGCTCAACAATTTCAGGCCAATCAGATTGTTATCTTCTTCGTTACCAGGCAGCGGAATCGGTTCAACTTTGATACCTGCAAAACCTGACATCCAGCGATAACTTTGCGGCAAACGATGTACTACCGAAAGTTGAATATTATTCACGGAATTCCCCAGACAATGATTTAAACAAATCACCTACAAATTCGTTACATCAATACCAGTTATAGACGACGGAACGTGCTTTGCCCACTTTATGCTCAAATAATTAACATTAAATTAACGCAATCAGCACACACCCGTAAACTATAACCCTTTTCTGTCCGCTCCTGATGGTTCTGAGAGCCAGATCTCATTTTGGCTTCTTTGTAACCTTTTCAGCCTTATTTAACAACCATTTTCATCATTAACAGCTACTTTTTAACTTCTATTTCTTTACAATTAATATACAAATTGCGTGGGGCGAAAAAAACCACCACATTTTAAAATCGATAAAAATCAGGATAATAAGCCTTTTAACCGATAGCATATTTCCTGACACTGTCACTAATTTCAGGCTGAAATGAACCGGTTGGTAACATTTTTATCGCGGCGCATAATACGTTAAAATCTGGATCTAATGTTAATAAATCCGCACAATTTGTTTGCACAAAACCCTCATTATTGGCTTATGATCCGCATCGTTATTACTGATATACCCTGTCAGGATGAAAGACACCCGCCTTAACCTTCTGATAAATATCATAATGAGTCATTGAATTATGCATTCCTGAGTCATTTGGCTCACACCCAACCCAGCGAGAAATGAGATGGAAAACGATCCTTCAATCAATGGAAGCAATGCAACCGTAAATGGAACCGGTTTCAGCCGTCGTCAACTGCTGAAAGGTTTAACCTCAGCGATGGTCGCCACCACCCTGCTCGGCTTTCCTTTCCTGAGTCAGGCCGAAAAAGAGACCGCCACGCAGGCTCCGGTGATCTTCGGGCAGTTCTATCTGGTCTCACAGGCCATTACTGAACATAAAAATATCAGCGAAGGCTCTTCAGCCCAGATTTTCAACGCATTCCACCGCTCGCAGCCGGACTTCGCCGCACAGGTCAGTAAGCTCCACGCGCTGGTCAGGCCGGGGCAATCAGCCAACGCATTGCAGGAAGCCGCGAAGCAAAATGGCCTGGGTGAACTGGTGACCAGCATCGTCACCGCGTGGTACACCGGCACCGTTGGCCATGGTATCGATTCCATTCTAATTTCTTATAAAGATGCCCTGATGTACCGCCCGGTAAGCGACGGCCTGATCGTGCCGACCTACTGCGGCAACGGTCCACTGTACTTCACCGCCGCGCCGCCCGACGCCGCGATGCCTGAATCCATGAATGCTGACCGTTTTACCAATACTTCTGAATCTGCTGATGTGAGCAAAGCCTGATGAAAAAACCCGAATTTACCGCAGACGGCGATGCGTCTGCTGATGTCATCGTTGTCGGTTCCGGCGTCGTAGGCGGCATGATTGCCGATCAACTGGTCAGCCAGGGATATTCCGTACTGGTGCTGGAAGCCGGTTTGCGTATCGAGCGCGCACAGGCAGTCGAAAACTGGCGCAACATGCCGTTTGATAACCGTGCCGGTTCTGATTTCCAGGGGCTTTATCCGCAGTCAGAGAACGCCCCCGCACCGCTGTACTTCCCTGAAAATAACTATGTGCATCTGACCGGCCCGAGCGCAAGCAGCTTTAAACAGGGTTATCTGCGCACCGTCGGTGGCACCACCTGGCACTGGGCGGCATCCTGCTGGCGTCACGTTCCTAACGATTTCAAAATGAAAACGCTGTACGGCGTGGGTCGCGACTGGCCAATTTCCTATGACGAACTCGAGCCCTACTACTGTCGTGCGGAAGAAGAAATCGGTGTAGCCGGTCCGAACGACCCGGCGTTGCAATCCCCTGTGGAACGCAGCAAACCTTATCCGATGGAACAGGTGCCTTACGGTTACGGCGATACCCGCTTTGCGGAAATCGTAAACCCGCACGGTTACCGCTCAGTGCCTATCCCGCAGGGCCGCAGCACGCGTCCGTGGAACGGTCGCCCGACCTGCTGTGGTAACAATAACTGCCAGCCAATCTGCCCGATCGGCGCCATGTATAATGGTATCGCCCACGTCGAACGTGCCGAAAATAAAGGTGCCGTGGTGCTGGCCGAAGCCGTGGTTTACAAGATTGATACCGACGAAAACAACAATGTGACGGCGGTTCACTGGCTGGATAATCAGAAGAAATCACACAAGGCGACCGGCAAAGTGTTTGCGCTGGCCTGTAACGGCATCGAAACCCCGCGTCTGCTGCTGATGGCAGCCAATGACAAAAACCCGAACGGTATCGCCAACTCGTCCGATCACGTGGGTCGTAACATGATGGATCACTCCGGTTTCCACTGTACGTTCATTGCCAAAGAACCGTTGTGGATTGGCCGTGGTCCGGCACAGAGCAGCTGTCTGGTCGGCCCGCGCGACGGTGATTTCCGCAAGGATTATTCCGCCAATAAGATGATCCTCAACAACATCAGCCGCGTAATCCCGGCGACGTCCAAAGCGTTGCAGATGGGTCTGGTAGGTAAAGAGCTGGACGAAGAAATCCGCCGCCGCTCTATCTTCGGCGTGGATTTATCCATCAGCCTGGAACCGTTGCCGGATCCAAACAATCGCCTGACGCTGAGCACCACGCGCAAAGATCCGCATGGCCTGCCGTGCCCGGACATTCATTACGACGTCGGCGATTATGTGCGCAAAGGCGCGGAAGCAGCGCACAAGCAGCTGGAACACATCGGCTCGCTGTTTATGGCGGAAGAATTCAACATCACCACCAGCCTCAACGCCAATAACCACATCATGGGCGGCACCATCATGGGCAGCGATCCGAAAGATTCCGTGGTCAACGGCGAATGCCGTGCGCACGACCATGCCAACCTGTGGCTGCCGGGCGGCGGAGCGATTCCTTCCTCCAGCGTGGTCAACAGTACGCTGACCATGGCCGCACTGGGCCTGAAAGCAGCCGATGATATGGCGAAAAAACTGGCGGGTGCAGCATGAAAAAAATCCTTATCGCCTGTCTGTTAGGTACCTCGCTAAGCGGATTTGCCGTCGCCCAGGACAATCAGGCGGAGCTGATTCGCCAGGGGCACGAGGTGGCGACCGCGGCCGACTGTCAGGCCTGTCATACCGCGCCGGAAGGCGGTAAAGCGTTTGCCGGTGGCTATGAAATCCACTCGCCGATGGGCACGATTTACACCACCAATATCACGCCGTCGAAACAGTTTGGTATCGGCAATTACACCGAAGAGCAGTTTGTCCGTGCGGTGCGCGAAGGGGTGCGCCCTGACGGCGCAAACCTCTATCCGGCCATGCCTTACACTTCTTACAGCCATATGAGCGATGCGGACATGCATGCGCTGTATGTCTATTTCAAAGAAGGTGTGAAGCCGGTCGAGCAGCCGAATACTGAAACCGCCCTGCCGTTCCCGTTCAACATGCGTATTGCGATGGCTGGCTGGAACATGATGTATCTCGACAGCACGCCGTTTAAGCCGGATCCGACCAAAAGCGAGCAATGGAACCGGGGTGCCTATCTGGTGAACGGTGCCGGTCACTGTGATACCTGCCACACACCGCGTAACCTGATGATGGGTTCTGTGACGGACAAACCGCTGGCGGGCGGTATGGTCGGGCCGTGGTATGCGCCGAACATCAGTTCTGATCCGGTGAGTGGCATCGGTAACTGGTCACAGCCTCAGCTGGTGGAATATCTGAAAACCGGCAAAACAGCCGGTAAAAATCAGGCCGCCGGTGGCATGGCAGAAGCGGTGCAAAACAGTCTGCAATACATGTCTGATACCGATCTCAATGCCATCGCCTTCTACCTGAAAAACAGTACGCCGGTGCGTGACCCGCGTGATACACAGGCAGCGGATACCTTTGGTAAACCGGTGAATGTGGAACAGGGTCTGCGCGGCGCGCATCCGTACAACGCCAACCATACCATCGACACTGGTGCGGCATTGTTCAGCGGCTACTGCGCCAGCTGCCACCAGCCGGATGGCTCAGGCAGCAAAAATCAGGCGTATCCTTCGCTGTTCAACAATACTGCCACCGGCATGGGCAACGCCTCTAACCTGATTTCCGCCATCCTTTACGGCGTGGATCGTCAGGTCGGTGACCATCACGTGCTGATGCCGAAATTTGGCGTGGGTTCGTATGTCGGTCAGCTCGACGATCAGCAAATCGCTGACATCTCCAACTACGTGTTGAAGAATTACGGCAACCCGACCATTCAGGTGAACGCGCAGGATGTTGCGGTGTTACGCGCAGGCGGTCCGGTCACCTTGCTGGCGAAGTTGCAACCGTTCATGGCTCCGGCGATGGTCGCAGGCGTGGTGATTCTGCTGGTGTTGATTTTCTGGCTTGGCAGAAGGCGTAAACACAAAACGGCGTAACATTCAGCCGATGTGGAAATAGAATGCAAAACGGCCCGATTGGGCCGTTTTTACAAGCTTGGTCTTTATTCTACGTATTGAACCACTGACCCGCTATATGTCACTTCCATACCGTCGACAGTAATGGTCTGGTTAAAATCAAATGTGACGCCATCAGTTCCGGCTGGAATTTCCGACCACGTAATTTTTCCATTGTCGTAAACACCGTTGTTACTGATATCCGTTGGCGGAATCAAGGATCCATCTACACTTTTTACCGGGTTATCAATGGTTACAGAGTCCGCACTAGGGACAGGGTAGGAGGAATTTTTAAATATTATCTTTTAATAATATGGGTAAATTATAAAACGCTCTTCACCGAAATAATTTGCAGCGATTATCTCTGGTGAAGAGACTGTATTATCCCCGCCCGACCAGCGGCATGGCGCTTGCCATCACGGTCATCGTCAGGACGTTGGTATCGAGCGGTAAGCCCCCCATAAACGCCACTGCCTCTCCGACGCGCTCGACCGGGATCACTGGCTCTTCGGCGATCTGCCCGTCGGCCTGCATCCTGCCCGCCAGCGCTTTGTTGCCCATGTCCGTCGCCGCATTCCCCACGTCAATCTGCCCGCAGGCGATGTTAAACGCGCGGCCATCGAGCGCCGTGGATTTGGTCAGGCCGGTAATGGCATGTTTGCTGGCGGTGTAAGGAGCCGAGTTCGGGCGCGGAGATTGCGCAGAAATCGATCCATTATTGATGATACGACCGCCCTGCGGCGACTGCTGTTTCATCAGTTTTACCGCCGCCTGAGTACACAAAAATGCACCGGTCAGATTGGTATTAATTACTGACAGCCAGTCTTCTACCGCGAGCTCTTCGATGGGGACATCTTTCACGTTATTACCGGCGTTATTGAACAGCAAATCCAGCCTTCCGAAAGTTTGCTGTATTTCCGTAAACAGCGCCGTCACGGACTGCGGACTGGTGACGTCTAACTGCCGCGCCACCGCCTGTCCTTGTGGGAACTGCGCGACGGCCTGCTCCAGTTTTTCAATATTGCGTCCGGCCAGAATCACTGTGAATCCGGTGGCGGCCAGTGCCTTCGCGGCGCTTAACCCGATACCGCTGCCACCGCCGGTGATGAGTGCTGTCTTCTTCATCGTCATTCCTTCTTAAACCGCAGCTAACATGCCGCCATCAATGAAAAGAAGATGACCATTGACGAAGTCCGAGGCTTTGGAAGACAGGTACACCGCACCGCCGACCAGCTCTTGGGGATCTCCCCAGCGTGCAGCTGGCGTGCGTTTGCACAGCCACTCGGAGAACTCTTTCTTATCCACCAGCGCCTGCGTCATGTCGGTTTTGAAATAGCCCGGCGCAATGCCGTTCACCTGAATATTGTAGCGCGCCAGCTCCACGCACATCCCGCGCGTCAGCATTTTCACCGCGCCTTTAGACGCAGCGTAAGGCGTGATAGTGTCGCGGCCCAGCTCGCTTTGCATCGAACCGATGTTGATGATTTTGCCGCGCTCGCGCTGGATCATGTAGCGCGCCACTGCCTGCGAAACAAGGAATACAGATTTCTGGTTCACGGCAATCACATCGTCCCAGTCTTTTTCCGGGAACTCAGTAAACTTATGGCGACGCTGGATCCCGGCATTATTGATCAGCACATCGATCGGGCCGATTTTGCTTTCGATGTGATCGATTGCCTGATTTACCGCCTGACTGTTGGTGACATCAAACGAGACGGCGTGGGCGATAAACCCTTCGGCGCGTAGTGCTTCAGCCGCTTTCTGCGTAGATTCAGGCTGTGTGCCGTTAACGATAATTTCGGCGCCGTGTTGCGCCAGCCCTTTCGCCAGCAGGAAACCCAGACCGCGCGTGGAGCCGGTGACCAGTATCTTTTTATTATCCAGTGAGAAGAGATTTGTCATAGCGTTGACCTTATGAAGGAAGCGGTTCCAGGAAGTTAGCCACACTACAACGTTTTAGGCGCGAGCAAACTGTGATGCAGATCACTTTGAAGGATGTTAAAAAAACCTGTTACCGCTGATGTGATCATCATCATTTTGATAACAATCTCCGGCGCTTTCTGTTTCAATAATCAGGTAACGTTATTGAGCAAAGCAGTCAGGAAAATCAGGACAACAAGCATGAGAAATCAGCGCGTGACACTACAGGACATTGCCCAACTGGCGGATGTTACCAAGATGACGGTCAGCCGTTTTCTGCGCACGCCGGAAAAAGTGTCTCCTGAAACCCGTGAGCGCATCACCAAAGTCATGGAAGAGGTCGGGTATCCGCTGGAGGAAGCGCGCGGGCCCGTTAAAGCGCCGCGCATCGGCATCCTGGTGCCGTCGTTCAATAACCAGATTTTCTCCGATCTGCTGGCCGGGATTGAATCGGTCACCGCCGCGCAGGGCTACCAGACGCTGGTGGTCAATTACGATTACAGTAAAGATCGTGAAGAAGAGCACATCATCAACCTGCTCGGTTATCAGCTGGCGGGGCTGATCCTTACTGATTCCGTGCATACGCTGAAAGCCGATAAATACCTCAATGCCGCCGAAATTCCCGTCGCGCAGGTGATGGATCTTGATGATACGCATGGGCGCATCGCCGTCGGTTTTGACAATCAGCAGGCCGGTTACGATATGGCTAATACGCTACTCGCCAGCGGCAAAGAGCATGTGGTCTATTTCGGATCGATGTCCGACGCACGCGACCAGAAACGTTATCAGGGATATTGCCGCGCCATGGCCGAACGCGGGTTGACGCCGCTGCACATCACACCGAATAAAGTCTCTTCAGTGTCGATTGGCGCAGGCATGTTAGCGATGGCGCGCCAGCTGGATCCGCAGACAAACGCGATTTTATGCACCAACGATGATATTGCGGTGGGCGTGTTACAGGAATGCCTGAAGCTGGGTATCCGTGTTCCGCAGGACATGGCGATTTCGGGCTTTCACGGCCTGGATATCGGCCTGGCAACCACGCCGCTGCTGGCCAGCGTTATCACTCCGCGCTTCGAAATGGGCAAAGTAGTGGCTGAGATATTATTGAAGAAAATCAAAAACCTGCCGACCATTGAACGCGTCGATTTACACTACCGGATCTCCCTCGGTGGTACAATTTAACGCGGCTTCCACCCTTCTCCCTGTGAATTAAAACCTCCAGTATCGCGCCCGAAGTGTGGCGCAGGATCACGTTACGGGTAACACGTTTTCTTAACATAATTCAACGTGACTCATGTCACTAAATAGTTTCCTCAAAATGCTTTTATTAGGTCATCGCCGGATACAAGTACACAGAGGAAAGAATATGAATAATAAGATTCCTAAGGCCCGCTGGTTACGCGTCATTGCTCCCATTCTTATCGCCTGCATTATTTCGTTCATGGACAGGGTGAATATTAGTTTCGCCATGCCCGGCGGAATGGATGCCGAATTAGGTATTACCGCCTCGATGGCCGGACTGGCGGCGGGTATTTTCTTTATCGGTTATTTATTCCTGCAGGTCCCCGGCGGCAGCCTCGCCGTTCACGGCAGCGGACGCAAATTTATCGCCTGCTCGCTGATTGCCTGGGCAATCATTTCCATTCTCACCGGCTTTATCACTAACCAGTATCAGTTGCTGTTCCTGCGATTTGCGCTGGGCGTGGCTGAAGGCGGGATGCTGCCGGTGGTGCTGACCATGGTCAGCAACTGGTTCCCGGACAAAGAACGTGGCCGCGCCAATGCCTATGTACTGATGTTCGCACCGCTGGGCGGGATGATCACGGCTCCTCTGTCTGGCCTGATTCTGGACACGCTCGACTGGCGCTGGTTGTTCATCATCGAAGGGGCATTGTCCTTCGTAGTGATGCTGTTCTGGTGGTTCACCATCAGCGACCGTCCGGAAGAGGCCAAATGGCTGTCTGAACGCGAACGTGATTATCTGGTGACCGAGCTGAACCGCGAACGCGAAGCCCTGCGCGCACTGGCGCCGGTGAATAACGCGCCGCTGAAAGAGGTGTTTCGCAACGGTTCCATCGTCAAACTGATCATCATTAACTTCTTCTATCAGACCGGTATTTACGGCTACACGCTGTGGCTGCCAACCATCCTGAAAAACCTGACCGGCGGCGACATGAGCTCAGTCGGCATGCTGGCCATCATTCCTTACGTGGGCACTATGCTGGGGATCCTGGCGATGTCGGTGATGTCTGATAAAACCGGTAAACGTCGCATGTTCATCGCCCTGCCGCTGTGTGGATTCGCGGCCTGTCTGGCGGCATCGGTGACGTTTGGTCACAACATCATGGCAGCCTACGGTTTCCTGGTCGGTGCCGGTTTCTTCCTGCAGGCCGCCACCAGCGCCTTCTGGACCATTCCGGGCAAAGTCACCACGCCGGAAGTGGCCGGCAGTGCGCGGGGTGTCATTAATGGTCTGGGAAATCTGGGCGGTTTCTGCGGCCCGTATCTGGTCGGCGTACTGGTCAGCTTGTACGGTCAGAGCACGGCGATTTACGCGCTGGTCGCCTCCCTGCTGATAGCGGCAGCGGTCACTACGTTACTGCCGAAAGAGTGTGATATGGCGCTGATCCCCGGTGCAAAAGCCAAGGCGATGGCAGATGAATATGCCAGAGCCAAAGCGGCACGCAGGGTTCAGGGAGTTAAAGCGGAGATTGCTGGCTAGGAAAATGACTCCCCTTCGCAGGGGAGTTGACATCAGGCGGCTTCGGCCGCCACTTTCGTAGGGCGGCTGGCGTACAGATACAGCAAGGTCGCGGCAATCACGCAAAACGCCATCGAACCCACCATCGGCCAGGCGCTTTTCGCGGTAAACAACGAGAGGACGGAACCGATCGCCGCACCGGTACCGAAACGAATCGTTCCCGCCAGAGACGCCGCCGTGCCTGCCATGTGCGGGAAGTCATCCATGATCACCGCCATCGCATTCGACGTCACCATCGCAATCACGCCAACGTAACCTGCCACGCCCATCACCATCGCCCAGAACGGCAAACCAAGCAGACAGACCACCACCAGCCAGATACCCATCACCAGCTGCACAAACAGGCCGAAGCGGAACATTTTCACCGCGCCGGCGCGGCGGACGTTGCGGCTGTTAATGATGGTCAGGATGACCAGCGCCACGATGTTCAGCGCAAAGTAAAAGCCGAAGTGCTGAGGCGAAACACCGTTGAGTTCGATATACACAAACGGACCGGCGCTTAAGAAAGAGAACATCCCGGCGAACGAGAATCCACTTGCCAGCATGTAACTCAGTACGCGTTTATGACGAAACAGCGACACGAAGTTGCCGATACTGGTGCGCAGGTGGAATTTTTGTCTTCGCTCTTTGGGCAGCGTTTCTTTGATGTACACCGCCACCAACGTTGCAGCAATCAGCGCGGCAATTGCCATCGCCCAGAAAATTGCGTGCCAGCTGAACAGTACCATCAGCACGCCGCCAAGCATCGGGGCGAGCAGCGGCGCGACGGTCATCACCAGCACCACAAAAGACATCATCCGCGAGAACTCGTCTTTGGTGAACATGTCGCGCATCAGCGCATTGATCACCACGCTGGCGGCCGCAGCGGCTAAACCGTGCAGGAAACGCATCCAGACCAGTTGCTCGACCGACTGCGCCATCGCACAGGCACCGGCCGCTACCGCAAAGATCATTACGCCCCAGAAAATGACCGGCTTACGTCCGAGGCTGTCCGCCATCGGCCCGTAAAACAGCTGCCCTATCGCAAAACCCAGCACGTACGCGCTGAGGGTCATTTGCACACTGCCCGCCGGAACACCATATTCCTGCGCGATCACGGGCATACTTGGCAGATACATATCGATAGCCAAAGGCATCAGCATCGATATCAATCCCAGAATGAAAATCAATCCAATGTGGGATACCGGTTTTTCCTGCACGTTCACCACCCAATTAATAAGACAAAGTAAAACTATCGTCCAGGCATGCCAACGCTGGCAATTTCCTGTTCAGTTAAAGGACGGTACTGACCCGGCTCTAAATCTTCATCCATCACGATCTCGCCGATACGTTCACGGTGCAGCGCTACCACGTGGTTGCCCACCGCAGCAAACATGCGTTTCACCTGATGGTAACGGCCTTCGCTGATGGTAAGACGCACCACGCGCTCATCGATTTGCTCGAGCTGCGCCGGTTTGGTCAGGGAATCTTCGTTGTGCAGTTGCACGCCCGCTTCGAACTGCGCGGCGGTGTCGTCAGCCAGCGGATTTTCGAGCGTCACCAGATAGGTTTTTTCACACTGATGGCGAGGCGATGTAACACGGTGCGACCACTGGCCGTCGTCGGTCATTAACACCAGACCGGTGGTGTCGATATCCAGACGCCCTGCCGCATGCAGTTTGTACGCTACCGGCTCTTCGAGGAAATACAGCACGGTCGGATGATCGGGATCGTCCGTAGAACACACGTAGCCCTGTGGTTTGTTGAGCATGAAATAACGCGGACCGGTGATTTGATCGAGCACGTTACCGTCGAAGGCGACGACCTGCTCGGGGCTGATTTTCATCGCGCCAGTTTTGACGATGTCACCGTCAACGGTGACACGTTTATTGCGAAGCTCACGCAGCACGAGCGCGCGGCTTACACCTAATTGCTGAGATAAAAACTTGTCCAGACGCATTGGATCGGCTTGCCTTACATGGCGATCTGAGTGACCGCGTTACTGATAAAACACAAGACCCCGCCGCCGCATTCAAGCAACTGACAGGGTTCAGGGTTATTCGATTCGTAATACTTTCAATTCGCAATACTTTCGATTCGCAATAAGTGCAAAACGTGGTTATTACTTCGAGGGGGCAGACGCACTGCCGCATTGAGACAGAGAGTATAGCCGCGCTTAGCGGTGCATCCTAGAAGGAAAGCATAAAAATAAGCAGGCTAAACATTCACGTCGGGTGATTTGATTGCTCATCGCCATCCGGCGGATTTCTTGGCATACTTCACCACTGTGGTTATTTACAGGAAAACCAAAAGGTGACTGACCAACCGTGACTGCTTTTACACTCCGCCCTTATCAGCAAGATGCCGTGGACGCCACGTTGCGTCATTTCCGCCAACACGATGAACCGGCGGTGATCGTGCTGCCCACCGGCGCGGGGAAAAGTCTGGTGATTGCCGAACTGGCCCGCGTGGCGCGTGGTCGCGTGCTGGTGCTGGCGCACGTCAAAGAGCTGGTCGCGCAAAATCACAGCAAATATCTTTCCTACGGTCTGGAGGCGGATATCTTTGCCGCCGGGCTGAATCTCAAACAAAGCAGCGGCAAAGTGGTGTTTGGTAGCGTGCAGTCCGTCGCCCCCAATCTTGCGGCGTTCAGCGGTGAGTTTTCCCTGCTGATCGTCGACGAATGCCACCGCATCTCCGACGATGACACCAGCCAGTACCAGCAAATCATCACCCACCTGAAAACGCAGAACCCGCGTCTGCGGCTGCTCGGGCTGACGGCCACGCCCTATCGTCTCGGCAAAGGCTGGATTTATCAGTATCACCATCAGGGCATCGTGCGCGGCGACGCCAACAGCCTGTTTCGCGACTGTATTTATGAACTGCCGCTGCGTTACATGATCAAAAATGGCTTTCTGGTGCCGCCGGAGCGGCTGGACATGCCGGTGGTCAGTTACGATTTCAGCCGTTTACAAGCCAACAGCAACGGGCTATTCAGCGAAGCGGATCTCAACAACGAACTGCGCCAGCAAAAACGCATCACGCCGCACATCATCAGCCAGATTGTCGAATTCTCGCAGGATCGCAAAGGCGTAATGATCTTTGCCTCTACCGTCGAACACGCGGGGGAGATTTTCGGTTTACTGCCGAAAGGCGAAGCGGCGCTGATCAGCGCACAAACCCATGCGGTCGAGCGTGACCGACTGATCACTGCCTTTAAACAGCAGCAGCTGCGCTATCTGGTGAATGTCTCAGTGCTGACCACCGGCTTCGATGCACCGCATGTCGACCTGATAGCCATTCTGCGTCCGACCGAATCCGTCAGCCTGTACCAACAGATCGTCGGGCGCGGGCTGCGGCTCGCGCCAGGCAAAACCGACTGTCTGATCCTCGATTACGCCGGAAATCCGCACGACCTTTTCACGCCGGAAGTTGGCAGCCATAAACCGGCTGGCGATAATAAACCGGTGCAGGTGTTCTGCCCGGCCTGCGGCTTCGCCAATATCTTCTGGGGGAAAACCACCGAAGACGGCACGATTATCGAGCATTTTGGCCGCCGCTGTCAGGGCGTGCTGGAAGATGACGACGGCAACCGCGAACAGTGTGACTTCCGCTTTCGCTTCAAAAGCTGCCCGCACTGCGGCGCAGAGAACGACATTGCCGCGCGCCGCTGCCATCAGTGCCAAGAAATTCTGGTCGATCCTGACGATATGCTCAAAGCCGCACTGCGCCTGAAGGATGCGCTGGTGCTGCGCTGCGGCGGCATGAATCTGGAACACGGTCGCGACGATAAAGGCGAATGGCTGAAAATCACCTATTACGATGAAGATGGCGCGGACGTCTCAGAACGTTACCGGCTCAGCACGCCCGCCCAGCGAATGGCGTTTTTACATAATTTCCTGCGGCCACATCAGCGCGCGCCGGGCGTAACGCTGGAATGGAACACGGCAGCGGACATTGTCGCGCAGCAGGTTTTGTTGCGACATCCGGATTTTGTGGTTGCGCGCATGAAAGGCCAGTTCTGGCAGGTGCGGGAAAAGATGTTTGATTACGAGGGGCGTTACCGGCGCGCCAACGAGCTGCGCGGATAATATCCAGATAGGACTTTTAGTCCCACGGGTATTCCGGTATCATACCGCCCGCTTTCGCCATGCGTGGAAGCAGCAATACTCAACTCGTCACTCGGTCGCAGGTGGCGGGGCAAACTTTCTAATAGAGAAATAAAACATGTTCACTATCAATGTTGAATTACGTCCAGAAGCAGAGCAGGGCAAAGGTGCGAGCCGCCGCCTGCGTACAGAAAACAAATTCCCAGCTATCGTTTACGGTGGCTCAGCTGCTCCAGTTTCCATCAAACTGGACCATGATTCTGTAAAGAACATGGAAGTTAAAGCGGAGTTCTACTCTGAAACTATCACTCTGGTTATCGACGGTAAAGAAACCAAAGTTAAAGTTCAGGCTGTACAGCGTCACCCGTTCAAGCCAAAACTGGCTCACATCGACTTCGTTCGCGTTTAATCGCTGACAGAGTTGTTGCGCATCGGGACGCCGTGCGAGAACAAATAAAAAACACCGCCCAGGCGGTGTTTTTTATTGGGTGGGATCCGGGTTTTACTTGCCGGATTTGCGCTGTAGCTGATCCCGCAGATTCGGCGGTGTGCCTTTGATGGTCAGCGTGTCGGTCGCCGGATCCCAGAAAATACGTTCGCCCATCAGCATCGCATCAAAGTTGATAGTCAGACCGCCGCCGCTGCCGGCGAATTTGGTCAGCTGACGCAGCGTACTGCGATCTGCCGGGAAGGTTTCTTCCAGCTGATAGCCCTGCTCCTGGGTAAATTCTTTGAATTTTTTGTCATTCCACGGCGGCAGTTCTTCAGACAAATCATCCAGCGCGATCTCTTCGCCCGCCTGTAACTGCTCGTTGCAGTAGGTGTACACCTGCTGGCGGTAATTCTGACGCTCATTTTTATCGAGCTGCGCTTCCGTACAGAAATCATCGACCGCCTGCAATAAGCCCCGATTCTGCGCTTTGGTGTCCAGCCCGACCCCTGCGCCAAGGAAATCCATGAAAAAATCAGAGACCTTGCGCCCTACCCGGCCTTTCAGGAAGGTCAGATAGCGGGTGGATTCAGGATTAGTTTCCCATTCAGTCAAATCGATACGCGCCACAATATCTGCATGGTTGATGTCGAGATAATGAATGCTGCTGACGTCCAGCTGTTCGTTGACGCGCATGCTGCTGCGGCTGCTGAGCACCGCGACCAGCAAATATTCAACGGCTAAGAAACGATAATGGCAGAACAGCACCACGCCACCTTCGGCGAATGGATACTTAGCCAGTTCATCACGCAGGCGGCCGGTGGCGGCGCGGCTGAATGACAGGAAATCATCGTCCCCTTTGCGGCAGCTGCGTAACGTTTCTTTCAGCTCGCTGTCTTCGTTGAACAGACCATAGGCTTTGCTTTTTGCGCTATAGACGCGGTGCAGTTCAGCCATCATTTCGTCAACGGCAGCATTCGGCGTCAAAAGCGTATCGCGCAGCACAACATCCAGCGTTTGCTCATCGCGCTTGTTCAACTGGTGCAGAGCGATCTGCTCGATATCCAGACTCATGGGACTTTCTCCTGTTTGAAATGCAGCCGTGTAAGAGGGGTTTTCCTGCGGGGCGTATTCAAACACTGAAGTGCCAAAGCCGCAACCACTCCCACCGTGGAAATACCGATTAATAGATGCGATCAATAACGCAACGTTATCTTCGTTATAAAAATGCGGAAAATGGGGGCGCGTTACGTTAAGATATTGGACTTTGTCAGATCAAGAAGCACATTACTCTATGGCACAATCATCCCGTTACAGTGACGAACACGTTGAACAACTCCTTTCCGAGCTGGCAACTGTTCTGGAAAAGCACCGCGCCCCAACCGATCTTTCTTTGATGGTTCTGGGCAATATGGTGACTAACCTTATCAATACCAGCGTCGCTCCTGCACAGCGCAAAGCGTTATCTCAGTCTTTCGCAAGTGCTCTGCAAGCGTCGATAAGAGAAGATAAAGCCCATTAATCCTTTACTTGCCCAAACCCTCTCATGGTGACAAATAGTCAGCGCTATCGCGAAAAAGTTTCCCAGATGATCAGCTGGGGCCACTGGTTCGCCCTGTTTAATATCCTGCTCATTCTTGGGCTAGGCAGCCGCTACCTGTTTGTTTCTGACTGGCCTTCCTCGCTGCAAGGTCGCGTTTACGCGTTCGTCAGTTGGCTTGGGCATTTCAGTTTTATCGGTTTCTCCGCCTATCTGCTGATCATCTTCCCACTGACCTTTGTGGTGATGTCGCAACGCTTGTTGCGATTCCTGTCAGCGATACTGGCGACCACCGGGCTCACCCTCCTGCTGGTCGACACCGAAGTCTTTACCCGCTTTCACCTGCACATTAATCCTGTGGTGTGGGAGCTGGTCGTCAATCCCGGACGGGGTGAGATGGCGCGCGACTGGCAGCTGATGTTTATCGCCGTGCCGGTAATTTTCCTGATTGAAATGCTGTTTGGTACCTGGGCGTGGCAGAAGCTGCGCAGCCTGAACCGTCGCAATTTCGCCAAGCCCATCGTGGTGCTGTTTATCGTCAGCTTCTTTGCCTCGCACCTGATGTACATCTGGGCGGATGCCAATTTCTATCGTCCGATCACCATGCAGCGCTCCAATCTGCCACTGTCCTATCCGATGACGGCACGTAAATTCCTTGAGAAGCATGGCCTGCTGAATGCCGCTGAATACCAGAAGCGTCTTGTTGAACAGGGGAATCCTGAAGCGCTGGCGGTGGAATATCCACTGAACAACATCACTTTCAACGCCACCGGCACCAAATACAATCTGCTGATGGTGGTGCTCGACGGTGTCCACACGTCCACGCTGAACCAAGATATGCCCGCGCTTGCCGAGTTCGCCAGGCAGAACATCCGTTTCGAGCAGCATTTCAGCTCCGGTAACCGCGAAGATACCGGCCAGTTTGGCCTGTTCTACGGTATCTCTCCGACTTATATGCCGGGAATTCTGGCGGCGCGCAAACCTTCGGCGCTGGTCACATCTCTGGAACATCAGGGTTACGAATTTGGTCTGTTCGCCTCCGACGGCTTTGATAATCCGTTGTACCGTCAGGCGCTGCTGACCGACTTTACGCTGCCTGCGGCGGTCAAACAGACCGATCAGCAGACGGTCGCGCAGTGGCAACAATGGCTGAACGTGCGCGGTAACGGCCCGTGGTTCTCTTACGTCAATCTGAACGGCATCAGCTCCGCGCTGCGTAAGAACGGCGACAGCGTGCCGGTAGGCAACACCTTTATTCACCGTTATCAGAGCGGTGCACAGGATGTTGATCAGCAAATCAGCAGCATCCTGCAATCGCTCAAAGCGCGCGGAGAGCTGGATAAAACCGTGGTGGTGATCACCGCTTCGCACGGCATAGAATTCAACGAGAACGGCACATGGGGTTCGGGCAATACCATGAACCGCCAGCAGATGCAGGTTCCGCTGATCATTCACTGGCCGGGTACCCCGGCGCAGAATATCGACAAGCTGACGGCGCATGCGGATGTCATGACCACGCTGATGCAGCGTCTGCTGCACGTGACCACTTCGCCTGCGGATTATTCACAGGGTGAAGATCTGTTTGCGGCAAAACGTCGTCATAACTGGGTCACCACCAACGACAATGGCACGCTGGTGATCACCACGCCGACCCAGACGCTGGAACTGGAAAGCGACGGCGATTACCGTGCGTTCGATGAGAACGGTAAGCGTATAAAAGATCAGAAACCTGAACTAAGCCTTCTGCTTCAGGTTCTGACCGACGAGAAACGCTTCCTCGCCAACTGATAAGTTTTGCATTACGCCGCAGCATGAAAAAGGCCTTCACCGATCCGTCAGTGAAGGCCTTTTTGTTTTGCCCGAATGGGGATTAGAACCCTGCCCACCACAATCTGGCTTTCATCCCCCAGTACGATGTCCAGCCAGTGGTTGTGCTCACTACGTTGCCTTTATCGATCATGACGAACGTCGGCGTCACGCCGATGTCCCACTGTGCGGAAAGCTCACCGCGCGGGTCATTCACCACCGGCATCGCGATATTTTTCGCAGCCAGATACTCCCGGATTTTGTCTTCATCACCCGAGCGCAACGCCACCGAAAGGACGTTCCCGCCCTCTTCCGCCAGCTTCGCGACGTCCGGAGTGGTCATTTTGCATATACCGCACCACGTCGCCCAGAAGTACACCAGCAGGGGGCGCTGCTGACTTTGTTCAAGTAACGTGATGTTCTGACCGTCAACTACTTGCAAAGGCTGATGGCCGAAATCAGCCGGTGCCTGGGGCGCGCGCAGAAAATCCACCCCTGACATCACCGCAAATATCAGCAGCGCCAGAACGCCGAGCTCGCGCGCCCAGCGTTTAAGCTTTGTCATGTTTCACCTTAGCCAGCTGTTCTTTCACCAGCTTATTAAGGTCATCCCACCCGATCGCGCCCGCCACCAGCTGATCGCCAATAATGGTCGCCGGAGTGCCCTGAATGCCCAGCACTTCGGCGATTTCAACGTTGGTTTTCAGCTCAAGATAGCTGGCGGGCGTAACGGTGATCGGCGCCAGCCCGACGCTTTTCACTGCCTCTACGGCGCTGGCTTCATCATGCGGCCCTTTTTTAGACATAAGACGCTGATGCAACGCCTGAAACTTTTCGGGATGCTGTTCCCAGACGGTCATCGCCGCGCGACCGGCAATGATCGAACTGGCACCGCGAAACGGCAGCAGCTTGATGACCACCGACACGTCCGGGTTTTCCTTCACCACCCGCTCCAGCAGCGGATCGAATTGTTTGCAATACGGACAGTTGTAATCGGTGAATGACACAATGGTCAGCCGCGGATTTTTCGCGCCAAAGTGCGGCGTAGCCGGGTTGTTGAACAGCGTCTCTTCCGGCGTCATCGCCAGCACTGCCGGGGAAATTATCATCATTAACATCAGCATTAATATTTTCATTATTCAGCTCCGCGGGCTTTTTTGAGCCCTTGTAAAACGGCTTCACGGGTCAGCAGTGGCGATAAAATTTCGCCCTCCGGCTGGGACGGGCCATAAATTTGATTGAAAGGCACGGCGACGTTGCCGCGTTTTTGCAGAAATTCAGTGATCGTTTTCGACGGCAAACTCCAGTCACCGCGCAGGGCGACCACGTTGTTTTCCGTCAGCGCTTTTTGCACGTCATCACGCATCAGGACATTGTATTTATTGGCTTTACAGGTAACACACCAGTCAGCAGTGACATCCACAAACACCCCCTTTTTCTGCGCCAGCGCGTCTTCAATAGCCTGCTCGGACAGCGGTTGCCAGCGAATAGCATCCCGGCTGGATGGTTTGCCAGAGCTGAAAGTCAGACCAAAGAAAATGATCGCCGTGACAATAAGCCCGAGACCGGTCGCAGCCGCCGTGCCGCGTATACCGTAGTGACGGGCAGAAACGCCGATCAGTACCAGTAACAACACGGCGGCGGCGATGATAACCGTCTGAACGGAAAGGTGATTTTGCATCAGGCTGAGCAACCACAGGCAGGCGGCGAGCATCAGGAACCCGAGCGTCAGCCGCAGGCGCAGCATCCAGCGGCCAGGACGCGGCAGGCGCAGCGCCAGTCCGGGCCACAGCGCAATCATCAGCCACGGCAGGCTCATGCCCACCCCTAACATCAGGAAGACGCCCCACAGCACCGGCAGCGATGCCGCCAGCGCAAACGCCACGGCGGTGCCGAGGAACGGCGCGGAGCACGGCGTCGCCAGCAGGGTCGCAAACGCACCCTCGGCAAAGTGACCGGCTAATCCGCCGCGTTTTTGCGTCGCTAAGCGGGTGGTCATGCGGGAAGGCAGATTGATTTCAAACAGGCCGAGCAAATTAGCGGTAAACAGCGCGGTGACCAGTACCATCAGCCCGATAAACCACGGATTCTGAAACTGAATTCCCCATCCCAGTGTCTGTTGAGTGAGGCGTAATACCGTCATCAGCAGCGCCAGCGCAAGGAACGAGGTAATAATCCCGGCAGAGGATGCCAGAAACTGCACGCGGACGCGTTGCCGGTCGCGCTCGGCCATCTGCAAGATGCTGCCCAGCTTCATGCCGAGCACCGGCAGCACGCATGGCATCAGATTGAGAATAAATCCTCCCGCCAGCGCCATCAGCGCAACCTGCCACAACGCCATGCCATTTCCCGACTGCGCAGGAAGTGCGCCAACCTTCAGGCTTATCTGCTGCGCAAGGCCATCATCGTTCAGCACTACACTGACGGTTTTACCGCTCAGTTCACCGGCAATATCGCCCCACTCATCGGTCACCGGCAGCGTCACCCGCAGTTGCTCACCCTCAACCTTCACCACCGGTTTACCAAACGCGCTGCCTTCCAGCGTATCAATAAACAGTTCCGGCTTCTGCCAGCCCTGAGCGCGCTGAGCGGTAATCTGCAAACTTCCGCTACGATACCCCGCCGAAGCCTTATCCGTCAGCCCCTGCGCAATCGGCACCTTGCCCATCGCCACAGCAAACTGACGGGCAAAATCCTCATTGTCGGTGGTTTTACGCAGATCCAGACTGAAAGGATAATCGGTCAGGATGCAAACGTTGCTGCACACCGGCAGCGTCAGCGTGCCGGAGAGGGTTTTCGGCGTTTTACCGGCCAACACCAGCGGCAAACTCACTTCACCGTGGTAGCCCTGGGTGGTGATACCGGCGACATCAAACCTCGACGGCGACGGCCAGAACCAGATGGCTGATTTGCCCACGGCAGCATCCTGCCAGCTGATCGACGGTGCAATACCGCCCTCGCCCGGCGATCGCCAGTAGGTTTTCCAGCCCTTTTCGAGACTGACAGACAGCAGCAGTCGGGAGTGTTGCGCATTATCGTCCGCAGGCTGAGCCTGCAAACGCACCTTCACATGGGTATTTTGCGGGCTTTGCAGCCAGCCGGAATCGGCCGCTGTCCCGGCGTTCAGCCAGAGCACCAGAAAGCAGCCGAACGCCGCTCTGAATAAACTTCGCATAGATTTTCTCCAAAAATAAAAGATCACGTCCTGTAGAAAAACGCAGGCGGATTTTTATTCCCGGAAAACACACAGCCGCAGATGTACCCGCAGTCGCGGTACAGGCACGGCCTCGGGCAGAAGACAGCGAATGGCCGCCATGTTGCCGCGTGACAAAAAAGCCAGCAGCAGGCTCAGCGCCAGAAACGCAAATTCTAAAAGCAGGGGCGGCACAGACAGCAGCGATTTGCTGGCCAGTTCGCACGGGGTGGGAATAGACGAGAGGTCAGAAGGCTGTTCATTTAGCGCGGGTGAACCTGAAAGCGTCACCGCATCCTGTTTCAGAAGGGCAGACAACGCATTCAGCCCGGCGATGCGCTGCGTCATACAGGTTAGTATGACAAGACATGCCAGGCAGAAGAAAATCAGTGCTGAACGCCGGTGTTTATTCACAGTTCCCTCATCTATATCGCCGCCATTCTAACTGGCAACAAAACATTCACAAGAGCCATGGGTCGCGAATTACATGAATTTACGCTCAAAAAGATGAAACTGATTCCAGTTCACCGATGAAAAACAGCTAGAGCACCCCGCCCGGTTACTGTATATTTAGCCAGTTAATGACATTGGATAATAACGAGGAAAGTTATGCGGGTTGAACTGATTTTTGACAAACGGAATGTCGCCGGCATCCCTAATGCCAGTGAAAAAATTGAAGCCGAGCTGGCCAGGCGCGTGCACCGAATGTTCCCGGATGCCGACGTGAAAGTGAAACCGATGCAGGCTAACGGGCTCAACACCCACGGTGCCAGTAAGCAGGAACGTTCACAATTAAACCAAATGCTAGAGGAAATGTTCGAAGAAGCCGACGAATGGCTGTCCGTCGAATAAAAAACGGCGTTGCGGTTGCACTTGCTTACAAAGCGCAATTGAAATAAACAATCCATAGCTTGGGCTTAATATAAGATACTGGTGATATACGAAATTCATTATCAATCAGAGCGATGAGTCGCATTATATTGGGTACAAACCGGGCGCAGAAAGCCGGTTTTATTGTCCCGCGCACCTTCGCTTTTCGCTTCAAATGCGTCAATGACTTTGCGAAACCGCCATGCCACCGAGCTCAAAAAAATCCAGCGCCCAACCCCATTTTTACGCCAAGCGCTTTGCGCTGATTTGCCTCGGCATTGTCTGTTGTATGGCGCTTCTGCTTGGCCGGGTGGGCTATTTGCAACTGCTCAACCAGCCGATGCTGGAAAAAGAAGCCGATTCGCGCTCACTGCGTTCCAATATTATTCCAGCCGTGCGCGGGACGATATCCGATCGCAACGGCCATCCGCTGGCGTTAAGCGTCGCTTCCAAAGATATTGTTGCCGACCCCTTTCGCATTCTCGAATTACACAGCGATCTGAACAGCCCGAAATGGCAGTATCTGGCCTCCGCGCTAAATATGCCGCTGTCGCAATTGCAGCAAACCATTAATAGTGATCCGCAGCGCCGCTTCGTGTATCTGGGTCGAAAAATTGAAGAAGGTATTGCCGAAGATATCGGTCAGTTGCATCTCGGTGGCATCAGCAGCATCCATGACGACAGCCGTTACTATCCGATGAGCGAAGCGGCGGCCAATCTGGTCGGCGTGGTTGGCACCGATAACGAAGGTCTGAACGGCATTGAAAAAGGCTTCAACGCGCTGTTAGAAGGTAAACCGGGCATGCGCGAGTACCGTCAGGATCGCCACGGTAACGTCATCGGCGTATTGAAAGAAGTCGCACCACAGCAGCCACCGACCATCAACCTGAGCATCGACAGTTTTATGCAGTACGTTCTGTACTCGCGTCTGCGCACCGGCGTGTTACTCAATCAGGCAGAATCTGGCGCAGCGGTGTTGGTGGATGTGAATACCGGTGAAATTTTAGGCATGGCGTCGTTCCCGTCTTATAACCCGAACAACTACGCTGGCGTGGCGGTCAAAGACATGCGCAACGTCGCCATCAGCGACAGCTTCGAGCCAGGTTCAACCGTGAAACCGCTGGTGGTGATGGCCGGTCTGGCACGTAAGATGATCCGTCCAGACTCTGTGCTGGATACCCATCCGTACACTGTCAACGGTCACCTGATCAAAGACGTCGGCCACTGGCCAGCGCTGACCATCACCGGCATTTTGCAGAAATCCAGTGATATTGCCGTCTCGCATATCGCGCTGGCGATGCCAGCGAATGTGCTGGTGCAGCTCTATCAGTCCTTCGGTTTAGGCAAAGCGACCGATTTAGGCATCGGTGGCGAGAGCAGCGGTTACTTCCCGGCGCACCGTGAGCGCTGGGCAGATATCGAACGCGCCACCTTCTCCTTCGGCTATGGTTTGCGCGTCACGCCACTGCAAATCGCCCGCGAATACGCCACCATCGGCTCAGAAGGCATCTATCGCCCGCTGTCGATCACTAAAGTGACGCCTCCGGTGCTCGGCACCCGGATCATGTCCGCTGATGTGGTGCGCACCGTGATTCACATGATGGAAAGTGACGCCCTGCCCGGCGGCTCCGGCCTCAGCGCGGCGGTTCCCGGTTATCGGCTGGCAATCAAAACGGGTACCGCAGAAAAAATGGGCGCCAGCGGTAAATACGACGGCGGTTACATCAACTATACGGCGGGCGTCGCACCGGCAAGTAATCCGCGCGTAGCGCTGGTGGTGATGGTCAATAATCCGCAGGCCGGTAAACATTTCGGCGGCTCGGTGGCAGGCCCTATATTCGGACAAATCATGGGTGAAGTGCTTAACCACATGAATATCGCCCCGGACGCGCTGGTGCCTGAAACGCCGCCAACCACCGTCATCAACGGCGGGCAGAAGACCGATCTGGTGAGACGTCCGGCGACAGAAGAGTAGATCTGCGTCACAAGTTCACTGGATTTGTGTGGAAAATAGGGTTAACGTTCGCGTGATTTGCTTCCTGAAATTCAGTTTCAGGAAGTTTGCAGATTATGTCCCTATGCTGGAGGAAGAGCTCAGGCTCTGATAAAAAAGAATGAAACGCCTTTTTATCGTTTTGCTGGTCTTTGTTGTGGTCTGTCTGGGTGTTATCGCACTGAATATGCAGGGCAGTGGCCCCTGGTAACTGAGGTAACTTATGCCAACGCGTAAGAACTTTATCATTCTGATCGTTCTTATCCTCGCCGGAATGGTACTTCTGGACGACGGCATTGCCCGGTTAATTCACTGGTTCCTGTTACGCTAAATCATGGCCCACCAGACTGCACGCGCAGTTCTGATCCGCGGGCCATTTTGTTCCCCCCTCTCCTGAGCAACACCTGCCACGCCATCAGGGCGAAGTCGTGTATAATAGCGATATTCGACATTAATACAGACTGGTTATGGCTCAAGACATTCATCTCGCAATCGTCAGCGCACTCAGCAAATGGATCGAAGGCCACCTTGGCCGCGTGATCCACCTCGAAGAACTGGCTGAGTACTCAGGCTATTCGCTCTGGCACATGCAAAAACTGTTTAAGGAATCGACAGGCATTTCTCTGGGGAAGTACATCAGGGAACGTCGTCTGGCGAGCGCTGTCTATCAGCTGAGCAGCAGTGAAACACCGATTTTTGATATCGCGATGGATTTCGGATTCGGCTCGCAGTCGCATTTCACCTACATGTTCCGCAAGCGTTTCAACATTACGCCTCATGAATTTCGCCAAAACCCCGACATCAAACTCGATGTTTCTCCCCCGTTGCATTTGATCCACCAGAAATCAGCCTGAGGCTGTCAGCCCCCCATTTCACTCAGGCCCGATGGTGGCGATTAACAGGGTTCTCACACAAATCTTGCCCATAAAAAACGCGGCCATTGATGGCCGCGCACTTTTACTGCTCATTCTTTACTGCACAATTCTAAACGCATTCTGTGTCTGAGAAAGGCACGCTTAGAACTGGTAAACCAGACCGACCGCCGTCACGTCATCGGTATTGATACCGGCGTTGTCGGTGAAGGTGCTGCTGTCGATCAGGTTGATTTTGTAGTCAACGTAGGCCGACATGTTTTTGTTGAAGTAATAGGTCGCACCCAGATCGACGAATTTGACCAGATCCTGATCCTGGTAGTTATTACCCAGACGGTCTGTGCCTAAATCTTTGCCGCGAGTCTGGTTATACGCCACGAACGGACGCAGACCGAAGTCGAACTGGTAGCTGGCGTAGGCTTCGAATGCCTGCGACTCATTGGCGTAACCGTAAGCTTCTGAATCGGTAGAACCGAAGCGGGACGCGTTGTACGCCTGAGTGAACATGGCCGCCAGATAGACGTTATTGGCGTCATATTTCAGACCACCGGTATAGCCTTCGGCTTTTTTGCCGTCGCCCATGATCCCAGGTGCAGAGTTTTGCTCGTCAGTGCGGTCAGAGTTGAAGAAGGCACCCGCTACGCTGACGCCAGCGCCAATGTCGTAGCTCAGGGACATCCCGTAACCGTCGCCGTTCTGCGTCAGCACATCACGCGTGCCCGGTTCACCACCGCCGCTGTCATTTTTACCCTGATATTGCAGGGCAAAGTGCAGGCCATCGACCATACCGAAGAAATTATCGTTACGGTAAGTGGCTACGCCGTTCGTACGCTGGAACAGGAACTGGTCCGCGCCGTAGGTGGAACCATCGAACTCAGGCTGCATGTCGGTCCATGCCGCCACGTCATACAGCACGCCGTTATTGCGACCATAGTCGAATGAGCCCATATCACCAAATTTCAGACCGGCAAACCCGTAACGGGTGAATGCACGGTCGCCGTCGTCAGAGCTTTCGGCCTGGTTGGCCTGAACCTGATATTCCCACTGGCCGTAGCCGGTCAGCTGATCGGTGATCTGCGTTTCGCCTTTGAAACCTAAACGAATGTAGCTCTGATCGCCGTCAGAACCGGCGTTGTTGGAAAAATAGTGTAAACCGTCAACCAGACCGTAAAGGTCCAGTTTATTGCCATCTTTATTATAGACTTCTGCCGCACTTGCTGAGCCCGCTACCACTAATGCTGGGATCATGAGCGAGAGAACACGGAGTTTCATTATATTTATCCTCGATAGGTGTCGAGCCGTGCCACTGAATGTAAAGTATCGTTTTTACTTTTTTACTGAGGTAAAACTTTTTTAATTTTTGGCCCGACATGGCGAATTCATTCTCTGGTTATAATTACTATTAATCCAGAGAGAAAATGCTACTAAGTTAGTTAAGGCATTTCCTATATACGATAAAATGTAACAAAATATTTAAAAATGGTAAATTTACCTCTATTTATCTATGTTAAAATAAAGCACGCAAAGCTAATTTTATATAATAACCTTTAAAATCAATAAAATAATAGAGATAATTACCGCACTAACTGATAAAGCAAACCCTCAGTATTAATATATACTTCATCTCGCTATCATCATTATTTGTTATTGAATTACCCTCATTCCCCGTTTTGTGGAAACAACAGCCGACCCATTGTGGTCTGTTTTTTTTTGGATTTAAAAAAATACTCACAGCAGGTGATATTACTTCGCAGTGGTTATTACACACCTTGACATTCCTCCTCCATAATTAATTCATGTTTTCTCCTTATTTCACACCACCATTTTATTAATATCTGATATCTAAATGCAGGAATTTGAAAGGAAATAAAGCCTGATTATTAACCGATAAATTATGCAGGGTTTGTTCGTCACTCAGGAACGGATCCGGTAGTATAAGCAAAGTCAGAGCAATCTCGCTGATCTGCGCACTCAACAACGTTAGACTGCGTTGCCACGTTTTACCTTCTTTATCCGACAGTTCAGGCTTCATAACCGTTCAGGGAAACTCATGCCACAACAGGATCAGTCCGACAACATATCCAAAGCCAGAATGCTGCTGGCAACCCGCCGTTTTCTTAAACTCGACGAGTGGCTGTTGTCACTGATGCGTGGCTGGCAGAACCAGACTGACGATCACAGCGCTTATGGCCTGCTGATGCACCCGGCGACGCTGTTTACCGGTACCGAATCTCCTGCGCTCAATCCGCTGGAAATTCTCAGCGACTGGGCACAGCAATGCCCGCAGAGCTATCACGCCCACGTCTTACTCGGTATGGTCTGGCATGAAAATGCTTGGCTTATCCGTCAGACGCAGGCCGGTCAGGAAGTTGAGGACCACCAGTGGCTGGGCGCACAGCTTTGCTGCGACTACGCCGTTCTGGCTTTTTTACGCGCAATTGAATTGCATCAGCGCCCGACCCACGCCTACCGCCATATGATGAATCTCAGCGGCGGCTTCGGCGAACCCTATTGGCTGAAATCCCTGTTCGCTGGCGAAATCCCGTTGCCATTGCATGAAAAGTTTTCGATTCAGGGCAATGAAATCTGGCAGGCCGGTATCGCGCACATCCACGCCCTCGGGTTTGAACCCGCCACCCACTGGCCGCAAACCTTACCCGCCGCTTTGCAGGACACCCGTAAAACCGGTGAAGAGGCGGTGGATCACTGGCTGCGCATGGCGATGTCGGTGCGTCATGCCGACGTCGGCACCATGGAATCCTATCTGCTGTTCCATTCCGCCTTCTGGGGCGGCAGCGACGAGCAACAGATGCTGATTATCGACAGCCCGTTGTGCGCGGAATTCAGCGAAGAAGAACGTAATCAGTTTCGCGCGAACGCCCTGTGCGACGCGTTGTCTGGCGATATTGCCGATCGCGACTCGCCGCGTGCCCTCGAATTACAACAACGTCTGGCTGATCTGCTGGGGCAATCTCTCGACCCCGCCACGCGTATCCGTTTGCTGGATCTGGCAGGTATCTGCGTCGCTTACTGGCAGGATGACGATCAGGCTGGATTAGCCGTTTATCACGCGCTGTTTGCCGTTTCTTCGCAAGCTATGCCGGGGCATTTCGCCACGATGTTTATTTCCCGCGCGGTACTGGCGAACGGTCATGAAGAAGGTTTGCCGGTTCTTACGCAGCTTCTTACCCGCGCGCTCAGTCAGGCCAATAACCCGACGCTGGTGGCCTTTGCCGCCGCAGCGCTTCAGTCCGGCTTATACGGCTTACCGGCAAAACCAGAGTTGTGCAGCGGGTTGATGGATCACGCGTGGTCGCTGATGCAGCAATCCGGCGACGATCAGCCTGCTAAAGATCTGGTCACGCTGGCGCACGACATGGCGATCAACGACGATCTGGACGCTGCACATTTTCTGATGACCGAGATGGCCCGCCACGGCAGCGCCATCCATTGTTATGAGCTGTACTTTTTCTATCGCAACACCTGGCATCAGGACGTCCCGGCTCAGTATCACAATGACAGCAATGCGATGGATTGCGTGCTGAGCGCCGCGCGCTCCGGGATGGTCCCGGCGATGTTCACCTGTGCTAACGCCCTGCGTGAAGGTCTTGGCGGCGAACCGGATTACCAACAGGCAATGCAGTGGTATCAGCGTGCAATGGACGCCGGACACTTATCCGCCGCCTACTGGCGCGCCAGCTGCGCACTGGATAACGGCTCTGACGCTGAAAAACGTCAGGCTGTCGAACACTGGCTGCCGGAAATTTTGCACAATGCCGAACACCCGGATCGCGCGGAAGCGGCTTATACGCTGGGCATGGCCTGGCTGACTGGGACAGGTGTGAAGAAAAACCGCTACATCGCAGATCAGTTTATGGCGTTCGTACTGGAAATGAATCCCGAATCGGAGGCGGCCAGACAGGTTCATGAAGAGCTTAACGGGTCGCTGAGAGCGCGGATGAATTTGTGGCAGGACAAGAGGAAAAGTGAGGATAGCGATCCGATTCAGGTGTTTCGACAGGAGCCGCTGCAATAGCGGCTTTAAAATCAACTTCAAGGTCAAAACCTTGGGTTGCCACCCAAACCGGCCTTAAGGACGGCTTATCGCCGCCGCCCTTAAGAATCCCGGACTCTTCAAAACACGTGCCATGCATCCCGGCTCTGTTTCAGCAGCCACAGTTATTGCCGCAAAATCCCGCCGCTACGCGGTGCCCTCCGGTCGGGTTACAACCCGCGCAAACAGACGCGCGGTTTTCCACCTCTCCCTCCGGCGTGATTTTTGAAAGCGGCCAGAGCTTTTTAGGTTACAACTTCACCCACTCGGACCATTTCCAAAACCAGATACCTTGCTGAAATCACATTTGTTTTGTCTTAAAAATGGTGGGATGGCGCGATTAAAAAATCCTGCCGAACGGAGCGGCCTGAAGACCTATGGCTTCAGGATCGAGAGAGGGCACCGCGTAGCGGCAGGGTTTTGCGCCACACGCGGGAGCTACAGAACACGTCCTTCGTTCCAGCGATAGTGCGTGTTTTAAAAGACGTGGAGATTCCAAAGAGGGCCCGTCCTGGCCCTCTTTGGGCGGTTTCAGCACAGTCGGGTAAGTGATCGCTGTTCGTGAGAAACCGAAATATTTTCGATCCATTTTAAATCAGCCAGGAGCAACGCAAAAACCGTAATATTCTCGATCCGACTTAGGCATCCAGGGTGCAGTGTTCTCCTGCACTCAAACCAACACCTTATACATCACACTCGTTGACTCCAGAATCCCCCCGGTCGACATCGCGTAATGCGGAATCGTGCCGCTCAGCGTAAACCCCTGATTTTCGTAAAGTGTCTGCGCAGGGCTGCCGGTTACCGTGTCAAGCACCAGCAGCGTTTTGCCTGCTTCGCGCGCCAGCGTTTCAACCCGCTCCATCAACAGACGGGCTATGCCTTTGCGGCGGCCATCCGGGTGCACCATCATTTTCACCACGTCACCGCGATGCTCACCGTTAGCGGGCTGATCGACCACCAGTTGCACCGTACCGACAATAATCCCATCAAGGCGTGCCACCAGCAAACGTCGCTCTTTGCGCTCGAAAGCGGGCAACAGCTTTTGCCAGAAGGCCTGCGCCTGCACAAACCCAAACGGCAGTACGAAACCAATACTCGCACCCAGTGCAACCGACTGCATGAGCGTCTCCGCTAAGGCATCGAGATCGGCTGCCAGTAGCACACCGCCCTGCACTTCATTGATCACTATTTCACTCGCGCTTTGCATAGCGTTACACCTTATTTCTGACTGAGATTAAGGACGGGAGATCACGATCGCATAGCGCGCATCGGCCGGGCCCGGGACATAAAAGGAGGATGCACCGTGAAGATGAAATCGCAGGCAGTCGCCCGGCTCAAGCCGGTAACAGCGAGAATCCAGCGTAAAATCCAGCACGCCTTCCAGCATCCAGATGTGCTGCTCCAGGCCGATAACCGGCGGGGAATCGTAAACTATGGTGGCACCGGCTTTTAACCGGCCACACATCAGTTCAGCGCGAAAACCCGGTGCAGGCGCGGATACCGAGCGACGTTCGAAACCGGTTTCGCGATCATGCCAGACCGGCTGCCGGGCGGCGCGAATCAGCTCCGGTGGATTGTCTTCCAGCGCCATCAGCAGCCTCGACGTCGTCAGGCCATACGCCGCGCTCAGCTTGCCCAGTACCGACGCCGTCGGGCTGGTTTCCGCCCGTTCGATGCGCGACAGCGTGGCCCGGCTGATCCCGGTACGCTGCGCCAGCTGTTCAAGCGACCACCCCTGCCCGATGCGTAACTCCGCCAGCCGTTCTGCCAGCCGTACATCGTGGTTATCCTGTACGTCTTCCATTCCCTTCCCCATCCATAAATTCTCAATACAGGGAAATTATCTCTAATCAGGGAAGCTGGCAAGTTAAAATAATGTAATCCGTTAGTATTAGCCAAGTTGTACAAAAATAATAAAGTTGTACAACTTTGAGCCAAGACGCTAGAGTTAACATTAGTCTTATGAATATTTGGGTAGCGAATGTCACTTTACAGCATCGGCGAGGTTGCTCGCATTTGTGGTATCAATCCGGTCACGCTCCGCGCGTGGCAACGCCGTTATGGTCTGCTTAAACCGCAGCGCACCGAAGGCGGCCACAGGCTGTTTAATGAAGACGATCTTGACACCATCCGCACCATTCTTGGCTGGATAGAACGCGGCATTCCGGTCGGTCAGGTCAAATCTCTGCTCGAAGGCAAAGTCGAGGCAATATCCGGCGACTGGTCAGAATCCGAACACCGGCTGCTGACCGCGTTGCAAAAAGGCCAGAGCCAGAAAGTGCGTCAGGTGATAACCGAACTGGGGCGCGAATATCCGGCCGCAGCGCTGGTCAATAACGTTTTCCGCCCCCTGCGTGCACGCCTTAACCCCGGCGATCACCGGTTGCGTACCTTGCGCAGCCTGTTTGACGGTTTAGTGATTGAGCACGCGGTGATGTGCATGAATGCCGCCCGTAAACGGCCGGGTATTCGGGCTGTTGTGCTGGGCTGGGGCGTCATCGACACCGCCGAACTGTGGCTGGAAGCGATAGTGCGTTGTGAAGAAGGGATGCAGGTGGAAGTTCTGCCCGCGCCGCTCGAAGATCCACATTTAGACAATCTGTTATGCGATCTGATTTATGTGTGGGCCGAAGGAAAACTGACGCAGATTGAGCGTTTGCGGATGGCGCAGTGGGTGGAACAAGGGCTTACGATCACTTTGCTTGGCAGCGCCTCGGTGTTGCTGGCAGCGGAGGCAGGCAGTCAGGAGGAGGCAGAAGACGTTCCTTTCGATGATCCGACCATCGTCCCGATACACAAATTTAAGGAAAAATAATGATTAAACATTTTCCTGAACCTCCCCTGTCCGCCGACGTTCTGACGCGGCTCTGCGACTTTTACCGTCATCTGGATACGAGCCTGCTCCCGCAGCTTTCGCGCATCTATCATCCTCACGTGGTGTTTATCGATCCGGTATCGCATTACGACGGCGTCGACGCGCTGGAGCGTTACTTCGCCCAACTGCTCAAAAAAGTGAACTACTGCCGCTTTGATATTCAGCCTGCACTGGTTCATGGCGATGAAGCGTCGTTATTCTGGCGGATGGAGTATTCCCATCCGTCATTGAAAAAAGGCCACGCGATGTCGCTTAACGGCGCCAGTCATTTGCGCCTGGCGGAAAACCGTATCATCTATCAGCGCGATTATTACGATCTTGGTGCCATGATTTACGAGCACGTCCCCATGCTCGGCGGTGCCGTCCGCGCCATTAAAGCCAGGTTGAAATAATGCGCCGCGTACTGATTACCGGTGCCAGTTCGGGTATCGGTCAGCAACTGGCGCAGGATTACGCCGATGAAGGCTGGGAAGTGACCGCCTGCGGGCGCGACGCCGCCAAACTCGACGCCGTGGCCGCCCACAGTCCTCTGATTATTCCGCTGCGTTTTGATATTACGGATTTGGATGAAACACGTCAGGCATTACGGGGCGTGACGGCGGATTTAATCATCCTCTGCGCCGGAACCTGTGAGTATCTGGATAATGGCGTGGTTGAGGCTGAAAAAGTGGCGCGGGTCATCAGCACCAATTTTATGGGGCCGGTTAACTGTCTCGATGCCCTGCTGCCGGGCTTAGCGGCGGGCAGTCGCGTCGCGCTGGTCGGTTCCACCGCCTCATTGTTGCCGTTCCCGCGCGCTGAAGCTTACGGCGCATCCAAAGCGGCACTGGCGTATTTCGCCCGTTCGCTGTCGGTCGACCTGATAGCGCGGAACATCCACGTTTCGCTGATCCAGCCGGGCTTTGTCGACACGCCCCTCACTTCACGTAATGACTTCCCGATGCCGATGATGGTGACCGTCCGTCAGGCCTCGGCACATATTCGTAAAAAGCTGGCACACGGTGCCAGTGAAATTGCCTTCCCGCCACTTTTTGCCCGCTTACTGAAGGTCGCCTCGCTGCTGCCGGTCAGCATTCAAAAATGGTTAAGCCGAAAAATGGTGAGATAACATGACAACAAAAGTGGCGATCGTCGGCAGCGGTATTTCCGGCCTGAGCTGTGCGTGGTTACTGGCACAGCGCCAGCCTGATGCAGAAATCACCGTATTTGAATCTGCAGCGACGCCGGGCGGGCATACCGCCACGCAGGACGTGGTTTGCGACGGTAAAACGTACGCCATCGACACCGGTTTTATTGTCTATAACACCCGGACTTATCCCCATTTCATTGCTTTGCTGAAAGAGCTGGGCATTGAAGGACAGCCGACCGAAATGAGTTTCTCGGTACGCAATCCGGTGAGCGGACTGGAGTATAACGGCCATTCGCTCAACAGCCTGTTTGCTCAGCGGAGCAACCTGCTTAAGCCGCAGTTCTGGCGATTTATTCGCGAAATCCTGCGCTTCAATAAACTGTGTAAAGCGCGTCTGCTCAATGCGCACAACGACGAAGATACGCTGGCCGATTTGCTCGATCAGAACGGTTTCACGCCGTTTTTCGCCCTTCACTACGTGTTGCCGATGGGTGCGGCGATCTGGTCCTCTTCCCTGAGCGATATGGCGAATTTCCCGCTGTCGATGTTTCTGCGGTTTTTCGACAACCATGGCCTGCTCGATGTGACCAACCGTCCGCAGTGGATGGTCGTGCCGGGCGGCTCGCGGGAATACATTCGCCGGATGCAGGAAAAGTTGCCGCGCCGCGTGACGCTTCGCACGAACACGCCGGTGACCAAAATCACCCGCACCACGGGCAAAGTGACGCTTCACTCCACCACGCGCGGCGAGGAAACATTTGATCAGGTGATTTTCGCCTGCCATTCCGATCAGGCGCTGGCGATTTTAGGTGACAGCGCCACGGCGGAAGAACGTGCAGTTCTCGGCGCACTGCCGTATCAGGCCAACGACGTTATCCTGCACACCGACACCCGTCTGCTGCCGCGTGAAAAACGGGCGTGGGCGAGCTGGAACTATCAGTTGCCCAACTCGCTGAAATCTTCTTCCCGTGCCGATATGCGCGATACCAGCCCGGCGCACACCCGCCGCGCCAGCGTGACCTATAACATGAATATTTTGCAGGGGCTGGAAGCACCGCAGACGTTCTGCGTCTCGCTCAATCCGCTTTCGCCGATTGATGAAAGCAAAGTGCTGTTCCGCGCAACCTACATGCATCCGGTGCTGAATCTGGCCAGCCATCACGCGCAGCAGCAGCGTTTTCGCATCAACGGCCATCACCGTACCTGGTTTTGTGGCGCGTACTGGTATAACGGCTTTCATGAAGACGGCGTGAACAGCGCCCGCGACGTGGTCGAACAACTGGATTTGCAGCTGCAACGCGAAGCTGAACAACAAACGCCCGCTGTGCTGGAAATGTCATGAACAGCACGCTGTACGTCGGCACGGTGCGCCATCGCCGGTTTACGCCGGTTGAGCATCGCTTCGACTACGACATTTTTATGCCGCTGATTGATCTCGACGAGCTGGAGCAGTTGCCCGCCGTCGGCATCAAACTGGAAAGATTTTCCGCCGCCAGCTTTCGCCGCAAAGATTATCTCGGCGGTGGTGACATCAAAACCAAAGCGCAGAACAGAATTGCCGAACTGACCGGGGAACGCCCCGATGGCCGCGTGATGTTGCTGTGTCAGCTGTGTTATTTCGGCTGTTATTTCAATCCGGTTAATTTTTACTACCTTTATGACAAAACTGGCGTTTTGCGCTGGATGCTGGCCGAGGTGCGTAACACACCGTGGAACGAACGCCACACTTACGCCGTCGTTCCCGACGGCTCGCAGCCCGTGCCAAAAGCCTTTCATGTGTCGCCCTTCAATCCGATGGACATGGTCTATCACTGGCGGCTGACACCTCCGGGAAAAGAGTTACACATCACTATCGAAAATCACCGCAAAGAACGTGAATTCGATGCCGCTCTGTCGCTCAAAGCGCTTCCGCTTACCCGCGAGGCGCTGCGCAGGCAATTGTGGCGACTGCCCCTGATGACCGCAAAAACCGCCCTGACCATTTACTGGCAGGCCGTGAAACTGTGGCTGAAACGGGCACCGATTTATTCGCATCCTCCTGTTGATAAGGACTGACCATGAGCCAACCCGAAGTGCAACTCGCCCGCGATGGGGCGACTAACCGGCGCAGCAAGGCTGCACGCGCACTGATTCTCGGCGTTTTAAAACAGCTGGATGGTGCCGGCCTGACCCTGCGGGAAGCCGGTGAAAATGCCCTCTTTTTTGGTGACCCGGCAGCGCCCTTGCAGGGTGAAATCGAGGTACATACTCCGCGCGCCTACCGTCGGGTGTTACTCGGCGGCAGCATCGCTGCCGGGGAGAGTTACATTGACGGCGACTGGACGACGCCTAATCTGACCACCGTACTGCAACTGCTGGCTGAAAACCTCAAGCTGGTCGATAAGCTCGAAGCCCGTCTGAGCTGGGTCACTGCGCCGGTCAACACCCTGATCCACTTCTTTCGCCGCAACAGCCCGTCGCAGGCGCGCAAAAATATTTCTGCGCACTATGATCTTGGCAACGATTTTTATCAGGGCTTTCTTGATGAGAAGATGCTCTATTCTTCTGCCTGGTATCAGGAACCCCAGATGACGCTGGAACAGGCTCAGGAAGCGAAAATGCGCCGTCTGTGCGATCAGTTGCAATTGCATGCGGGCGATCATTTGCTGGAAATCGGCACCGGCTGGGGCGCGATGGCAGAATTCGCCGCGCGCGAATACGGCTGCCAGGTCACCACCACCACCATTTCCCGCGAGCAGTACGAATTCGCCTGTCAGCGCATCGAAAAAGCCGGATTAACCGACCGCGTCACCGTACTGTTCGAAGACTATCGCGCCCTGCGCGGACAGTTCGACAAGCTGGTTTCGATCGAGATGATCGAAGCGGTTGGCAAACGCTATCTGAAAACCTTCTTCAAACGCTGCAACGCCCTGCTCAAACCTAACGGACGCATGGCGATTCAGGCCATCACCATTGCCGACCAGCGTTACGCCTCGTACAGCCGCAACGTCGATTTCATTCAACGCTACGTGTTCCCCGGCGGTTTTCTGCCCTCCATCACTGCCATGAATGACACCATGACCCGCTGCACCGGGCTGGTGGTGCGGGATCTGTTCGATATCGGTTTCGACTACGCCCGCACCTTACACGAGTGGCGTGAACGCGTGCAGCGCTACTGGAACACACAGCACGAGGGCGCGCAGGACGAGCGTTTCCGTCGCCTGTGGCTGTTCTACCTGTGCTACTGCGAAGCCGGATTCCGCGCCCGCACCATCAGCACCGTTCAGCTGATCGCCGAGCGACGCACATGAATTCCCTGCGCTTCTGGCTGCTGACACTGGGCTTCGATGCCTGGTGGACGCTGGCCGTGTGGGGGCGCGAGCGATTTATTGTGCTGCTGCTGATCAGCAGTTTTCTGATGCTGGCGTTTACGCCGTCGCGTCGCCGTTTGTGGGTGGCGGTGGTCTGTTCGCTGGGCATTATTCTGGATTCGCTGTGGTGCATTCTCGGGCTGTTTGAATTCACCGGTTCGACGGGCGTTCCGCCGTGGATGATGGCGCTGTGGCTGGGGTTCAGCGCGTGGTGGCTGTGGCTTCTCGGGCATCTTCGCCTGACGTGGTACTGGCTGATTCCTCTCGGCGCGGTCAGCGGTCCGCTGGCGTATTACCTGGGTATGCGGCTCGGCGCGATGAACCTTCTGGCCTCACCGTCTTACGTCTGGCTGCTGATGGCCGCGGGCTGGGCGATTTTTCTGCCACTCATCAGCCTGCCAGTTTTGCTCAACAGGAGAAAGCAATGAAAAACCTGCTGACCGCCGCTCTGGCGCTGATGTTTTCCTTTTCTGCCTTCGCCTCAACGCCCTGGGCGCAGTGGCAACAGGTTGGCCGCGCCACCCTGAGCTGGGGACCGTTCGAGGTGTACCACTCGTCACTACTGACGCCCGATGGAAAATATCAGGCGCAGAAATGGCCGCAGGCGCTGTCCATTGAATATTTGCGCAGCATCGACAGTCAGGAACTGACCAAAGCCACTGAAGAACAGTGGCAGAAACTGGGCATGGAAAATGACGCGCAGAAGAACGGCTGGCTGGAGGCTGTCGGAAAAACGTGGCCGGACGTCAGCAACGGCAGCGAAATCGTTTTTCTGGCGACGAAGTCTGGTGGCCAGTTCTACAGCCGTGCAGCCAACAGCGCAATAATCGCGCCGGTCGGTGAGTCATTCAGCCCTGAATTTCGCGACGCTTTTCTGGCGATCTGGCTCTCGCCCGCCACGCAGTATCCTGACTTACGCAGCAAACTGATCGGCGCATCGGCGTCAGATTAACCTTAATCCGACCGGAGGTTTTATGACCGTTTCACATTCTGTTTTACGCAAAGGGTTTCTCGGTCTGATGGCGGCTTGCGTGCTGTTACTCACCAGTTGCAGCGCAGACATTAAAGATTACGCACAAACGCAGCCGAAGCTGGATATCTTCACCTATTTCAAAGGCGACAGCGTCGCCTACGGCATGGTGCAGGATTACACCCACAAACAAACGCGGCGCTTCGCAGTGAAAATTCGCGGTGATGTGGTGGCCGATACGCTGACGCTGCACGAAGATTTTGTGTATGACGACGGTGAGAAACAAACCCGCGTCTGGCACATCCGCAAACTCGCCGATGGCACCTATACCGGCACCGCAGGCGATATCATCGGCACCGCAAAAGGCCAGTCGGCAGGCAACGCGTTTAACTGGAATTACGTGATGGACGTTAAATCAGGCGGCAGTACCTACCGCCTGACCTTCGACGACTGGATTTATCAGCAGGACGAACAGCATCTGTTTAACGTCACGTCGCTGAAAAAATTCGGCGTCGAAGTGGCGCGGGTAACGCTGTTCTTTGAGAAGAAGTAAAAGTTTATACCTTCACCTCTTTAATCACCGTCTTCCTGCGCCCGAAGACGAATTTGCCCAGCGTGACCAGCAGCACTGCGCACAGGATAATCCCTAACGCCACCCATTCGACCGGCGAAAGGGATTCTCCGGCAAACCCAATGCCGAGCAGTACCGCGACGATCGGATTCACGTAGGCGTAGCTGGTGGCAAGGGCCGGACGTACGGTTTTCAAGAGGAACATGTAGGCGCTGATGGCGATCATCGAGCCGAACACAATCAGATACCCCAGCGCCAGAAAACCGTTCAGCGAGGGCGTCGTGCTCAGATGCTCGCCACTCAGCTGGCTGGCGATGAGCAACACCACGCCAGCGACGATCATTTCCGCCGCACCCGCCATTAAGCCGACCGGCAGAGTCAGACGCGAACTCCACACCGAACCGAATGCCCAGCTCAAAGACGCCAGCAAAATCAGCGCGGCGCCCCACGGATTTCCTTCCAGATTGCTGCCGGTATTGAGCAGCACAATGCCGAACAGGCCGATGCCGACGCCCGTCCATTCCAGACGGCTGTTTGGCATCCCCCACAGACGGCTAAAGCACAGCGTAAACAGCGGCACCGTCGCCACCATCACCGCCGCGATACCAGACGGCACCTGCATATGTTCGGCGACGGTCACCAGACCATTGCCCACGGAAAGCAGCAAAATCCCCACCGCAGCGGCAGAGAGCCACTGTTTCAGGCTCGGGAATTTATGCCCGCGCAGCATCAGAAACGTAAAAAGTACACATCCGGCGACAAAGAAACGCAGACCGGCCATCATCAGCGGCGGCCAGCTTTCCACCCCTACGCGGATCACAAAATAGGTAGAGCCCCAGATAAAATACAGCGCAAATAATGCAGCGATTAACGGCAACAGAGAACGCGAAGCAGAAGGCATAGAAGTAACTTATTAGCGTGATAACGAAGGCAGACAGTTAACGCTATTGCTCTGATTAACGGCAAGGAATTCTGTGCGATCGCGACAAAATGTTGTTAAAAAATGTCTGCATATGACAAAAAATGACGCAGCGTGGGGGATAAAGTAGTCATCGCATGAATAGTATGTTGCCCGTAGCCGCAAAGGACTTATAATTCGGGGCTGATATTTTTGAGGTAAGAAACATGAATTCGCTTGGCAAAAAATTATTTATCGCGCTGTTTGGTCTGATGGCGATTGGCGCGATTGGCGGTGTGATGGTCGCGGGTTACGCCGTCGTTATTCAGGATGACGCCAAACCGGCAAACGACAACGACGCCCCTTCCATCGTTCCCGCGCCGTCATCTTCCGCTTCCGCGAACTGATCACTCCGCCGACCGCTGCTGCCAGCGATGTAACCAGCGGCTCCAGCGTTCGAACAGCATATCCACGCAAATCGCCAGCAGCGCAACAATCACCGCGCCCTGCAATACATAAGCGGTGTTAAAGCCACTCAGGCCGATAATAATTGGCGAACCCAGGCTGGATGTGCCGACGGTTGAAGCGATCGCCGCGGTACCGATATTGATGATAACCGACGTGCGGATCCCGGCGATAATAACCGGTGCCGCCAGCGGGATTTCCACTTTACGCAGCATCTGCCAGCGACTCATCCCAACGCCCTGCGCTATCTCGCGCGCCGAGGGAGAGACCGATTCAATACCGGCAATCGTCCCCTGTAAAATCGGCAGCAAGCCGTACAGCACCAGCGCAATAATCGCCGGTTTTTCACTAAATCCCATGACCGGCACCGCCACGGCAAGCACCGCGACCGGTGGAAAGGTCTGCCCCATCGCCACCAGCGTTTCGACCAGTGAGCGGAATTCTTTCCCCGCCGGGCGCGTGACCCCAACGCCCGCCGCCACCCCGATCACCACCGCAATCAGGCTCGACACTCCGACCAGCAACAGATGCGCCTGCACCAGTGAGGCAAAGCTTTCCTGCTGATAAACCGGGCGGCTGAGCTCAGGAAACATCCAGTGAAACACCCCGCCGAGCGACGTCATGCCGAAGATGAGCGCCAGCAACACGGCAAAAAGCCAGGGTAACGGATCGGTGATAAACCGTCGAAAACCGTGTTTCATGCCTCGCTCCTTGGTGCGGTCAGATCGGCAAAATGCAGCACGCCGAGGGGCTGTCCGTCCTCGTCGATGACAGGCAGGTGCTGAACCTGCTGCGCGACAAATTTCGACAACGCCTGACTCAGGCTCATTGACGCCACCAGTGGTTTTTGGCTGCCGTCGTAAAGCTCACCGCGGCGCGTACGCGATCCCACTTCCTGCAACGACAACAAACGGATACCCATATCGCTGCCGCCAAAGAAATCACGCACGAACGACGTCGCCGGTTTGGTCAGTAATTCCAGCGGTGTGCCCTGCTGCACCACCTGCCCGTCGTTGAGCAGCACGATGCGGTCGGCGAGCGCCAGTGCTTCATCGATATCGTGCGTCACCAGCACAATCGTGCGGTGAGTCATTTTATGGATCCGCGCGACCTCTTCCTGCAACGTCGCGCGGGTCACCGGATCAAGTGCGCCAAAAGGTTCATCCATCAGCAACACTTCCGGATCAGACGCCAGCGCGCGCGCCACGCCGACACGCTGCTGTTGCCCGCCGGAAAGCTGATGCGGATAGCGATGACGGAACTGTTTGGGATCGAGATTGAGCAACTCCAGCAGTTCGGTGACGCGGTCGCGAATTTTGGTCTTCGGCCATTTCAACAGCTGCGGTACGGTGGCGATGTTCTCTTCCACCGTCCAGTGCGGGAACAGGCCGATCGACTGGATCGCGTACCCCATCCGGCGGCGTAAATCCTGTGCACGGAATTTTTCGATAGGTTCACCGGCGAAGAGAATTTCCCCGCGATCGTGCTCCACCAGCCGATTAATCATTTTCAACGTGGTGGATTTACCCGAGCCGGAAGTGCCGATCAGCACGGTAAATTCGCCTTTGGCCATTTCCAGCGTCAGGTCACGCACGACCGCTTTTCCGGCAAAGTGTTTGCTTACCTGCTTGAAATGAATCATCTGCGTGAGGTTTCCAGTATTGAGACTGCGAATTTAAAGACGCTGTCGACGACCACCGCCATCAGCACCGCAGGGATAACACCGAGCAGCACTAAATCCAGCGCGCTGCTGAGTAATCCCTGAAACATGATGGCCCCCAGACCGCCCGCGCCTATCAGCGCTGCGACCATCGCCATACCCACGGTTTGCACCGCCACAATGCGGATACCGGTGAGAATAACCGGCAAGGCGATGGGCAACTGCACGCGCAAAAAGATCTGCCCGCGGTTCATGCCCATACCGCGTGCGGATTCGATCACCGCTTCCGGCACCGACTCCAGCCCGGCTATCACGCCACGCACCAGCGGCAACAGGGAATACAGCACCAGTGCGATAATCGCGGGTGCCAGCCCGATGCCGCTGATACCATGCTCTGCCAGCCACGGCAGCGCTCTGGCGAGCCCGGCCAGCGGTGCGAGCAGCAAACCAAACAGCGCAATCGACGGCACGGTCTGAATGATATTGAGCACCGACAGCACCGGCCCACGCCAGCGCGGGTTGCGATGACACAGTAATCCGACCGGCAGGCCGATCAGCACCGCAGGCAGCAACGTGCCAAACAAAATGCCCAGATGCTGCCAGACCGCGTCATTAAACACATCGGAACGGTTATCGTATTCTTTCAACAACGAGAGTTCGGCCAGCTGGCCATATGCCAGCAGCACAACCACCGGCAAAATCATCTGCACGTTTAGCACGATACGCAGGCTGTGATTGCGGGTAAAACGGGAGATGGCGTCGGAGGCGATCAGCAGGCACAGCGCCGCTGCCGCCCAGAAACCGCCTCCGAGGGACGTGCGCGCAATGCTGTCTTCATCGCCGCCGGTCAGCTGGACCGCACTGTGCCCGGCCAGCCACACCAGCGCGGTCAGCAGGATTTCCGCCAGCAGCATCACCAGCAGATGATTCTTTCCATACAAGGTCAGGAAAGCCGCCGCCAGCAGTAACAGGGCGGGCAGAATAATCAGCGTGGAATAACCGTGCAGCAGCGTCGATAAAGGAATGCCCTGCCCCGAGACCAGCCGGTTCGGCGCATGGCTGAGAAATGCCAGACCGTATCCGGCCAGCAATAGCAGCAAAACCAGCGTTAACAACACGCGGTTTTTGACGAATGAGTGATGAGTCAAAACAGTACCTGAGTCCGGTGAGCACGATCCGCAGATCGTGCTCAGGGCGTCACTGCCCGATTATTTTTTAACGAAACCCTTTTCCTGCAAATACTTCGCCGCGACTTTCTTCGCATCCTGGCCGCCGACCGCAATTTTCGCATTCAGCGTTTGCAGCGTTTTGGTATCCAGAGAGGCAAAGACCGGTTTGAGCAACGCTGGAATGTTCGGATGCGCTTTCAGTGCCGCTTCACGAATGATTGGCGCAGGCGCATAGATCGGCTGGACACCTTTCGGATCTTCCAGCGTTTGCAGGCCGAGCGCCGCCACCGGGCCGTCGGTGCCATAGGCCATCGCCGCATTGACGCCGGAGGTTTTCTCCGCCGCAGCTTTGATGGTCACCGCAGTATCACCCCCCGCTAAAGACAGCAACTGCGCCTGATTCAGCTTGAAACCGTAGGCATTTTCAAACGCCGGTAAAGCATCCGGGCGTTCGATAAATTCCGCCGACGCCGCCAGTTTGAAATCGCCGCCGGTGCTGATGTATTTGCCCAAATCGGCAAGGGACTTCAGGCCATGGGCGCTCGCCACGTCGTTACGTACCGCGATAGTCCAGGTATTATTCGCCGGAGACGGATCGAGCCAGACGATTTTATTCTGGTCGTAATCAAGCTTTTTGACTTTATCAAAACCGGCCTGGGCATTTTTCCACGCGGGATCTTTATCGTCAGAGAAGAAGAACGCGCCGTTACCGGTGTATTCCGGGTAGATATCAATCTCACCGGCGGTGATCGCCCCGCGCACGACCTTCGTCGTCCCCAGTTGCAGTTTATTGGTGGTCTTGATGCCGTTGGCTTCCAGCACCTGAATGATGAGGTTACCGAGCAGCGAGCCTTCGGTATCAATTTTCGATCCCACACGAACCGTCTCATCCGCCGCATGCGCGGTGAAGCTCATCGCCGACAGCGCCAGCATTGCTGCGGTCAGCCCCCGCATACGCCCTGTTAATGCAGTCATGGTCAGTCCTCTTTTTGATTTTTTAGAATTTTGTCGCCGGGCGACGGTTTCTCAAACCCGCTTTCATCAGTGAAAACAGCGTGCTAACAAGGATAGTTCAATTTTGGGTAAGAGGTCTGATGGTCAGCTATCAAAACAGAGGATCGTGAGGAGAGGAAATGCGGATTCGTGCGGAGTAAATCTCAAATTTGGATAATGCCGCAGCGGGACAGGAACAGATGATAAACAGCCTTAGACCACTTAGTTTTAAGTTATAGCCATTTGATTTCATTTCTCAGCTATTCAGCACTTGTGACGGGCATCACGTCACCTCTATGCTGGTTTTTTTGTCAAAAAGCGTAAACACAATAATGTCTGATTCTATTGCGGCCTCAAAGGCTGCTTCTTCAGGGAACTACAGCGCGGCGGATGCGGCGTCTGATCAACCGGTGGTGATTCGTTCCGCCTCCGATATTACTCAGTTAGTGAACCGAGGCGCTGCCAGACTGAGCGACGCGCGTGTGGTTATCGCCATTGCGCTGGGAGGTGTTTTCCTCGACGCCTATGACCTCGGTGCGCTGGCCTTCGGGATGAAAGATATTACCCACCAGTTCGGGTTATCCCCTTCCGGCGCAGGGTTTGTGGCGTCGGCGATCACCTTCGGAGCGATTGTCGGGGCGCTGTTAGGCGGTTATCTGACCGACAAAATTGGCCGCTACCGCGTATTCATGGCCGATATGTTCTTCTTCGTTATCGCCGCGCTGGCCTGTGCGTTTGCGCCCAACGAATGGGTGCTCGGCGGCTCACGATTTGTGATGGGCCTCGGCGTCGGGATCGACCTGCCGGTAGCGATGGCGTTTCTGGCAGAGTTTTCGAAGCTTCAGGGGCGCGGCAATAAAGCCTCTCGCGTGGCGATGTGGTGCCCGACATGGTACGCGGCGATCAGCGTCTCCTATCTGCTGGTTCTGTTGCTGTACGCCGTGCTGCCCGCCACGCACACCGACTGGCTGTGGCGCCTGATCCTCGGTTTCGGTGCGGTACCGGCGATTCTGATCATCGCTATCCGTCATCGTTACATGAACGAATCTCCGGTCTGGGCTGCCAATCAGGGGGATTTACAGGGCGCGGCGGCGATTCTGCGCAAGTCTTATAATATCAACGCGGTGGTTGCGGATGATGCCGATAAAACGCCGCAGGTGAAAGTGCGTAAAGCCGCATGGCGCAACTATGGCACGCTGTTGCAGGGCGTCTATCTGCGCCGTACCGTGCTGGCGACGGTCACTGCCGTGGCGTCGTCATTTGCCTATAACGCCGTGGCATTCGGGCTGCCGGTGATTCTGTCGAGTTTCCTTCAGCAGTCGATGATCAGTACTATCCTGTTTTCACTCGGCCTGAACCTGTGCTTCGCCTTCGTCGGCGGGCTGATTGCGGTGCGCTACGTGTCTAAATTCGGTGCGTGGAAGATGACTTACGCCGGTTACGCCTGCCAGCTTGTCGCGATGATCGGTCTGGCGGTCGTGGGCCGCCCTGCCGACGGCGGTGAAGCGGCGATTTCCATCGCGATGCTCGCGCTGTTCCTGTTCGGTCAGGGCTTTGGCCCCGGTTCGCACACCATGACCTTTGCGTCACTGAGCTACCCGACGTCATTGCGCGGTATGGGTGTTGGCTTCAACCAGACGCTGATGCGCAGCAGCTCCACCGTATCGCTGTTCCTGTTTCCGGTGCTTTCCGCTGCGCTGGGCACCGGGGTGTTTTGGGTGATTGCGCTGGCACCATTGGCAGGCTTAATCGTGCTGACGGCGATACGCTGGGAACCGTCGGGGTATGATGTGGATGCTGAGGATTTTAATGCCGAAGCCGGGCATTAAAAGGCGGCTTTAAAATCAAACTCAACACCTTGGGCTGCCGCCCAAACCGGCCTCAAGGGTGGTCTATCGCCACCACCCTTGAGAATCCCGGGCTCTTTAAAACACGTGCCGTGCAGACGGGCAGTGTTTCAGTAGCTGCCGTTATTGCCGCAAAATCCCGCCGCTACGCGCTGCCCTTCGCTCGGGTTACAACCCGCGCAAACAGACGCGCAGTTTTCCACCTCTCCCTCCGGCGTGATTTTTGAAGGCGGCCAAAGCTTTTGAGGTCACAACTTTACCGGCTCGGATCCTTTCGAAAAAAATCCAAACTCCTTGCTCAATCTATATTTGTTTTCAAAAAATGGTGAGATGGCGCGATCAGAAAATCCTGCTGAACGGAGCGGCTTCGAGACCTATGGCTCGAAGACCGAGTGAAGGGAACGCGTAGCGGCAGGGTTTTGCGCCACATGCGGGAGTCACAGAATATGTCCATCGGCCTTGCGACAGCGCGTGTTTAAAAAAGCGGGGAGAGATCCAAGAGAGGGAACGCACTTCCCTCTCTTGGTCGGTTTCGGCGCGGTGAGTTAAGTGATCACTGAATTAAGAAACCGAAAAATTCTCGGTCATATTTAAAAGCCGCCAGTGCGCGGCACCCGCCTCACACCACAGCGCCCCGCGGTGCAAACACGTACCCCACGCCATTCTCAATCAGCGCCGCCACCAGCTCGATGCCGCCGTTAGGCCTGGCCTGTGAAAATGCCAGCTCACTGTCGAACACCGGTGATACCCAAAACTGATTTACCCGATCTCCATAGACCTTCGGCAGACGCATTTTATCGGCAGGGCCGCACAGGGCGGAAGAAATTACATGACCTTCAAAGCCCAGCGGTGCCATTGGGGACATCAGCGTGTGGCCTTCGCCAAGCCAGCTCAGAGTGGTCCAGGGCACCTGCGCGTAACCCGAAAGTGCGCTCGCCATCTGCACAGCGTGCTCCTCGCTCACATATTCTTTGCCGACGGAAAACGCCAGTTCGATACGGCGATGTTTGTCGGCGTCATCATTGAAAATAATGTCAATTTGCGGCATCGGGCGGATACTCATGCCGACGGTGAAGAAGTAATAATTCTCTTCATCTTCATGCTGGGAAATCGCCATCGGCGGCCAGCTTCCCTGATTGATCAGATAATATTTCACCGACGGGCCGTAACGGTCTTCATACGATTCCAGCAAACTGCGCTGAATTTTCGGCCACGGGTTGCTGAATTCATTTTGCCAGTCGCGCCAGAACAGACGGGTCTTTTCCGCCAGCTCGCACTGCGTGTTGGTCGAAGCGGAACCCAGCGGGAAGGTCAGCGGATTCTCTTTGATACATCCGGCGGAATAACACACCGAGTGATCGATATACAAACTCCAGCCCGGAATGACCGCCAGCAGCAAGCCCTGATACCACAGCGCCGCGCCGTCATCGCTTTCATTCCATAAGATCTGAATCTGCGACGGATCCAGCGGCGCTTCACCTTCCAGATTGCGGCAATACTGCGCGGCCAGCATCGGCGAAATGCCGTGCTCCATCGCTTCATTGTCATCATGCAACGGCGCGGGCACCAGATTGCGCACCCAGCAGGCGCGCATTTTCGGAAAACGGTCGCGCAAATCCTCACGGGCGAATATGTAGAAATACACCACGCGGTTGTCCTGCTCGACCAGCGCGGTCAGGGTTTGTTTGTCGTTGCTGACTTCAGCAACAATATCGGACTGGCGCATATGACCTCGGCAATATTAGGAAGCTTATTATTCCCTGTGATGGTCAGTGTAGAACGTATAAGCAATGACGATAACGGGCAATATTCCCAAAAATCCCCGATAAATCATCAAAACGCGCGCTTTATTAGCAAAACGACACCGTTATCGACAATACAGCCGGAACAGCTGCGCCAGATAGGCCGCCATCGGCGTCAGCGTGGTATCACGTCGCTGAATAAGATAGAAAGTTGCGGTGGGCAGCGGCAGGTCAAGATCCAGTGCCACCAGGCTTTGACCGATCACCGGATCGTTAATGACGTCCACCGACAATACGCTGAGAAAATCCGTTTTAGCGATCAGACTGGTGCACGACATAAACGTCTCGCAAATCACGCTGATATTTGGCTCGGCGTCCATATCGCTGAAGACTTCGCTGAGCAATTTGTAATAACTTCCGCGCGGCGTCGGCAGCGTCCAGTCACAGTGCAACAACTCTTTCATCGAGCGGGCATTTTCCATCGGATGACCGCGCCTTGCGACCACGCGATACTCTTTATCCATAAGTTTTTCATATAACAGTTCGTTATCAAAGGGACCCTGATAATACGTATTCACCGTAAAATCCAGCTCGCCCTGACGCAGTTCCGGGATCATCGATACCAGCTGACCTTCGGCGATACGCACCTTCATATTGGGGAATTCGCGGTGAAAACGATCGATCACTTCCGGCATAATAGTGCGCGCGATGCTGGCACCCACGCCGATATTTACCCTCCCGCTGGTGGCGCCGAGACGTTGGGCGATATCCTCCTGTGCCACACGCAGCTCTTCCAAAATCAGACTAGCACGGTTAAAAAACGCTTCACCACAATCAGTTAGCGTCACGCCCTGACGGCGGCGTACGAACAATCTCGCCCCAAGACTCTCTTCCAGCTCTTTAATCGATTTGGTCAGCGCCGGCTGCGATAGAGCCATTACCCGGCTGGCCGCACGAATACTGCCATGTCGCGCCACGGACACAAACGCCCGCAATTGATGCATTTTTATTTGTGATGGCATAAGTCTCTTTGATAACCCCTGATTATCACTAAGAAGATTTTGGCATCTTATATGCCCTGGTTGCTTTATGTACATTGAAAATCATATAAGGCCGGTCGAGCCCCTCCCAGATTTAGGTTTCCTCCTTTCTGCCTCCCCCGCAGAAAGCCTGCATATCTGTAAAAAAAGAGAGTCCGTGATGGTAAATGAAATTTCCGAACGTGTTGAACAGCTGTTCCCTGCCCTGCAACAACAACGTCGTGACCTGCATAAATATGCCGAATCCGGCTGGCTGGAATTTCGTACATCTACGCTGGTCGCTGACCGGCTGGAAAAACTCGGTTACGCGCTGAAGCTCGGCAAAGAGGTGATCGACGCCGGTTCACGTATGGGGCTGCCCTCTGCCACCGTTCTGGCCGAGCAGGAACAGCGTGCGCTGGAACAGGGGGCGATTGCCCGCTGGATGCCGCATTTCTCCGGCGGTTTCACCGGCATTGTCGCCACGCTGGAAACCGGTCGTCCCGGCCCGGTGATGGGGTTTCGTGTGGACATGGACGCGCTGGATTTATTCGAAGTACTCGAAGAAGAACATCGCCCGTTCCGTGAAGGATTTGCCTCAACCAATAACGGCATGATGCACGCCTGCGGCCACGACGGACACACCACTATCGGGCTGGGTCTGGCGGAAGTGTTGATGCAAATGCGCGATCAACTTTGCGGCACCATCAAACTGATTTTTCAGCCTGCCGAAGAGGGCACGCGCGGCGCCAAATCGATGGTCGCAGCGGGCGTGGTCGATGACGTCGATTTCTTCACGGCGGTACACATCGGCACCGGCGTTCCGGCTAATCACATTGTTTGCGGCAACGACACCTTTATGGCGACCACCAAGCTGGACGTGCAATTCACCGGCGTGGCATCCCATGCAGGCGGTAAGCCGGAAGAAGGCCGTAACGCCCTGCTGGCCGCAGCGCAGGCGACGCTCGGTTTGCACGCAATTCCGCGCCACAGCGGCGGCAGCTCAAGGGTCAACGTCGGCGTGTTACAGGCCGGTACTGGCCGAAATGTGATCGCGTCCGGCGCGATGATGAAAGTCGAAACGCGCGGCTCAACCAATGAGGTCAACGAATTCATTTACCAGCAGGCGCTGAAAGTGATTTCCGGCGCAGCGGAAATGCATCAGGTGAAATTCGACATCAAACTGATGGGCGCGGCGCAGAGCAGTACGCCGACGGCAGCCTGGGTGAAATACATCCACCGTCAGGCGGAAAAACTCGGTGAGTTCGAAGCGATCATTGATCGTCAGGAAGGCGCGGCGGGTTCCGAAGACGCGACCTACATGATGGAACGCGTCAAGGCACGCGGCGGCGAAGCCTCTTACGTGATTTTCGGCACAGACCTTAGCGCGGGCCATCACAATGAGCTGTTTGATTTCGACGAAAAAGTGATGGCGCAGGGCATCAAAACGCTGGCCGCGCTGGTGCTAAACATTGCTGAATTTGAGGGAGAAAAATGATGGCAGATCCGCATATCGTTAATTTCATCAACGACTTTATGGATAACCAGCAACCGGCGCTGGCGCAAATCAGTGATGCTATCTGGGACACCCCGGAAACCCGCTTTGCCGAATCCGTTTCCTCAGCCTTACTGGCCGATAAACTTGAAGCCAGCGGATTTACGCTGGAGCGTGGCGTCGGCGGCATGGAAACGGCATTTATCGCCAGTTTCGGCAGCGGTAAACCGGTTATCGCCCTGCTCGGGGAGTTCGATGCGCTGGCCGGACTTAGCCAGAAAGCCGGGTGCGACACCCCGCAGCCACTGGTTGAAAACGGCAACGGGCACGGCTGCGGCCACAACCTGCTCGGCACCGCGGCGCTCGGCGGCGCCCTGGCAGTAAAAGCCTGGATGGAGCGCGAAAACCTTCAGGGCACGGTACGCTTTTACGGCTGTCCGGGCGAAGAAGGCGGATCCGGCAAAACTTTTATGGCCCGCGAAGGCCTGTTTGATGACGTCGATGCCGCACTGACCTGGCACCCGGAAACCTACAGCGGCATGTTCAGCAACCAGACGCTGGCCAACATTCAGGCGTCTTTCAGCTTTAAGGGCGTGTCCTCACACGCCGCCGCTGCGCCGCATCTCGGACGCAGCGCGCTGGATGCCCTGACGCTGATGAACACCGGCGCTAACTTCCTGCGTGAGCACATCATTCAGGAAGCGCGGTTGCATTACGCCATCACCAACGCGGGGGGTATTTCGCCGAACGTGGTGCAGGCCGATGCCGAAGTGCTGTATCTGGTGCGCGCGCCGCAGATGGATCAGGCACAGGGGATTTTCGACCGCGTGGTGGATATTGCCAAAGGCGCGGCGCTGATGACCGGCACCACCATGTCGATGCGCTTCGACAAAGCCTGTTCGAATTATGTGCCGAACCGTACGCTGGAAAGCGCGATGTATCAGTACGTGCAGGCTTTCGGCACGCCGCATTACACCGACGAAGAGCGGGCATTTGCGGCGTCGATTCATGCCACGCTGACCGATCAGGACATCGACAATAATCTGCTGAATATTTCCCGCACCAGCGGCGCCGAGGGCATTGAATTCGCCGAAACGCTGCGCACATCTCCGCTGACCGATGCCGTCGCCCCTTACGCGCCAAACAACAATATTTTGTACGGCTCCACCGACGTCGGTGATGTCAGCTGGCTGGTGCCGACGGCACAATGTTTCAGCCCGTGCTTTGCGGTCGGTTCGCCGCTGCACACCTGGCAGATAGTCTCGCAGGGGCGCACGTCCATCGCCCACAAAGGCATGTGTCTGGCGGCTAAAGTCATGTCCTCCACCGCCATTGCCCTGTTTACTCAGCCGGATTTACTGGCCGCGTGCCAGAAAGAGCGCGACGCATTGCGCATCCGTCGTCCCTATCACTGCCCTATCCCGGCCGGAGTGAAACCTTCGCCTTTGAAATAGATCTTTGGTGAGTCCACCGCTCATTCGCGCCCCGTTCCGGCGCGAATGAGCGGAATAAATATAAAAAAAGCAAACATAACAGAGGGTAAAACGATGAGTGTAGATGCACAGGAAAGCGGCCAGAGCCCCGGGGGATTTCTTCAGTGGGTTGAACGTGTAGGGAATAAAATTCCTAATCCATTTTTACTGTTTGTTTATCTGATTGCGGTGCTGATGGTCGCTACGGCAGTCATTTCATGGCTGAATATTACGGCGGTGAACCCCAGCAACGGCGAAATCATTCACGTTAAAAATCTGCTGAGCGTGGAAGGTATTCAGTGGATTTTGCCGAACGTCATCAAGAACTTCAGCGGTTTTACTCCACTGGGGTCGATTCTGGCGCTGGTGATTGGCGCAGGTCTGGCGGAGCGCGTCGGGTTGCTGCAAAGTCTGATGTACAAAATGGCGTCGAAGGTCAGCGCCCGCTACGCCAGCTACATGGTGATTTTCATCGCCTTCTTCAGCCATATTTCATCCGATGCGGCACTGGTGGTGATGCCGCCGCTGGGTGCGCTGATTTTTCTGGCGGTCGGGCGTCATCCGGTCGCCGGTTTGCTGGCGGCCATCGCCGGCGTCGGTTGCGGCTTTACGGCTAATTTACTGATCGTCACTACCGACGTGTTGCTGTCGGGTCTGAGTACCGAAGCGGCGAAAGCGATCAATCCGGCGGTGCAGGTCAGCGTGATCGACAACTGGTACTTTATGGCTGCGTCAGTGATTTTGCTGACTATTGTCGGGGCCGTGCTCACTGATAAATTCGTAGAACCGCGCCTGCCGGTGTTCCGGGGCGAGCGCAACGAAGAAATGAAAAAACTGACGCCGTTGCAAAATCGCGGACTGATGGCGAGCGGTATTGCAGCACTGGTGTTCATCGGGCTGGTGGCATTGCTGGTGGTGCCGGAAGCCGCGCCGCTGCGTAATCCCAAAACCGGCGGCATCATTCCTTCCCCGTTTATTCAGGGCATTGTCCCGCTGATCATTTTGTTCTTCTTCGTGATTTCCGTGCCTTACGGCATGGTGACCAAACAGATCCGCAGCGCCAGCGACGTGCCAGATTTGCTGGTCGATCCGATGAAATCGATGGCCGGCTTTATCGTGATGATTTTTCCGCTCTCCCAGTTTGTGGCATTTTTTAACTGGAGCAATATGGGGAAATTTATGGCGATCGGGCTGACGGACGTGCTGGAAAATCTGGGTATGACCGGTATTCCGGCGTTCCTGGGGCTGATTTTTCTGTCGGCATTGCTGTGTATGTTTATCGCCAGCGGCTCGGCGATCTGGTCGATTCTCGCGCCGATTTTTGTGCCGATGTTTATGCTGCTGGGCTTCCATCCGGCGTTCGCACAGATTGTTTTTCGCGTCGCCGATTCCTCGGTGATCCCGCTGGCACCGATGTCGCCGTTTGTGCCGCTGTTCCTCGGTTTCCTCCAGAAGTACAACAAAGAGGCGAAGCTCGGCACCTATTATTCGCTGGTGTTGCCGTATCCGATTGTATTTTTCGTGGTGTGGTTGCTGATGCTGGTGGGCTGGTATCTGCTCGGTTTACCGATAGGGCCCGGCGTTTATCCGCATATGTAACTTGATTACAAACGCCCCATCCGGCGCATGGCGCGGTGCCATGAGCCGTTACGCACCGCCCAGCGCAGTAAGTGCGCGATGCGGCGGGTGCCAAAACGGACAGATTTGCGTTTCAAAGGGGAAAGGGAAATCCCCAGCTGTTTTGATGCCCACTCAGGCAGAAGATCAATGCCCGCCTGAATCAGCAGGCTGCCTACCGGTTTCGCCAAACGGCTGGGCGCGGGCGCGTTCTGCAATAATCTCACCACTTCCAGTGTGCGATCGTCACAGCGCAACTGCGAACGCATCGCCTGAAAATAGGCTTCCACCGCCGTTACGCTGTCCGGCACGCTGGCAGAGCCAAGACTTTCCGCCACCCGTGCGAATTCCTGATAATAGCGGTTTTGATCCGCCAGACTCAGCGCCGGGTTGCGATAACGCAGATGGGATTGTAGAAAACTGTAGGCTTCAGTGACGTGCACCCAGACCAGTAAGTCCGGGTCGCTGGCGGCATACGGCGTGCCGTACACATCAGTGCCGGTCACCCGCAAATGGATGAATTTTACTTTTTCGATTAACGCATTGGCGTCGCGTATCGGCGCAAAGGTGGTGCCGGAGACAAACTGGCTGGTGCGTCGCAGCCGGCCCAGCATGTCTTCGCGAAATGAGGAGTGATCCCAGACACCGGCGAGCGCCAGCGGGTGAAGCATCTGCAACAGCAACGCACTGACGCCGCCGCACAGCATGGATGTGAAATCACCGTGTATCCGCCAGGTAACGCTTTCCGGACCAAACAGCCCTGGGTCACCCGCCGGTTTTTCAAAATCTATACCGCCCAACGCCAGGCCCGAAATACTCAGCACCTGGCGTTCTATTTTACTTCTTAACAACGTTTTGATGCTCAACATCCGTCAGTGCGCGGCAGTGCTGACAACCGTGGCTCTGCTCAGCTGTGGCCAGATTTTCATAACGACATCAATCAGCTGATTCAGCTCGGCGGCAGTTGCGCCGTCACGTGCCTGAACCGAGAAACCCTGAATGGTGCAGGCGAGGTACTTCGCCAGCAGTGCGCTGTCGATGACAGATGTCAGTTCACCTGACTGTTTTCTTTTCTCAAAGAACTCGAACAATGAGCGTTCCTGAGAAAGATGGCGCGCGCGCAGCATTTCTGCGATATCCGCGGATGATGAAGACATTCCGGATGAGGCGCTGATCATAAAGCAACCGCTCGGCGTATCGCAGTCAGTAAACAATTCTGCGATAGCACGCAGGTACTGACCGATGGTTTCCTCGACGGACAAATCTGTTTTGCTCAATAAACATGAGCTCTTTTCGTAAAAGTTAGTCAGATAATGTTCAACGGCTGCGCGAAATAACCCTTCTTTGTTGCCAAATTCAGCATACAGCGTGGGAGCCTTAGCACCTGTGGCTTCGACCAAATCCGCTAATGACGTGGCCTCATAGCCGTGGCGCCAGAATAAATTCAAGGCCTTGCTCAGAGCAGTTCCACGGTCGAACTGTTTTGGGCGACCGCGACTTTTCCGGACCAAAGCCGTCTGTTCAGTGCTCATACACCCTCCTTCCATCACCATGTGATTATGGTTGTTTAAACTTTTCGTTATACGTTTTCATGAGATAATTTTTCATGACAAAAATAACTTAACGATCATTATTAAAAATAGTTGCGCATAAGTCCAGTGGAGATTATCATTTAATTATCGAGCGATAAGAAAATCACTCAAACCCGCAAAGCTGCACAAGCTATAAGCGTTTTTACACGGTACCAACCCAGGACGTAACATCATGAGTAATCTTAAAATCCTTCTTGCAGTTCTGGCGTTAACCGCTGTCCCGGTTGCCAATGTTGCCGCACAGCAGGTTATCATGATGCCTTTACTGAGTCAGGAAGTGGCGATGGTCAATGTGACCGGGGACAGTAATTTCTGTAAACCCGGTAGCTATGTGAGTAAAAAAGTCTCACAAGGCCGAATCCCGACTTCTCCGACTCAGCCACCTGCGCCTTCTACTTCTGGTCATCAGCCCGCTTCCATCTACTACTAAAGAAGACCGGATGCCTGATTAAAGAATGTCAGCGCAGGGATCACGATAAGGCGGCTCTGGTCGCCTTATCTTTTTAATGCGCACCCTCTTCTCTTTATCCTTTAAAAAGACGCCCCAGTTTTAACATCTGCGCCAGTCAGAACCAATCATTAACTTAGCGATCATTAAAGATTCATTCAGCACAAAATTGGATAAGCGATGTTTCATTCGTCATGGGCGAATCATTTTAGAAACACAAAATCAACAGAACCAAAACAAATGCCTCATTTCATGTGACTCCCGTCACAGCACAATAAGTTAACGCTCATTAAAAAAACATCTTGCACAAACCGTCGCCAACCTCTAACATTTACTTATCGAACGTTAACTAATAAATAGCGTTCACCTGAAAACTGAGGCTTCTGGATCAGATGCCCCGAACAAAAATGAACGAACAGGAAAAGACATCATGAAAACCATCGCAATGACCCTCGCAGCACTGACACTCGCCACCGCTTCTTTCTCCACTCTGGCCGCGACTGAAGTTCAATCCGCCCCGGCAGGTCAGCAAGTTGTCGGCACCATCAGTGCTTCTTCAAACGGCAGCCTGAGCACTTTGCAGTCAAAACTGAATGCTAAAGCAACAGAAGCGGGTGCAAGCTCATACCGCATCATCGGTGCCTCGGGTGAAAACCATCTTTACGGTACTGCTGAGCTGTACAAATAAGAATGAAGAACGCGTTAGCGAAAGGTTCCGCACAATTAGTTAACGATTAATAAATAAATTAGTTGCACAGAATGTGATCCAGGTCTAAGATTTAATTATCGAACGTTAACAAATAACGTCGGACCTAAAAATCATCTGCTGATAAACAGAATTAAAAAGGAAGACATTATGAAAAATATCACTATGACATTAGCTGCAATCGCCCTAGCTACCGCATCATTCTCGACACTGGCCGCGACCGAAGTTCAGTCTGCACCAGCCGGTCAGCAAGCCATCGGTGTGGTCAGCGCGACTTCCGGTAACAGCCTGACCAGCCTGCAGAACAAACTGAACGCGAAAGCCAGTGAAGCCGGTGCAAGCTCATATCGCATCATCGGTGCTTCAGGTGACAACCATCTGTACGGTACGGCTGAGCTATATAAATAAGCACGCAGGATGTTCGTAACAAGGGTATACAGCATTTAACTTATCAATTAATAAATTAAATGTTGATCGGACAGAAGACAGCTTTGCACATTAAATGAACGTTGATGACAACGCCTGGCGAAGCTTCAAAACACGAAATGAGGAAACTATCATGAAAAATATCACTATGACTCTCGCCGCTCTCGCACTGGCCACCGCTTCATTTTCGACTCTGGCAGCCACTGAAGTTCAATCTGCACCAGCAGGCCAGCAAGCTATCGGTGTCGTCAGCGCGACCTCCGGTAACAGCCTGACCAGCCTGCAAAACAAACTGAATGCTAAAGCCAGCGAAGCCGGTGCAAGTTCTTACCGCATTATCGGTGCTTCCGGTGACAACCATTTGTACGGTACTGCTGAATTGTACAAATAAGTCCGGTTGGTCGTTTAAAGCAGTAAGCAGAAGAGGCGGCATTTGCCGCCTTTTTCGTGTCTGTCATATTCCTCTTCAACTTTTCTTCGTCAGCTTTCGCTCGTCCTCACTGCAACGGGTCATTGAATAATGAGCCTGTAAAAGCAAAAGGCAGGGATCTCTCCCTGCCTTTCATTCATCTGAACCCAATCAGTTCGCCGAGCTTTTCAGCTGGTTATCCTGCTGATACTGCTGCAGCGCCAGTTCAATCAGGCGGGTGATGAGCGAGCTGTAACTCAGGCCGCTGGCAGCCCACAGTTTCGGGTACATGCTGATATTAGTGAAGCCCGGTAAGGTGTTGATCTCGTTGATTACCACTTCACCCTGCCCGGTCAGGAAAACATCGACGCGCGCCATACCGCGACATTCCAGAACCTGGAATGCCTGCAAGGCAATAGCACGGATACGGTCATGCGTTTCCTGTGGCAAATCCGCAGGCACCGCAATCGACGCGCCGGATTCGTTGATGTACTTGGTGTCGTAAGAATAAAACTCATCGTGCAGGATCACTTCACCACACACGCTGGCCTGCGGATTGTCATTGCCCAGTACCGCGCACTCAATTTCACGGCCTTTGATCGCCGATTCCACCAGAACTTTGTGATCAAAACTGAACGCGTCATCCAGCGCACGCTGGTAAGCCGCTTCGTCGCTTACTTTGCTCACGCCAACCGAAGATCCCTGATTGGCAGGTTTGATAAACAGCGGCGTGCCAAGTTTTTGTGAGACTTCTGTAAAGGTGTTTTTCTGACGGTTATTGCGCGTCAGGCAGACGAATGGCGCAACAGATAAACCCGCGTCGCGCAGTAAACGCTTGGTGACATCTTTATCCATGCTGACCGCCGAGCCGAGCACGCCGGAGCCGACAAAGGCGATGTTCGCCATACGCAGCAAGCCTTGCAATGAACCATCTTCACCGAGCGTGCCGTGAACAATCGGGAAAATGACATCCACCTGGGACAACGCGCTGGCGCTGTGGGTTTCGATCAGCTGATTTTCGGTCTGGCCCGGGATCAGTGCGACCTGATTATTTGAGCGGTTGAGGGCAATCAGCGACGGATTCTCAGCATTGATCAGATAGTTGCTGGCATCATTGATGTGCCATTCGCCCTTCTTATCGATCCCTAACAGCGTGACATCAAACTTTTGTTTATCAATGGCATCGACGATATTTTTCGCCGACTGCAACGACACTTCATGCTCTGCTGATTTACCGCCAAAAATGATGCCTACCCGTAATTTACTCACCTGCTGCTCCTTGCCGCCAGCCTCACAGCTGACGGCGAAATGTTTCTGTTAACAAGAGATCTAGTCGACGACAAATAATTTCGCGCCCACCGGCGTCGATGAACGATGCGCTTCGGCGTTGTCCGCTACCTGATAACTCATGCCCGGCGAAAGCGTAAAGGTACGCCCGTCCTCCAGACGCGTGCGCAATTCCCCTTCCATACAAAACAGCACGTGGCCTTTGCTGCACCAGTGATCCGCTTCGTAACCGGCGGAATACTCCACAATGCGCACGCGGATATCGCCGAACTTTTGGGTGCGCCACAGCGCCATTCCCACATCACCCGGATGTTGAGTCGGCGTGACCTCACTCCAGTCCGTGGTGCAAAACGGAATCGCATCAAGCTTCATGAGTTTCTCAGTGTCGGAAAAGAAGGAAAGCCAGCATAAAAGTGACCGCTAAATTTATCAATCGCTTGCTGAAACAAAACCATTGGAAAGAAAACTGTCTGCGGACGAAAAGTTACGTAAAGACGATTAATCTCAGAGACAGGCCACAGCCCGCGCGCGCTGTGGCCTGTAAGCAAATGATAAAATTGCAGCAAAAGACTGTGTTGCGGAAGGTGTCTGTGCGACAGACTTCACATTTTATCGACTATGCTTATTGTTCGAATGAGACAGCGGAAACAAAACGCAGTAAGGCGTACGCACCTCAATTCCAACGCGCGGCTGAATTTTGAACGCGGCGCGCCACAAAACAAGGAGCAACACATGCCATATCAAACAATAAATCCGTTCAACAACAAACTCATCAAAGAATACCAGACTCACAATGATAAGCAGGTTGAGGAAGCGCTGGCGACCGCACATGCCCTGTATAAATCAGACTGGGCGCAAGGCGATATTCAGCAGCGTGTAAAAGTGCTGCATAAGCTTTCAGAAATCATGTCATCGCGCGTCGATGAACTGGCCAAAGTGGTCAGTGTCGAGATGGGTAAACTCATCGAGCAAAGCCGTGGCGAAGTGCAGATTTGTGCCGATATTGCGAAATTCTACGCCGAAAAAGCGGAAGAATTCCTCAAACCAGTGCCGTATAAGTCAGACCTTGGTGAAGCCTGGGTTGAACACCATCCGATTGGCGTGATCATGGCCGTTGAGCCGTGGAACTTCCCGTTCTACCAGCTGATGCGTGTCCTGGCACCAAATCTGGCGTCCGGTAACAGCGTGATTGTAAAACACGCCAGCATCGTGCCGCACTGTGCGGAGACCTTCGAGAAACTGGTCGCCGAAGCCGGTGCGCCAAAAGGCGCGTATACCAACCTGTTTATTTCGCAGGATCAGGTGGCCTCCATCATTGATGATGATCGCGTCCAGGGTGTTGCGCTGACCGGTTCGGAAAAAGCCGGTGCGATCGTTGCCGCCCGCGCCGCGGGTAAGCTGAAAAAATCCACGCTGGAACTCGGCGGGAACGACGTGTTTGCCGTACTCGACGATGCAGATATCGATAAAGCAGCGAAAGCCGGAGCGCAGGCGCGAGTCTCCAACGCAGGTCAGGTGTGTACTGCTGCCAAACGTTTCATCATTCATGAAAAAGTGGCCGATGAATTCCTGAAAAAATTCACCGAACACTTCAGGGCGTTGAAGATGGGCGATCCGCTCGATAAATCCACCACGCTGGGGCCGTTATCTTCTGCCGATGCGGTGAAAACGCTGAGCAAGCAGGTTGACGATGCCGTGAAACACGGCGCCAGATTGCACTTCGGCGGCAAAAAAGTCTCAGACAATCCGGGTAACTTCTTTGAACCGACGATCCTGACGCACATCACCCGCGATAATCCGGCCTATTTCGAAGAGTTCTTCGGCCCTGTCGCGCAGGTTTATGTGGTGAAAAATGATGAGGAACTGGTCAAACTGGCCAATGACTCGCATTACGGCCTCGGCGGTTCAGTATTTACCAAAGACATGAACCGCGCCCGTAAGCTGGCAAGCCAGATTGAAACCGGCATGGTGTACGTCAATTCACCGACAGACACCGCCGCCGAGCTGCCGTTCGGTGGTGTGAAACGTTCCGGTTTCGGCCGTGAACTGTCAGATTTGGGGATCAAAGAGTTTGTAAACCAAAAACTGGTGGTGCTGGCCGCGAAGTCTTAACGTTTTAATCTTTCCTGATGCCTTCCCTCTCCGCCCGGAGAGGGAATTTCTCCTCCCTTCCCTGTCATTCGTGATCCCTTGATTCACAACAAAGCGGCATGCCTGCGTCCCTCTCTATAATCGAGGCCGTTTGTCTTCCCACTGGTGAATCACATGGCATATGAACTCAATCTCGACTGGCCTGCGTTTTTAGAAAAATACTGGCAGAAACAACCTGTTATCATTAAAAAAGCGTTCACAAATTTTATTGATCCGATAACTCCGGATGAGTTAGCAGGCCTGGCGATGGAGCCTGAGGTGGACAGCCGTCTGGTCAGCCACGCGAACGGTTTGTGGCAGGCGAGTAACGGACCTTTTGAGCATTTCGATAATCTCGGTGAAACCGGCTGGTCGCTGCTGGCTCAGGCCGTTAACCACTGGCATGCACCTTCTGCCGAACTGGTTCGCCCGTTCCGTGTACTGCCGGACTGGCGTCTTGATGACCTCATGATCTCCTATTCCGTGCCGGGCGGCGGTGTTGGCCCGCATATCGATCAGTACGATGTGTTTATCATTCAGGGAATGGGCAGCCGTCGCTGGCGCGTGGGCGATAAATTGCCACTCAAACAATTTTGCCCGCATCCGGCACTGCTGCACGTTGAGCCGTTTACCCCCATCATCGACGAAGATCTTGAGCCGGGCGATATCCTGTATATTCCGCCGGGCTTCCCGCACGACGGTTTTACTCATGAAACAGCGATGAACTATTCCGTCGGTTTCCGTGGCCCCAATACCCGCGACTTCATCAGCAGCTTTGCAGACTATGCATTGGAAAACGATCTGGGCGGCGACCACTACAGCGACCCGGATCTGACGCTTCGCGATCACGTTGGCAAAGTGGAAGAGTATGAGCTTGAGCGCGTACGCAACATGATGCACGAGCTCATCAATCAGCCGGAAGAGTTCAAACAATGGTTTGGGCGTTTCGCCACTACGCCGCGTCATGAGCTGGATATCGCCCCTGCCGAACCACCGTTTGAAGCCCATGAAATCGTCGATGCGCTGATGCAGGGCGACAGCCTGACGCGTCTGAGCGGCCTGCGCGTGCTGAACGTTGGCGGTCGTTTCTTCGTCAACAGCGAAGCGCTGGAGACTGAGAATGTCGCCGCTGCAGATGCGCTGTGCCGTTACACCCTTATCGGCAAAAAAGAGCTGGGAAATGCGTTGCAGGACCCGGAATTTATCGCCGTGCTCACCGAACTGGTGAATCAGGGTTACTGGTTTTTTGACGATTAATCATCAGACCTGTTGATAACAAAAAAGGCGGCATCCGATGGACGCCGCCTTTTTACGTTGTATGTTTTACTCAGGCCGGTAAAGCTCCACCGGCGTCTTCAATTTGCGTTCTTCAGGCTCGAACAAATCAATTTCTTCGCCATGAATGTATTTTGCCCGCAGCATCGCGGAGATCTTATCCATGGTCATCACAATCACGACCAGAATCAAGGTGATAAACATCACCACATCCCAGTTCCACAGTCGCATATTTTCGGCATAGACCAGACCGATCCCCCCCGCGCCGACAAAACCAAGCACAGCCGCTGAGCGGGTATTGGACTCAATCTGATACAGCGAAAGCGCGAGAAACGTCGGGAAGGACTGCGTGAAGATGCCGAAACGATGGGTTTGCAGCGGTGAAGCACCCAGCGCCCGCAGGCCGCGGCTCGGCGAGCGCTCAACGGCTTCGTGTCCTTCGGCAAACAGTTTGCCGAGCAGTCCTAAATCCTGCATCACAATCGCCAGCACGCCCGCCAGTGGCCCCATGCCGACGGCGCGAACAAAAATCAGCCCCCAGATCGCCATATCCAGCCCGCGCAGAACGTCCAGAAGTCGACGGATAATCAGCGAAACGGGTTTCAGCAGCGGCGTTGACATCACGTTGCGCGCAGCCAGAAATGACAGCGGCAGCGCCAGGAAAGACGCGGTGATGGTTCCGGCAAATACGATGGCCAGCGTAATGGCAATTTGCGAAAAGTAGTACTTAAACGGCCATTCGGACACGTTGTGCCATACGAACATGCGCAAAAAATAGCGCCCGACTTCGCGGGTGCCGCGCACCATATCGTGCCAGGGAATGCCGAAATAACTGAAGAAATAGACGTAATACAGCGCGATGCCAATGGCCAGTATCGTCAGATAACGCAGATAGCGGCGCTGTGCGGCAAACAGGTGCGCATGCTGCTGTTTCAGGCTGTTCACGATGTGAGGTTCGAGCGCGTCGGTTAGCATCAGAAAGTGCCCTCCACCACGCGTTTGCGCAGTTTGCCTGAAAGATAATCCATCGCCGACACCACCAGAATAATCAGCAGCAAGGTCATGCTGACCTGATCGTAACGATCGAGTTTAATTGAAGTCATCAGCTCCTGCCCGATGCCACCGGCACCGACCAGACCGAGGATCGTCGACTGGCGGAAATTAATTTCCAGTCGCATAAAGCTGTAAGACAGAAAAATCGGTTTAACCTGAGGCCACATGGCGAAGCGCATCCGCTGTAGCCGCCCTGCGCCACAAGCACGCAGTCCGCGCACCGGTTTATCCGAGGCTGTTTCAATGGATTCGTAGAACAGCTTGGTGAGACTGCCGACGGTGTGTAACGTCAGCGCGATAAAGCCCGGAATAGCACCGACGCCAAACGCCATCACGCACATGACCGCCCAGGCCAGCTCCGGCATGGTGCGCAAGAACGCGACAAACGTGCGGATACTGAATTTCAGCCATTTAGGCGAATCGGTATTATTGGCGGCGAGAAAAGCCAGCAGCACAGCCAGCGCGGTGGATAAAATCGTCGAGGAAAGCGCCAGCTGAATAGTTTCCCAAATCAACGGCAACTGAATATTCAGCCTGTAACCCCAATAGGCAAATGAACCTTCCGTATGTCCGTCGGCGAATAATAAAGACCAGTGCAATACCGGCACCGTTTCGCGAATATAATCTAAGAAACTCGGAGCGGAGACAATAATGGTTTTAAGATTCAGTTCGGAAACATTGCCAGACCACAGATATAAGATCAGCATTATCCCGGACCAGATCAGCGCTTCCCGCTTTTGCTTACCGCGTATCTGTTGATAATAACGGTTGAAGTCTTTATTCAAAATAATATTTCCGATTTTCAGATAGTCATTATTCCTCTCCCTGCGAAGGAGGAGGTCAGGAGCGGGTATTACCACAACATTAATGATAAAAGCATTCGCGTACTGAATTGCCATTAATACCCCACCCCGGCCTCCCCATTCACAGAAGAGAAGCTAAAGCTTAACGACCGCCTTTCGTCAGTTCGCGTTTCATATCAATAATCTGCTGATATTCCGCCAGTGACGTTTCGCCGATATGCTGTTTACCACCGACTGCTTTTACGAAGCAGGCGTGGTCTTCTTTATCCAGTTTCTTAATGGCAGAAACCAGTTTGGCTTTAAAGGCTGGCGGCAGATCGCTGCGCACTAAAATCGGGCCGTTAGGGATCAGCGGAGATTCCCAAATAATACGGATTTTCTTCATCAAATCCGGATGGTCCATGCGGATCATGCGGTTGAAAGCGCCGGAGGTATAACCGGTTTCACGATCGCCTATCATTGAAGCCCAGGTCACGGCGCCTTCGAACTGGCCGTTCAGCACGCCAAGGATATCCTGCTCATGACCGCCGGAAAAGGTCACGCTGGAGAAGAAGTTGTTATATTTATTGTCAGTGGTACCGCCAAATTCTTTCTTGAAAGTCTGGTTCGGGATCAGGTAACCGGAAGTGGAATCCGGATCAGCGAAGCCGAATGATTTACCTTTCAGGTCAGACAGTTTCTGGTAAGGGCTGTCGGCTTTAACAACAACAACGGAATGATAACCGCGGGATTTATCCGTATCGTCGATAACAATACCAACCAGGTCTACGGCTTTCGGGTTATTAATATAGACTGAGGCGAAAGACGAAGGTGACATGCTTAATACCATATCCACTTTCTTACCTAATAACCCCTGAATGACACCAGAGTAATCAGAGGAATTACGCAGTTTGGTATCGACATTTAATTCTTTATCGAAGAAATCTTTGACGCACTGATTATCACCGATTTGCTGAGTGGCATTTTGCCCGCCCAAAATACCCATATTTAATTCTTTCGGCGCATCTTCTGCCATGCTGTGCATTGCGGTAAAAGAACCTGCTACAAAGACTGCCAGACGTAATAACTTCTTCATGTAATGGTGACCTTGTGTAGATTGAGAGAAAGTAGAAATAAGGACTGCAAAATTAATAACGTTATATTTTAGCTGTTCACCGCTTCGTGCTCTTCACCGTATAACTGATGCAGAATCCCGTCAGTTAACTGATCCGGGTGACCATCGAAAATAATCTGCCCTTTGGCAATGCCAATGACGCGGGTGCAATAATCTTTCACCAGTTCGACTGAATGTAAATTAACCATTACCGCAATATTTTCTTCGCTGACTTTTTTCAGCGCATTCATGATGCGCAGGGTATTTTTCGGATCGAGCGAGGCGACGGGCTCATCGGCCAGCAAAATTTTGGGGTTTTGCATCAGCGCACGGCAAATCGCCACGCGCTGCATCTGACCGCCGGAAAGGTTTTCGGCGCGCTGTAACGCATGCGGCAACATGTGCAACCATTCGAGCAGTGAAATCGCGCGGGCGCGGTCTTCGTCATCAAACTGATTAAAAAAGGATTTGAATGTGGAAGTATGGCTGAGACGTCCGAGCAGAACATTGGTCAGCACATCAAGACGCGGTACCAGACAGAAATCCTGAAAAATCATGCCGCACCCTGAGCGCCAGCGGCGCAGCGCCTTACCGGTCAGCCCCGCCAGTTGCTGTTGTTCACCGTTTTCGTAATGACACACCACGCTGCCTTCGGTTAACGGAATGGTACCGTTGAGGACGTGCAACAGCGTGGATTTCCCAGCGCCGGAACGGCCAATAACCGCGACAAACTCACCGGCATGGAGATCAAAATTAATGTCATTCAGGACGCGCTGACCGGATTTATAGGATTTCACCAGGCCTTTGACGTCGAGTACTTTGTTCAGATGCTGCGGCCCGGCCTGAGGATATTCAGCCTGTGCCAGCTTAAGTTGTGCCTGCGCCATGATGCTGTCTCTCGGTTGCTTTCATTATCTGGCGTTCATTAAGCGCGAGTTTTATGACACATCAATGACGATTTAATGGACAGCGCGTGACAAAAAGAGACGAGATTAAGTCTATGATTGGAGGGTGCCAAATGCGCATCACGTCAAAAAAGGAAGATGAAATGGATAATCAGACACTCATCGCCGCATTGAAAGAGATTGCCGGCAGCCGCCATGTCCTCACCGGAGACAGTAATACCGAGCGCTACCGGAAGGGTTTTCGCTCCGGTGGCGGCAAAGCGCTGGCGGTCGTTTTCCCTCAAACGTTGCTGCAGCAGTGGCAACTGCTGAAAGCCTGCATCGCCGCCGACAAAATTGTCATTATGCAGGCCGCCAATACCGGTCTCACCGAGGGCTCAACACCCAGCGGCGAGGATTACGATCGCGATATTGTGATTTTCAGCACCCTGAAGCTGGATCAGATCCAACTGCTCGATGGCGGCCATCAGGTAGTAGGTTTCCCCGGCAGCACGCTCTACAAACTGGAAAAAATGCTCAAGCCGTATAACCGCGAACCGCACTCGGTCATCGGATCTTCGTGCATCGGTGCGTCTGTCGTCGGCGGGATCTGCAATAATTCAGGCGGTTCGCTGGTTAAGCGCGGCCCGGCCTATACCGAAATGGCGCTTTATGCACAGATAGATGAGCACGGCGAACTACGGCTGATTAATCATCTGGGCATTAATCTTGGTAAAACGCCGGAGGAGATCCTGAGCCGTCTGGAGCGGGCCGATTATCACGAGGCCGACATCCAGCACGATCAGCGGCTGGCATCGGATCACGATTATGCAGAACGCGTGCGCGAAGTGGATGCCGATACGCCATCGCGCTTTAACGCCGATGAGCGCAGGTTGTTTGAGGCCTCAGGCTGCGCCGGAAAGCTGGCAGTATTTGCGGTGCGTCTGGACACTTTCCCGGCCGAAACCCAGCAGCAAGTGTTTTATATCGGCACCAACAACACCGATGTTCTGACCGAACTGCGCCGTCAGATCCTGCGTGATTTCACCAATCTGCCGGTGGCGGGCGAATATATGCATCGCGATATTTTTGATATCACCGAAGTCTACGGCAAAGACACGTTCATGATGATCGACAAACTCGGCACCGATAAAATGCCGGATATGTTTACCGCTAAAGGCAAATTTGACGCGCATATCAGCAAAGTCCCTTTCCTGCCGAAAAACTTCAGCGACCGCGTGATGCAGTGCCTGAGTAAAGCCCTGCCTAATCATCTCCCGCCACGTATGAAGCAATACCGCGACCGCTTTGAACATCATCTGCTGCTGAAAATGTCTGGTCCAGGCATCGATGAGGCACGCAACTTCCTGACCCGTTTCTTCAGCGATGGTCAGGGGGATTTCTTTATCTGTTCCGCCGACGAAGGCAAGAAAGCGTTCCTGCATCGCTTTGCCGCAGCCGGTGCTGCCGTGCGTTATCACGCGGTGCATGAAAAAGAGGTGGAAGATATTCTGGCGCTGGATATCGCACTGCGCCGCAACGACCGCGACTGGTTTGAAACCTTGCCGGAGGAGATCGACAACCAGCTGGTTGCAAAACTCTATTACGGGCATTTCATGTGCCACGTTTTCCATCAGGATTACATCGTCAAAAAAGGCGCTGACAGCAAAGCCCTTAAACATCGGATGTTAGAATTGCTCGATGCCAAGGGCGCAGAATATCCCGCCGAGCATAACGTCGGGCATCTTTATCTGGCGAAACCTCATCTGAAGGAATTTTACCGGCAGGCCGATCCGACCAACAGCTTCAATCCGGGGATTGGCAAAACCAGCAAACTCAGAAACTGGCGGGAGTAATTCGCTGGTCGGAATTGCATGACTTTTCTCCCTACTCATCAACGCAAGGCTGGGATGGGTTATGGCGATTAAGATGCCATGAATAGCCCACCCCAACCCTGCGCTTCGCAGGGTTGGGAGCAAAGCGACTTCATCTGTTAAACGTTAAAATAACTTCGTGCCATAACCCCACATCAATACCGTCAGCGCGAGCAATAATTCGAGAACCAGAACCCCCATCGCCAGCGTTGAGCTGGAGAACAGGAAGCCTTCGCGGCGGTCAATATTGAGGAAGTTAGGAATACCGAGATACAGCAGATAACCGCTGTAGCACAGGCCAATAATCCCGACGAACAGGCATAACCAGACCATCGGATACAACGCGACAATACCGCTGAGGAACATCGGTGTGGCAACGTAGCCGGCGAACACAATACAGCTGTTGAGCGTCGGACGGCTGTCATAGCGACGCGCCATCCAGTAGATGATCCGCCCCATCAGGGCGACAGCGCCGAGCATCAGAACATAAAAAATAACGGCGATATAAGATGCGGTGAACATGGAAACCAGCAGTTTCTGTCCGTCACCGAAATTCCAGCCAAGCTGTGTTGTACCGATAAAGGAACAGATCACCGGGATCAGTGCCATCAGCAGCACATGGTGAGAATACACGTGTGATACAGTTTCCCGTTCACGCTGGATTTGTTGCAGTTCGGGACCGGGATGGGACATCAGCCCCCAGACATGATTTACCATGAAACACCCCCTTGTACGCCGAAAGCCGCCAGCGGCGTGCGAAGATAAGCCTTCGGTAATGCCCGGATATCTTGTCTCACAGGGGCACAGAGAAGGTGGCGACCTGTCTATATTATAGCCGTTATTGAAGACTCTGCTGATACAGCCAATCCCCCGCGCAAAGAGACTGGCCGTTTTCGGGCCTGTTTATGAAATTTAATGGATGTAACGGGCTGCGGTAAACGTGACGCCCACCAACACCACCATAAGACTGACAATCCACTGGATCACCCGAATTAAACTCTGACTCTGCTTCATCGCGTTTTCAGCAAATATCGCGGGGATTTTTGTCACGGCTACGTCAAGAGCACTGAACCTTTCATCCATTCTGGCGAAACGTTGATCTATCTTCTCGAAACGTTGGTCTATCTTGTCGAAACGCTGATCTATCTTCTCGAAACGTTGATCAATCTTGTCGAAACGCTGATCGATTTTTTCAAAGCGCGCCTCCACACGAACATTCATCTCCGTCACCACTTCCTTGATATGACATACCTGTTGTTCAAGCTTACCCACGCGCAGATTGGTGTCAGTGACAACGTCAGTCAGCTTGCTAACCTGCTGTTCGACCTTCCCCATTCTGAGATTCAGGCTGGCGATTTCCTCGCCGTTTTTGATCCCTTGTTTTTCGATATTATTGATCTGGTTTTGCATTAACTTCCTCCTTTGCATTCTTCCCTTAGGTTCTTCCGGACAGACTGGCGCGCCAGGCAAATAGAGCATCGGATTGACGGGCGAGATATCCATTGTTCTGAGTTGGTACATGCGTTGCTATCCTTCACGTAAATTTCCCTGTTCAGACATCCTTAATCTGCAGGCAGATTGCACTGTATGAATATCCACCTCAAATCAATTTATTACTCGTTTAATACACGAATATTTATGTATCTATACCTGCGAAATTTGCATTGACCAAACCAATAAATATCAAATAAAAGAGCCTCTTACGGGGCTCGGTTACAGCTTCAGTTTAACGGTGAAAGCAGTTTAGTGATGCTGCGGGTTCTGCAGCGCCATTGCACCGCCCTGAGTTTTACGCGCCTGTGTAACTTCTTCTTCACTGACGGCCGGGGCCTGATTGCCCCACGCGTTACGGATGTAGGTACTCACATCCGCCATCTGCCTGTCGGTCAGTTTCCAGCCAAATTCGGGCATGTCGGCGCTGGTTGGATTGCTGGCCGTTGCTGCTCCCTGCCCGCCGTTCATCAGTACGTGCAGGATGTTGGTCGGTGCGCTGGCTTGCACCCCGTTGTTACCCTTCAGCGCCGGCACCATGTTGCGTACGCCTTCACCGGAATTCTTGTGACAGGCCGCGCAGTTATCCGCGTAGAGGGCCTTGCCACTGGTCATCGCCGGGCTGGCCGCCAGTGGCGTCGACGCATCTTTGCTGCCGGGTAAACTTTTCAGGTAAACCGCAATGGCTTGCAGCTCGGAATCCGACAGATGCTGAAGCGAGTTGGTCACCGCTTCGGCCATCGGCCCGGAAGCCACGGTGCGGGCGTTAGCCCCGGTTTTCAGGTACTGAACCACCTCGTCTGTTCCCCAGTCGCCAATGCCCTGACGGGTATTGCCGGTAATTTCAGGGGCAAACCAGCCCTGCAATTCACCGCCCTGCAAATGCACACCAAAGTTATCGCCGCCCAGCGGATTTTTCGCCGTGTGACACGACGTACAATGCCCCAGCCCTTCCACCAGATACGCGCCACGGTTCCACTCCGCCGACTGAGCCGGATCCGCTTTAAACGGTGCGGTATCGAGGAACAGCAGGTTCCAGCCGAACATCATCATGCGAATGTTATACGGGAACGGCAGGTCAGTTTTCGGGCCATCGTAATGTACCGCTGGCACCTGGTCCAGGTAGGCTTTAATGTCTTTCAGATCCTGATCGCTGACTTTGGCGTAAACGTTGTAAGGCATTGCCGGATAGAGATTTTCGCCATTGATACCCTTGCCATTTCGCACCGCATTAATAAACTGCTGATCGGTCCACCCACCGATACCGGTTTCTTTATCCGGTGTGATGTTGGTGGCGTAAATCGTGCCAAATGGCGTGTTCAGGCCGTAACCACCGGCAAAAGGTTTACCGCCGCCCGGCGCGGTATGACAGGCAACGCAGTCACCGGCGAGCGCCAGATATTTACCCCGTTCGGTAGCGGTTTTACCGGTCATCGTCGCCGCAGCCGGTGCCTGAAATTCTCCAGACTGAATCGAATTGTGGCCAATTTTGTAACCGACAAAAACCAGGCCGCCAAGGGCGACCACACCCACAAGAACCGCAAATTTTTTCTTCACGCTCATGATTAACCCCTCACCAGCGGACCCGGAGATTTCAGATACTGAGTTTTGATGGCTTCCGCTGCCCACAGCGTCAGCGCGCCCACAGTACCGGTCGGGTTGTATCCGCCGTTATTGGCGAAGGCCGATGCCCCACACACAAAGACGTTATGCACATCCCAGCTTTGCAGATAGCGGTTTACGGCACTGGTTTTTGGATTGTCGCCCATGCACGCCCCCCCGGTGGTGTGCGAAGAAAGGTTGTCCATCGGCGAGAACGGTTTCGCCGTCGGTTCCTGACGCACGACAGTTTTCGCACCCATCGCGTGGGCAATTTCTTCCGAACGGTCGGCCATGAATTTGCCGGAGCGCTTATCGTTTTCGATCCAGTCGAAGGTCACACGCAGCAGAGGCTGGCCGTGGCGGTCCTTATAGTCTGGATCGAGATCGAGGAACACATCGCGGTGCGGGTAACTGTTCCCCATGCAATAAACGTTGTTGTAGTTCTGATAGCTGTGTTTGACCGCTTTTTTCCAGTCTGCACCCCAGCGCGGCGTGCCCGGCGGGACGTTATTGGAATAGCCGATCGGACGGCCATTGGTGGAGTGCACCAGCGCCACACCACCGCCGATGAAATCGTGACCGGTGTGATCGAAGTTGTCGCCGTTGAAATCGTCAATCGCCTGCGACAATGCACCGGCACCGATGAACGGATTCATCATTTCATCTTCAAAGAAGAAACCCGCGCCGGACACGGTCTGATAGGCATAGTTACGCCCCACCACGCCTTCGCCGGTTTTGTGATCGTAAGGCTGGCCAATGCCCGAAAGCAGCATCAGATGCACGTTGTCCATCTGGTAAGCAGAAATCACCACGATGTCCGCCGGTTGCTCCCACACCACGCCATCGCTGCCGATGAAGGTCACGCCGGTGGCGGTTTTGCCGTCGGCGGCTTTATTGACACGCAGCACTTCAGATTCAGTGATCACCGTGAAGTTAGGGCGCTGCATGACCGCAGGCAAAATGCAGGCATTCGGGCTACTCTTCGACCAGTTACCGCAGCCGAAGAATTCGCAGTAGCCGCAGTAGGTGCACGGCGCCATATTCACTCCCAGCGGGTTGGTATACGCGCCGGAAGTGTTGCCCGCCGGTACAGCAAACGGGTGATAGCCCATCTCACGGGTGGCTTTGTCGAAAATCATCGACAGCTCGGTGCGCTTAAGCGGCGGCAGCGGATAATCGCGGCTGCGCGGGCCTTCAAACACGTTACCGCCTTCGATCTTCTGCCCTTTGATATTGCCCGCTTTACCGGACGTCCCGGCGTAGCGTTCAAATTTGTCGTAGAAAGGTTCGATGTCATCATAGGTGACGCCCCAGTCCTGCACCTGCATCCCGTCGAGGAATTTCTCTTTGCCGTAGCGCTCCACCGTCTGGCTGTAGCTCTGGAAATCGTACGGCAGAAAGCGCCAGGTCATGCCGTTCCAGTGTGTGCCCGCACCGCCGACGTTCATGCCGAACTGATAGGTGTTGAATTCGCGCAGCGGCAGCGCCTGCTGGATAGGATTGTTACGAAACGTCAGGGTTTCCACCGCCGTCGGCTGCATGATCGCGCGGCGGCTGACGAAACGCAGCTCGTCAGTATCAATGGTGGTCGGGAAATCATTACTGGTGTCGCGCCATGAGCCGCGCTCAATCGCCACGACATTCAGCCCCGCCAGCGTCAGCTCATTCGCCATCAGCGAACCGGCCCATCCGAGGCCGACGATCACTGCATCGACCTTCTCACGTTTATTGTCATCTTTCTTGTGCTCCTGAGGATCTCAAAATGCCCGTGCCGTTTACGGACGGCTTTTTATGATTTTTCGTATCGGGTCAGCATACTGACGGGTTCGATGTGCAGATCTTCGCCACGGCGGTCGATCACATCGCGGAAGTCATATTTCGCACCGGGAAAACCCAGCATCTTCCAGCTCGCCATATCCTTGTTGCCGCCGTAAAGCGGATCGGAGAAGAAGCCTTCGCGCATGTTTTGCACCAGCATGTTAAAGAAAAGTGGACCGTTTACGCCGCTGAGCGGGATCTCGCCGGACTCGATGCGGCGCAGTAAATCATCCTGCTCAATGCCGGTCAGTTCAGTGAAGTTTTTTCCGCTGTTGCGGGCTTTGGCGACGTCATTCAGTGCCGCCAGACCGAGCTTGTAGCGCTCGGCAGGCGTGTCTTTATATTGAGGCCCCGCCTGTGGCAGACCATCCTGAATCACCGGACCGAGACGGTAGGTCGTCACCGCGTTGCCGTAATCACCACTCAGCTGGCGGTCAAGAAACACCGCGCAACCGGCCTCTTTACCGCCAATGCTCAGCTCATCGGCTGGAATAATGCGGTCAGCCAGGGTTTCAATCAGGCTGACCTCATCCGGCGTGAAGAAGGTCCATTCCCCTGCAACGACGGGTTTTGGCGGGCGTACCGAGTGAACAATCCACGGCATACCGCCCGAAAAGATTTTGGCTTTAACCTTCAGCGCGTTGCTGAACAACAGCACGGCCATCGAGGTCAGAAAATGTCTGCGTTTCACGATAATTCTCCTTGTTAACGCACTGTGGCGGGGCGTACCCACAAAAGGGACGTGGGCTTTGAATATGTGACGGAGATTATACGAAGATGTTAGATGAAAGTAAGATATTTCGAACCACATGGTTCATATTTTATTTAATAAATATCAATGCATTATGATTTTCGTAGTGAGTTAGCACACTAAGTAACAAATAGTTACAGGCAAAACGCCCTCCACAACACCTCAACAAACCGTTAACGTAAGGGCGAAGACTTTCCCCCGGAGACCACCATGCGCATCACCTGCTTACACACGGCAGACAGCAATATTGCCGTTTTCGACAACGCCGCCCGCCAGCTTGGGCTTATGCATCATGAAATTACGCATCTCTCGCGCCCTGATTTACTCGCCGCGGCGGAACGTGCCGGAGGGCTGACGGCTGAACTGCGCCAGCAGACGGCGGATTTGCTGATGAATCTGGCGGCAACCGCCGACCGGGTATTGCTGACCTGCTCAACGCTCGGTGCGGCGGCTACGCTTGCCAACGAAAGCAGCGCCGCGCCGGTCTTGCGCGTGGATCAGGCGCTGGCGGCACAGGCGATGCAGACGCCGGGAAACGTCGTGGTGCTCTGCGCAGTGGAAACCACGCTCGGCCCAACACGAACGCTGTTTGAGCAGGCAGAACAGCATCCGCAGGCGGCCCTTGAGGTGCGTCTGGTAAACGGCGCGTGGGATAAATTCAAACAGGGAAATCTGGCGGGATATTTACAGACCGTTGCCGCCGCCGCTGATGCGGCTTATCGTCAGGGCGCAAACTGCGTGGTATTGGCGCAGGCGTCGATGGCCGGTGCCGCGGAGCTGACACAAACCGGCGTGCCGCTGACCAGCCCGGTATGTGGCCTGCGCGCGGTAGTTGCCAAACCGGAGGCATAGGTTGCAGGCATCGGGCAGGCGAAAATCACAAGAGTGTCTATACTCAAGGTGAAATATCATTGGCTTAGCTGCGCGGGCCGGTGAAGGCTAAGAGAGAATTAAGGAAAAAACATGAAAATTATTCTGTGGATTATCGCCATTATCTTTATCGTCGGCTTACTTACCCTGACCGGGGTATTTAAACTGATTTTCTGATTGTTGCGTCTGAAAAAGTTTCCCTGCATAAACGAAAAGTCCGGCCTCTGCGCCGGACTTTTCGTTTTGATACCAAGTGCGAACTAGTCCTGCGCTTCTTCCACACTTGGCTGGGTTTTCTGCTGATCTTTCTGCTTACGGTAGTTTTTCGCAATCTGAGGAACAGGCACGGTTTTGCCGGTTTCCATCCAGGTGCGCAGACGGTTAGCATCCGCAAAGGCGGTGAATTTCCCGAAAGCATCCATCACGACCAGTGTCACCGGTTTGCCGTTGATCGTAGTGCGCATCGCCAGACAGTGCCCGGCGTCATCAGTGTAGCCGGTTTTGGTCAGCTGAATGCTCCACGACGGATTCATGATCAGATGGTTGGTATTTCGAAACGGCAAGGCATAAGCAGGATGGCTGAACACCGCGGTTTTTTCCGAGGTGGTGCTCAGTTCGCCAATCAGCGGATAGCGCTGAGAGGCCAGCAGCAGGCGGGTAAGATCACGCGCCGTCGAGACGTTGCGCGGCGACAAACCGGTCGGTTCGACATATCGGGTATGGGTCATACCCAGTGATTTAGCTTTAGCATTCATGGCCTTGATGAATGCACCGTAACCGCCCGGATAATGCGCAGCCAGGCTGGCTGCCGCACGATTTTCTGAGGACATTAACGCCAGCTGGATCATCTGACGGCGGGTAATTTCACTGTTGAGTTTCACGCGGGAGAACACGCCGCGCATCTCAGGGGTATTACTGATATCGATATTAATGACTTCATCCAGCGGCAATTTCGCATCCAGCGTCACCATGGCGGTCATCAGTTTAGTCAGGGAGGCAATCGGCCTCACCTCATCAGGATTTCGGGAGTAAATCACTTCGTGGCTTTTAAGATCAACCACCATAGCGCTGCCGGAAGCAATTTGAACAATCGGGGCGACAGCCTGCTCTTGCTTTGCAGCAAAGGCGGCAGGGGCAGACAACATGCCGGTGTTTAAGGCGAGTAAGCTCAGAACTAAAAGACGGATTTTCACATGCATTGCTCTGTATTTAAGAAAGTTGTCATAAATTCATGTCGAAACAGCCGCCGAATTATAAGTTAGGTGAATAGTCTTAGCACTCGCAATTTGCAAATCTATTTGTCACAAAGTCTGTCACTCAAGCCCCGCAGACTCGGGTTTGGCGAGTAAGCGAGCACTTGCGTGACGAAGAAAGCCATACTCAGAAATTTACAGCGCCGGTTTCAGCTGACGGCTGTCATTGGCGAACAGGTGAAGGCGTCAGAAAAAGATAAAAAAGGGAAGCTTAAACCGGCTCCCCTGTTGTTCTGACACTGTGAATTACTGATTTTCAATCAGATAACCGATCTCCTGCCCGTACGAAAGTTCGAGCGTATTGCCGTCGGGATCATCGAGAAAAGCCCAATAGCCTACGGGTGCGCCGGAATCGGTGGGTTCCTGACGCAGAACGCCTGCGGTGCGAGCTTCGGCCAGTTTGGCATCCATTGCTTCTTTCGACACGCAGGCCACGCCGAGGTGGCCGAATGGGCCGAGTTGGGTATCTCTGGATTCAGGGTCTTCCGCCAGAACGATGGCGAAGTGGCGGGTCATGTCGCTCAGCCACGCGACGGGTCGGGCGCTTGTGCCCCGCTCTCCACGCCGGTGGATGACTTTCATGTTGGCGAATTGTTGATAAAACGCGATGCTCGCATCGAGATCTTTTACAGCAAAGGCAATGTGGCTCAGGCCGATATCGTTGTTTTCCATGATACTTCTCCATTTTTAAGCGTTGCCGCGTGGAGAAGCCAGGGAAGGAAATCACCGGTTAATGCGTTCGGCAATATCCTTCGACGTATTCAACACGCGCACTTCAGTAAATAACTCTGTCGCTTCGGCGTACTCTTTGCGCAAATATCCCAGCCACTGTTTGATACGGGCGACGTGGTACAAACCGGTGTCCCCCTGCTTCTCGAGGCGGGTGTATTTTTGCAAAATGGTCATGACATCCGGCCACGGCATCCGTGGCGCGTTGTACTTGACCATCCGGCTGAGATTGGGAATATTTAGCGCGCCGCGCCCGAGCATCACCGCATCGCACCCGGTAATTTGCATGCAGGCCTGCGCACTGGCGTAATCCCAGATTTCACCGTTGGCAATCACCGGAATGCTCAGACGCTGACGGATTTCACCAATCGCCTGCCAGTTGATCCGCTCGGCTTTGTAGCCGTCCTCTTTGGTGCGGCCATGCACCGCCAGCTCCGTCGCGCCAGCCTGTTGCACCGCATCGGCAATCTCAAAGCTACGATCGAGAGAATCCCACCCGAGGCGCACTTTCACCGTAACCGGCAGATGCGCAGGCACGGCGGCGCGCATGGCTTTCGCGCCCTGATAAATCAGCTCCGGATCTTTGAGCAACGTTGCGCCACCGCCGCTGCCGTTGACCATTTTTGATGGGCAACCGCAGTTGAGATCGACGCCGTAAGACCCCAGTTCGACGGCGCGGGCGGCGTTTTCAGCCAGCCATTCAGGATATTGCCCGAGCAGTTGCACGCGAACGCGGGTACCGGAAGGCGTGCGGCTGTCGTGATGTAATTCGGGGCACAGGCGATGGAAGACTTTGGCGGGCAGCAGTTGATCGACCACACGCACAAACTCAGTGATGCACAAATCGTAGTCGTTCACTTCGGTCAGAAGTTCACGAACCAGGGGATCAAGTACACCTTCCATCGGAGCCAGTAATACGCGCATTGCAGTTCAACCCTTAAAAATGACGCGCAAGAGTACCGCAAGGCCCGTCTTCCGGCAATTACCCCTGTGACAAATCACGGCTTAAGCGATTCTCCGTGACGCTTTGCGAACGCCGCGCTTTCACCGAACGCCATGCAATCCAGACGGACAGCAAAGCGGGAACGGTGAATAACAGGAACATCCAGAATGCGGCGCTCGATGCACCGGCATCCCCCTGACTCACCCCGGCAAAGTTCGCCACGGTGCCCGCTAATGCCGCACCCAGCGCGGCAGCAAAGGATTGCACCACGGTTATCGACGCACCGGCTTTTTCACGGTCTTCCTCCGGCGCCTGCTGCAATACGCGGGTCAGCAGATGTGGCCAGCCGAGGCCGATACCGAAACCGGCCAGCGTCAGCCCGAGCACCACGCCGCTGATGTTCAGCCACGGCATCCCGAAAGCCACCGGCACGGTGAACAGCAGCAACAGCAGACCGGCGGCGAGGATCAGCGGCCCGAAGACAATGGCATTATCTGCCCGGCGACCTGTCCAGCCGGAGCTGGCAACTTCGCTGAGCGTCCAGCCCGCCGCCGCGGCGGCCGTAATGTATCCGGCGGCCAGTGGCGTCTGGCCATGCAGATGTTGCAGCAAATAAGGAACAAACAGCTCACAGCCGAGACCGATAATCAGCAGCGTCATCACCAGATATAAACCGTACAGCGGCGATGAAGTCCGCAGCGCATTACGCGGCAGCAGGCGCACATCGGCGGTAAATTCGCGATGACGTAAAATCAGCATCATCACTACTGCAATCACAAAACCGAGCAGGTTGGTCAGGCCGGAGGTGGATAAACTCCCCGCCGAGACTACCAGCACCGCACCGGTCAAAAGTGCCAGTTGCATCCACGGCAGCGGCTCTTCCGGCTGCTTGTCGCGTTGGGATTTCGGCAGCAACCGCCAGGCCCAGAAGCAGAAGAAGGCGGTGACCGGCAGCAGTAAACCGAACGCCCAGCGCCAGGCATGAAGTTCGGCGAAAATACCGCCGACCGCCGGACCGACCAGCGTCGCGATACCCCACATCGCCGAAATCAGTGCCATGGCACGCGGCCAGAGCGATTCTTTAAACAGCAGATTGATCATCGCGTAGGAGAGCGCAAACAGGAATCCGCCGCCCAGCCCCTGCAACGCCCGTCCGAGCAGCAGCACCGGCATACTCGGCGCGGCGGTACAGATAGCGGCACCGGCAATGAAAATGGCCGCGGCGGTGAGGTAGCTGCCGCGCGGTCCGGCGCTGCGCATCAGCCGCGCAGAGAGTGCCGAGCCAAGAATGGAACAGACTACGTACAGCGTGGTGTTCCACGCGTACCACGCCAGCCCGCCGATATCCTGCACCACCGACGGCAAAATTGTGATCACGATGTAACTGTTGGTGGCATAAAGCGCGACTCCGGCACTCAGGGTGATCGCACTCCCCCGGTTTTCTGCGCTGAATAAATCCTTCCACCCGCTCTGACTTTCCGACATTTCTCTGCATCCCTTTGGTTTGTTCTTTCCACGCATTGAAGCGCGTTGTGGTTGTGGTATGATTAAAACAAGAAATTACTTGGAATATGTTTTACGTAATCTAGAACCCGACGAGGTAATATGTCAAGCAGTGACTTGGAAAATAAAAATGACATCAGGCAAAGCGTCGCTGAGCGCATCCTGACGTTACTCAAAACCCGTGGGGAATTACAGGCCAGCGACGCCGGTCATCTGCTGGGTACCACCGGCGAAGCGGCACGTCAGCAGTTTGTTAAGCTGGCAAAAGACGGTCTGGTGGAAGCCAAATCCGTGTCGCAGGGCGTCGGACGTCCGGCGCAGTTCTGGCAGCTGACCGCGCAGGGCCACGCGCACTTCCCCGATGCGCATGCCGATCTGACTGTACAACTCTTACAGCTGATCCGCACTTCTTTGGGTGATTCGGCGCTGGAACAGCTGATCACCTCGCGGGAAAACCTGACGCTGGAAAATTACCGGCAGGCGATGGCCGGTGCCGATTGCCTGGAAGACCGGCTGCAACGGCTGACGGAAATCCGCACCCGCGAAGGCTATATGGCCGACTGGACACCACAGGAAGACGGCAGTTATCTGCTGGTGGAAAACCACTGCCCGATTTGCGCGGCGGCGGCGACCTGTCAGGGCTTCTGCCGTGCGGAACGCGATGTGTTCAGCAGCGTGCTGAAAGCACATGTCGAACGTACCGAGCACATTTTGCAGGGGGCGCGCCGCTGCGCCTATGTGGTCAGCCCTGAATCTTAAAAAACAGGCGAAAAAAAACCGCCGGTGAAGGCGGTTTAGTCTGGGACTGAGAGAAGCTTACTTGTTGCCGCTGCCCGCAGGACCGCTGCGACGCTGGCCTGCATGTGCAGGACGCGCGCGGGCCGGACGGTTTTCACCGGTGCCACGGTTTTCTGAGGTGCCGCTGCGTGCGCTGCTTCCGCCCGGACGCGGAGCGCCTGAACGTGGAGCACCGGAGCGCGGTGCGCCCGGACGCTGGCCCTGACGTGGAGCACCACGACCGCCGCCGCCACCGCTGCCCTGACGGCCATTGATGATAGGCTCTGCTTTGATGCTTGGATCTGGCTCATAACCTGGCAGTGCAACGCGTGGAATTTCACGCTTGAGCAGACGCTCGATATCACGCAGCAGTTTATGTTCATCGACGCACACCAGAGAAACCGCTTCACCAGTGGCTTCTGCACGGCCAGTACGGCCGATACGGTGAACGTAATCTTCCGGTACGTTTGGCAGCTCGTAGTTCACAACGTGCGGCAGCATGTCGATATCCAGACCGCGCGCGGCGATATCGGTCGCCACCAGTACGCGGACGGAACCGGCTTTAAAATCGGCCAGTGCACGGGTACGCGCACCCTGACTTTTGTTGCCGTGAATAGCGGCGGCAGTGATGCCGTCTTTATTCAGCTGCTCAGCCAGATGGTTCGCGCCGTGTTTGGTACGGTTGAACACCAGCACCTGTTTCCAGTCGCCTTCGCCAATCATCTGGGACAGCAGTTCTCTTTTGCGTTTTTTATCAACAAAGTGAACGGTCTGATCAATTTGCTCAGACGCGGTGTTGCGACGCGCGACTTCCACAGAAGCCGGGTTCGTCAGCAGCTTGCTCGCCAGGCCTTTGATCTCATCAGAGAAGGTCGCGGAGAACAGCAGATTCTGACGCTTGGCAGGCAGTTTCGCCAGCACGCGACGGATGTCGTGGATGAAGCCCATGTCGAGCATGCGGTCAGCTTCATCAAGCACTAAAATTTCTACCTGAGATAAATCAACAGCACGCTGGTGTTCCAGATCCAGCAAACGGCCAGGCGTTGCGATCAGAACATCCACACCACCGCGCAGTTTCATCATCTGCGGGTTGATGCTCACACCGCCAAACACCACCATCGAACGTAAGGTCAGGTACTTGCTGTAAGCCTGAACGTTTTCGCCGATTTGTGCCGCAAGTTCGCGGGTTGGGGTCAGGATCAGCGCACGAACCGGGCGACGTCCTTTGAATTGCGCATTGGTATGGCTGAGCATATTCAGCAGCGGCAGGGTAAAACCAGCGGTTTTACCGGTACCGGTCTGCGCGCTCGCCATCAGGTCACGACCTTGCAACACGACAGGGATGGCCTGACGTTGGATAGGCGTAGGTTCGCGATAGCCCTGTTCTTCAACAGCACGCAAAATTTCGGCACTTAAGCCGAGGGAATCAAATGACATATAAGGAAAAGCTCCAGTCCACTCTAACCCGAACGGGGTTCGGTGCAGTTTCAAGAGTGGATGATCAGACGAGGCAAATGAGGCATTACCACGAGGATTCGGCACAAACTGCAGTGCGCCAGTTGGGGCGATAATAGCACAGAACGCCGCTACGCGTGAAATTATCTCCTGTTGCCCTGTAACCAGTGATGACAATCACAGACGCGGGCGAAAAATTGTGACCGGATAATCTGCGGTCATAGTCCCAAACCTTGATACAGGATAATCAATTATAAACCTCATCAATACGTTCCCACTTTTTGCGTCCCCCTCCAGATATTCACTTGCTATGCTTGCGACAGCTCCCTCTTCACTCCATTAAGGCCATACCGCAGCGACATGGAAACCTGGAAAATCAATTTAATCTCCGTCTGGCTGGGGTGTTTTTTCACCGGCATGGCGATGAGTCAAATCCTGCCTTTTTTACCTCTTTATATTGAACAGCTGGGCGTCACCGACCACGCATCCCTCAGTTTGTGGTCCGGTCTGGTCTTCAGCGGCACATTTCTGGTTTCCGCCATCGTCGCGCCGTTATGGGGCAGCCTCGCGGATCGCAAAGGCCGCAAGTTAATGCTGCTGCGCGCGGCGCTGGGCATGGCGATTGTCATGATGTTGCAGGGCTTTGCCACCAACGTCTGGCAGCTGTTCATTCTGCGCACGCTGATGGGATTAACCTCCGGGTATATCCCGAATGCCATGGCACTGGTCGCCTCGCAGGTACCGCGGGATAAAAGTGGCTGGGCGCTCGGCACGCTCTCGACCGGTCAGGTGTCAGGCGTTATCATCGGCCCGCTGCTCGGCGGTTTCATGGCCGATCACCTCGGCCTGCGCACGGTATTTTTCGTCACCAGCGGTATGCTGTTTATCAGCTTCCTCATCACGTTATTCCTGATCAAAGAGCGCGTGGTGCCGGTAACCAAAGCCAACCGGCTCAGCGGCAAAGCGGTTTTCACTACGCTGCCCTATCCGTGGCTTATCGTCAGCCTGTTCGTGACCACCATGATGATTCAGCTGGCCAACGGCTCCATCAGCCCGATCCTCACGCTGTTTATTCGCGAACTCTCCTCAGACTCCAGTAATATCGCCTTTATCAGCGGCGTGATCGCCGCCGTTCCGGGTGTCTCGGCGCTGATGGCTGCGCCGAAACTCGGAAAACTCGGCGATCGCATCGGCGCGCACCGTGTGCTCATCGCCGCGCTGGTCTTTTGCTTCATCTTGTTCTGCCTGATGGCGCTCATCAACACCCCGACCCAGCTCGGCATTTTGCGCTTCATGCTCGGTTTCGGCGACGGTGCGCTGATGCCTGCCGTGCAGGCGTTACTGATTAAATACAGCAGCGATCAGGTCACCGGCCGGATCTTTGGTTATAACCAGTCCTTCATGTATCTGGGGAATGTTATCGGGCCACTGATCGGCTCGAGCGCCTCGGCGGTGCTGGGGTTCCGCTGGGTGTTTATCGTCACGGCAATACTGGTGTTGTTTAACACAGTGCAGGTGTGGTGGAGTTTCCGGCAGGTGCCGACGGGGAGAGTCAGAATCCCGTAGAGTTTGGATTGCAGGAGGCCGCTGCAATAGCGGCTTCAAAGCTCAAGCTAAACCGTGGGCGTCTGCCCACAAAGAAGGTTGAGCCGCTTTGCTTTGCTCCTCTCCCTCGAAGGGAAGGGAGCCGAACGAGTGGTTTTGATTTTTTGAAATGATCCGAGCCGGTGAAGTTGTGACCGAAAAAGAGTTGGCCGCGTTCAAAAATCACGCCGAGGAAGAGGTGGAAAACCGCGCGTCTGTTTGCGCGGGTTGTAACCCGCACCGAGGGAACCGCACAGCGGCGGGATTTTGCGGCAAGAGTTGAAGCAGCTGAAACATAGCCCGTCTGCACGGCACGTGTTTTAAAAAACGGGGGAGTCCAGAGGGCGCGCGTTTACGCGTCCTTTGGGCCGGTTTGGGCGGCAGCCCAAGGTCTTGACCTTGAATTTGCTATAAAAAGCCGCTCTATGCCCGGCAATGGCATAAAAAAAGGGCGCTTTTCAGCGCCCCTCTCAAATTTGCCATCAAAAACCGATTAACGACGGTTGCCGAAGATGCGTAACAGCATCAGGAACAGGTTGATGAAATCCAGATACAACGTCAGCGCGCCCACAATCGAATATTTGCGGAAATTATCGCGGTCATCCGCAGACAGCTGCGCGCCCATGTTTTTCAGCTTTTGGGTGTCATAAGCGGTCAGACCGACGAAGATCAGCACACCGGCATAAGAAATAATGTTCGCGAGGCCAGAGCTTTTCAGCCACATATTGACCAGTGAAGCCAACACCAGGCCGATCAATGCCATGAACAACATGCTGCCAATGCCGGTTAAATCACGCTTGGTCACGTAACCGTAAACACTCATCGCGCCAAACATACCGGCGGCAACAATGAACGTCCCGAAGATCGAGTCGCCGGTGTAAACCAGGAAAATGCTGGACAGCGTCAGGCCGGTCAGCGCCGAGTAGAGCATGAACAGACCGGTCGCGACCGTGCCGCTCAGGCGATTCACCATGCCTGAAATCACGAAGACCAGCGCCAGTTGCGCAATGATCAAACCGAAGAACGTAATCTGGCTGGAGAACACAAAGCTCATGATTTTTTCAGAGCCGGAAGCATACCAGGCGACAAATGCGGTCAGCAGCAAACCACAGAACATCCAGCCATAGACTTGCGCCATGTAGGCCTGAATGCCGGTATTCGCGCGTTCAACAATTGAACCATTACTGCGTGGATATCGATCCATGATGATTACCTTTTGCATGGAGGAAAAATGAGGCCAACACAGCCTCCCGATCTTCTAAGCGTATCACAGATAATGCAAAAAGCATGGGAGGCTTACGTGCGGTTGAACTGCGATTTACCAGCGCGCTGCCGCGTCTTTATCGCTGTCACGGGCGTCAACCCAGCGGTCGCCCTCTTCGGTCGCTTCGCGTTTCCAGAATGGCGCACGGGTTTTCAGGTGATCCATAATGAATTCAGTCGCTTCGAACGCCATTCCGCGGTGCGCGCTGGTGACGCCTACAAACACAATTTCATCGCCCGGATACATCGGTCCGACGCGGTGATAAACCGAAACCCGTTGCAGCGGCCAGCGGGTACGAGCGTCGGCGACAATTTCTGCCAGCGCTTTCTCGGTCATGCCCGGATAGTGCTCCAGCGTTAATGCGCTGACATGATTACCCAGATTGTGATTGCGCACTTTGCCGGTGAAGGTCACCACCGCGCCGTCGGCGTCAGACTGCGCCAGCCAGTTGTATTCATCGCCAACCCTGAACGGCGCGACATCAACAATAATTTTGGTCTGATCCATCTCAGCCTCCGGTAACCGGCGGGAAGAACGCCACTTCGTCCCCCGCTTTCAGCGGATGCGCCATATCGGTCAGCGTCTGATTCACCGCCACCAGCAATTTGCCGGATTCCAGCGCCAGCGCCCAGCGGTCGCCGCGTGCCGTCAGGGCGTTATGCAGGCAGTCAACGGTGGGGAATTCTGCCGGCAGTTGCAGCGCTGAGGTGCCAATAATTTCACGCACCTGCGCGAAGAATAAAATCTCGATCATGCTTCCGCCTTACTTTCCACCTTAAAATCACCGGATTTCCCGCCGCTTTTTTCCAGCAGGCGGATCGGGCCAATCACCATGTCTTTCTGCACGGCTTTGCACATGTCATAAATCGTCAGCGCGGCGACAGATGCCGCTGTCAGCGCTTCCATCTCGACGCCGGTTTTACCACTCAGGCGACAGCGGGATTCGATACGTACACGATTAAATTCAGGCTGCGCTTCCAGGTTCACTTCCACTTTGGTCAGCAACAGCGGATGGCACAGCGGGATCAGATCCCAGGTTTTCTTCGCTGCCTGAATACCGGCAATGCGCGCGGTGGCGAACACGTCGCCTTTGTGGTGATTACCGCCGATGATCATCGCCAGCGTGCTTTCGGCCATTTCGACAAAGGCTTCTGCGCGGGCTTCACGCACGGTTTCGGCTTTACCGGAGACGTCCACCATGTGGGCATCGCCGGAAGCATTAATATGAGTAAGTTCTGACATGCTTATTTCTTCAAATGTGGAGTGAAATTGCACGGGCCCTGACGGGCGTCGAGCTGGGCTTCGATAATGTTATCCCAGGCCGTCTGGCATGCGCGGGTGGAACCCGGCATGGCGAAAATCACGGTCTGATTGGCGATGCCCGCGATGGCACGAGACTGAATGGTCGAGGTGCCGATATCTTCAAAGGACACCATGCGGAACAGTTCACCAAAGCCTTCAATTTCGCGGTCGAACAGCGGCTTCAGGGCTTCCGGTGTGTTGTTGCCGACGTTAAAACCGGTGCCACCGTTAATCAAAATCGCCTGAATCTTTTCATCAGCAATCCACGCGGATACGACCGCACGGATGCTGTAAATGCTTTCTTTCACGATTTGCTGTGCGACGACGTGATGCCCGGCTTCTGTCACCGCCTCTTTCAGATAATGCCCTGAGGTATCTTCCACGTCGGTACGGCGATCGGACACCGTCATGACAGCCACGGATAACGGCAAAAATTCTTTGCTGGCCTTGCTCATCAGTTTGCTCCTTAAACCCTTTGGTGCCGGTTTCAGCCGCCGATAAACGACAGGTTCTGAGTAATACCGGTATTGCCTTCATGCAGGAAGTGAGTCTGTTTTTTACGGCTGAGGCCGCCCTGAATGCGATCCATCAGGTCTTCCTGCTGCATATCGTCGGACAGTAAATCGCGCAGCGGAATGCCCTGCTCGCCAAACAGACACAAATGCAGATTGCCGATGGCAGAGACGCGCAGGCGGTTACAGCTGGCGCAGAAATCTTTTTCGTAAGGCATGATCAGACCGATTTCGCCGAGATAATCCGGATGACTGAATACCTGTGCCGGGCCGTCACTGCGCGAACGGATCTGCAACTGCCACCCCTGACGCACCAGTTGTTCGCGCAACACTTCGCCGGAGACGTGATGTTTGCGGAACAGATCGCCGCCGTCGCCGGTTTCCATCAGTTCGATGAAACGCAGCTGAATCGGGCGAGTTTTGATCCAGTCGAGGAACGTGCCGAGGCTGGCGTGATTCACGTCGCGCATCAGCACGGTATTGACTTTTACCTTGCTGAAACCGGCGTCAAACGCGGCATCAATGCCTTCCATGACTTCACGGAATTTGTCCTGCCCGGTGATGGCATGAAACTGGCGGGCATCGAGGCTGTCGACGCTAACGTTGATATTGGTCAGCCCGGCATCGCGCCATTTGCTGATATCACGCGCCATGCGATAACCATTGGTGGTCACCGCCAGCGTTTTGATTGTGGGATTTTCGCGCACGGCGGCGATGATCTCGCAGAAGTCGCGGCGCAGCGACGGTTCGCCACCGGTCAGGCGCACTTTTTCAGTTCCTAACTGAGCGAACGCGCGGCTGACCCGACGGATTTCATCGAGCGAGAGAAAGCTTTTATTGCTGTGTCCGTGCGGCTTGTAGCCGTCCGGCAGACAATAGGTGCAACGAAAATTGCACACGTCGGTGATCGACAGCCGCAAGTAATAAAACTTGCGGGCAAAAGCATCAGTAAGTTGAAGCACCTTTACACCTTTCCAAATACGGGAGATGCGGGCATTTCTGCCATGCACCCTGGTGACATTCGTCACGGCCAGAGCACCATATTGTTTCTGTGGGACTATCGTCAGAAAGCAACTTAGGGGCAAAGGCTAGGAGTTGATCCATTTCTTTCTTTGCAGAAGCCATGAATTCGGGTAACGGCGCATATTCTAACGCCGTAAAGTCCGGATCGCCAAGGTGGTTTTCGTTATGTATTTTGATATATAACGACTTTTCAATGCAAAATGCTGCATTTTCAACGATAAAAGCGGCGGTATAGAAAAAGTGTTTCAGGAAGGCTAATTGATAACATCCTGTTGCAAAATTAGGTAAAATCCCCGGATAAAATTTCAGCCTCCCGTGCTCCCCCGTCTTACAAGGAAACTTATGCGCAATCGTACTCTCGCTGACCTCGATCGGGTGGTGGCACTCGGCGGAGGCCACGGGCTTGGCCGCGTGATGTCTTCGCTCTCTTCGCTGGGCCCACGACTGACGGGCATCGTGACAACAACGGATAACGGCGGTTCGACCGGCCGCATCCGCCGTTCAGTGGGCGGAATTGCGTGGGGTGATATGCGCAACTGCCTGAACCAGCTGATCACTGAACCGAGTCTGGCCTCAGCGATGTTTGAATATCGTTTCAGCGGTCAGGGCGAACTGGACGGACACAACCTCGGCAACCTGATGCTGCGCGCGCTGGATCACCTGACCGTGCGACCGCTGGAGGCGATCAATCTGGTGCGCAGCCTGCTGAAAGTGGACGCGGAGCTGATCCCGATGTCTGAAGATCCGGTAGATCTCACGGCGATTGATGCGGACGGCGAACGTGTGCATGGCGAAGTGAATGTCGATAAGTTGCAAAAAACGCCACGCGAACTGCTGCTGGAACCCCAGGTGCCCGCCACCCGCGAGGCGATCCAGGCGATTGATGAAGCCAATCTGATACTGATCGGGCCCGGCAGTTTCTACACCAGCCTGATGCCGCTGTTGCTGATGAACGATCTCACCACCGCCCTGCGCCGCAGCCGCGCGCACATTGTTTACATTGGCAATCTGGGGAAAGAGCTAAGCGTCGCCGCCGCCTCGCTGACGCTGGACAACAAGCTGGACATGATCGAAAAACGCATTGGCCGTCGTGCCGATGCGGCAATCGTTGGGCCGAAAGTGCAGGTCGGCAACTGCGCCGCTGAACATCTGATTATTCAAAGCCCGCTGGAAGCCAGCGACATTCCGTACCGTCATGATCGCGAAATGCTGCGCATGGCGCTGGAAGAAGCGCTGCAAAAGATGCAGTAACGACTGCCCCCATAACACAAAGGCCGCGCAATGCGGCCTTTGTCATTTTTGCAGGCTGTGACTTATTGCCAGTCCGCTAAAATCTGCGCGGTCGTTTTCACCGATACCGGATTGCCCGGCACAGAAAGCCCTTCCCAGACTTCGTTGTGATGAGCGATCAGCTGCTGTGCGGTCACGTGGGTGCGGTTGCCGGTGGTATGTGCATCGGACGCCACGGTCACCGCGTAGCCTTTGCTGGCCGCGATTTTGATGGTGGTGTCGACGCAATAATCGGTGGCGCAGCCACAAATTGTGAAACGCGTGGTATCCAGCTCTTTGAGAACAGATTCCAGTGTTGTGCGGTAGAAGGAATCACAGGCGGTTTTGGTGACAGAAATTGCACCATCCGGGCGATGCAGCTCCGGTAAGACATCCCACAGCGCGCTGCCTTCGGTCATCTCCCCCTCGGCATGCTGAATGAAGATAACCTGCCCTGCCCGGTCGATCATCTGATTAATCTGTGCAGCACGTCCGGCACGATCATACCGTTCGGATTCAAACACACCATTTTGCATATCCACAACAATCAGTACGTTTTGCTCTGCCACAATCCTTTCCCTCAACAATCACAACCCAAGAATGAAAAAAGCCCTGCATCACTTTACACAATGCGGAGCTTTTTCACAGGCTGATAACAATGAATTTATCAGGAGGGATCGTCTTATTTTTTCATCAACGGATGATCGTTCCACGGACTGTCGGCGGCCGGTTTGGCGGTGCTGACTTTTGGCTTTTGCGCTTTGACTTCAGACAGCGGCGTGCGGCGTTTGCTGCGGCTCATGTCCGGGCGCAGATGGCCTTCGATGAAATCCAGATACAGCGTTTCCACTTCCTTACGCGCCCAGGGCGTGCGGCGCAGGAATTTCAGGCTGGATTTTACACTCGGATCGCTTTTGAAACAGTTGATGTTCACCTGCGACGCCAGCGCCGGCCAGCCGAAGTTGTCCACCAGCGTTGTCAGCAGTTTTTCCAGCGTGACGCCGTGCAGCGGATCTTTCGCCGCACCGGGGTTTTGTGGTGTATCAGTCATCAGCAAGCTCGCTCAACAAAATTCAGGGCGCGCAGTCTAGCACTTTTGTTCGCTGCTGACACCGCGCGCCTGAGGGTTTAGGACACAGCGATAAACTGTTCGCGCAGGGCGTGCAGTTCGTCGCGGGTATTGGCCGCCTCTTCGAACTCCAGATTTTGTGCATGCGCATACATTTTGCTTTCCAGCTCCTTGATGCGTTGCTCCAGCGCTTTTGGCGTAAGCGATTTGAAGGTTTGCGCTGCTTCGGCATCCCGCTTGTCTTTGTTCTTTTTGGTCTTCGGCTGACCGAGTTGCAGAATATCGGAAATCTTTTTGTTCAGCCCCATCGGCGTGATGCCATTATCGAGGTTGTACTGTTCCTGTTTGGCGCGGCGACGCTCGGTTTCTTCGATGGCTTTCGCCATGGATTTGGTGATCCGGTCGCCGTACAAAATTGCCTTACCGTTGAGGTTACGCGCCGCACGGCCGATGGTCTGGATGAGCGAGCGTTCAGAACGCAGAAAGCCTTCTTTGTCGGCATCAAGAATAGCCACCAGCGAAACCTCCGGCATATCTAGCCCTTCTCTGAGCAAGTTAATGCCGACCAGCACGTCGAACTCACCGAGACGCAAATCGCGAATGATCTCCACGCGCTCCACGGTATCGATGTCAGAGTGCAGGTAACGCACCTTCTCGCCGTGTTCTTCCAGATACTCGGTCAAATCCTCAGCCATGCGCTTGGTCAGCGTGGTGACCAGCACACGCTCGTTGATGGCAACGCGTTTGCGGATCTCCGACAGCAGGTCATCAACCTGAGTGGTCACCGGCCGCACTTCGATCAGGGGATCGAGCAGACCGGTCGGACGCACCACCTGTTCGACGACGTCGCCACCGGATTTTTCCATCTCATAGGTGCCGGGCGTGGCGGAGACGTAAATACTTTGCGGCGCGGCGGCTTCGAATTCCTCAAAGCGCATCGGACGGTTATCGAGCGCCGACGGCAGACGAAAGCCGTATTCCACCAGCGTTTCTTTGCGCGAACGGTCGCCTTTGTACATCCCGCCGATTTGCGGAATGGTGACGTGGGATTCATCGACAATCAGCAGGCCGTCGGCTGGCAGATAGTCAAACAGCGTTGGCGGCGGCTGGCCGGGACCACGTCCGGAAAGATAACGCGAATAGTTTTCGATGCCCGAGCAATAACCCAGCTCGTTCATCATTTCGAGATCAAACTGCGTGCGCTGGCTGATGCGCTGTTCTTCCAGCAGTTTGTTATTGCCGAGCAGCACTTTGCGCCGGTCGGCCAGTTCCACCTTGATGTCTTCCATCGCCTGCACGATACGTTCGCGCGGGGTGACGTAGTGCGTTTTCGGGTAGATGGTGAAACGTGGCACTTCATGCTGAACCTGCCCGGTCAGCGGATCGAACAGCGACAGCCGCTCGACTTCCTGATCAAACAGCTCGATGCGCACCGCCAGATCGTCTGATTCCGCCGGGAAGACGTCAATCACTTCACCGCGTACGCGGAACGTACTGCGCTGGAAAGCCTGATCGTTACGGGCATATTGCAGCTCGGCCAGACGGCGCAGGATCGAACGCTGATCGATGATCATGCCCTTCGTCAGGTGCAACATCATTTTGAGATACAGATCCGGATCGCCCAGACCGTAAATCGCCGATACCGACGCCACCACGATCACATCGCGGCGTTCCAACAGGGCTTTAGTGGCAGAAAGACGCATCTGCTCGATATGTTCGTTCACCGAGGCATCTTTTTCGATAAACGTGTCCGAGCTTGGGACATACGCCTCAGGCTGGTAGTAATCGTAGTAAGAAACGAAGTATTCAACGGCGTTTTCCGGGAAGAACTCTTTCATCTCGCCGTAAAGCTGCGCCGCCAGCGTTTTATTCGGCGCCAGCACCATCGTCGGACGGTTGAGATCAGCAATGACGTTCGCCACGGTAAAGGTTTTGCCGGAGCCGGTGACCCCAAGCAACGTCTGGTGCGCCAGACCGTTCTCCAGCCCTTCTTCCAGACGACGGATTGCCTCAGGCTGATCGCCTGACGGTTTAAATTCGGAATGCAGTTTGAACACTTTACTCATGACGGGCTACCTGACTGAAGAAGAAGACGCACAAGACCATTGGCAAAAACAGGACCTGGGGCGGAGGATCAGTATGGAAGACTCCTCATTTTTTGCCACTGCTGATTTTTGCCGCCACTATAATACTGTATATAAAACCAGCCTCCAATGACTATTCCTCACACAGCGTTTAACTGGTTGGCGTACCTGCACTTTTTTAGGTTCTCGGCAAAACGGTTTTTTCACCATCAGATGACATTCCTCCCCAAAATTTATCATCTGTTAACTTACTGACCACAGGTTGACGAAAACTGACACTGTCAGTGCGAACGAATTGGGGCCGTATTGCTTTTAACTAACCATTTGATAAAAAAGAACATCATTAAAAAGCCGCGAATTCGGGCAAACCGAGCGCAACCCCCGTCCCGTCTCGTCTGTAGCATCTTTTCTCACTCTCATGCACAAGGTTATCCACAGGAATAGTGGATAACTCACAGCACGCCGCGCACAGCGGGAGTTGGTAAAAAACATCCTTCAGGCAATTCAGGCCTCTGAGTGGTCTTTTTTAGTTATTTTTTATCTTTTTTATCTCCTCATTTATGCCTATTTTGCCTAAATTACAGTGCTGATGTTTCTTGCAAAAATCAAAAAGTACGATCTAAAGGATCTTTAAACATTCCCGCACCGGATCCTTTGCACCAAAATCAGTGAGACCGGCACTGGCAAAGTGCAGCGCTATTCTCCATATGCACTGTGAGCGACATCAAAACCTGAGCAACGCTTATGAATAATCCGAAATCCCCGCCCGCCGTAGCGTTAACACCCCCGTAACTTCTCTTTTTATTCTGCTTTATGAAACTTGGCCTGAGAGTTGCAAATTCCCTGCTGTGAGAGATTTTATGAAGCATTCCCCTGCAGAAGGCGTGAACAGTGGAATAAAAATGTCAGAAAAATGACAGTGGCCGTCAAAGTGAAGTTCAGCGGAACGCTCCGTGAGCGAGGGAGGTCTGATGTTAAGTGTAAAATCGGTTAACCAGTATTACGGTCAGAAACACATTTTGTGGGATATCAATCTCGAACTTTACCGCGGGCAATGCACCGGTTTGATCGGGCGAAACGGCGTCGGTAAAACGACGCTGATTAACTGCATCATGGGGCATCTGCCGGTCAAAAGCGGTGCGATCTTCTGGCAGTCCGCCAATGAAGAACCGCAAAGTTTACTCAATCTGCCGGTAGAAAGCCGGGCGCAAATGGGAATTGGCTACGTGCCGCAGGGGCGACAGATCTTTTCGCAGATGAGCGTCGATGAAAATCTGCAAATTGCCATGATGTCCAGCCGCAATAAGACGCGTCGCGTGCCTGAGCAGGTGTACGACCTGTTTCCAGTACTTAAGGAAATGGGTTCACGCAAGGCGGGTGAGCTTGATGAGAGCCAGCAACAGCAGCTGGCCATCAGCCGGGCGCTGGTTCAGCAGCCGGAACTGCTGATCCTTGATGAGCCGACCGAGCACACCAGCGCGGCGATGGCGGCGAATATGGGGAACATCATTCACCGGCTCAATCGCGACCTCGGCCTGACGCTGCTGCTGGTGGGCCACAAGCTGCCGTTCATTCGTAGCGTCGCTGACCGGTTTTGTCTGGTCGACGGCGGGCGAAACGTCGCGCAGGGCACGCTGGCACAGCTCGACGATACGCTGGTCAAAAACTATCTGACCTTCTGATGTCTGTTTTTGACGGTTTTAGTGACTCAGACGGTCGAGACTGAGATATTGCCCAAGATTGACGTCCGGTCCGACACTCAGGTACGGGATCTCGCCCAGCAGTGGCGCAGGCAGCATACGCGTGAGCGTATCCATGTAAGCCTGATGATGCTTCCCCGTTTCCTGAACGTCGTTGGCAATCCATCCCGCCAGCGGTAAACCGCTCTGCGCGATAGCCTGTGCGGTCAGCACGGCGTGATTAATGCACCCGAGACGCATCCCCACCACCAGCACCACCGGCAGTTGCTCGGCAACCACCCAGTCGGCAAAGGTATAGTCAGCGGTCAGCGGCGTATACCAGCCGCCCGCGCCTTCCACCACCACCCAGTCCGCCAACGGTTCGAGATGACGCAGGCCTGCCGATAATACAGCCGGGTCGATGGGGCATTTTTCCAGTTCGCTGACGATATGCGGCGAGGTGGGTTCGACAAAGGTGCACGGATTCACTTCGTCATAGCGCAACCCGACAGTGCTGAACGCCTGCAACGCCAGCGCATCGCTGTTGCGCGGCCCTTCGGCGGTCATTTCACTGCCTGATGCCACCGGTTTATACCCGGCGGTGGAGTGTCCGGCCTGTGCTGCTGCCTGTAAAAACGCACTTGTCGCGACGGTTTTACCGACTTCGGTATCGGTGCCGGTAATAAAGTATTTTTTCATGTTTTAGTTAAACAAATCTGGAGTTGGTTTATCTCCCTCCCCTGCGAAGGGGAGGGCCGGGGTGGGGTATTAATGGCAACTCTGGCTTTCAAGTTGCCTGCAAAACCCCCTCCCAACCTCCCCCGTCGCAGGGGGAGGAGTAGATTAACGTGGGATCAGTTCTTCCACCTGCAAAATGCCGTAGACCATCCGGTAGTTGAGCGGCAGGATGCCGTCGCGGCGGACGTAATGTTTCTCCAGCAATTGCAGACGCTCTCGCCCGCCCAGCCCGCCGATGCGACCGTTTTTGATGTGCGTCGCGCCAATGCCTTTCAAAGATCGCATCAGCGACATCACGTCAGGGAATTCGGCGACGTGATCGCTGAAAGTGACTTCATGGCGATACGGCGCGCAGGCTTCGGCGATTTTGTCCGGCGTCAGAAATTTGTTCACGTGGCGGCGCCCGTCGACTTTCATCCATGCGGCAGCCAGTTCGTTCAGCGAGCCTTCAGCCAGCGTGGAGAAAATCACCAGCCCGCCGTTGCGGGTGACGCGGTGCATTTCTTCCAGCGCGCGCGGCAAGGCATTGCACCACTGCACGGCCAGATTACTGAAACAGATGTCGACGGAGTTGTCGGCGAACGGCAAACGCTCGATGTCACCGGGCACATATTCGTCGGCCGAATCCAGCTCGCGGGCACGCGTTAACATGCCCTCGGAGAGATCCAGCGCGATGACATGATTGCCCTGCGCCCGCCAGTGGCGGCTGAAATAGCCGGTGCCGCAGCCCGCATCCACCACGGTGTTTTTCACGCCGTCAAGTTCATACATCGTCAGGTACGGCGCGGCGAGAGAGAGTAATTCCTCCCCGACATCACGCTGCAACTGCGCGGCATTTTCATAACTGATGGCGGCGCGACTGAACGCGTCGGCCACCGCTTGTTTATTCACTAATTCAGTGACTGCACCCATGAAGGGACTCCAGCAAAAAATCGATATCTTCCGGCCTGTGCGCTGCCGTCAGGGTAATACGCAAGCGCGCACTGCCCGGTGGCACCGTCGGTGGACGGATGGCGCTGACCCACAACCCGCACTCGCGCAGCCTTGCCGCCAGATCCAGCGCGGGCTGATTTTCACCCACGATAACGGGCTGGATCGCGGTCTGTGACCCGGTCAGCCCGTACGGCAATCCGGCGGCACCCGCGCGAAAACGGGCAATATTGGCGGCCAGTTTATCACGCAGACCGTCGTCTTGCTGGATCCGCGCCAACGAGGCCTGCAACGCACAGACCTGCGCGGCAGGCATCGCGGTGCTGTAAATCAGATGACGGGCAAACTGCAACAAATAGTCGGCCGTTGCGTCATCGCACAACACCGCCGCTCCGCTGCATCCGAACGCTTTGCCAAAGGTCACCACCAGCAGCTCAGGGCGGACGCCCTGCTGCCAGCAACTGCCACGTCCCTGCTCGCCGATCACCCCGACGCCGTGAGCATCATCCACCATCAGCCAGCTGCCGTGCGCCTGCGACAAACGGTGCAAACCGGCGAGCGGCGCGGCATCCCCGTCCATGCTGAATACGCCTTCGGTCACCACCAGCGTTTCGCCGGCCACCGGTTTTTCCAGCAGACTTTGCAGAGAATCCGGCTGATTGTGATGAAAACGACGCAGCTGCGAAGGTGCGTGCGCGGCGGCTTCCAGCAAAGACGCGTGGCTAAGTTTATCCGCCAGCACGCGATCCTGGCGTTGCATCAGCGCCGCCAGAATCGCCTGATTGGCCGCAAAACCGGAGATAAACAGCAGCGCGCGCGGATACCCCTGCCACGCTGCCAGTTGCCCCTCAAACTCCGCGTGCGCATCGCTGTAACCGGTAACGTGACCGGAACCGCCGCTGCCCGTGCCGTATGTCTGCGCGCCCTGCTGCCAGGCGGCAATCACTTCAGCGTCCTGACTCAGGCCGAGATAATCGTTACCCGAAAAATTCAGATAACGCCGGTCGCCCTGGGTCAGAAAGCGCGCACTGCCGCCACGGTTAGGCTGACGCACGCGAAATGCGGCGGCCTGTTTACGGGCGAATATCGCGGCATCGATCCGCGTTTGCCAGCTCATCGGTCAGACGGCAGCGTTGTAGAATTGCGGCGTATCGGCGTGAACCAGCTGTTCGGCCAGCGCGGCCTGCTGCTGGTTATCGCCCATTTCCGTTTCGAACACCTGCGGGTTCAGACCGAGTTTGCCGAACAGGATCAAATCTTTGTCTTCCGCCGGGTTTGGCGTAGTCAGCAGTTTGCAACCGTAGAAGATCGAGTTGGCACCGGCCATAAAGCACATCGCCTGCGTCTGCTCACTCATCTGCTCGCGGCCTGCGGAGAGACGCACGTAGGATTGCGGCATCATGATGCGCGCCACGGCGATGGTGCGGATAAAATCGAAAGGATCGACGTCGTCGTTATCGGCCAGCGGTGTGCCTTTGACTTTCACCAGCATATTGATTGGCACGCTTTCCGGCGGCACCGGCAGGTTTGCCAGCTGCATCAGTAAACCGGCGCGGTCTTTGACCGTTTCACCGAGGCCGACAATGCCGCCGGAGCAGACTTTAATGCCCGCGCCGCGCACTTCCGCCAGCGTATCCAGACGTTCCTGATAGCTGCGGGTGGTGATGATGCTGCCGTAAAATTCCGGCGAGGTATCGAGGTTATGGTTGTAGAAATCCAGCCCGGCTGAGGCCAGACGCTGCGCCTGCGTGGTATTTAGCGAGCCCAGCGTCATGCAGGTTTCCATCCCCATCTCTTTCACGCCCTGCACCATCTGCTCGAGGTAAGGCATGTCACGGTCATGCGGGTTTTTCCACGCCGCACCCATACAGAATCGTGTCGAACCGGCGGCCTTCGCCTGACGCGCTGATTCCAGTACCTGTTCAACTTCCATCAGACGTTCGGATTCCAGCCCGGTTTTGTAACGGGAACTCTGCGGGCAATATTTACAGTCTTCCGGACAGGCACCGGTTTTGATCGACAGCAGCGTGCTGACCTGAACCTGACGCGGATCAAAGTGCTGGCGGTGGATCTGCTGAGCTTCGAACATCAGCTCAAGGAAGGGTTTGTTAAACAGTGCCTGAGTCTTCTCAAGCGTCCATTGGGTGCGGGTGGTCATCGCGACAACTCCAAAATAAATGTTTCGTGAACGTTTTTATGGTCGGTATACTGTCAACCATTCTCGATTCGTTTTAGTTTACGGTCAACGATAATTATATTTTTTAGTTTACAACTTTGCACCCGCAGGAATCTTTTATGAACCCCGCCGATCTTGAATTCGACCAGCGCCATATCTGGCATCCGTACACCTCCATGACCAAACCGCTGCCCGCGTATCCGGTCGAATCGGCGTCCGGCGTGATGCTAAAACTCGCCGATGGCCGCCAGCTGGTGGACGGCATGTCCTCGTGGTGGGCGGCAATACACGGATACAACCACCCGCAGCTGAATGCGGCGGCGGTCGAACAGATCGGCAAAATGTCGCACGTGATGTTCGGCGGGATCACCCATCCTTCGGCGATTGCGCTGTCACGACGTCTGGTGGAGATGACCCCTGCCGGGCTGGAATGCGTGTTTCTGGCCGACTCCGGTTCGGTGGCGGTGGAAGTCTCGCTGAAAATGGCGATGCAGTACTGGCAGGCGCGCGGTGAGAAACGTCAGACGCTGCTGACGCTGCGCAACGGCTATCACGGCGACACTTTCGGCGCGATGTCGGTGTGCGATCCGCAAAATTCGATGCACAGTTTGTATCAGGGTTATCTGCCGCAGCATCTGTTCGCCGATGCGCCGCAGAGCCGCTTCGGCGGGGCGTGGGATGAAGCAGATATCGCGCCGTTCGCCCGCCTGCTGGAAGAGCATCACCGCAAAATCGCCGCCGTGATTTTAGAACCCGTGGTGCAGGGCGCGGGCGGAATGCGGATTTATCATCCGGCTTACCTGAAGCGGGTACGCGAGCTGTGCGATGACTTCGGCGTGCTGCTGATTGCCGATGAGATTGCCACCGGGTTTGGCCGTACCGGCAAGCTGTTTGCCTGCGATCACGCGGGAATTTCGCCGGATATTCTCTGCCTCGGCAAGGCGCTGACCGGCGGCTACATGACGCTTTCCGCTACGCTGACTACCCGCCACGTGGCGGAAGTCATCAGCAACGGCGAGGCCGGATGTTTCATGCACGGCCCGACGTTTATGGGTAATCCGCTGGCCTGCGCGGTCGCCGACGCCAGCCTGCGCTTACTCTCAGAGAACCGCTGGCAGGCGCAGGTGTTTAGCATCGAAAAGCAGTTGAAAACCGAACTGGAGCCGCTGGCGGAACACCCGGCGGTGGCGGACGTGCGCGTGCTCGGCGCGATTGGCGTGGTTGAAATGCGTGAGCCGGTGAACATGGCGCAGTTGCAAAAACACTTCGTCGCCGAAGGCGTGTGGATCCGCCCGTTCGGCAAGCTGATTTACCTGATGCCGCCGTACATCATTTCACCGGCAGAGCTGAGCCACCTGACCGCCGCGATTGCCAGTGCGCTGGCTGCGTTGTACTGATTCAGACCTTAATTACACCGCGCTGACCAGGCGGTGTGACGTCGAAAGCAGCGCGTTCAGCTTTTCACGGCTGAGCCGCGCTTCTTCGGTGAGATAGTCAATGGCCACCGTCAGCGCGGGCGTCGGATTTTCCGGGTACAACAGCGTATAGGCCGCGCCGCTTGCCACGCACAGCGGGAAGGGTGCGATCACCCTTCCCGCCTGCAAATCATCTTCGATCAGTGTCAGATCGCCAATCGCCACGCCATAGCCCTGCAGCGCTGAGTTGATCGCCAGATCCAGCGTATCAAAATGCTGCGATTTGGCTGACGGCAGGCTTTGCACGCCCTCTTCGCGCAGCCACATCAGCCAGTCGCGGCGATCCCGCGTCGGGTGCAGCAAGGTTTTATCCGCTAAATCGCCCACGTCGGTACGCCCGTTGTGACGCGGCAAAAAGTCCGGCGTACACACCGGCGTCAGCACTTCATCAAAAAGATGATGCGCGCGCCGCTGGGATTCCGGCGGCCGCCCAAAAATCACCGCCGCATCAAAATGCTCATTGCTGAAATCCACACCGTGCGCAATGGACGCCGTTAACTCGATCCGCATATCAGGCCGGTCGTTTTGCAACTGGATCACCCGTGGCAACAGCCAGCGCATCGAACAAGTCGGACATTTGATACGCAGCGTGTCCGGGTGCGAACCGACGCGTTTTAGCGCCTCGCCCATCAGCGCCAGCGCCTGTTGCACCGGCGGCAACAACTGTGCGCCGCGCGGAGTCAGGGTCAGCCCGCGTGCCTGGCGTAAAAACAACGGATAACCCAGCGACACTTCCAGCCCGGTTATCTGCCGGCTTACTGCGCCCTGTGTGATGTGCAGCAGCGTCGCGGCGTGGGTCAGATTCAACGTCTGCGCCACCACGGCAAAAGTTTTCAGCACGTTGAGTGACGGCAAATTCAGGGCATTCAGATGGGACAACTCGGAAGAAAGGGCCACATGCACCTCGGTTAAATCGTCATTAAGCCATGATCGGTGATCATGCCGAGTATGACAAATTTTCTATTGTCGGCACAGGGGAACTGTTGCTTAATCGGTGAACACCCGTTTTAACCCGCTTATGGCCGTCTGGCCTGATTTATTGGGAAGCCTGCTATGAAAAGCGCACTGTTACCGCAGTCAAAATTACCCGACGTCGGCACCACGATTTTCACCGTGATTGGCCAGCTGAGCGCCGAGCACAATGCCCTGAACCTGTCACAGGGCGCACCGAATTTCTCCTGTCAGCCGTCACTTATCGACAGCGTGACCAAAGCCATGCGCGAGGGTCATAACCAGTATGCGCCGATGAGCGGCGTGGCGGCACTGCGTCACGCGCTGTCGGCCAAAGTCGATGCGCTCTACGGCTGCCATTACGATGCCGACGCCGAAGTCACCGTGATGGCCAGCGCCAGCGAAGGCCTCTATTCCGCCATCAGCGCGCTGGTGCATCCGGGCGATGAGGTGATTTACTTCGAACCTTCGTTTGACAGCTACGCGCCAATTGTCCGCCTGCAGGGCGCAAAGCCGGTGGCGATTGCGCTTTCGATGGATGATTTCAGCATCGACTGGGATCAGGTGGCGAGCGCCATTAACAGCCGCACGCGGATGATCATCATCAACAGCCCGCACAACCCGACCGGCGCGATCTTTACCGATTTCGACATCGAGCGCCTGACCGCGCTGACCGAAAATACCGACATCATTATTTTGTCCGATGAAGTCTACGAGCATGTGGTGTTTGATGGCGAACGCCATGAGAGCATGGCCTGCCATCCGCAGCTGGCCGAGCGCAGTGTGATTGTGTCGTCGTTTGGCAAAACCTATCACGTCACCGGCTGGCGCGTGGGTTACTGCCTTGCGCCCGCTGAACTGATGAGTGAAATCCGCAAAGTGCATCAGTTTATGATGTTCTCCGCCGACACGCCGATGCAGGTCGCTTTCGCCGAAGCGATGGCCGATCCGCAGAGTTATCTCGGTCTGGCGGATTTTTATCAGCAAAAACGTGATTTACTGGCCGATGCGCTCAGCGAATCCCGGTTTGAATTGCTGCCAAGCCGTGGCAGCTTCTTTATGCTGGCGCGTTTTAGCCATTTCAGCCCGCTCTCCGATGACGAATTTGTGCTGAGTCTGATCCGTGATCATCAGATAGCCACCATTCCGCTGTCGGCGTTTTACAGCAATAGCAAACCCACCGGGCTTATCCGCCTGAGTTTCGCGAAAGATAACGACACGTTGTACGAAGGCGCCCGCCGTCTGTGTCGCGTCTGAGCCTTTTCACTGACTTTTATCTGTCTACATAACGCTGGGGAAGTGTGAATAATGAAAAAATTGAAAATCGCATTACTGTTAGGCTGCGCCGTGGCCTCTTTTTCTGCACTGGCCGACGGCTCCACGCTTAAATTCGGTCTGGAAGCGCAGTACCCACCGTTTGAATCCAAAAGCGCCACCGGCGAATTACAGGGTTTTGATATCGATCTGGGCAACGCCGTCTGCGCCGCCGCCAGCCTGAAATGCGACTGGGTTGATACCTCATTCGACAGCCTGATTGCAGGATTGCAGGCACGCAAATTTGACGCCATTAACTCGGCGATGAACGTCACCGAGAAACGCCGTCAGGCGATTGATTTCACCGACGTGATTTATCGCGTACCCAGTAAACTGATCGCCAAAAAAGATTCTGGCCTGCTGCCTGACGTGGCGTCGCTGAAAGGCAAACATATCGGCGTATTGCAGGGTTCGATTCAGGAAAGTTACGCACAGGCGCACTGGGCACCGAAAGGCGTCGATGTCGTCTCGTATCAGGATCAAAACCAGGTCTATCTGGATCTCTCCTCCGGCCGCCTCGACGGTACCTTAGTGCTGGCACCGGCCGGTCAGACCGGTTTCCTGTCGCGTCCGGACGGTAAAGATTACGGATTTGTCGGCGACGCGGTGCGTGACGATAAAATCCTCGGCAGCGGCATCGCCTTCGGCCTGCGCAAAGGTGATACCGCCACCAAAGAGAAACTCGATAAAGCCATCGCGAAAGTGAAGCAGGAAGGCACCGTGAAAACGATGTCGAAGAAATACTTTGGTGATATTGATGTGAGTGTGAAGTAAATACCGAGTGCGTGGCGTAAAAACCCTGCCGCTCCGTTCGGCAGGGTTTTTTGATCGCGCCATCTCACCATTTAAAAAAACAGAGAAAGTAAATTTGCACGACGTATTTGGTTTTTTGAAATGATCCGAGCGGGCGAAGTTGTGACCTAAAAAGCTCCTGGCCGCGTTCAAAAATCACGCCGGAGGGAGAGGTGGAAAACCGCGCGTCTTTTTGCGCGGGTTGTAACCCGACCAGAGGGCACCGCGCAGCGGCGGGATTTTGCGGCAATAGCTGCGGCGGCTGAAACATAGCCGGGATGCAAGGCACGTGTTTTAAAAAACGCGAGAGTCCAGAGGGCGCGCGTTTACGCGTCCTCTGGGCCCGTTTGGGCGGCGAGCCCAAGGTCTTGACCTCGACGTTGACTTTCAAACCAGCCCAAACCGATGTTCAAAACTTATAATCAACGCTCCCTCAATGATTCCTTCACCTTATTCAATGGCTTAATCAGATAGTCCAGCACACTTTTTTGGCCGGTTTTGATATCCACGTTAGCCACCATCCCGGGCACAATCGGGAACTGACGACCGGCTTTGTTGGTCAGGAAGGCTTTGTCCGTTCGCACGTAGACCCGGTAATAGTACTGATCGCGTTTTACTTCATCCTGCAAAGTGTCCGGCGATACGCCTTCGACTTTGCCCTCGAGATCGCCATAAATCGATGAATCGTAGGCCGAGATTTTCACCGTGGCCGGTAAGCCCGGACGGATGTAGGCGATGTCGCGCGGGTTGATGCGGGTTTCGATCAGCAACTGGTCTTCGATAGGCACGATTTCCATCAGCTTGCCGCCCGGCTGTAACACGCCGCCGACGGTGGAAACCTGAATGTCTTTAACGATACCGTGCACCGGCGAATACAGCTCTGAGCGCGTCACCTGATCTTCCTTACCGGCCATTACCTGCATTTCCGCGTCCAGATCGGCGTTGTTTTTCACCTGCTCCTCGCGCGCGCGCACTGCATACTGGTTAATCGCATCATCGATTTTTCCGCGCAGTTCGCTGGCCTGACGTTTCAGACGGATCACTTCGACCTGCCCCGCCGCGCCTTTGGCCACCAGCGGCTGCGTCATATTGATTTCGTCATTCACCAGTTTCAGCGACTGCTGGAGGTTGCTGACCGTTTCATCGCGGTTCTGCTTGCGCGATAAATAGAGCTGACGCTCACGCGCCACCAGCTCCGGCGATTTCATGGTTTCAGGGCTGAACCTGAGCGGTGCGCCGGTCAGTTCGGCGCTCAGACGTTCGGAGGACGCACGCAGCGTGCGCACCCGCGAGGCCGCTTCACCGAAGTTAGACTGCGAGCGGGTCGGGTCGAGCTGCGCCAGCAGCTGTCCGCGATTAACCACCGAGCCTTCCTGCACCAGCAGTTTTAAAATCACGCCGCCGTCGAGGGAGTCTATCTGCTGCGCTTTGCTCGATGGCGTCACTTTACCGGTGCCGACCGTCACTTCATCGAGCACCGCGAACCGCGCCCAGATGAAGAAGATCAACAGGCTGGCGAGCGATGCCCAGATAATCCACGAGACTTTACGACTTTCGGCTTCCAGCTCATCGTGCAATGTTAAATGTGCCATGCGGTGTCCTCAGCAGCTCAGGCTGCGCCTTGTCGGTTGTCGGTGGCTGCCGCAACGGCAGGTACAGGCGTATTGCTGGCGGCGGTCGCCAGAATTTTGTCACGCGGCCCGTCGGCCACAACGCGGCCGTTGTCCATCACCACGATCCTGTCCACCAGCTTGAGCAACGCCGGACGGTGCGTCACCACGATCAGCGTCCGTCCCACCAGCCACGTATGCAACTGGCGGATGACGTACTCTTCCAGCGCTTCATCCATCGACGCCGTCGGTTCATCGAGCAGCACCACCTGCGGATTACGCAGGATCATGCGGCTCAGCATCACCATTTGCCGCTGGCCGCCGGAAAGCCCGCGCCCGCCTTCATTAATCACTTTATCGAGGCTGGAGGCGTCGGCCTGCACCATCGACAGCGCGCCGCTGATGCGCAGCGCCTGCAACATTTCCTGATCGGTAGCGTGCGGATAACCGAGCATCAGGTTCTGTCGCAGCGTGCCAAAGAACAGGCGCGAGTCCTGCGACAGATAGCCGAGCTGGCGGCGGATATCGGCCGGTTCGACTTTGGTCATGTCCACGCCGTCGATCAGGATTTTGCCTTGCGACGGGCTGGCCTGGCCGGAAAGCAGTTTCAGCAGCGTGGATTTCCCCGCGCCGACTTTGCCAAGGATCGCCACCCGCTCACCCGGTTTGATCTCCAGCTGGCCGATGCCGAGTACGTTCGGCGCATTCTCTTTGTCGTAGGTATATTGCAGATTGCGCACGTTGAAGTGACCGCTCAGCGTCGGGCAGTGCGACAGTTCGGCATCGGCCGGACGGTCGATGGGTTTTTTCAGCAATTCATCCAGCCCGTGCATAGCGCTTTTGGCGTGCTGCCAGCGGGAGAACACCATGGTCAGCTGCATCAGCGGCGCGATGGTGCGGGATGACAACATACTGCTGGCGACCAGCGTACCGGTGGTGATATCGCCGCTCAGCACCAGGTACACGCCAAACACCAACATACCGCCGTAGGTCAGTTGCTGCACCGTCGAGGCCCAGCCGGTCAGGCGCGCGCCCCACAGCCGCTGCTTCATGCCAACTGCCGCGCTCACTTCGTGCGTCTGTTCCCACTGACGCTGAAAGTAGGCTTCAGCCTGCAATGCTTTGATGTCTTCGATTCCTTCGATGGTTTCCACCAGTACGGCGTTGCGCAGCGCACTTTCCCGCATCCCCTCTTTCGCCAGTTTTGCCATCGGCCACTGGATGAGAATGCCGGGAATGACGATCAGCGGGATCGCCAGCAGTGGGATGATCACCAGCGGGCCGCCGATAAAGAACATAATGGCGAGGAACAGCAAAACGAAGGGCATATCCGCGGCAGCGCTGACGGTGGTCGAAGTGAGGAGTTCACGCACCTGATCGATTTCGCGCAGCTGAGAGATAAAGGAACCGGTGGATTTTGGCCGGTCGTCATTTTTGATGTTCATCGCCCGCACAAAAAACAGCGAGGAAACTTTGAGGTCGATGCGTTTACCCATCAGATCTGACACCAGCGTGCGCATCAGGCGGATGACATATTCCAGCCCCGCCGCCAGCACCACGCCGAAAAACAGCACCCATAAGGTGGGGAAGGATTGCGCCGGGATGACGCGGTCGTAAACCTGCATTGAGAACAGGATCCCGGCCAGCGCCAGCACGTTACCGATGATCGAAGCCAGTGAGATTTCGGCGATTTTCCGCCCTGATCCGCGAAAGTTTTCCCAGAACCAGTGTTTGCGGTGCGGCTGCACGAACTGATCAATGCGCTGATCGCGCCCGCGCGGTGCCACGCCCACTAAGAAGACCGTGCCGGTGCTTTGTTCGAGCATTGTCGCCAGTTCCATCGACCGCAGTAAATCGCCGCCGTCGCTCAGCCAGTAATCGACCGTGCCGTCATCGTGCAGATTTTCCAGTACCGCAATGCCACCCTGTTCCAGTGTGACCACGGCGGGCAATACTTCCTGGCGCCAGCGCACCTGACTCCAGCTGACCATGCCGACCTGTAAACCCATCAGGCCGCTGAGGCGATCGAGCTGACGGCGCAATGGCTGATGTTCGAACCAGCGCATTTGCTGGCGAAGATAAAGCGGATCGGCTGGCTTACCGAAGGATTCGGCCACGCGCCCCATGGCGCTTATCCAGACGTCTATCGACAAAGGTGTTGCTGTTTCATTGCTCATTTCAACCTCGTTATCGAATGCTTCTGGGTCATTCCCGTCGTGCCTGACCTTTACAGCGACGGGATGGTGTCACCGGTTTGTTTCTGGCGGTCGATGCCTAACATATCGACCAGATTGTCCACCGCCGCGGCGTAGCGCACCGTGGCGTCCCATCCGTCATACAGTGCGCCGATGCGCATGGTATCCGCCTGAAAAACGTCCTGTTCGACGCTGAGTAAATCGTTCAGGCTGCGCTTGCTGAGTTTGTATTCGTCCTGATAGACGCTGCGGGTGTGCGTGGCGCTGGCGTACTGTTCTTCGCCCGCCACCTGACGTTGCTGACCGCCGATCATGTCGGCGTAGGCGGTCGAGGCTTTCTGGTTGATATCGAGCTTGGCTTTTTCCACATCCGCCTGCGCTGCCTGGCGCTGGCCTTCCGCCGCCCGCACTTTGGCGCTCACCGCGCCGCCCTGATACACCGGCGCATCCACCGCCAGCTGTACCTGATCGTCCCAGTAGGAACCGCCTCCGCCGGTATTTTCGTAACGGGTGCGACCGGCCTGAATTTTCAGCGTCGGCCAGTGCTGCGCCTCGGTCTGATTTACCAGCTGGATCGCCGCCTGCTGCTTGGCCTGCGCCGCGCGCACCAGCGTGCTGTTCTCATAGGGGATTTTGTCGAGAGTGACTTTCTGATCAAGCAGGCTTTGCGGCAGGTCCGGCAGATTATCGGAGACCACGCCGGTCAGCACCGTCAGCTGCGCCTGCGCCGAGCGCTGCTGGGCGCGGTACTGTTCGACAGTGGCGCGCATCCCGGCGATGCGGGTTTCGGCCTGCAACACGTCGGACTGCGAACTCAGCCCGGCATCGGCGCGCAGCCTGGCGGTGTCTTTTACACGTTCGATAGAGACAATATTGTCGCGGGCCGCAAGGCTGAGCGCCTGATAGCGTTTGACCGACAGATAGGCCTGCATCGTGCTGAGCGCGACGTCAGTCATGGTGCTGTAAAGGGAATAGCGATAAGAGTCAGACAGGTATTCCTGCTGATCGATACTGCCGCCGGTACGACCAAAATCGTACAGTAGCTGGCTGAGTTGGATCCCGGCGGAGGCGTTATTGCTCAGGCTGCCCGCCGAGTCCGTCTGGTGAGATTTTCCCGCGGTTCCCTGAAGGGAAATCTGCGGATACCACGCACTTTTGGCTTCATCAAGATTGCCGTTGCCGACGCGAATTTGCGCCGCCGCCTCGGCAATTTGCGGATTACGCGCAAACGCCCGCAAAATCGCATCACGTAACGACAGGCTGGCGCGCATCTCTTCTGTCGGCGCAGCCTGCCAGTTAAATTCCGGCTGTTTATTCGCCGCCCATAACATCTGATTCCCTGTTAAACCTGTCACGCACAATGTGCTTAATAGCCATACCACTGTCTTATTTTTCATTACCGACACCACTTAATTACGCCGATAGATGGGTTTAACTCCTCCCCCTGCCAAGGGGGAGGAGCAGACCGCGCTCAGATTGACAACTAGTTTTGCTGAACGTGTAAACCGTGCTGTACCAGTACGTCTCCCTACGTATTGGACGCGTCCATTGATGCATTGTGATAAACGTCGAAGGTCAGGCCATCCACCGTGCGTTGACCGGTTTCAGACCATGCACCGTCGGTGCCCATTTGCAGATTCACCAGGCTGCCCTCGCCCCCTTTAATCACCACTTCATCGGTCGGATTATCTTTCACCGTCAGCGCTTCGTGCAGGTTCAGCGAGATGCTGTTGGTGCCGGAGTTGCCCAGATCAAAGATGTCGATATGTTCAACTTTCAGCCCGAGCAGCGTCAGATCCAGGTGCTGATTGGTGCCCGCCAGCAGCAAGGTATCGGTGCCGGTGCCGCCGTCGATCAGACCGAAGTCCAGCGTATGCACAGAGATGGTATCGTTGCCCGCGCCACCGATGGCGACGCCGTCAGTGGCCGTCAGGTCGATGGTCACACCGCCGATTGAGAACGCCGTGTCCGCGTGCGCGGTGGTATCCGCCGTGGTGGTGTCGTGGGTGGTGGTCGTTGACGAGCTGGTGTCCGTGGTCACCAGCGGATCCGTCAGCGTACTGGTGGTATGGGTGGTTGTGGTGTCCGTAGTGCTGGTATCGGTGGTATGTACCGCCGCCAGCGTGTGGGTATCCTCCACGGACATCGTGGCCGCCACAACGTTGGTGTCCGCCGGTAAAGTCGAACCGACGGTCAGCCCGACGTGGGCATCAAATCCGTTACCGGCCGCATCGACCGCTTTCAGTTCGACGACCGCACCCAGCAGGGCTGCCAGTAACCCGGTCAGACCGTAACTGCTCAGCAAGGCGCTGCTGAATTTGACCGTCCATGAACCGTCCGCCTGCACCGTGCCTGACAGCGTATTGCCCAGCAGCGTGACGCTGACCAGACCGCCCTGCGTGATGTTGCGGCTGGTTCCGCTCAGCGTCAGCCCTTGCCCGCCGAGGATCCCGCCTACCAGGCCCAGCGTCAGGCCCAGTAACGGGTTGAGCGCCACCAGCGGCAGTTCGTGAGTCAGAACGTTGAGCAGGCTGGACGACGTTGCGACGTTGCCCACGGCGTCAGTGACGACGACGGAAACCTGGGTAGAACCGTCGGCAATGCCTTTCAGCTCAGCGGAGCTGAAAGGTACGCTCCACACGCCTGCGGTAATGGTGCCGGTGTGCGTCACACCACCTACGGTGACCGACACTGAACCGCTTTGCAGGTTCGATGTCCCGCTGACTGTTTCAGTACTGCTGGCTTCGGAAAGGTTGAGATAGCCGTCACCGCCAAACAGCGTGTTCAGCACCAGCGTTGGCAAAGTATGAATGCCGACCGTTGCCGTTGCGCTGCCGCTGGTCGAGTGACCGGCGGCGTTAGTGATCGACGCACCGACGTTTAACGTGCCGTCGAGCAGGCTCGAGAGCGTCAGTTGCGGGATCGCCACGCTGAAGGTGCCATCCGCTTTCACCAGCGCCGTCAGGGTATTGCCGCCAACGTTCAGGGTCACGGTTGAGCCCTGCGCGTTGGTGGTGGTACCGCTGATGGTCTGAGTCAGCAGCGCATCCGCCGCGTTCAGCAGGCCATCACCAAACAGCGGATTGAGCGTAATGGTTGGCAGAGACTGCGACACCACGCTCAGCAGATTGGTGACCGACGCCGGGTTACCGGAGGCATCCGTCAGGCTGGCGACCACATTCTGCGTGCCGTTGAGAATCGCCGTCAGGTCGGTTACCGGCACGGTTACGCTGAATGCCCCACCGACGCCTACATTCGCCAGATAGTTTTTGCCATTCAGGGATATCTGTACCTGCGTACCCTGTGCAACGTTGGTCGCGATACCGCTGATGGTCTGGCCGGTCAGCAGATCAACCACGTTCAGCACGCCATCGCCAAAGACCGGGTTAAGGACAATCGACGGCAGATTGTGGATACCGACACTCAGCCCCACGGTGTTAGTCGCCGTGTTGCCCACCGCATCGGTCACCGTAGTAACAACCGTCAGGTTGCCATCAAGCAGACCGGACAACTGGAGCGGCGTCAGCGAAGCGGAGAACTTGCCGTCACTGCCTACGGTTGCCGTCAGATTAATCAGGCCACCGCCGACGTTAATATTGACCGTTTCACCGACATGCCCGTTGGTAACCGTACCGCTGATGGTTTGTGTCAGCAGCGCTTCCGCCGTGTTCAGGATACCGTCTGCACCGAAAACAGGATCCAGCACAATTTTCGGTACTGCATTGATGATGGAGGTCAGCGTGCTGCTGCTGGTGCTGGTATTACCGCCACTGTCAGTAACAGAAACCACAACCGGGAAGGTGCCGTCACCCAGCGCTTTCAGGTCACCCGGTTGCAGGGTGATGCTGAATGCGCCGCTACCGTCGGTCGCGCCAAGGAAGGTTTTCCCGCCCAGCGTGACCTGAACCTGCGTCCCCGCCGCCACGCCGCTGACGATACCGCCAATGGTCTGGGTAGTCAGCGCATCCGCCGCATTGAGCAGGCCATCGCCCAGCACGGAAGTCAGGTTGATCACCGGTTTGATGAGATCCAGCACCGCGCTCGCTGCCGCCGTCCCCAAGTTACCCGCCGCATCAACCACCGACACGCTCACCGCCGCCGTTGTGCCGGTCAGCGTCGCCAGAATATCCGGCGTCACGGTGACCAGGAAATGCCCGGTGGCATCCACCACGCCGTTAATGGTTTGCGCACCGACCTGAACCGCAATGGCCGTACCCGCTGCCACGTTCGACACAGTACCGCTGACGGTCTGATTGACCAGCAGATCGGCGATATTCAGTACGCCGTCGCCAAATACGGTGTTGAGCACCACTTGCGGCAGGTTGTGGATAGCAATCCCCACCGGAATATTGGTGGTAGAAGTGTTACCCGCCGGATCCGTCAGCGTAATGCCGAGGTTCAGGTTGCCGTCGAGCAACGTAGCCAGATCCCCCGGCTGAATACTGATGTTCCACGTCCCGGCTGTGACAGTGGTGTTATAGGTTTTGCCGCCCAGCGTGACGGTCACCTGCGTGCCATCTACCGCCGTGGCTACGCCACCGATGGTTTGAGACAGCAGAGATTCCGCCGCATTCAGCAGGCCGTTTCCACCGAAGATTGGATCCAGCGCGCCCAGCACCGGGATACTTTTAATCACATCCAGATTGAGGACTTCAGCTTTCACGTTACCGGCAGCATCCGTGATGTTCAGGTTGATGACCTGCGCACCGTCAGTCAGTGCGCCCAGCACCGCCGCCGGGATCGTCAGTGACCACAGGCCGTTCGCCCCTACTACGGCAGACAGCGGCGTACCGTTGATCACCGTCGAAATCACCGAGCCCACGCCCGCACCAATCGCCGTGCCGCTGATGGTTTGCGCAACCTGCGATTCCGCCAGATTGAGGAATCCGTCGCCCAGCCCCAGACCGCTGTTGACGGTCAGATCGAGCAATTTGTTGAAGAAGATATCCAGACCAGTACTGACGCTGGTGGTGTTGCCCGCCGCATCCGTTACCGTCGCCGCCAGTGTCAGGGTGCCGTCGTTAAGCAACAGCAACTGCGCCGGCGTCAGGTTGAGCGACCATGCCCCACCTGGCTGAATAAGCGCCGTACCGATCGATGCACCGCCCAGCGTGACGTTCACCGTCTGACCATCCGCCCCGCTGGAAGTGCCGCCCACCAGTACGTTGACCAGTGACTCTGCCAGGTTAATGACGTTATTACCGGCGACCACATCCAGTGCCAGCAACGGCGCGGTGGTATCGACGGTGATCGGATGCGGAGTTGCCGTCCCCAGGTTACCTGCGGCATCCGTAACTGTGGCCGTGATGGTGTTACCCGTGCCCTGCGGCAGCGCCTGCAAGTCGGCTGCCGGTACGCTGACCGACCAGACACCGCCTGTCTGCACGGTTGTGGTGTAGGTTTTGCCGTTGAGCGAAACGGTGACCACGCTGCCCACATCATTATTGTTGTTATCAACCACCGTACCCGAAATGGTTTGCGCCGATTTCGATTCAAGGTTGTTGATGGTGTCGTCGGCGGTAAAGGCGTTGATGGTCACCACCGGTGCGCTGGTATCGACCAGCACAGTTTGTGTGGCACTGGTAATGACAGGGATTAACGTATTGGCAGTGACGACCGTCAATGAGCCATTAACAAATTCACTGGCCGCCACATCAACTGACCAGATATTCCCTGTCACTGTTGCGGTATGAGGAACCCCACCGACGCTTATTACGACCTGCGTGCCGTCCGGCACGTTGATGGATTTACCGGAAATCGTAATGTTGGCCGGCGTGCCGTCAGCCACGTTGATCACGTTGTCGCCGGTAACGGGATCGATGCTCAGCGTTGGCGTCACCGGCGGCGTCAGGTCAACGGTAATCGCCTGAGGCAATGGCAGATTTGCTGTGTTACCCGCCAGGTCACTCACTGAAGCCGTAATCGTATCTGTGCTGTCGAGCGTTGCGAGTTCTGCTGGAGTCAGAGTGACACTCCACGCCCCGTTGCCCAGCACCGTTGCCTGATGGCTGATGCCGCCGACAGAAACGGTCACCTGCTGCCCAGCCTGCACGTTCACCGTGGTACCGGTAATGGTTTGCGGGTTCTGGCTTTCTGCATAAGTCAGATCAAAACCGGTACCGGCAAAGGACGTGACAGCCACCGTTGGCAACAGGGTTACGGCAATACCGACGCCCACTGAGGCGGAACCGGTGTTACCGCCACCGTCGGTTACGGTCACGGAGATTTGTTGTGCGCCCTGCGGCAGGTCGGCGATTTCGCCCGTCGTCAGAGGAGCGGTCCAGTTTCCGTTCGCATCCACCGTCACGCCCGGGATCGGTACTCCACCAATGGTGACCACCACGGTTTGTCCGATCCCCGTCAGCCCGGTTGTCCCGGTCAGCGTCTGTCCTGTGGCAGCTTCAGCCGCGCTCAGATAACCATCACCAAACGGCGTGTTGATGGTGACATCCGGTACGGTGAGATAGCTGGTGAATGGCAGGGTCGCTGGCGTACTGTTGCCTGCGGCATCCGTCACCGTCACGTTGATATCGTGCCCGCCACTGCCCAGAGAGCTGAGTACGCCCGCAGGCAGCGTCACCGACCAGTCGCCGGTCACCGGATCGACGGTAGCGGTATACGTTGTGCCGTTCACATCAATGGTCAGTTTGACGTTCTGGTTGTCGCCGGTAATCCCGGTGTTACCTGTAATGACATTCACACCCGCCGCTTCTGTAATATTCAGACTGCCGTCGCCGAATGGCGTATCAATCACCGGCACTGGCGCAGACAGATGCGACGTGAAGCTGATGGTCGTATCGTTATGGTTACCGGCAGCATCGGTCGCCGTGACGGTAATGTCGTGCGATGCCGTTATTGTTCCGAGCGATTCCAACTGAGCTGGTGTCAGGTTCAGACTCCAGTTTCCTGTCGCCGGATCTACAATTGCCGCAAACGGACTGTCGGTCATTCCATCGATTGTCACGCGGACAGTTTGCCCGGCTCCCGTTTCACCGGTGGTACCGGTCAGTGTCTGGCCACCCAACGCCGTGGATTCTGCAATGTTTAGCGTACCGTCACCGAACGGCAGGTCGATGGTCGGTTGCGGAATACTGTGGATCTGCACATCAACCGAAGCCGGCAGCACAGAAGTGTTACCCGCACTGTCGGTCACGGTGACGACTACCGGCCATGTACCATCCTGCAAGCCGAGCAACTGCGCTGGCGTCAGGGTAACAGTCCAGGTACCGGCATCAGAATCGACGACAACCGGTACCGCGTTACCATTAATGACCACGGTGACGGTCTGGCCCGGTGAGGTGATACCGGTGGTGCCGGTAATCGTACCGCCCGCCGTGGCTTCATCCAGATTCAGCACACCATCGCCAAACGGAATATTAATGCCTGCCACCGGCAGAACATGCGTCAGCGCGGTGAAATCAAGCGTGCCCGCCGCGCTGGTGTTGCCCGCGCTGTCGGTGACCACCACGCTGATGGTATGCGTGGCGTCGGTCAGTCCCTGCAAGACCGCAGAAGGCACGGTCGCCGTCCAGGTGCCGTCATTACCTACCGTTGCCAACACCGGCGTGCCATCGACAGTCACCAGAACGGTCTGACCCGCGCCAGTAATGCCGGTGGAACCGGTGATAAGCTGTGTGGCAGCCGCTTCTGTGGCATTGAGAATGCCATCCACAAACGGTGGATTAATGGTCGGTACCGGCAACGCCGTCAGTTCAATATCCAGACTTGCGCTGGAAGAAGCCGGGTTACCGGCCGCATCTGCCGCCGTCACGGTCACCTGTACGATGCCGGTGGTCAGCCCGCTCAGCAGATCCGGTGGCACCGCTGCCGTCCAGCCGAGGCCGTCGGGGTTCACCGTGCCAGAAATTGGATCGGCCAGCCCCGGGATCGTAACCTGCACGGTAGTTCCCGGCGCCAGACCTGAACTGGTCCCGCTCAGGTTGAAGCCGCCGGTGGCTTCACTGATATTCAAAATGCCGTCTCCGGCAATCACACCAATCGTCAGCGTTGGCAACGCATGGGTCGCCAGCGTGAATTCAGCGGTGGTCGTCACGTTGTTACCGGCCGGATCGGTGACGCTGACGCCAATGACTTTGTCACCGTCAGTGGTAATCGCCTGCACATCCACCGCCGGAATGGTCAGGCTCCATATCCCCGAACCATCCGCTGTCGTGGTGTAATTTTTGCCGTTGAGGGTGACGGTAACGGTCAGGTTTGGATCCGTCTCACCACTGACAGGAAGACCCAACGCGGCTTCCGCCAGATTGATGATGCCGTCTCCACCGGTTTCCACCGTCACGCTAAGCAGTGGCGGAATAGTATCGACGGTCACGTTCTGAGTGGCGGTCGCCGCGTTTTGTGCGACGTCGTCCGCCGTTGCGGTAAAGACGTTATTCCCGCCCGGCAACGCCTGAACCTGCGCGGCGGTCAGCGGAATACTCCAGCTGCCGTCAGCCTGCACGGTGGCGGTGTACGTTGCGGTATAGCTTTCACCGGTGATCACCAGTGTCACCGTGCCGCCAACCGGTACATGCGTAGATGTCCCGGTGATGGTCGTGCCCTGGTTGTGTTCAAGCAGATTGATTTGATCATCGCCGGAAATGGCATTGATGGTTAACGTCGGCAAATCGCCCGGCTGGGCAATAACCGTAACGTTGTGCGACGCCGTGGCCGGGTTGCCAGCCAGGTCGGTGGCGGACGCGGTGACCGTCAGAGGTCCGTCTGACAACGTGGTCAAATCAGCGGCCGGAATAGTCGCCGTCCAGGTACCGTCTGCATTGACCGTGGCGTTATACGTATTGCCGTTGAACACTACCTGAACCACCCGCCCCTCTTCGAGATGGGTGGATGTCCCGGTGACCGGCACCGGTAATCCTTTTTCGATAGCATTAATATAATCGTCGGTGGAGACGGAGGTGATGGTGAGCGTTGGCAAATCTGCCGCAGCGGCATCAACGCTGAAGGTGTGCGTCCCGGTGGTGATGTTACCCGCCGCATCGGTGATAGTGGCCGTCAGCGTATAGGTGGTATCCGCCAGCGACTGCACAACTGAACTCGGCAGTGAGAAGCTCCAGCTGCCGTCCGGTTGCACTATTGCGTTGTAAGTGACGCCGTTGAAACTCAGGACGACAGAAACAGTCTGGCCCGCATCCGGCACATCGGATGTGCCGCTGATCACCACCGGTTGCAGCGTTTCGGCGGCATTGATGATGTCGTCGGTGGCGACCGGATTGAAGGTGAGGGTCGGCGGCGTGAAGTCAACGGTGACCGCACTGGTGGCGGTGCCGACGTTACCAGCGCTGTCGGTTGCCGTGACCTGAATAATTTGCGTCCCTTCCGCAATGCCCTGCAACGTGGCAGCAGAAAGGTCAACGCTCCAGGTGCCGTTATCGTTGACGGTCGCAGGATAATCCACACCATCAATGTTCAGTACCACGGTCTGACCGGCACCGGTGACGCCGGTTGAGCCGGTTAACGTTTCCGCAGAATCGGCTTCATTCCTGTTCAGGAAGGTGTCACCAAACGGCGTATCGATAGTCGGCACAGGTATATGCGTCGCCACCACGGTGTAAGGCAGATTAACGGTGGTGGTGTTGCCAGCGAGATCGGCAAGGGTGGCTGTCAGCGTGTAACTGCCGTCCGCCAGGCCGTTCAGCGTTCCAGCAGGGACGGTGGTGTTCCAGCTGCCGTCGCCCTGCACAATAGCGGTAAATGTCTGTCCGTCGATTTGCAGCGTGACCGTCCGACCTGCATCGCCCACGTCAGCCGTCCCGGAGAGCGCGATATCGCCGGCTAATTCCTGCGCGTTAATCACGTTGTCGCCCGCAACCGGCGCCACGCTGAGGGTAGGCGCTGTGAAGTCGATATTGACCGAGCCATTGACTGTCCCGGTGTTTCCGCCTGCATCAGTCACAGTGACCGCCACCGGCGTCGTACCTTCCGGTGCATTGGTCAGCGTGCCTGCTGGTACGGTCACAGTCCAGGTGCCGTCGGTCGCTACGGAGCCCGTCAGGGTATGGCCATCGATGACTACCTGAACCGTCTGACCGTCACCGGTCAGGCCAGTCGTACCGGTGAGCGTTTGCGCCGCGCCAGCTTCGTCCGTACCGAGTTGTCCGTCGCCAAACGGTGGGTTGATGGTTGGGACAGGAGGCTGGGTGTAAATACCAATATCCAGCGTGGTGGTCACAGGACCGGCATCGGTAGTCACGGTAGTCGCAATCACATGACTGGTGCCTTCGGCCAGTGCTGCAAGCGCTTGCGGAGAAACAGGAATACTCCAGTGACCGTCAGCGTCCGTGGTGGTGGTGTAAGTGACACCACCGAGTTTCACGGTAACGGTCGTATCGACCGGCACGTTAATGGTGGAACCGCTGATGGTCACACCCGCTGCGGCTTCTGCCACGTTGATGTTGTTATCACCGGCGATGGTATCGATGGAAATACCGCCCAGTGTGGAGTTCACGGTAACCGGGTCACTACCGCTGGCCGGGTTACCCGCAAGGTCGGTGACGTTCACATTGATTGTCGCCGTGCCGTCAGTCAGCTCCTGCAAGTCAGCAGCCGGGACGGAAACACTCCATGCGCCGCTCGCCAGAACCGTCGCGGTATAGGTGTGCGTGCCAAGGATGATAGTGACCGTCTGACCGGCTTCCACGTGACTCGTTGTGCCGCTTAACAACTGCGAAGTCTGACGTTCTGCGCCATCAAGAACGTTATCCCCGGCAAAGGCGTCAATAGTGATGGTCGGCAACAGCGCAGGATCGGCGGTCACAGTGACTGGCGTACTGGCCGTGCCGGTATTTCCGGCAGCGTCGGTCACCGAGGCTGTCAGGGTGTAAGTGCCGTTCGCCACATTGGCCAGGGCATCTGCCGGAATGTTGACGGTCCATGCGCCGCCCGCTTCCACGGTGCCGGTGTAGGTATGGCCGCCGATACTGACGGTGACCGTCTGCCCGACGTCAGCCGCGTCGGTATTCCCGGTAACAGGAATGACCGCCCCGGCTTCTGCGGCGTTGATGATGCCATCGCCCGCTACCGGATTAATGCTGACGGTTGGCGCGACGGTGTCCACGGTGACAGGTACAGCAACGGAACTGGTATTGCCCGCAGCATCAGCTGCGGCAACCTGCACGGTCGTTGTTCCCTGACCAAGCGCACCCAGCGCCGCTGAAGGAACAGAAACGGTGAACGAACCGTCGCCCGCGACCGTTGCCGTGTACTCCTGCCCGCCCAGCGTTACCGTCACGGTCTGACCGTTACCAGAAACACCGGTGTTACCGGTCAGGGTCTGATTCACCCCCGCTTCAGCGGCATTGAGAATGCCATCACCAAACGGTGGATTGAGCGTTACGGAAGGAAGGTTGTGGATCGCCACATTCAGGGTATCAGTGCCCGTCACCACCGTGCCGACAGCATCAGTAGCGCTAACACTGATCGTGTTAGGGCCGTCACTCAGCGCCGCCAGATCCGCTGCCGAAACCTGCGCGCTCCATGCGCCGCCCACGCCCACGGTGGCCGTATAGGTTTTTCCGTTGAGAATAATCGTAACAACGCCGTTCACCGGCACGTTGTTTGACGTCCCGCTGATGGTGACTCCGGCCGCCGCCTCGGTTGCATTCAGCAAGTTATCGCCGGTTACCGGATCGACAGACACCCCGCTTTGCAGATTATTTACCGTAATGTCTTCAGTGCCGCTTGCCGGATTACCCGCTTTATCGGCCACGCTGGCAACAATCTGCGTGTTGCCGTTAACGATAGCCGCCAGATCGGCGGCAGGTACGCTGGTGCTCCAGCTGCCGTCTGCCTGAACCGTTGCGGTATACACCACGCCGTTTAGCGTAATGGAAACCAGCTGACCCGCTTCGACATGCGTGGTGGTTCCGCTCAGCGTCTGCGCCGTTTGCTGCTCAGCACCGTCAACAATGTTGTCACCGGCAAAAGTATTGAGGGTGATCGTCGGCGCGTTGGCCGGATCGGTCGCCAGTTGTACGTTCGAAGTTACGGTGGTGCTATTGCCTGCCGCATCAGCAATTTGCGCGGTCAGCGTATACTGACCGTCCGCCACGCCTGCCAGCGCCCCCGCCGGAACGGTCACGCTCCACTGGCCGTTGTCCCCAACAATGCCGGTATAACTCTGGCCGTTAAGAGTGATTGTCACAGTCTGTCCGGCTTCGGAAACCGACGCCGAGCCCGTGATGGCCAGATCAGACGTTGCTTCGACGCTGTTGACATAACCATCGCCCGAAACCGGATTGATGATGAGCGTTGGCGCAGTCAGATCAACTGTTGCGGAACCGTTAATTGTCGCAGTGTTGCCTGCGCCGTCGGTAACATTCACCACAATTGCCGCATTGCCTGCCGGTAAGGCCTGCAAATCAGCAGACGGCAGGCTGACCGACCATGCGCCAGTGCCATCCACCGTGGCGATGTAGGTATGGCCGCCAATGGTTACCGTCACGGTCTGGCCGTCACCTGATTTACCTGTGGTGCCGGACAAGGTTTCAGCGGTTGCCGCTTCGGCAATATTGAGATAACCGTCGCCGAAGGGGGTATTGAGAGTAGGAACCGGATTCTGATTATCGATGCCCACGGACACGCTGTTGGTCAGAGTAGTGCCGTCAAGCGCCTGAACGCTGGCGCTAAGTTGCAGAGTGGAAACGTCCAGCCCTTCAAGATCAGCACTGGTCAGCGACAAGGACCAGTGGCCATCGGGCTGGACAATTGCCAGACGAACCAGCGATCCAAAGTTGACCGTGACCAGTGCAAAAGCTGCAACGCCCAGCGTAGTTCCGGTGATCAGAATGCCGTCTGCCGTTTCCACAGCGTTGATCATGTTGTCGCCGGTTACCGGATCAATCGCGATGCCATCCTGAGTGGACACGACATTAAACGACTCGCTGCCGGTCGCCGGGTTTCCGGCTTTATCTGCCACGCTGACGTTAATGGTCTGGGAACCCTCCGCCAGCACAACCATATCCGCAGCGGGAACAATCACATTCCAGTTACCGCTGGCCTGCACGGTGGCGGTGTAGGTGTGGCCGTTCAGAACGATAGTCACCACTTGCCCGGCCTCAACGAGGGTGGTGGTACCGCTCAGAACCTGGGCGGTTTTAACTTCTGCACCATCGACGATGTTGTCACCGGCAAACGTATTCACGGTAATGGTCGGCGGCTGTAACGGATCGGAAGCGACATGAATTGTGCTGGTATTGGTAGTGGTATTTCCTGCGGCGTCGGTCAGTGTGGCAACTACGCTGACATCCTGATTGAGATTGCTCAGGGAACCGGCAGGAAGCGTCACACTCCAGGTGCCGTCGGGCTGCACGATGGCGCCGTTATACTCCACACCGTTGATGATGACGGTCACCGGTCTGCCCGCTTCAGTCACTGATGCGGTGCCGGTCAGGATCATTTCTGCGCTGGCTTCCGCCACGCTGATATAGCCGTCGCCTTCCAGCGGATTGACCGTCAGGGTTGGCGGTACAGTGTCTACCGTTACCGGCGTAGTGAGGGTGTTGTTGTTACCAGCCGGATCGGTCACGGTAACCACGATGTTATTGCTGCCCTGCGGCAGCGTGCCGAGCACGGATGACGGAACGGTGACGCTAAATGTGCCGTCAGGTGCGACGGTACCGGTGAACTGCTGTCCACCAAGGGTAATGGTCACCGTCTGCCCATCGCCGGTCAAACCGGTGTGGCCGGTCAGCGTCTGGCTGGTCGCGGAGTCCGCTAAATCCAGCGTATTGTCGCCGCCAAATGCCGGGTCCAGCGTCGGCGGAACGCCGTGAATAGCCACATTCAGATCGCTGGTCTGACTGATGGTATTGCCCTGTGAATCTACCATGCTGACCGTCACGGTAGTCGAACCGTCGGTCAGTGCCTGTAAGTCAGCAGGTGAAATACTCAGACTCCATCCGCCACTTGCTGTGGTTGTGGTGTGATAAACTGTGCTGCCGACAGTAATCGTAATCTCTGTCCCGACAGGCACGTTGGTGGTGGTGCCGGTGATCACCAGCGCAGCCTGCGCTTCAGCGGCATTCAACTGGCCGTCGCCGGAGAGTGGGTTGACGGTCAGCGTACCGGCATTGTCGTTGATGACAAAGCTGTCCGGCGTCGAGGTTGAGTTACCGGCCGCATCGGTCAGGGAAGCGGTAACCGTATAATTACCTTGTGCCAAAGCGGCTACCGCATCAGCCGGAACCGTCACCGACCAGGTGCCGTCAGTCCCCACTGTGGCGCTGTAATGAACGCCGTTAAGAAGAACATCCACACTTCGCCCCGCTTCTGAAACAGAGGCTGTACCGCTGACCACCAGCGCCTGCTGATGCTCTTCACCATCAATCACGTTATCGCCATCAATCGGATTCACGGTAAGAATGGGTGGCGTGGTATCCACAACGACGGTCACGCTTTTAGTGACACTTTCACCGGTGGTGTTCGTGACCGTGACGCTGATGACATACGTGCCGTCCGCCAGCGTTTGAAGTTCTGCTGCTGAAAGCGGAATGCTCCAGTTGCCACTGCCATCGACGGTGGTGGTAAACGTTTTGCCGTTAATGGTCAGCACAATGGTGCTGCCTTCTGTGGCGTTAGTGGTGCTGCCGGTGAAATTCTGTGCCGTGGCTGCGGCAGCTTTGTTAAGAATATTGTCGTTGGCAAATGTCGCCAGCGTCAGGGTTGGCGTCTCTCCGCCGGTATTGCCGCCTGTGTTCCCACCGGTATTACCGCCCGTGTTCCCACCGGTATTGCCGCCCGTGTTCCCACCGGTATTGCCGCCCGTTCCGCCGTTGTTGCCCCCATTATTACCGCCGTTGTTGCCGCCATCACTCCCGCCATTGTTACTGCTGCCACCACCACCGCCACCACCGCCTGCGGCAATGGCAATGCCTGCGCCAAGAGCGACAACGCCAAGAACGGCGCCGAGAATGGCAGGGTCAAAGTTAGAAGAGTCGAGCAGTAAGACGCCAACATCGGGGATGGTTTCATACGCAGGAACGACGGTCACCGCGCCTGCGGTCGCGCCGGTATCGACAAAGGCGGCGTGTTCAATGGGGTGAACACCATCGTCAAAAATCAGCTCGCTGTGGTGGCCTTTGCCATCAGTATCGAAAAAGCTGTGATAACGCACCGTACGGCCGTCTTTCATGTGGATAACCAGATCGTTACCCACGCGTTCGTAGCTGGTGACCGCATCGCGCGTTGCGTGAACGCGCACGATGCTCATCTGGTTGAGGGTAACATCCTGACTGGCATCAGAAATCTGAGAGATTACTGCACCATCTTTACGAGCAAGAACATCAATAACTACGCCGCCGTTCTGAGCCATGTTGTACCCCTGTCTGAGACCAGTTGTTACTCAAATCCGCCACGAACAACCCCTCCCGTCAGAGAGGTGCTATTGCGCGATCGAGAAGACCATTAAAGCAATGGGTTAATTTCCAACTGGTGATGGGTAAAACGAGCGACTACAAAACGGGCAAAAGTTATTATTAGCGATGCTTTTTATGTGTTTCTGTTGTGTCGTTTAGGCATTTTTCTACTCTCAACTCCATAAGTTATATGCATGATTTGAGTTAAGTGTATTAAAAAAAAGTTATCTTTGTGATAAATTTTATTCATCGATGTGTTAAAAATTATAAGTTTGACGCGAGTAAAATCATGGCCTAGCGGGGAATTTATTTATCATCTAGTTGATTTGTAATGCATTTAAATTATAAAACTTAATATTGAGCGTGCTCATCATTAAGAAAATCAAAGAGTAACATCGAAGAATGCACATCAAAATGACTTATCAATTTTGTGACTATCCATAAAGAATTTTGGGCTTAATGTATTGAGGCCAAAAATAATTAAGACTACGCGCAATCACTGAAACTTATCGTTTCTGATAAACTGTGCGGTCTGTTTAATCTCAGGTGTTTTTTCATGAAGGAAAAGACTCATCATCATGTCAGGTAAATATTTATCGCTGACCTCAACCAACATCACGCGTTTCTTTTGGTTGTTCATTTTGCTGCTGGCACTGGGGCTGGGTCTTTACGGGTATAACTACACCAATGCTTATCTGAACGATAAACTGCGCACGGTGCAATCCACCGCCGATCAGTTGCAAAAACGTATCGATAAGTATCGTTACATGACATATCAGATTTACGACAATTTCAGCGGCCAGCCGCTGCCGCCGGACGTGGTCTCCGCTCAGGAAATCCGTCTGCGTCAGGACATGTTCTATGTCACTAAGCCGCACAAGAAAACCGGCGCACTGATTTTTGGTACGCATGACAGCTCCACGCTGGATCTGACACTGAAAATCTCTTCTTTCCTCGATGAACAATGGGGTGCTAAAACGCTGCCCTATTCGCTCTATTATCTGAACGGCCAGGATAACAGCATGGTGCTGGTGACCACGGTGCCGCTCGAGGAACAGGATTCCCGCCTTAAAGAAAACTATTTCACCAGTGCGCTGCAATCGCGCCGTGCTGAAATGTTGCAACAGGCCAATACGCTGGACGAGCGCGAAAGCTACTCCGCCCTGCGTAAATCTCGCCAGAGCAGCGACTACAACTTTACGCTGCGCACCACGTTCAATAATCCCGGTCATCTGGCGACGGTGATCGCTTTTGATTTGCCGATGAGTGATCTCATCCCGCTGAACATGGCACGGGATAATTTCCAGCTCAGCGGCAGTACCGCGGCGGTGAATGAGGGCGATCCTTCTGACGATAGCGCCACCAGCAGCATCACTGTTCAGGGCTGGTCACTGGTGTTCAGCGTGCCGCTCAGCAACTCTCCGCTGTCGCTGACCTACCACGTACCGTTGTTCAGCCTGGTGGTGGATCTGTCACGTAATAACTTCTGGCTGATCCTCATCAATCTGTTCCTGATCGGGCTGACGATGACCAGCATTTACTTTATCCGTCATCAGTACATCCGCCCGAGCGAAAATATGGCGGCGCAGCTGCATATGCAGCAGGCGCTGAATCAGGAAATCATCTCCGGGCTGCCACTCGGTCTGCTGGTTTATAACTTCAGCAACCACAGCGTGATCCTCAGTAATAAGATTGCCGACCAGCTGTTGCCGCACCTGAGCCTGAATAAAATCGCCAATATGGCCGAGCAGCATAACGGCTCGATTCAGGCCACGGTTAACAATGAAGTGTATGAAATCCGCATGATCCGCAGCCAGATTTCCCCGGAGACCTACTTGTTCCTGCTGCACGATCAGGACAAAGAAGTGATGGTTAACCGCACGCTGCAACAGGCGAAGCGTGAGTTCGAAAAGAACCTGCAGGCGCGCAAGCTGATGCTGCACAATCTGGGCATCGAGCTGAATCAGCCGTTGCAGGAGCTTAACGGGCTGGTGGAATCGCTGGTGACGGTGGAAGAACCACAGGAACGCCAGACGCTTCAGGGAAAATTACAGGTCGAATCGCGCAACGCGCTGACGCTGGTGGATAACATCACCCTGCTGACCCGGCTGGAAACGCAGGACTGGCAGCCGGCCAGCCAGCCGTATGTCTTATCCGCTATGGTGGATGAACTCCTGCTTGAGGCCCTGCCCCGCCTCAGCCGGAAAGGCCTCGGTTTGCTGAATCATTTCCATATCGCGCCGGAAGCAATGTTCGTCGGCGATATGCAGGCTGTGAAGAAAATCCTCTCGCTGCTGCTTGATTATGCCATCGTCACCACGTCGCTCGGCAAGGTCACACTGACCAGCGAACAGGACGAAGATCGCCCGGATCAGCTTGTTTTCCACATAACTGACACTGGCAGCGGAATTTCGAAGGAAGAATTGAGCAATCTGAATTATCCTTTCCTGAGCCAGACGTTAGTTGATCGCTTTAATCACGGCTCCGGCCTGACGTTTTTCCTGTGCAATCAGCTGTGTAAAAAGCTGGGCGGACAGCTTGAGATCCGCAGCAAACTCGACATCGGCACGCGTTATACCGTCCGCGTGAAACAACGCCCGCAAACGCAGGAAGTGGAAGACGAACACGAGAAGCTGCTGACCGATGTCACCGCGTTACTCGACATCACCTCTGACGAGGTACGCGGCATTGTGACCCGGACGATGAACGCTTACGGCGCAGTGTGTATCGTGGCCGATGAGCGACAACTGACAAGAGAATACGACGTCCTGCTGACGGATAATGCGCAAAACAGTGACAAATTTACGCTGCTGCTGACCGACGATGAGTCCGGTTTCCAGCAGCTTGAAAAGCATTATATTCGCGTCAATTACAACATCAGCAGCGCGCTGATCGACGCAACCTTACTGTTAATTGAACAGCAATTTGCCGTTCCTGATGACAGTGTTTCATCCGAAGAACCCGGCGAAGACTCTCCCGACCATTATGAAAAGCAGTTAAAATCAAGCGATTACTATCAGCTTTTTGTCGAGACAGTACCGGAAGATCTTGAGAAACTGTATAATGAAAACCAACGTCGTGATTTCACATCACTTTCCCAAACTGCACACCGCCTTAAGGGAGTGTTCGCTATGCTGAACCTGACCCCGGGCAAGCAAATGTGTGAAGAGTTAGAACAGTACATCGCAGATGGCGATGCATTACAGATTACTGAAACCATCAATCTTATTGATTCTTTTGTCTCCAGACTGCTCCAGCAAGGTAGCTAATCACATGAATACTATGAACGTAATTATTGCTGATGATCATCCTATCGTCCTTTTTGGCATTCGTAAGTCACTTGAACAAATCGAATGGGTGAATGTTGTCGGCGAGTTTGAAGACTCGACGGCACTGGTCAACAGCTTAAGTAAACTTGACGCCCATGTATTGATTACTGACCTGTCTATGCCGGGCGATAAATTCGGCGACGGGATTACGCTAATCAAATACATCAAGCGTCACTATCCTCAGTTGTCGATCATTGTTCTGACCATGAACAATAATCCGGCGATCCTGAGCTCGGTGCTGGATCTGGACATCGAAGGGATTGTCCTCAAACAGGGCGCGCCAACGGATCTGCCAAAAGCGCTGGCCGCTTTGCAGAAAGGCAAGAAGTTCACGCCGGACAGCGTGGCCAAGCTGTTGGAAAAAATCAGCGCCAACGGTTACGGCGACAAACGCCTGTCACCAAAAGAAAGCGAAGTTCTGCGTCTGTTTGCAGAAGGCTTCCTGGTGACTGAGATTGCTAAAAAACTTAACCGCAGTATCAAAACCATCAGCAGCCAGAAGAAATCAGCCATGATGAAACTGGGTGTGGAAAACGATATCGCGCTGCTGAACTACCTGTCTTCCATCAGCTCCATGCCGATCGACAAAGACTAAGTTTTCGCAAAGCAGTCTTAATGCTAAAAGACAAAAGGCACCTTCACGGTGCCTTTATTTTTTGATCGATGACCTTCAGCCAAACCGCCGCTTCAGTCTTCTTTTTTATAGTGCCCTTTGCGCACGCGTTCACTGTAATAGCTCAGCGTATCGCGCAGCGTTTCCAGCGTCACCGGCTTCGACAGACAGTTATCCATCCCTGCTTCCAGACACCGCTGACGTTGCTCGGCCAGCGCGTTAGCGGTCACGCCGATCACCGGCAGGATATGGCCCAGCTCGCGCAGTTTTTGCGTCAGACCATAACCATCGAGGCGTGGCATGTTGACATCGCTGAGCACGATATCAATCTCATGCGCGCGCATGGCATCCAGCGCATCCATCCCGTCATTGGCGGTCACCACGATGTAACCCATAGTCCCCAGCTGATCGGCGAGCAGACGGCGGTTGATGGGATGGTCATCGACCACCAACAGGGTGATATCGCTGTAGTCCTGCGCGATAGCGGTTTCAGCCGCCGGGGCGTTCAGACCGCCCTCGTCCCCTGCCGTCTCAATCTGATAAATGCGGTTAAGCAGCGCGGTGATTTCCAGCGGCGTTGAAGTGCCATGTACCCAATATCCCGGTCGGGTTTCCACCGGCGGGCCGATATGGTCTATCGAGAATTCAATCTGCGCGCGCAGCGTACCCATGTGAATAAACGGCGTATCGGTAATCAACACGTCTTCGGCGCCGGTCGCCAGCTCAGGCTCATAGCGCTGGATATTCGCACCGTGGTGGCACAGCAGCTGCATCAGGTAACTTTCGAGATATGCGTTGCGCACGTCCAGCCAGACGATTTTATCCTGCCAGTGATCCAGCGGTTCATCAGACGGGAACACCGCGCTGTAAAGCGGAATACGCACGGTGAAAGAGCTGCCAAGACCCGGTTCGGATTCAACGTTAATATCGCCATCCATCAGGTTGATCAACTTTTCGCAAATTGCCAGCCCAAGGCCGGTGCCCTGGAAATGACGCTGCACGCCGGTACCGACCTGGAAGAAAGGGTCGAATAAACGGGTGATTTCGCGCTCAGGAATACCGACGCCGGTATCGCGAACCTGGAACTCCAGATAGTTTCCACAGGTTCTGACATTCAGCACGATACAGCCAGTATCGGTGAATTTAATCGCATTATTAAGAATATTCGAGATGACCTGTTGCAGACGCACCGGGTCGCCGGTGAACGACAGCGGCACGTTATGCTCGATAAAACAGTAAAGTCCGAGGCGCTTTTTCACCACCAGAGGCAGATAGTTACCGGCAATGTGTGTGATCACTTCACGGCATGAGAACTCCTGCGGTTCAATTTTCAGCTGTTCGGATTCGATTTTCGAGAAGTCGAGAATGTCGCTGATGATTTTCAGCAGCAGCGCAGAGGAGTTATTCATCGCCGTCACCAGACGATCCACACCCTGCGGTAGCCCCTGTGTTTGCAGTAAATCCAGATTACCGATGATGCCGTACAGTGGCGTGCGCAATTCGTGGCTGACGGTCGCCAGGAACATCGATTTGGACTGGCTGGCCTGCTCGGCGGCATTCGCCATCTCCTGCAACGACTCTTCCATCCGCACGCGCGCACTGACGTCGATCAGCACGCAAATCGCTACGTCTTCGTTGCGGTAACGCGAATGCACGAAGCTCAGCTGAATGTTGTTGTTATTCTTGGTGATGACGTCGACAAAATTCACCTGCTGATCGCAGATGATGCGCGTAATACGCTGGCGGTCTTCCTGGGTCAGCATGCTGATGTAATTGTGCGCCAGCTCGTTACTCAGGATATTCACGCCGTCGCTGATGCGCAGAATCGAAATCCCCACCGGCGCCGACGCGACAATTTTGTGGTTAAACTGCTCGTGCTCTTCCAGCCGGAAGGCATTCTGCTCGGCAGGTAAAAACATCTTGCGCTCAAACACCCAGGCCAGAATAAACAGCAACAGGCCGGAGAAGATATTGAGCAGCACCGCGTTGAATATCATGATCTTGAACCGTTCAATAACAATATTGAACGGCATGGAATACACCACGCTCAGCGAAGACGGCGACAGCGGCTTTTTATAAATCAAGTCTTTGTAGCCATTCATGTAGCCGAAGTACGAGCTTTCCTGCGGATAATTCCCCAGCGCAGCGGTGTAGCGGTCGCCTTCTGAAAGACTGAGCAGCGGCTGATCGTCCTCATCAAGCAGCGTAACGCTGGTGTGTTGCGCGCTCGGCGTGACTAAATCTTCCAGACGCAGGTTTTGCTGAATACCCATCAGCGCTTCCAGTTTATTGCCGATATAAATCGGCGTCAGCACGTACAGATAACCGGACTCCCGGTTACTGGACTGTGAAACCCAGTACAGGCTGTTCTCTTTATCCTGATTTTTACCGTTGCGGTATTGCAGGATTTTCTCATGCAGCGATTTCAGCTGATCCTGACTTTCACGTTCAAACGGTTCGCTGCTGATGCCGAAATCGACCAGACACAGGTTTTCTCCGCTGATAAAGAACACGCGGTTAAGGTCATAGGCATCAGAAAAATTGTCTTTCCAGTAATGAATCATGTTCCCCAGAGACGTCAGCGAGTTACGGTAACTGTCGCTGAGCTGGGAGCAATCCGAATCAGGGAAAAGGGAAAGGTAGGACGGCGGCGTGTTCTTGCTGCTGATCATCCCGTTGATGATATCCAGCCCGTTCATTGAATCGCTCAGACGCTTTTCGGCCATGAACTTAATGCTGCGCATCACGTCATTGGAGTTTTTGACGTAGCTCTGCGCCAGATCGTAGTTGAGGTTATCCTCATCGCGGATCTCCGACTCTTTATTGTGGAAGATATTCAGCACATAAAAGGTGGTCAGTAGCACCCCTAGCGTCCACAGCATCAGTGCCAGCACCCTGAACAGGTAGCGGGAGATTCTCAGCGTTGTTCGAAACGAAGCAAGATATTTCAAGGATTAACCATCGGTGTAACGGCTCAGTGAGCGGAATGTGAATCAGAATACACTATTGAGGGACTTTCTAAAAAACTCGAAATGAATAAAAAAGGCATAACACGTTGCCATGTTATGCCTTCCTTTCAACCGACTAAGAAAACTTATTCTTCTTCGTCGTCAGCTGCCTGGTCGTCTTCACTTTCTGCGTCGTCTGGCAGATCGGCTGCTTGCGCCGCTTCCAGCTCGCCGGCTTCGGTGGCAACGCCATCCAGCTCTTCGTCTTCTACCGGTTCTGCCACACGTTGCAGACCGACCACGTGTTCCTGCTCGGCGGTACGGATCAGCGTCACACCCTGGGTGTTACGGCCAACGGTACTCACTTCAGACACGCGGGTACGCACCAGCGTACCGGCATCGGTGATCATCATGATCTGATCCGCTTCATCCACCTGGATCGCGCCAACTACCGGGCCATTACGCTCGCTCACTTTGATCGAGATAACGCCCTGCGTTGCACGGGATTTGGTTGGATATTCGGCAGATTCAGTACGCTTACCGAAACCATTCTGCGTGACGGTCAGGATACAACCGTCACCGCGTGGAATGATCAGGGAGACGACGCTGTCGCCTTCGCCCAGACGGATACCGCGAACACCGGTCGCCGTACGGCCCATTGAACGCACCGCTTCTTCGGAGAAGCGCACCACTTTACCGGCTGCAGAGAACAGCATGACTTCGTTTTTACCGTCGGTCAGGTCAACACCAATCAGCTCATCACCCTCGTTGAGGTTGATGGCGATGATGCCGGCACTACGCGGACGGCTGAAATCGGTCAGTGCGGTCTTCTTCACAGTACCGCTTGCCGTTGCCATGAACACATGACGGCCTTCTTCGTACTCGCGTACTGGCAGAATGGCGGTGATACGTTCGTTTGGCTCGAGCGGTAACAAGTTGACGATCGGACGGCCACGGGCACCGCGGCTGGCTTCCGGCAACTGATAGACTTTCATCCAGTACAGACGCCCCCGGCTGGAGAACATCAGAATAGTGTCGTGGGTGTTGGCCACCAGCAGACGGTCGATGAAGTCTTCTTCTTTAATACGGGCTGCTGATTTACCTTTACCGCCGCGACGCTGTGCTTCGTAATCGGTCAGAGGCTGATACTTCACATAGCCCTGATGCGACAAGGTCACCACAACGTCTTCCTGGTTGATCAGGTCTTCGATGTTGATGTCAGACGAGTTCGCCGTGATTTCGGTGCGACGCGGATCGTTGTACTGATCGCGGATCGCTTCCAGCTCTTCACGAATGACTTCCATCAGACGATCCGGGTTGGACAGGATGTACATCAGCTCTGCGATTTGCACCAGCAGCTCTTTGTACTCATCAAGCAGTTTTTCATGCTCAAGGCCGGTCAGTTTCTGCAAGCGCAGATCCAAAATAGCCTGCGCCTGTTGCTCGGTCAGGAAGTATTTACCTTCATGAATACCGAACTCTGGCTCCAGCCATTCAGGGCGTGCAGCGTCATCACCGGCACTTGCCAGCATCGCCGCAACGTTGCCCAGATCCCATGAACGCGCAATCAGGCCCGCTTTCGCTTCGGCCGGAGATTGTGCAGCACGGATCAGTTCAATGATCGGGTCGATGTTAGCCAGCGCGATCGCCAGTGCTTCGAGGATATGAGCACGGTCGCGGGCTTTACGCAGTTCGAAAATAGTACGGCGTGTTACCACTTCACGGCGGTGGCGAACAAACGCGGACAGAATCTCTTTCAGACCCAAAATTTTCGGCTGACCACGGTGTAATGCCACCATGTTGATACCGAAAGAAGTCTGCAACTGGGTCAGTGAGTACAGATTGTTCAGAACCACTTCACCGACGGCGTCACGTTTAATTTCGATGACGATACGCATACCGTCTTTATCGGACTCATCGCGCAGCGCACTGATGCCTTCAACACGTTTTTCTTTCACCAGCTCGGCGATCTTTTCGATCAGACGGGCTTTGTTCACCTGATACGGGATCTCGTGAACGATAATGGTTTCGCGACCGGTTTTAGCGTCCGCTTCCACTTCAGCGCGGGCACGGATCGAAATTTTGCCACGGCCGGTACGGTAAGCTTCTTCGATACCACGACGACCGTTGATGATCGCCGCTGTCGGGAAATCTGGACCCGGAATATGTTCCATCAGCCCTTCAATGCTGATGTTCTCATCTTCAATGAAGGCCAGACAGCCGTTGATAACCTCGGTGAGGTTATGCGGCGGAATGTTGGTCGCCATACCGACCGCGATACCTGACGAGCCGTTGACCAGCAGGTTAGGAATACGGGTTGGCATAACAGCAGGGATTTGCTCGGTGCCATCGTAGTTAGGCACGAAATCGACGGTGTCTTTTTCTAAGTCAGCCAGCAATTCGTGAGCAATTTTTGACATGCGAATTTCGGTATAACGCATGGCTGCGGCGGAGTCGCCATCCACTGACCCGAAGTTACCCTGCCCGTCCACCAGCATGTAGCGAAGTGAGAAAGGCTGAGCCATACGGACAATGGTGTCATAAACCGCGGTATCACCGTGTGGGTGATATTTACCGATAACGTCACCGACCACACGGGCCGATTTTTTATAGGCTTTATTCCAGTCGTTACCGAGGACGTTCATTGCGAAAAGTACGCGGCGGTGCACCGGTTTCAAACCATCACGCACATCTGGTAGCGCACGTCCGACAATCACGGACATCGCATAATCCAAATAAGAGTTTTTCAGCTCTTCTTCGATGTTAATCGGTGTGATTTCTCTGGCAAGGTCGCTCATGGAGCTGCTATCCCTCTACTGATTATTCATGGCCGCTGCCCACGTAGGCATATATAGCGCAAAGGTGTAAAACTATACCACAAACCAGCCAAACGTGGAAAACAACCGCCCCCTTTTGCCTACTATTATCCAACGGGTTTCAAACCTTTGCGTAAAGCGCCGCATTTCGTATAAAGATTCGCCATTACGACAAATCTGAACCAAAGCAGACGAAATAGGTATAATCGGCCACATCAAGATATAAGGAGTTCATCACGCTCATGACAACCACATCATCCACATCGGCTTCCGCTGCGCCACAAAACATCGACCATGAAGAAATCGCCAAATTTGAGGCGGTCGCCTCGCGCTGGTGGGATTTGGAAGGCGAATTCAAACCGCTGCACCGCATCAATCCGCTGCGCCTTAACTACATTCTTGAGCGCGCCGATGGCCTGTTTGAGAAGAATGTTCTCGATGTCGGCTGCGGCGGCGGTATTCTTAGCGAAAGCATGGCCGTCGCCGGGGCGAAAGTGACCGGACTGGACATGGGCGGCGAACCGTTACAGGTGGCGCGTCTGCATGCGCTGGAAAGTGGCGTGAAAGTGGATTACGTACAGGAAACCGTGGAAGCCCACGCCGAGGCGCATCCGCAGCAATACGATGTGGTCACCTGCATGGAAATGCTCGAACATGTGCCGAATCCGGCGTCCGTCGTGGCTGCCTGTGCGCGTCTGGTGAAACCCGGCGGGCATGTCTTCTTCTCCACCATCAACCGTAACAACAAAGCCTGGCTGATGGCTATTTTCGGCGCGGAATATGTGCTGAAGATGGTGCCAAAGGGCACGCACGACATCAAAAAATTCATCAAACCGTCAGAGTTGCTGGGCATGATTGACCGTACGTCGTTGTCGGAGCGCCACATTATGGGCCTGCACTACAACCCGCTGACCGATCATTTTAAACTCGGGCCGAACGTGGACGTCAATTACATGATCCACACTCAGTCAGAAGAAAGTTCTGTCATCTGACCTACTCTAAATTGCCCGTGCGTCAAGCCCGGAAGATGCCTTCCGGGCAGACTTAAGCGGAATTTCATCCGCCCTGCCCGCCACAGATTTTACTTAAACCTTAGTTTTTAGGGCGTTGGTGGAACCGGCCCCGGGAACATGATTTTTTAGAATAGTTATCCAGATCAATATAGCGTTTTTTTCTAACGTTTAATAAACCGGCAGTCGATCACCTTTCGTAAAAATATAAGAAAATCGTATCTCAGATATTGACAGGTTTGTCGCGCCAGCAATGACGGACTCCTCAGGCTTGGCCCGTAAATTTCTCCCCAAGTTATCCACAAATCCGGCCGTTTTGTTCACTTGCCAAAGGGCCGTTCAGTCACTATCTTGTCATCAGAAAATAACAAACCCACAATATATTGTGTTTATATCCTGACCAGCACACTAGAATAGAGTGGTGCTGCCGTGCTGTTTTTGACGGTCAGGTCAGACCCTTTATAAACCTTTGAGGTATCGCCCCGAATGAACCAAAGTCTGCTTGTAACTAAACGTGATGGCCGCACAGAACGCATCAACCTTGATAAAATCCACCGTGTCATTGACTGGGCTGCGGAAGGTCTTCAAAACGTATCAGTTTCCCAAGTAGAACTTCGTTCACATATCCAGTTCTACGACGGGATTAAAACCGCTGATATTCATGAAACGATTATCAAAGCGGCTGCGGATCTGATTTCCAAAGATGCGCCGGATTACCAGTATCTGGCCGCGCGTCTGGCGATTTTCCACCTGCGTAAAAAAGCGTACGGTCAGTTCGAGCCGCCTAAGCTGATTGATCAGGTGACCCGCATGGTCGAAATGGGTAAATACGACAAACATCTGCTGGAAGACTACACGGCTGAAGAGTTCGAGCAGATGGACAGTTTTATTGACCACTGGCGTGACATGAATTTCTCTTACGCCGCCGTCAAGCAGCTGGAAGGGAAATATCTGGCGCAAAACCGTGTGACTGGCGATATCTACGAGAGTGCGCAGTTCCTCTATATTCTGGTCGCGGCCTGCCTGTTCTCCGGCTATCCGCGTGAAACCCGTCTGGACTACATCAAACGTTTCTACGACGCGATTTCTACCTTCAAAATTTCTCTGCCTACGCCAATCATGTCTGGCGTGCGTACCCCGACCCGTCAGTTCAGCTCCTGCGTACTGATCGAATGCGGCGACAGCCTGGACTCTATCAACGCTACATCCAGCGCCATTGTGAAATACGTTTCCCAGCGTGCCGGTATCGGCATCAACGCCGGTCGCATCCGTGCGCTGGGCAGCCCGATCCGCGGCGGTGAAGCGTTCCACACCGGGTGTATCCCGTTCTACAAACATTTCCAGACAGCGGTGAAATCCTGCTCTCAGGGCGGCGTTCGTGGCGGTGCAGCGACATTGTTTTACCCGATGTGGCATCTGGAAGTGGAAAGTCTGCTGGTGCTAAAAAACAACCGTGGTGTTGAAGGCAACCGCGTCCGTCATATGGACTACGGCGTGCAGATCAACAAACTGATGTATCAGCGTCTGGTGAAAGGCGGCGATATTACGCTGTTCAGCCCGTCCGACGTACCTGGTCTGTACGATGCGTTCTTCGCCGATCAGGAGGAGTTCGAACGTCTGTACGAGAAATACGAGCAAGACCCGGGCATCCGTAAGCAGAAAGTGAAAGCCGTCGAATTGTTCTCGCTGATGATGCAGGAACGCGCCTCCACTGGCCGTATCTATATTCAGCACGTAGATCATTGCAACACGCACAGTCCGTTTGATCCGGCCATCGCGCCGGTTCGCCAGTCTAACCTGTGTCTGGAAATCGCACTGCCAACCAAACCACTGGATGACGTGAACGACGAAAACGGCGAAATCGCGCTGTGTACGCTGTCTGCCTTCAACCTCGGTGCTATCGAAAGCCTCGACGATCTGGAAGAGCTGGCGGTACTGGCCGTGCGCGCACTCGACGCCCTGCTCGATTATCAGGATTACCCAATCAAAGCCGCTAAACGTGGTGCGATGGGCCGTCGTACTCTGGGTATCGGCGTCATCAACTACGCCTATTATCTGGCGAAAAACGGCGTGCGTTATTCCGACGGCAGCGCCAACAACCTGACGCATAAGACGTTCGAAGCGATCCAGTATTACCTGCTGAAAGCCTCCAACGAGCTGGCGAAAGAACAAGGCGCGTGCCAGTGGTTCAACGAAACCACCTATTCACAAGGCATTATGCCGGTGGATACCTACAAGAAAGATCTGGATGCGATTTGCAGTGAACCTCTGCATCTCAACTGGGATAAGCTGCGTGAAGACATCAAAACGCACGGCCTGCGTAACTCCACGCTGTCGGCGCTGATGCCTTCTGAGACCTCTTCGCAGATCTCTAACGCGACCAACGGCATCGAGCCACCGCGCGGCCACATCAGCATCAAAGCGTCGAAAGACGGGATCCTGCGTCAGGTGGTGCCGGAGTATGAGCGTCTGAAAGATCAGTACGAATTGCTGTGGGATATGCCTAATAACGACGGTTACCTGCAACTGGTTGGCGTGATGCAAAAATTCATTGACCAGGCGATTTCGTCAAACACCAACTACGACCCGTCACGCTTCCCGAACAGCAAAGTGCCGATGAAGCAGTTGCTTAAAGACTTGCTGACAGCCTACAAATTCGGCGTCAAAACACTGTACTATCAGAACACCCGCGATGGTGCTGATGATGTGCAGGAAGACATGAAAGCCGATGTGGCTGATGACTGCGAAAGCGGCGCCTGCAAAATCTAATCATCTGTTTTGATTCATCATTTAAAACAAAGCCCCTTAACAGGGGCTTTTGTCCGAGGACAATATGGCTTATAGCACTTTCTCTCAGAACAAAAATAACCAACTGCTGGAACCGATGTTTTTCGGTCAGTCCGTCAACGTTGCGCGTTTCGACCAGCAAAAACATGAGATTTTTGAAAAGCTGATCGAAAAGCAGCTGTCCTTCTTCTGGCGTCCGGAAGAGATTGACGTTTCCCGCGACCGTATCGATTTTCAGGCGCTGCCGGATCACGAAAAACACATCTTCCTCAGCAATCTGAAATACCAGACGCTGCTCGATTCCATTCAGGGCCGCAGCCCGAACGTCGCGCTTTTACCGCTGATTTCTATTCCTGAGCTGGAAACATGGGTCGAAACCTGGGCGTTTTCAGAAACTATCCATTCACGCTCATACACACATATCATCCGTAACATCGTGAATGATCCGGCGATTGTGTTTGACGATATTGTCACCAACGAAGAGATCCTCAAGCGCGCGAAAGACATCTCCGGCTATTACGATACGTTGATCGAAATGACCAGCTATTACCACCTGCTGGGCGAAGGTACGCATACCGTGAACGGCAAAACCGTCGTGGTGAATCTGCGTGAACTGAAGAAGAAACTCTACATCTGTCTGATGAGCGTTAACGCGCTGGAAGCCGTGCGTTTCTACGTGAGTTTCGCCTGCTCCTTTGCGTTCGCCGAACGTGAACTGATGGAAGGCAACGCGAAAATCATCAAGATGATTGCACGTGACGAAGCGCTGCATCTGACAGGTACCCAGCACGCGCTGAACCTGCTGCGCTCAGGCCAGGATGATCCGGAAATGGTTGAGATCGCCAAAGAGTGCGAGCAGGAATGTCACGATTTGTTCGTGCTGGCAGCACAGCAGGAAAAAGACTGGGCAGAATATCTGTTCAAAGACGGTTCGATGATCGGCCTGAACAAAGATATTTTGTGCCAATACGTTGAGTACATCACCAACATCCGCATGCAGGCCGTTGGCCTGACCGCACCGTTTAAAACGCGCTCGAACCCGATCCCATGGATCAACGCGTGGCTGGTTTCCGACAATGTGCAGGTCGCCCCGCAGGAAGTGGAAGTGAGTTCCTATCTGGTCGGTCAGATCGATTCAGAAGTTCACGCCGACGACCTGAGTGATTTCGAGCTTTAAATGACGGACAGAACCATCACACTTTCAGCCGATGGCACTCAGCTGGTGTGCGAAAGCCGCCATAGCAATCTGCTGGAAGTGTTTGAACATCATAAAGTTGACGTCGAGTATCAGTGTCGTGAAGGGTATTGCGGCTCCTGTCGGATGCGGCTGGTTAGCGGTGCGGTGAAGTACAGTGAAAAACCTCTGGCGTTTATCTCAGACGGCGAGATTTTACCCTGTTGTTGCATGCCGGTTGGGGATATTGAAATTGAATTTTAGTGGGTTTCGGCCCACGGATCGATGTTGAGAACTGCTTTAAAAGCGAATTCAAAACCAACTTCAACTTTAAGGTCGTGGGCATCGGCCCATATCGACCAGAGGGAGAATAAACCGTCTCCCTCTGGACTCCCGCGTTTTTTAAAACACGCGCTATCGCCAGACCGATGGACATGTTCTGCCGCTGCGTGGTGCCCTCTCTCGGTCCTGAAGCCTTTGGTCTTCAGGACGCTCCGTTCGGCAGGATTTTTTGATCGCGCCATCTCACCATTTTTAAAAACAGAAACGAGTCGTCTTTGACTTTTTTAGTTGCCCCTTTTCTTTTCTCATCCTGAGCCGGTGAAGTTGTGACCTAAAAAGCCCCAGGCCGCTTTCAAAAATCACGCCGGAGCGAGAGGTGGAAAACCGCGCGTCTTTTTGCGCGGGTTGTAACCCGAGCGAAGGGCACCGCGCAGCGGCGGATTTTTGCGGCAATAGGAGGAGTATCTGAAACAGAGCCGGGATGCATGGCACGTGTTTTAAAGAGCCCGGGGGGTCTTGGGGGGCGGCGGCGACAGGCCGCCCCCCAAGTCGGTGTGGGCCGACGCCCACGGTTTTGACCTTAAAGCAGGTTGGGGCAGCAGCCCAAGGTGTTGACCTTAAGGCCAGTTTGGGCGGCAGCCCAAGGTGTTGACCTTGAATAACTAGACTTTCTCGACTCGGTCGAGCCAAGGATATTCCGCTACCGGATCCCACCCGTTCAGATACCGCCGCAACATATCCATCCCCACCATCGCGATAGTCTCCTGCCTTAACGCCAACCCGTGCCGCGTCGCGGTATAACGGATGGTTAATCCACTGGTTCCTGACGGCGTGTGCAGCGCCAGGCTGAGCTTGTCGCCGGATAATGCGCCGACGGCCAATGCCAGCTGTGCACCGCTGGTTTCGGCCAGCGTCTGGGCGCGTGCCAGTAAGTTTTCGAGGGATTTCTCTGGCGAAGCCTCATCACCTTGTGGCTGGAGTTCGCCGTTGGCCAGCGGGACGCCAGCGCTTTGCAGACGCCAGTTCAGCAGGCCGCCGGTATAACTTTCGCTGACCGCCAGACGCAGGTTTTGCGTCAGCAGACGTTCTGCCAGACGGTCAGGCAGGCTGCCGAAACCTTCGAAGATGGTGCTCTCGCCCGCCACTTCGCGCACACGCTCGAAAATCTGATGCATCGCTGCTTCCTGAGAACGCGGGCCGGTGACTTTCAGTTCGATGATCGGCGAAGACGAGCGGTAACCCATTACTACGCCTTCCGGCATGTCGATTTTATCCAGCTCAGTCGCCAGATCGCTTTCGCCACGCCCGAAAGTGGTCAGACGCAAACACAGCGGAGCTTCCAGCGCAGGGAACTGCTTGTGCAGGCGCGGAACGATTTGCTGTTCGACCATAACTTTGAATTCTGAAGGGACGCCCGGCGTGAAGAAAATCTGGCAACGGTTGAGCCTGACGCTGAAACCGCAGGCGGTGCCGACCGGATTGTCCAGCAATTCGGCGTTGGCCGGGATCTGCGCCTGTTTGCGGTTAGACTCGGCCATCGGACGGCCACGTTCATTGAAGAAAGCCTGCATGGTGGCAATCCATCCGGCATCCTCTACCAGTTCAACGCCACAGGCCATGGCTGCAGCCTGGGCGCTAAGATCGTCAGTGGTCGGGCCTAACCCGCCGTTAACGATCAGCACATCGGCGATGTGACTGCGCTCTTTCATAACGTTGACCAGCTCGTCCAGACTGTCACCCACCGTTTCACGGCTGGTCATCGGCAAACCTTGATCGAACAGATAACTGGCCAGCCATGCGGCGTTTGAATCCACAATTTGACCGTGAAGAACTTCCTCGCCGGTACTGAGCATCTCAACCCTAAGCATCACTTTCTCCTCTCGTTTAGTCCTTCCACTGTAGAAAGGCTGACGCTGAAACACAATCTCATAGGCACAAAGTGATAGCACAGATGAAAAAAAAGCCTGCTGAGCAGGCTTTATGATTCAGGCGTAAAACTTAAAAGTTCAGCGCGCCGCCGACGTATGCGCCGTCCGCCACGATGTTATCGCGGTTGCCGTCTTTGCCGTCCAGCGCCATGTAGCGGTAACCCACGCTCACGGTCACTAACGGAATCGCGGTCAGACGCACGCCCGCGTTGGCTTCTTTGTAGTTACCGATGCCGCTGGACAGTGAATCCGGGGAATAGTAGTAATCACCGTACAGGGTGAACATTTTGGCGATTGGGAGTTGCAGACCACCGCCGACGGCCGCTGCGTAACCTTCGTCACCGTCTTTCGGGTTGGTGTACAGGCCTTTACCGCCAACGGTCGCCATGAAAGGACCCAGTGGAATGTTGTAGCCCAGACCCAGACCCGCAACGTCGCCGTCATCGTCGTTATGGGTGTAATCGCCGGTCAGCGCAAGACCTGGAGAGGTGGTGCCGAAACCAGCGCCCAGATGAGTGTAGTGCTCGCCAACTTCGCCGTTTACGCTAATTGCGCTCGCAGACGTCGCCGTCAGCAGCATGCCAAGGGCCGCGCCCGCTACAATAATTTTTTTCATCATCATTCCTGAACATTCATATAACAGTGGGGAAATATTTAGTGCGCAGTCTAAATTAATTTGCCGAAAGGTGACATCTTTCAGAACGTTAAAAATCCCTTAGCCTGCAAATAAAATGTAAAGAAAAGCATTTGTATTCACTATCCCTATTCTCTTAATCAGAGTAATAAGCCCCACCTATTTGCCCCTGATCAACGTATGGGTACACACTAGCCGTTAAGGTAAATTTTCCTATGGAAAGGCTACAGCATGCCTGGATGTAGGAAATTTGCTGTCAAAAGTGATCGTTGATCTCGCACTTCACACCCGAACACGCAATACAAGGAAATGATGGTTATGGAAAAGAAAGGACTGACCACCGCTGCCGGCGCCCCCGTCGTCGACAATAATAATGTCATTACCGCAGGCCGTCGCGGACCGCTTTTACTACAAGATGTCTGGTTTCTCGAAAAACTGGCTCACTTTGATCGTGAGGTAATCCCTGAACGTCGTATGCACGCAAAAGGTTCAGGTGCTTACGGTACCTTCACCGTGACCCACGACATCACCAAATACACCCGCGCGAAACTCTTCTCTGAAATTGGCAAGCAAACCGAGATGTTCATCCGTTTCTCCACCGTCGCCGGTGAGCGCGGTGCAGCAGATGCAGAACGTGACATCCGCGGTTTCTCCATGAAGTTCTACACCGAGCAAGGCAACTGGGATTTAGTCGGCAACAACACTCCGGTGTTTTATCTGCGCGATCCGCTGAAATTCCCTGACCTGAACCACGTGGTAAAGCGCGACCCGCGTACTAACCTGCGCAATCCGGCCTACAAATGGGATTTCTTCTCGCATCTTCCTGAAGCACTACACCAGCTGACCATCGACGTCAGCGACCGTGGCCTGCCGACGTCATATCGTCATATCCACGGTTTTGGCAGCCACACGTTCAGCTTCATCAATGCTGAAAATGAGCGTTTCTGGGTGAAATTCCACTTCCGTTGCCAGCAGGGTATTGAAAATCTGATGGATGACGAAGCAGAGAAACTGGTGGGAACCGATCGTGAAAGTTCTCAGCGCGATTTGTATGACGCCATCGAGCGCGGCGATTTCCCTCGCTGGAAGCTGTTCGTGCAAATCATGCCGGAGCATGAAGCCTCTGAACTACCCTATAACCCGTTCGACCTGACCAAAGTCTGGTTGAAGAGTGATTATCCGCTGATCGAAGTCGGTGAGTTTGAACTGAACCGCAACCCGGAAAACTATTTTGCCGAAGTGGAACAGGTGGCTATGAGCCCGGCAAACGTGGTTCCCGGCATCGGTTTCTCACCTGACCGTATGTTGCAGGGGCGCCTGTTCTCCTACGGCGACGCGCACCGCTACCGTCTGGGGGTGAATCATCACCAGATCCCGGTGAACGCACCAAAATGCCCGTTCCATAACTATCATCGCGACGGCGCAATGCGCGTTGACGGCAACAGCGGCAACGGCGTGACGTATGAACCAAACAGCGCCGGTCTGTTCCAGGAGCAACCTGATTTCAGCGAACCGCCATTGTCTGTCGAAGGCGCAGCGGATCACTGGAATCACCGCGAAGATGACGATTACTTCACTCAGCCACGTTTGCTGTTCAATCTGTTGTCTGATGAGGAACATCAGCGCATGTTTGGCCGCATCGCCGGTGAACTGAAGCATGCTTCGCCTGAAACGCAAAAACGCCAACTCGACCTGTTCTATAAAGTTGATCCTGCCTATGGCGCAGGTGTGGAACAAGCACTGAAAGCGTAATTTCGCTCAGACAATCAAATAAAAGGGCCGCGCTGTTTAAGCAGTGCAGCCCTTTTTTACATTGATGCATTATCAGACTGGCTGTTTTTCCAGCCACAGTTTCAGTTGCTGGCGGGAAATCTTAATGCCGCCCTGCGCAACTTCCTGTGGCAAAACATAATAACGTACCGGTTGCTGAAAACGGGCGAGTTTTCCCTGCAGCCAATCAGCCAGATGCTCAAGGGTAACGTCAGGGTGGGAGTCCACCAGCGCTACCGGTCGCTGACCAAATTCGGCGTCATCAAGCGGCAGCACAAACACGCGCTCCACCTGTGGGTGCGACTGTAAAACTCGCTCAATATCTTCCGGCTGAATCCCCTCTCCGGCGCTAAAGAATAGATTATCCAACCTTCCGGCAATATGCAGTTCATCGCCCTGCCACATACCGCGATCGCGGGTGCTGAACCAGCCATCTGCACCAGGCAGTGGCGTAATTTGTCCGGATTTCCAATACCCGGTCGCCAGACTGCGTGAACGGATCTGAACTTCATTTTTCACCAGCCGTACGACTTTACCCGTCAACGCCTGACCGACGCCCGGCGAACCGTCAGCGCGTTTTGCGGTTACCGTCGACGCAGCCTCGGTCATTCCATAGCCGCACCAGCAACGAATTCCCATGCGTTCAGCATGTTCCGTCATTTCCTGTGGAATGTGCGCGCCACCCAACAGGACGTCTTTCAGGCTTGCCGGTAATACAGGCTGCTGAAGCAGTCGCCATAATTGTGTCGGCACCAGCGAGGCATGGGTGCACTCCGCCAGCGCGTCATCAAACGACTGCCCGTCGGCAACGACCAGCGAGGCACCGGCAGTCAGCCAGCGCCAGATAATCCCCTGCCCCGAAACGTGGAACAACGGCAGCGAAAGCAGCCAGCTGTCAGCCAGCGTGAAGGGGATAAGCCCCAGTACGCCCTCTGCGCTGGCCAGGTGTGCGGCTACGCTGTGCGCCGCGGCTTTCGGTAAGCCGCTCGAGCCTGAGGTCAGCGTCAGAGTAGCGATGCGTTCCGGCTGCCAGTCGGCGGCGCTTTCTGAAAAGGCATGGTGAAGAGATAATTCGGGGAAAGGGAGTGTTAAAGGCGCGCCGGTGAGATCGACCATAAAATCGATATTCAGCTGCGGCAGCAGTTCATCGCACAAGGTTTGCGGCAGCTGCGGGTTCAGCGGCAGCAGGCGCGCACCGGCCTGCAAGAGAGCCAGATAACAGAGCAACGCGTCGGGGGTATTTTTACTGCGCAGCACCACGCCTGAAGTTTCACGCACACCCTGCTGAATAAAACCGGCGGCCAGTGAATCAATGCGGTGCCGTAAATCGCGCCAGCACCAGCTGATTCCCCCAGCCTTAAGGGCAACGGCGAACGGTGAGCGCGTCGCCCATACTCGCCACGGCCAGTCCGTTATCAATGGCTCTGCCACATCACCTCCAGATCCTGTTCAGCCATCACCGGTAATACAGAATCCGGCCAGCGACGGATCAGCTGCGCCTGCATGAGATCCAGCGTATCCAGGCCCGGCACCGCATCCGGTGTCAGCCATTGTGCGATGCGCGCCAGCTGCGTCAGGCCAAGGCTGGATTCAATAGAAGAGCTGATGACAGCCTCCAGCCCGGCGGCGCGCGCCTGAGAAATTAGCTGACGGCAGCGGTTCAGGCTACCGGTAAGGGTTGGTTTGATGATAATCGCCGCCAGCCCGGTTTCAGCCTGCACGGTGAAACCGGCGTCACGCACGCTTTCATCCCACGCAATAGCAATGCCGGTAGCGCGGGCAAACTCGCGGGACTGTTCACGGGTCTGGCAGGGTTCTTCGATAAAGACAATGCGCGAACGCAATTCTGGCGCGACGTGGCGGGCAAACCCTGCTGATTTCACCAGCGTCCAGCTGCGGTTGGCATCGAGGCGCAAGCGCAGATCCGGTAGCGCTTCCAGCAACATACTGACGTTCAGCCCGTCGCCGACCGACTCGTAAAATCCGACTTTCACTTTCGCCAGTTTTTCGCCCGGCAGCGCCCCCAGACGTGCATACAGTTCATTCGGATCGCCGTGACACAGCGGCGCACAGCGGGTGCTTAGTACGTCAGGCAGCTCACCGCGCAACTCGGCGTCGGCACAGCTCAGGCCAAATGCTACTGAAGGCAAGGCGCTGAATGCTGAAGCAAGCGCCGCCAGCGATGCGCCCTGTATCCACTGGTTCAGGGCGTGCTTTACGGCTTCCTGCGCCTGGGTAATATCTTCCACGCTGAACCCCGGCAGCGGAGCAATTTCCCCCCAGCCGGTTTTCTCGTCCTGCCACAGTGAAACCAGCAGCCCGTCGCGGGTTTTCAGTCGCTGATTGCGCAACACCACGCCCGCCTCCATTGGCAGGCTGTACCGGTACACCGTGGCGCGGCGCATTATGGATTCCGCTTAAATTTGCTGAAGTCCGGCTGACGTTTTTCAACAAACGCGTTGCGGCCTTCCTGACCTTCATCGGTCATATAGAACAACATCGTGGCGTTACCCGCCAGCTCCTGCAGACCGGCCTGACCGTCGCAGTCGGCGTTGAGCGCCGCTTTCAGACAGCGCAGCGCCATCGGGCTGTTTTCCAGCATCTCACGGCACCAGCGCACGGTTTCTTTTTCCAGATCTGCCAGCGGAACCACGGTGTTGACCAGCCCCATATCCAGCGCAGCGGCCGCATCGTACTGCCGGCACAGGAACCAGATTTCGCGGGCTTTTTTCTGGCCAACGATGCGTGCCATGTAAGACGCGCCCCAGCCGCCGTCGAACGAACCCACTTTCGGGCCGGTCTGGCCAAATATGGCGTTATCCGCAGCAATGGTCAGATCGCACATCATATGCAGCACATGCCCGCCACCGATGGAGTAACCAGCAACCATCGCAACAACAGGTTTCGGACAGGTGCGGATCTGGCGCTGGAAATCCAGCACGTTGAGATGATGCACACCGCTGGCATCCTGATAGCCGCCGTAGTCGCCGCGCACTTTCTGATCGCCTCCTGCGCAGAAGGCTTTATCGCCTTCGCCGGTCAGCACGATCACGCCAATACCTTCGTCATAGCGGGCGTCATCCAGCGCGCGGATCATTTCTTTTACGGTCAGCGGACGGAAGGCATTGCGCACCTGTGGACGGTTGATGGTGATTTTAGCGATGCCGTCGGTGGATTTGTGATAGCGAATATCTTCAAAATCTCCGGTGCAATCACGCCATTCCACTGGCGCGTAAAGTACTTTTTCATCAGGATAAATCATGCTCAACTTCCTTTAAGACAGGTGAAGTAATGAATGCCAGCGCCTGACGGGCAAATTCCGCCGGATTGTCACGATGGGCGTTATGCCCGGCATTGGCGACGGTGCGCAGTTCGAAACCGGACTGCTGCGCGAGAGTGATAAATTTGTTATCGGCGCTGCCGCAAAGCCACGCCAGCGGCAGGGAAAGCTGATGCAGCTTCTGACGTAAATCTGGCTGAACCGACAATGACGTTGCGGCAAGCATGGCGGCGACGGTGTGAGGATTATTGCTTTCACGCAGCAGAACCAACTTTTGACGCTGCGCATCGGTCAGGCTGGCAAATACTGGCTGGCGATACCAGGCGGTGAGCGCCTGCTTCCACGGTAACTGCACAAAACGCGTTGCCCACTGCTGGTCGTGATGACGGCGCTGGGCGCGCTCTGTCTGACAGTTAAGCCCCGGATGTGCGCCTTCGACCACTACGCCCATCAGCCCTGCGCTGTCGCCCTGACAGGCGTGATACAGGCTGATGCGTCCGCCGAGCGAATAGCCAATCAGCCAGTACGAAGTGATTCCCTGCTGCTGCAACGTGTCGGTGAGCAGCTGGCTGACGTCGGCGAATCCGGCGGCGGTGAACTCTGCCGAACGGCCATGCCCCGGTAAATCCACCAGCAGGCAAGGCCAGCCGGAAAGTTGTGCTATCAGCGGCTGCCAGTCGTCGGCGCTGCCGAGCAGACCGTGTAGAAACACCAGCCACGGACGCCCTTTCACATCGGCATTCAGGCGCGTACAGGCCAGCGTCATGACTGGCTCACCTCGCTGACCAGACTGCGCAGACATTCCGCGCCCTCAGTTTCATTCACTTTTAGCTCGACCAGTTTTACACCACCGTGCTGCCAGCATTGCGTGACCGCCTCGTGTAGCTCAGTCATGGATGTCGGACTGGCATAATCGAGCCCGAACATGGCCGCCGCATGTTGAAAATCAACATTCTGCGGCATGCAGTAGAACCGCTGACGCTCAGCTTCTGGCGTAGGCAACAGAGCGAAAATCTGCCCGCCGTTGTTGTTCACCACGATGATCACCGTCGGCGCAGAGCATTGACGCATCAACGCCAGCGCGTTCAAATCGTAAAGTGCGGAGATATCGCCGAGCAGCACCAGCGTCGGTTTGCAGGTAGCACGCTGAACACCTGCGGCGGTGGAGAGCAGACCGTCGATACCGCTGGCGCCGCGATTGGCGAAAATCGGATACCCGGCGGGCAACTGCGCGAAGGCGTCGGCCAGCCGGACGATCAGACTGTTACCGAGAAACAGCTGGCCGTGCTCCGGTAAAAGAGACGGTAATTGCCACGCGGCAACGGCTTCGCCAAACCTGCCGGCGAGATGTAATTCGATGGCGTGACGCGCACGCGCGGCGCACTCATCCAGCTCAGGCGCCCAGTCGGGCTGATGCTGCGCCGGATGCTGAAGCAGAAATCCCGCGACAGGGGTCTGAATACGCCGGCCACGATGCTGCGCCGGATCCAGACGCCCCGGCAGCGCATCGATCAGCCAGTATTCATCCGGCTGACACGCCGCCTGCCACTGCAACAGCCGTTTACCGGTCAGCCCGCCGCCAACCTGCACCACCAGCTGTGCGCGCTCAAGCACGCTTTTCGCCTGCGGCGACGCCAACCATAAATCGGCGCACGGCAGCGGATTACCGGTCGCAGCCTGTACGTCACTTATCAACGGCCAGCCAAGCTGATCAGCCCACTGCACCAGTAATTCACTTTCATGCGCGCTAATCCGCCCGGCGATAATCACGCCGCGTTTCTGCCGCCAGGATAACCAGTCTGGCTGCGCGAGAGAATGCTGTACCGGCGTGAAACTCAGCCACGGCTGATGCCCCTGCCACCAGTCGCCGAGCTGCTCCAGCCAGTCGGTATATTCGCCGGTGTCCTCGCCGTAAAGCGGTTCAGCGAACGGACAGTTAATGTGGACCGCGCCGTGGGTTTGCTGCGCCAGCGCATTGTCGATGGCCGACACCAACCAGCGTGCACTGATTTCAGGGGTCGGACGTGGTAGATCCAACGCCTGCACCGGATAGCTGGCGAACATTCCCGGCTGACGAATAGCCTGATTGGCGCCGCAGTCAATCAATTCCGGCGGACGGTCGGCGGTCAGCAGAACCAGTTTTTCGCCGGTGAGACTGGCTTCGATGAGTGCCGGATAGAGATTCGCCACCGCCGTTCCGGAGGTGACTATCACCGCCACCGGCGTGCCGCTGGCTTTCGCCAGACCGAGTGCCAGATGACCGAGGCCGCGTTCGTCAAAATGGGTGTGGCAGATGAGATGGGGATGCGCTGCCGCTGCGAGCGTCAGCGCGGTGGAACGCGAACCCGGCGCAATGCAGACGTGCTTTACCTGATGGCGCGTTAGCGACTCAAGGATCAGCGTCGCCCAGCGGCGATTGAAGACGGCAACGGACATAAATGACTCTCCCGGCAACGGATTATCCGGCCTGAACGACAGGCGTGTAGTGTTCTTCCAGCAAAGTCCGCAATCCTGCGGCTTTATTTTCGATCTCCTGCCATTCCTGTGCAGCATCAGAACCGGCGACAATACCTGCGCCCGCGAAGAGTTCCAAATGATGTCCTTTCACCGCAGCCGATCGCAGCGCGACGGTGAACTCACTTTGTTCAGTGCTCAGATATCCGGCGGAACCGGCGTACCACTGACGGTCAAAAGGTTCGTACTCGGCGATAAATTTACGCGCCGCCTGACGCGGTAATCCGGCCACGGCGGCGGTGGGTTGCAGACGTTGCAGGCATCCTGCATCGTCTGCGCCGGTCAGTTCACCGTGGATGCTACGGCGCAGATGCTGCACTTTGCGCAAACGCAGGATTTCTGCGGGCATCACATCCAGAGAATGCGCCCCGCCCTGCAAACGCTGGCAGATATCATCGACCACCAGCAGGTTTTCGCGCTGATTTTTTCCGTCGCTGAGCAGCCATTCGCCGAGTTCATGGGCTTTCTGATTATCAGAATGATTAGCTACCGTGCCCGCCAGCGCTTCGGTAAAAAGCTCAGTGTGATCGCGCAGGAAAAGACGTTCCGGACTGGAACCAAGGAACGCCTGTTGCGGCGTGAACGCCAGCATAAAATGATAACAGTGGTGATTCACTGCGCGGCTTGCGGCGAGGAATGCACAGGCATTCAGCGGCTGACTAAGCGTTAACGTGGTTTTGCGTGCCAGCACGACTTTGTCGAAGGTCTGCTGTTTGATACTTCTCAGTGCGCGGGTAATCAGCTGATTCCACTGCGGCTCGGCGGGTAAATGCTGGTGCTGAACGACGCGGGAGGTGATCGGCGGTAACGCACGACTGGCGACAAGCGAACGCAGGAACCGTCGCGTGCGGCGCGCTTCTTCATGCAGCGAAACCGCGGCAAACAGCGTGCAGCGTAGCCAGTAAGTATTGCCAAGACGGCAAAGTTCGATGCGCGGCAAAAACAGCGCATTAGCCGGGACGTCAGAAGAGTCAGCACCGTTGAAGGCATTGAGCCCCCAGATGTGCAAATCGGGAATGTCCTGATGCTGGCGAATAAATTCCTGAGCCTGCTGCATATCGCCGAAAGAACAGGCATCGCCGCAGACAGCGGCTTCTTCATGGCCGTCGCGCTGCTGCCAGTAGAATTTCGGGTAACAGGGTTGCGCCGACAACCATTCAAGCAGACCCGCGTCAGGCTGTTTTTGCAGGGAATAACTGAGCTGCCGGACACCCGGCGCGTCAGGCCATTCGCCTGCGAGCGCTGTATCAAGCTGGTCAATGATTGCTGATATTTGTTTCACCGCTACCTCGGGCCATACCGGATGTTTTGTGACGGGCAGAAAAACCCTTCTGGATCAAAAAACGGGTTGGATCAATTACGAATGAATTATGCGGCGTTACGAAAAATGAAAATATGCGACAGATCAAGCTGTAGTGAGTGCAGTCAGATAGGAAGGAGTATAGGAGGAGAAAAAAGGATTATCCAAGCGGGAAAAAACTTAAAAATAAGGGCAGCTATGCGCTGCCCTGCGATACGTTATTTATAAGGTGCTATCAGTGTTTAGCGACGCAGCAACAGGCCGACAACTAAACCTACCGCAGCGCCGACACCCACGCCATGCCACGGGTTTTCACGTACATAGCTGTCGGTTTGCTCGGCAACGTCACGGGCTTTGCGGCAGTATGAACGGGCTTTCGGATCAAGACGGGATTTGATGTCTTTCAGCGCGTCTTCTGCGCGGGTCTTGATTTCAACGTATTTATCGTCAGCTTTATCACCGGAAGATTTCAGCACTTCTTCCAGTGTTTCAGTCAGCATGCGTAAATCGTCGTCTAACGAATTCTGCTGTGCTTCAAATTGGTCAGCCATGGTTATCTCCTTATGATGTGATCGTTCACTTGCCTTTAACCCTAGCGCAGATCCGGATGAAATGCCTGTGAGATATCACATAAACTTCCGTAAAAACGGGGTTTTAAGAACCTTCCGAGCCTTTTGGTTGATCCATTGCATGAAGATTTTTCGCGTCTGACAGCTGCTTTTCGCGCTGTTTCGCCAGCCATAATCCGCTGTTTTTCATCGCGTATCCGAAAACCAATCCAACCAGTAACGATACGACAACTAAACGCCAGTCGCCCTGTGCCGCAAAAGTCGCGCAGGCACCTATAAACGTACCCGGCACAAAGGCCAGCCATTGCTGGCGCGCCTGAATACACATCAGGAACGCCACGATGCCGGTCAGCATATAACCCAGAATGCTCCACTCGGGGCGAATGGCGCTGCCCGCGATGATGACGACAGCCCAAAACACGCCGCTCATGCAGGTCAGCGTACTGATCGCCAGTCCGCGCAGGCCACCCTGAGGGCAGGCGAAATATGCCGTGCAGCCGAGGAAACCCGCCCAGCCGATCAGGCCAAGGCTGATTGCCACCCAACCCCAGATACCGGAGAGGATCCCGGTGGTGATCGCTATCATCACTAAAACATTCATGGTTTAAAACCTGCGCAAATTGGGACAAGCGCGCAGTTTACTCATTGATGGGAAGAATGGAATGGGCTGGATCACAAATTCAATGTAATTTCGCACTTAACATACATAAAAATGTGACATTCATCACATAAACCCTAACGCAGATATCCGGCTGTTTGAAAGAACATGCCGTGTTGCGATCCTCCTAAAAAGTACTAAATCATGAACATCTATTTTATTAATCATGTTTTTTATCCTTACGTTCTTATTTATGAGGATTATTAGACGTTATTATTTTCTGACACGTGAATACATTCTTATAGTAGTTATGTGGTTAATTGAAAACGCACCCGCCAGACTGAATGACTGGAAATTCCAGTCCCTTAATAAAATTCAAATAATAACTCCCACGGAGTCACAATCATGAGTACTATTTCACGAACAAAGACACTTTATACCTTGCAAGACCCTACCTGGATAAAAAATTCGGGAACCGATAAAGGAATAAATCACGACAGGCAGCATCTGGGACTTATCCTCGCCGCAGGTCAGGTTCTTACCATCAAACAAACTAACCCCAATTTCAAGGGATCACTGACGCTCTGGTTGTTAAACTCAGACAATCAGACAGAAAAATCCTTTAGCATAACCAGTACTGCGGCGAACATCAGTTTTACCACGACTAGCGTCCCGTTTATCACCACACCGTATTCAACCATAGCGCCGGTTATTGAATATAGTTTCCCAAATACTTCAAAGCCTCTGCCTGTATATAACGAGTGTGATGATGAACTTCCATTTTTCCAATTATGGGATTCTCATGATGCTGAGTTTGCGCTGATATATTCTCAGTTCATTCAAATTCTGGTACCGAAAGTTGATAAAGAAAAAATGAGAAATACCGGAATAACGGGGAATCTCAACGGCGTTATTGGTAATTATAATCAGATCTTCGAATTCTATAATTCATTACTGGGCGTGGGTTTTGATTCAGACGTTGCTACCGATAAAAATATTCCCAACCGTTACTTCGGTAAAGCCGATTTACACGGTTGGGGCGCGGCTTACTACGGCTCCGACTGGACGGCTCAAACCAGCTCCAGCATTGCGAGTTTCTGGCTCGCTAAGATTGAAGATAACTGGGGATGCTTACACGAAATCGCACACGGGTATGAAGGCAAATTTATGTCCGATCCAGTGATTTCAACGTCTGAGGTCTGGAACAATATTTTTGCGGCCACTTTCCAATACAAGATACTGGGTGACCAGATCTATAAGAAAGGCTGGTTGTATAACTACGGTAAGGAAAGCGCAGTACTCGCCCAAATTCAAAATAACCTGAAAGACAATGTGCCGGTTAACAGTTGGGATTTGCGCTCCAAACTGTTCTTTTTGATGCAGTTGAAAGACAGTGCCAGCGATGCGGCTTTCACGCATTTCTACCAGAACTATCGTGTCATCAGTAATCAGACATGTTTTGCTGTCGCCGATTATCAACTGCTGGAGTTGCTCTCTGATAGCTACATTAAGATTGCTGGCGTGGATGTCACGCCTTATGTTTATCGCGCAGGTGCCACGATGCGCGATACTCAGCGGGAAATTAATCTTTTCAGTGAAAGTAAACCCGTCTATCCGCTAACAGAATTGGTCAGCGAAAGTCAGGCAACAGCGTTGAAAACCAGCCTGAATTTGCACAACACTCTGTCATTGGTAACGGGGGCACAACTGGCTTCCACGTCGTTAAAGAGCGATCTGACGATCACATTAAATATTGATGACGCGGCACAGATCAGCGGCGAGAAGGTATTAATCACACAAGATGATGTCAGTCATCCGCTTAAAACGATTGAAATCAGCGGCACGACCTTAACCCTTTCACAGCTACCGGTCGGCGTGTATAAAATCCAACTGCCAACGGGCAAAAGTACCAAGTACAAAATCGATGATTACTATGCGGTCGTAAAAGAAGGCGGAAACACGCAGACTATCAACTACGTCGAAAAACTCAGTTCGCCGTTAATTAATCAGTCCTTTAATTTTCTGGGTTTAGGTGATGACTTTTTCTGCTCACTTAAAGTGGATCACTCCACACACAAGATCATCGTAGATGTCACCAACTCAGCACCACATTCCTATTTTCCCGGCACGGCTTACGCGAAAATCGAAATCTATGATGTGCAGGGAAATATTGTGTTTAACCGCACAATGAATGGTGATAAGACCAGCATATCGCACGATGAGATTCCTTTTGAAACCAGCTACCGCATCGCTATTTTCCATCAGGAAACGTCGACCCGTCTGAAACTGGCACCGGCCGCTGCCGGCGTGATCAATACCAAATCAACGAGCAATACTTTTGTAATAACATCTGCAGGTCTGGTAAACGAAGCATTACAAAACGATCCCTTTATTCCGCTGCTTACGGCTATCAGCAATCAAGCCGATAAGATCCGCGCGATCCCATCAATGCTGGCAGCAGAATATGCCTCTTCTAAAGACGATATTTATACTGCCATCTCGCTATTCGCCAGCCCGCAAAAAGAACAACTGTTGGAAACGTACCAGGATGTGATCTCGACACATAACAGCCTGCATGCCGATCCGGATGTTTTGACCGATGGTTTTACACTCAACCTCCAGGCCAGACCCGACGGCGAACAATTCAGCTATGAGGCCACTCTGAAGACCGGCGGATGTGAAGCCGTAGTCAGTAAAACCCTCTATCCGGCGGATAACGTTTCACCGTCATTGCAAATCACCATCGCCGACCAAAATGGCAAAGCGCTGTTTAAGTATGTGCATAAAAATGGGTGATATGTTGTTTTGAAAGCAGTTTGCATCAATAAAAAAAGCCGCTCATCTGAGCGGCCTTTCATGCTGCAACAACCATCAGAGCATCGGTTGTGCCATTTGCACCAGCGTAATCAGCGGTTGCGGGAAGATACCCAGCAACAACACCAAAATCGCGGAAATCAGTACAACGACGCCGCCTGCCGTTAACGCCCAGTTATTCGGGGTGTCACGTACCAGCGTTTCCGGCGCACTGAGATACAGGCTGACGGTCACGCGCAGGTAGTAGTAAAGACCAATCGCCGACCCCACGACTACTGCACCGGTCAGCCACCACAGATGCGCGGTCACACCGGTCGCAATCACGTAGAACTTACCGATAAAGCCAAGGGTCATCGGGATACCGGCCAGTGATAACATCATCACGGTCATTACCGCAGACAGAATCGGCTTGTGCCAGAACAGACCACGGTAGGAGAACAGTGATTCTGCATCCGGGCCTTTATACGGACTGGACATCAGACTGACTACACCGAAGGCACCGAGGCTGCTGAACAGATAACCGGCCAGATACACACCGACGGTTTCCATCGACAGCTGATGGGTTTGCACCGCAATCAGCGCCACCAGCAAATAGCCGAGGTGTGCGATAGAGGAATAACCGAGCAGGCGTTTAATGTTGCTCTGGCTGATCGCCATGATGTTACCGACCAGAATCGAGCAGAAGGCAATAATGCCCAACACGATGCGAATCGCTTCGCTATCGGCCACCGGTGCGTACAGGAATAAACGCATGACCACGGCAAAGATAGCAATCTTGCTGGCGGTTGCCAGGAAAGTTGATACCGGTGCAGGTGCGCCCTGATACACATCTGGTGTCCACAGGTGGAAAGGAACCAGCGACAGTTTAAAGCCCAGACCCACGATCATCATACCCAAACCGGCCAACAGCAGCGGCTGGTGTAGCATCACGCCATCGGCCAGGTTTCTACCCAGCGCCGCGAAGGACAAATCACCAGACTGTGCGTACAGCAGTGCCATACCGAACAGCAGGAAAGATGACGCCGCAGCGGAAAGCAGCATGTATTTAATGGCGGCTTCCAGCGAGCGTTTCTGGCGGTAGGCGTAACCGATAAGGCCAAACAATGGCAGGGAAATCAGTTCGATTCCGAGGAACATTGATGCCAGATGGTTAGAGCATGCCAGCAGAATGCCGCCCATGGCTGCGATGAGCACTAACAGATAGAACTCTTCGCGATTGTCCGGATATCCGGCCAGCCAAGGGTAAGCAAACGTGCTGGTTGCCAGACTCGCCAGCAATACCAGCCCGATGTAAAACATCGAGTAACCGTCAATACGCAGCAGCGGCGTGACGTCCTGCGGCCCGACCTGCCCGACGTAGTACAGGGAAAGTAAGGCAACGTTCAGCCCGATGACTGTCAGTGTGGCATTAAGAAAATGGTCGCGTCGCCACGCAATGGACAGCATCACCACCACCACCGTCAATCCGACGATCATCAGCGGTAATAGTGCGATCAGATTTTGAAGTGTAAATGTCATGGCGAGTTACGGCCTTGTCGTTGAAATAGTGGAAACTGATGACCCGAACCAGTGCTGAATGTTGCTCATCGCGGCACTTGAAGTATCGAGGATAGGCTGCGGGTAGAAGCCCAGCGCCACCAGCAATACCACCAGTAACAGAATGATCGACAATTCGCGTGCGGTCATGCCTGGCAGCGGCTGGTCAGACTTCGCTTTACCGTAGTAAGCGCGCTGCATCATCACCAGGGAATACACCGAGGCAAATACCAGACCGAAGGTCGAGATGACAGCGATCACCGGTACAACCGGGAAGCTGCCAAACAGGATCATGATTTCACCCACAAAGTTACCGGTACCCGGCATCCCTAAGGTCGCCACGGCAAAGAACAGTGACAACGCTGGCAGGTATTTTATGCGTCCCCACAGTCCACCCATCTGGCGCATATCACGGGTATGCAGACGCTCGTAGAGCTGACCACAGATGATGAACATACCGGCTGCGGACAGACCGTGTGCAATCATCTGAATCACTGCGCCCTGGTACGCCAACTGGCTGCCGGTGTAGATAGCAATCAGCACGAAGCCCATGTGCGAGACAGAGGTATAAGCGATCAGACGTTTGATATCGGTCTGTGCGAAGGCCATCCACGCGCCGTAGAAGATACCAATCACACCCAGCCACATAGCAATCGGTGCGAATTCATGCGAAGCGTTCGGGAACAGCGGCAGACAGAATCGCAACATCCCGTAAGCAGCGGTTTTCAGCAAGATCCCCGCTAAGTCAACGGAACCGGCGGTTGGCGCCTGACTGTGCGCATCTGGCAACCAGCCATGCAACGGTACCACCGGCATTTTCACCGCAAAGGCGATGAAGAAGCCCAGCATCAGCAGATATTCAACATTACGCGACATCGGCGTTTTCAAAAGATCAGCGTAGTTGAATGTCCAGATACCGGTCGCGTTATAGTGCACAAACACCAGACCCAGGATTGCAATCAGCATCACCAGACCGCTGGACTGCGTGTAGATGAAGAACTTGGTTGCTGCGCTGATACGCGTTTTACCGTCTGACGCTTTGTGGCCCCACAGAGCAATCAGGAAGTACATCGGCACCAACATCATTTCCCAGAAGAAGAAAAACAGGAACAAGTCGATGGCGAGGAACACGCCGATAACACCGCCGAGGATCCACAGCAGGTTCAGGTGGAAGAAACCCTGATACTTCTGGATTTCACGCCATGAACAGAGGATCGCCAGTACACCGAGCAAACCGGTCAGTACAACCATCAGCAGGGACAAACCGTCCAGCGCCAGATGGAAGCTGATACCAAAACGAGGGATCCACGGCACCGAGAACTCGGATTGCCACTGTGGAATGCCCGCAGGTGATGTTAATGAGTATCCTCCCTGCAACCACAATTGCACGGAAAGAGCCAGCGTCAGCCCCATCGCAATTAACGCGATCCAGCGCGGTACTTTGCTCCCAAAGCGCTCAGTCTGCCAGCACAGCAGCCCGCCGATAAAGGGGATAAATATTAGCCAAGGTAATAGCATGGCGTGTCGTTCCCTTCTTTTATGCCCGTAGGCTATTTCACTTGCCGGCCGTCAGACAGACAAACCGGCATTGATAATGACACCCGTAAGACAGGCTTAAATCACCAGCAGCAGTGCAAGGACTACCACTGCACCCAGCCCCATCGATGCGACGTACCAGCGAACCATACCGTTTTCGCTGAGGGTCAGACCGCGGTTACCCAGACGGGTAAAGATCGCAGGCAGATTCATCATCGAGTTCAGCGGGTCACGCTGCAGGAGTTTCGCGATAGCCAGATAAGGTTTCACGAAAATCATGTCGTACAGCCAGTCGAAGCCCCAGGCATGGAACCACCAGGTCGTGAAGAAACGGCCCGGCGCGCTTTTCGCGATGCTATTGACCAGCGAGCGTTTACCCAGATACAGGGCTGCCGCCAGCAGAATACCGGCAATCGCAATCACACCTGACGTGATTTCCAGGGTCAGCACGCTGCCATGCGCCAGCTCAGTGGTTTCCGGCAGTACGCCTTGCAACGGCGGAACAATCATGGCGCCAATGAAGGTGGACAGAACCAGTAACACCAGCAGCGGCAGGTGGTGAGTGATGCCTTTCCCCGCATGGGCTTTGATTTTTTCTTCGCCATGGAACACGATGAAAATCATGCGGAAGGTGTACAGCGAGGTCATAAATGCACCGACCAGACCGGCAACCATCAGATTGAGATGACCGTTAGCCAGCGCACCGGCGAGGATTTCATCTTTACTGAAGAAGCCCGCGGTGATGATTGGCAAGGCAGACAACGCTGCGCCGCCGACCAGGAAGCAGACGTACACCAGCGGAATGGATTTACGCAATCCACCCATCTTGAAGATGTTCTGTTCGTGGTGGCAGGCCAAAATGACCGAGCCGGAAGAAAGGAACAACAGTGCTTTAAAGAACGCGTGCGTCATCAGGTGGAAGATTGCGGCATCCCACGCCTGAACGCCCAACGCCAGGAACATGTAACCAATCTGGCTCATGGTCGAGTAAGCAAGTACGCGTTTGATATCGGTTTGCACCAGTGCGGCGAAGCCCGCGAGTACCAGGGTGACCGCACCGATAATGCCCACCAGATGCAGTACTTCAGGCGCCATCAGGAACAGGCCGTGCGTACGTGCAATCAGATAAACACCGGCGGTCACCATGGTCGCGGCGTGGATCAGCGCGGAAACCGGTGTCGGACCGGCCATGGCGTCTGCCAGCCAGGTCTGCAACGGCAGCTGTGCGGATTTACCCACTGCGCCACCCAGTAGCATCAGGGTTGCCCAGGTAATTGCCGTATCGCCAACCGCCAGTTTCTGCGGTGCCAGCACCATCAGTTCACGAATGTTCAGCGTACCCAGCTCGCGGTACAGGATGAACAATGCGAAGGCCAGGAACACGTCACCCACGCGGGTCACGATGAATGCTTTCATCGCTGCCGCGCCATTGGCCGGATTGGTGTAGTAGAAACCGATCAGCAGATAGCTGCACAGGCCCACGCCTTCCCAACCGAGATACATCAGCAGTAAGTTGTCTGCCAGTACCAGAATCACCATACTGGCGATAAACAGGTTGGTGTAAGCGAAGAAGCGTGAGTAGCCCTCTTCACCGCGCATGTACCAGGAAGCGAACATGTGGATGAAGAAGCCGACGCCGGTCACCACGGAGAGCATGGTCATCGACAAACCGTCGAGGGTCAGCGTTGCGGAGATATTGAAATCCCCGACCTGCATCCAGTTCCACAACGTCTGATTGAAGACTTCAACGCCTGCCGCTTTACTGCTGAGGAAGTTGATGCCCACATACACAGTGGTCAGTGCTGCCAGACCAATCGAACCCACGCCAACCGTAGCCGACGTATTTTCAGACCAGCGACCGCGTGAGAAGGCCAGTAACAAGAAGCCAATCAGCGGGAACAGAATAGTTAAATAGAGTAAGTTCATCCGCGCATCTCACTGACAGTATCAATATTCAGGGTGTGGCGACGGCGATACAGTTGCAGCAGCAACGCCAGACCAATACTGGCCTCCGCCGCAGCCAGGCTAATTGCCAGGATGTACATCACCTGACCGTCTGCCTGACCCCAATAGCTTCCTGCCACAATGAACGCCAGCGCCGCCGCATTGATCATCACTTCCAGACTGATCAGCATAAACAGCAGATTACGACGAACAAGCAGTCCGGTCAGACCCAACACAAAGAGGATCGCGGCCAGGATCAGGCCATGTTGTAGAGGGATCATGCTCTCTCCTCCGTTTTTCTTTTCGCCATTTCCGTCGTGGCCGGTGCGTCACCAAAGACTTCACCCGCTTTATGTTCACGACCAATGTGGAACGCTACGACCAGACCGGCCAGCAGCAGCATTGACGCCAGTTCAACCGCCAGAACGTAAGGACCAAACAGCGCGATACCGACCGCTTTCGCGTCAACCATGTCGCCTTTGATACCGTGGTCGTGCAGACCTACGATAGAGGCGATCATCACGCCCAGCAGCACCACGGCCAGAATCGATGGCCCGATCCAGGTCGAAGGCTGTAGCCATGCGCGCTCCTGTTCCTGGACGTTGCCAAGGTTCAGCATCATCACCACGAACACAAACAACACCATGATGGCCCCGGCGTAGACGATGATCTCCAGCGCACCGGCGAAATATGCGCCGAGCGAGAAGAACACCGCCGCAATCGCCAGCAAAGAGACGATCAGATACAGCAGTGCATGTACCGGGTTGGTGTGCGTGATAACACGCAATGTCGCCAACACGGCCACCAGGGCTGCAATATAAAATGCAAATTCCATGCTTGCGGCTCCTTAGGGCAACAGACCTTTGACGTTGATCGGTTTGGCTTCGTTTTCCGCATCGCCTTTCGGCTTGCCGTCAACGGCCATACCGGACATCCGGTAGAAGTTATATTCCGGATACTTACCCGGTCCAGAGATCAACAAATCTTCTTTTTCGTACACCAGATCCTGGCGCTTGAATTCACCCATTTCGAAGTCCGGCGTCAGCTGAATTGCTGTTGTCGGGCAAGCTTCTTCACACAGACCGCAGAAAATGCAGCGTGAAAAGTTGATGCGGAAGAATTCCGGATACCAGCGGCCGTCTTTATGCTCTGCTTTTTGCAGAGAAATACAGCCTACCGGACAGGCTACCGCACACAGGTTACAGGCAACGCAGCGCTCTTCACCGTCGGGGTCGCGCGTCAGCACGATACGACCACGGTAACGCGGAGGTGGATTGACCGGTACTTCCGGGTACATCTGGGTTTCGCGCTTGGCGAAGGCATGCATGCCTATCATCCACAAGCTACGAACCTGGGTCCCGAACCCGACCACTAAGTCTTTCAATGTCATGGTTTCATCACCCCTTATTGCGCGTTGTACAAGATGACCGCAGCGGTCGCCAGCAGATTAAGTAACGTCAGTGGCAGGCAAACTTTCCAGCCAAATGACATTACCTGGTCGTAGCGGGGACGCGGTAAAGCAGCACGGATCAAAATGAACATCACCATGAAGAACGCCGTTTTCAGCGCAAACCAGATAACCGGGTAAAGGAACGGCCCCTGCCAGCCACCGAAGAACAAGGTGACGATAAGCGCAGAGACGGTCACGATACCGATGTATTCCCCCACGAAGAACAAACCAAATTTCATACCGGAATATTCAATGTGGTAACCATCGGCCAATTCCTGCTCGGCTTCCGGCTGGTCAAACGGGTGACGGTGACAGACGGCCACGCCGGCAATCGCAAAGGTCACGAAGCCGAAGAATTGTGGAATGATATTCCACATGTGCGCCTGAGAGATGACGATCTCTTGCAGGTTGAAAGAACCTGCCTGTGCCACGACCCCCATCAGCGACAGGCCGAGGAACACTTCGTAGCTCAGCGTCTGGGCGGATGCACGCATCGCACCCAGTAACGAGTATTTGTTGTTACTGGACCAGCCTGCGAACAACACGGCATAGACGGTCAGACCGGCCATCATCAGGAAGAACAAAATACCGATGTTCAGATCTGCGGCGAACCAGGTCGGGCTGACCGGAACGATCGCAAAGGAGATCAGCAGGGACGTAAACGCAATCATCGGAGCCAGCGTAAAGATGGCTTTGTCGGTGAATTTAGGTACCCAGTCTTCCTTGAAAAACATCTTGATCATGTCGGCAACCAGCTGCAGGGATCCGCCCCAGCCGACACGGTTTGGTCCGTAACGGTTCTGGAACAGACCGAGCAGGCGGCGCTCGCCGAAGCTCATGAAGGCCCCGCAGGTCACTACGACCAGCAGGATCACGATGGCTTTCAGGATAGCGATCAGTGAATCGATCACGACAGGTGTAAACCAGCTCATTGTGCTGCCTCCCGCAGATTTTCAACCGTAGTGCCTACCAGAATCGGTGGAATGCCCGGCAGACCCAGCGGCAGGCCAAGCTGGCCCTGGTTCAGGTTTTCACTCAGACGCACCGGCAGTTTCAGCAGCTGACCGGCGCAGGTGAATTCCACCTGAGAACCGGCGTTCACGCCTAACTGAGCGGCATCGGCCGGGTTAACCATCACATAAGGTGCTGGCATACGTTGCTGAATGACAGCAGAACGCTGCGTCATCTCTTCACTGCCGAACAGATGGTAGTAAGGCGCGATACGCCAGTTCCCTTCGGTCGCGGTGAAGACAGCAGGGATCGTGGTGAAGTAGTCGAGGCTACCCTCCCCTGCTTCGATAAGACGCACACCCGGATCGCCGTGGCGAAGGCTGCCCCCAACTTCGCTCTGGAATTTGTTCCAGGCTTGCGGTGAGTTCCAGCCTGGCGCCCAGGCGAATGGCACCTGATTGCGGTTGGCCGTCGGGCTATTGTTCCCTTCCATCGAGAAGGCAAACATAGTGTCTTTGTCCTGCGGCTGACGCGGTTCGTGAACGCTGATGTTCGCGCGCATCGCCGTACGTCCACTGGAACGGTTTGGAGAACGCGCCAGTTTCTGTCCACGAATGCGGAAGCTGGCGTTTGGCGCTGCTTCAACCATGCCTTTCAACTGCGGCAGTGCCTCGACGCAGGCTTCGATCACATGATCAAGCTGCGTCCAGTCCACGTGACGACTGTTGACGGTAGAATGCAGTGAGTGCATCCAGCGCCAGCTTTCCAGCATCGCGACGGTGGTGTCGTAGTAAGCCGGATCGTAAACCTGGAAGAAGCGCTGAGCGCGGCCTTCCTGATTCACCAGCGTGCCGTCACTTTCGGCGAAACTCGCCGCTGGCAGGATCAGGGTAGCTTTATCCATAATGCGCGTGCGCTGATGGTCAACAACCAAAAGGTTCTGCACATTGGCCAGCGCAGCATCGACTTTCGCTTCAGGCGCCTGACGGTAAAGATCGTTTTCCATCACGATGGCGCTGTCTGCGTCGCCGCGGGTCAGCAATTCAAGTGCTTCATCCAGCGATCCGCCGCCGATCATCGACAGACCGATGCTGTTGGCGGCCGAAGCCACAAAAGTGATGCCGACATTGCTGCCTGCCACTTTCAGTGCTTTGGCGATGTTGGCCGCCGCTTCAATGATAGCGTCAGAACCGGCGTTTGAACCGGTGATGATCAGTGGCTTGCGCGCACCGGTCAGTGCCTGCACGATCACATCGATTTTCTTGTTCAGGCCATCAGCCAGATCGCTGACCGCTGGCGCTGAATTATCCAGCGCGTGGGCGATAGCGAAGCCGAAACGGGCCTGCTCATCGACCGGCGCACGGTAATTGTAAGCCGCGATGTCGTCGAGTTTGGTGTTGTCTACGTTGGTGATAAACAGCGGGTGTTTAGCATGCTGACCGATGTTTTGCACCGCGGCGATTTGCCAGTCAGCCACACGCTGGGCTGCGGCCATCGCGCGCGCTTTACCTTTCACTGCCTGACGAACAGACAGCGCGATACGAGCGCCGGTCTGGGTCAAGTCTTCGCCCAGTACCAACACCGCATCGTACTCTTCGATTTCACGCAGCGCAGGTGTGTGAACACCGCTGTTGCGCAATACATTGAGCATCAGTTGCAGACGGCCTTGCTCTGCGGCGTTGATCCCGGTGTAGAAGTTTTCGGCTCCCACCAGTTCGCGCAGTGCAAAGTTGCTTTCAAGGCTGGCACGCGGAGAACCTATACCGATGGTTTTCTTCGCCTGACGGAGAATGTCTGCCGCGCCCTGCATCGCCTGTTCGGCGTTCAGTTCGATCCAGTCGTTGCCACGCAGCTGCAATGGCTTCTTAGGACGATCTTTCAGGTTGACGTAGCCATAACCGAAACGACCACGGTCGCAAAGGAAGTAGTGGTTTACGGTACCGTTGTAACGATTTTCGATACGACGCAGTTCGCCATAACGCTCGCCCGGGCTGGTGTTACAGCCAACGGAACATTGCTGACAGATGCTTGGCGCAAACTGCATGTCCCATTTACGGTTATAGCGTTCGGAGTGGGTCTTATCAGTAAACACGCCGGTAGGGCAGACTTCTACCAGATTACCGGAGAACTCGCTTTCCAGCGGGCCATCTTCCGGGCGACCGAAGTAGACGTTGTCGTGCGCGCCATACACACCCAGATCGGTGCCGTCCGCGTAATCCTTGTAATAACGGACACAACGGTAGCAGGCGATGCAGCGGTTCATTTCGTGAGAGATGAACGGGCCGAGATCCTGGTTGTTATGGGTGCGCTTAGTGAAGCGATAACGGCGCATACTGTGGCCGGTCATCACTGTCATATCCTGCAGATGACAGTTACCGCCTTCCTCACACACCGGGCAGTCATGCGGATGGTTGGTCATCAGCCATTCCACAACGCTCTCACGAAACTCTTTCGCTTCGCCGTCGTCGATGGAGATGAAGGTGCCATCGGACGCGGGTGTCATACATGACATCACCAGACGACCGCGCGTGTCTTCCGCGTTTTGGTATTGCTTAACCGCACATTGGCGGCAAGCGCCGACGCTTCCCAGCGCCGGATGCCAGCAAAAATAAGGAATATCGAGGCCAAGAGAGAGGCAAGCCTGCAACAGGTTGTCCGCTCCATCTACATCGTATTCTTTGCCGTCTACATGAATCGTAGCCATAGTCAGCATGCTTCCACGTGGCCCACCTGACGGCGGGCGTTAATCAAAAATTCTTGCCGGGTTGGCGTCTATCAATCGACAGCGCGTCCCTTGTTTTGGGATTTCGCGCACAGCGGGCTCACGTCCGCTGCTTGTTGCCTTCACTACCAACGCTGTTTCAGCAGGTTGTTTGGCTGAATACCGCCAATCGCCCGCGCGTTGCTGTAATGCTGTTTGGCGATGCCCGCCTCGAACTCTTCCCGGAAATATTTAATCGCACTCTGCAATGGCTCCACAGCACCCGGCGCGTGTGCGCAGAAGGTTTTGCCCGGACCCAGTTGGCGGCAAAGCTGTTCGAGAGTTTCGATATCTCCCGGCTGGCCTTCACCACGCTCCAGCGCGCGCAGGATCTTCACACTCCACGGCAAACCATCGCGGCACGGCGTACACCAGCCACAAGATTCGCGGGCGAAGAACTCTTCCAGGTTACGTACCAGCGGCACCATGCCTATCTCATGATCGACAGCCATCGCCAGCGCAGTACCGAGACGACTACCGGCTTTGCCGATACTGGCGAAATCCATTGGCAGATCCAGATGGTCGGCGGTCAGGAAGTCTGTCCCTGCGCCGCCCGGTTGCCAGGCTTTGAATTTCAGGCCATCGCGCATACCGCCGGCATAGTCTTCAAGAATTTCACGTGCAGTGGTCCCGAAAGGCAGTTCCCAAACGCCCGGATTTTTCACCCGGCCAGAGAAGCCCATCAGCTTTGTACCGGCATCTTCGCTTTTGCCCGCTGACATGCCTTTGTACCAGTCCACGCCGTGCTCCAGAATGGCAGGCACGTTGCACAGGGTTTCGACGTTGTTCACACAGGTCGGTTTCCCCCACGCACCGGCAGAGGCCGGGAACGGTGGTTTGGAACGCGGGTTAGCGCGGCGGCCTTCCAGTGAGTTGATCAGCGCAGTTTCTTCACCGCAGATATAACGACCCGCACCGGTATGGACGATCAGTTCGAAGTCAAAACCAGTACCGAGAATATTTTTACCCAGCAGACCTGCTTCCGTGGCTTCTGCAATCGCGCGACGCAGATTCACAGCAGCTTCGATGTATTCGCCACGCAGGAAGATGTAGCCACGGTAAGATTTCAGCGCGAACGCGGAAATCAGCATGCCTTCCACCAGCAGGTGCGGCATTTGCTCCATCAGCATGCGGTCTTTGTAAGTACCGGGTTCCATCTCATCGGCGTTACAAAGCAGATAGCGGATGTTCATGCTTTCGTCTTTTGGCATCAGGCTCCACTTCAGACCGGTGGAGAAACCTGCGCCGCCGCGCCCTTTCAGGCCTGCGTCTTTTACCAGATTGACGATCTCGTCCTGCGCCATGCTTTTGAGCGCCTTTTCTGCGCCGACGTAACCGTTTTTACTGCGGTATTCGTCGAGCCAGACCGGCTGCTCATCGTCACGCATACGCCATGTCAGCGGATGCATTTCCGGCGTGCGTTCAATGTGTCTTGGCGTATAACCGTTGATTGTCATACATAGCGCTCCAGTAGCTGGCCGATAGCTTCTGGTGTCAGGCGGCTGTGCGTGTCCTCGTCGATCATCATCGACGGGCCTTTGTCACAGTTGCCAAGGCAACAGGTCGGCAACAGAGTGAAACGTCCGTCTTCAGTCGTTTCGCCCGGCTTGATGTGCAACTGTTGTTCCAGAGCGGCCTGGATCCCCTGATAACCGGTGATGTGGCACACCACGCTGTCACAGTAACGGATCACATGGCGACCCACCGGCTGGCGGAAAATCTGGCTGTAAAACGTTGCCACACCTTCTACGTCGCTTGCAGGAATGCCCAGAACATCGGAGATCGCGTAGATAGCGCCGTCAGGCACCCAGCCACGCGCTTTTTGCACGATCTTCAACGCTTCGATAGAGGCCGCACGGGCATCTTCGTAGTGATGTTTCTCGTGTTCAATCGCTTCGCGTTCGGCATCACTCAGCTCAAACACCGGAGTAACCACCGGCTCGCTGATGTTGATGTACTGAACGCCTGAATCTTTATTGATATCTGTCATCGTTAGCGGTCCACATCTGACATTACAAAATCGATACTGCCCAGGTACACGATCAGGTCGGATACCAGGCTGCCACGGATTACGGACGGGATCTGCTGCAAATGCGGGAAGCTTGGCGTACGGACGCGCGTGCGGTAGCTCATGGTGCTGCCGTCACTGGTCAGGTAGTAGCTGTTGATCCCTTTGGTCGCTTCAACCATCTGGAAAGATTCTTGCGCAGGCATGATCGGACCCCACGACACTTGCAGGAAGTGAGTGATCAGAGTTTCGATATGTTGCAGCGTACGCTCTTTCGGTGGCGGCGTGGTCAGCGGGTGATCCGCCTTGAACGGGCCTTCTGGCATGTTTTTGTAGCACTGTTCCAGAATGCGTAGGCTCTGACGAAGTTCTTCCACTTTCAGCATCACGCGGGAATAGCAGTCACTGACGCCATCGCCGACCGGTACTTCAAAGTCGAAGTTTTCGTAACCTGAATACGGACGCCATTTGCGCACGTCAAAGTCAATCCCGGTCGCACGCAGGCCAGCACCGGTGGTGCCCCATGCCAGCGCATCATCGGCGTTGTATGCTGCTACGCCTTTGGAACGACCAATCAGAATGGTGTTTTTCAGCGCAGCCTTGACGTAGGAGTCCAAACGGGCTGGCATCCAGTCGAGGAACTCACGCAGCAGACGATCCCAGCCTTTCGGCAGGTCGTGTGCAACGCCACCAATACGGAACCAGGCCGGGTGCATACGGAAACCGGTGATCGCTTCCACCAGATCGTAAATTTTCTGACGATCGGTAAAGGCGAAGAACACTGGCGTCATCGCGCCCACGTCCTGAATAAACGTCGAGATGTACAGCAGGTGGCTGTTGATACGGAAAAGTTCAGACAGCATCACGCGGATGGTGTTAACGCGATCCGGCACGACGATACCAGCCAGTTTTTCGACAGCCAGCACGTAAGGCATTTCGTTAACACAACCGCCGAGGTATTCGATACGGTCAGTGTACGGAATGTAGCTGTGCCATGACTGGCGCTCGCCCATCTTTTCAGCACCACGGTGGTGGTAACCGACGTCCGGTACACAGTCGACAATTTCTTCGCCATCAAGCTGCAGGATAATGCGGAACGCACCGTGCGCAGACGGGTGGTTAGGTCCGAGGTTGAGGAACATGAAGTCCTCGTTTTCGGTGCCGCGCTTCATACCCCAGTCTTCCGGCTTGAAGGTCAGCGCTTCCATCTCGAGTTCTTCTTTTTGCTTAGTCAGCTCATAAGGATCGAACTCGGTGGCCCGTGCCGGGTAGTCTTTACGCAACGGGTGCCCTTCCCACGTCTGCGGCATCATGATGCGCGTCAGGTGCGGGTGGCCATCGAAGGTAATACCAAACATTTCCCAGGTTTCGCGCTCGTACCAGTTAGCATTCGGGAATACTTTGGTCAGGGTCGGAACGTGGAGATCGTTTTCAGCCAATGCCACCTTGAGCATGATGTCACGGTTACGCTCAACGGAGATCAGATGGTAGAAAACGGAAAAATCCGCGGCCGGTAAACCGTCGCGGTGGGTACGTAAACGCTCATCAACGCCATGCAGGTCGAACAGCATGACGTAAGGTTTTGGCTGTTTTCGTAAAAAGGTAATCGCTTCCAGGATCTGTTCACGCTTGAACCACACCACGGGAATTCCGGTGCGGGTCGGCTGAACAGTAAAGGCCTCGGGCCCAAAACGGTTACGCAACTCGCCGATCACCGGATCATCAAGATGATCACGGGTATGCCATGCTGGCAGGACGGTATTTTGCGTCGTCAAATCTGTCATATTTTTTTTCACCACACTAAATGGTCATTTATGCCGTAAGGGGTTCACCACCCCTCAGGGTTGACTCTCAGACCGCAGTGTTAAATCTCGTCCGGCGAACGCAGATTTGTCACGGCTATGCGTTCAGCACGTTTACGCTCTTTTTCAGACTGCATATTCGCGCGGTAAACACCCTGGTCGCCGACGACCCATGACAATGGGCGGCGTTCTTTACCGATAGATTCCTGCAGCAGCAATAGTGCCTGCATGTAAGCCTCAGGACGCGGCGGGCACCCCGGGATATACACATCGACAGGCAGGAACTTATCCACGCCCTGCACCACGGAATAAATATCGTACATGCCGCCTGAGTTCGCACAGGCGCCCATCGAAATCACCCATTTCGGTTCGAGCATCTGGTCATACAAACGTTGGATCACCGGGGCCATCTTGGTGAAGCAGGTACCCGCCACCACCATGAAATCGGCCTGACGCGGAGATGCACGCAGAACTTCCGCACCAAAACGCGCAACGTCATGCACCGCAGTGAATGACGTCACCATTTCGACATAGCAGCAGGAAAGGCCGAAGTTGTAAGGCCAGAGGGAGTTTTTGCGTCCCCAGTTCACCATGCCGTGCAGTGATTCTTGAAGGTTTCCCATGAAAACGCTGCGCTTAACCTGCTCCTGAAGAGGATCGCCGACGACCTCCTGATTCTGCAGGGGATAACGGTCGTTCTCACCGTCCGGGTCTACGCGGGTGAGCGTATATTCCATCTTATTGCCTCGCTATGACTTACTGAGGGTGACTGTTGGTATTAATCGCCGGGCTTGGTTTAACAGGTCCTTTCGAACGTGTTGGTGTCCAGTCCAGTGCGCCAATCCGCACCAGATAAAACAAACCAGCCAGCAGTACCAAAATGAAAATGGTGGCTTCTACGAATCCGGTCCAGCCGCTTTCGCGAATAGACGTTGACCATGCGTACAGATACAAGGCTTCAACGTCGAAAATGACGAAAAACATGGCGACCAGGTAGAACTTAGCGGAAAGACGCAGGCGGGCGGTGCCCACCGAGGCGATACCTGATTCAAAAGGCGTGTTTTTGTAGCGTGCTCTGGCTCTCCCGCCAAGGAACGCGGCGCCCAGTAACATCAGGCAACAAAGCCCAACGGCAACGACAAGAAAAACGGCGAACGCCCAGTGTTGAGCGATGACTTCAGTGGCTGTTGACATACGCATTGCTTACTCATCAAAAGTGGCACTCTGGCATCTGCTCTATGGGATCGGCAGTTTGCGTACCACATCGATTCAAGGGAAGGATTAATAACCACACAGTTCACGGCTCAATAAGGCATTAAGCCAGTGATTTGTTGTGGGCTTTTTACCCTTTTCTATAACCTTTTGTCAACTTTGACAAAAGTATCTCCACATTAGTTTACATGCTTATCATTTAATTAACATATCATGCGACGACACTTAAGCTAAATCGTGTCAGTTAAATACCGTGATAAAGCATGAGCCTGTGACGGGAGTTATGACATCTTTCTCACTTTCCTATTGTCGCAGGAATAGACAGCGCTTCCACTCTCTTATTAGGGTTATTTTTTTGATCCAGGTCAGAGTTCTATCAATTTCGACAGCAAAAAAGCCATGCTTTTAACAAGTTTTGTTGAATTACAGAAAACGGCAAGCGAATTACGGCAAAAATCATGCGTTTTTCTTAACGTGAAAAAACGTCGATATTTACGTGATTTAGTGAGGTGCTCATTGATGAGAAAAACAGTCCCGACGTGGGATGAGGTGGCGTAACAGGTAAAAAACGCACTTTGAGAGGAAATAGTAAACAGAACTCCTAAAAGGAGAGGTTTTACTATCCAAAAGGAGTAGATGCCTTTACCTCCGCCCTTTACGACAATGGGCGGAAAGTAAAACAGGCCAAATTTATTAACTTTTGGAATCCGCCACCAGTTCCTGATCGTCATCTAGAACAGGACGAGGGCCGTAAGCGCTCAGAGAATAGGGATCATTCCCCTGCTCAACCGCATTGAAAATGGCCATGGCCAGTTCATTAGTGCAACGGGCATTTTTATACAATACGTATTGCGTATCCGGCAGACGCGGTAAGCCGTCCTGCTCACCCAACACACGCAATTCAGGGCTCATCATTTCTATAGGTCTTGCGGTTACGCCAAGCCCGGCACGCACGGCGGCGCGAATCGCTGATAAGGTAGATGCCACATAGGCAATACGCCAAGGGATACCCGCCTGATTAAGATACTCCGTTGCCATCTGACGGTAAGGACTAGGCTCATCAAGCACCACCAGCGGCACGCTGTCGCCAGAAGGATAGGCAAAGTCAGCCGAGCAGTACCACAGCGTCGGTGACGTTCTCAGTACGATATGCGGATGGTCGGTGCCCGTCATTGTGGTGATGGCCAGATCGATTTCTTCACTTTCCAGCATGGATAACATAAACGGACTACGTTTCACCCGAACGTCGATAGACAATTTTGGGTACACAGACGTCACGCGGCTGAGCAGGAAAGGCAAAATAGTGTCAGCAGTATCATCGGAAGCACCGATGGTTATCCCGCCCTGGACATTGCTGTACATCAAAGAGGTGCAGGCTTCATCGTTAAAACGAAGAATTTTCCGTGCATACCCCAATAACTGAATGCCATGTTCAGTTAATAATTTATTGCGTCCATGTCTGGCAAACAGTTCTTTTCCAACGAGTTGTTCAAGACGTTGCATTTGTTGACTGACCGCCGACTGAGTACGACACACGGCAGCTGCTGCTGCTGCGAACGTATTTAAATCCGCTACAGCTACAAATGTCCTCAACAGGTCAAGGTCGAGATTGAGGATTGGACGATTTGCATTTGTCATAGTTTTTCTTCGCTATATAGAATCTAATAACAAGCTACCCAGATGATTGATGCGTCAAAGTACCCGCGATAAGCAGAATACCAGATATGACAGACACTCACTCATTTGATAAGCGAGATCGAGAAAGATTTGTGCATGAAAGTATTCATCAAAGCGGTTTTCAACCCCTTAAATGCAGACGCAGAAATTCCACACAAAGGGTAAATGATTAGATAAGCTTAATAAAAAAAGAATAGACCATTTTGACTATTTAACCGACATCTTTTCATACAATTTCCCTGCTGCCGCCTGCGATTGAGCGACATCGCCCCACCCAGAATCATAAGCAACATTAATTATTCACATGCGAGACATTAAAATATAGTTCAACAAATTCATTAACTCACGAGGATATCCATTATCCTTTGTATGAAATCAGTTTAACTGGCATTAAGATTTTTCTACATTTCACCAAAATTCTTTATAGCCAATTGATTAAATATATGTAAAAAACGCATTTATAAATCCTGACAAAATATCTACGATGAAAGGCTTATCTTATGATCATTCATCCAGCAGTTATTAATAATCATTAGATAAATAAAACAAATCCGTCTTCTTGACTTGTGCCTGAATCTCGAAATCAGGGCGTTTTTTTTCAGAATTTATCGAGGTTTGGTAAGTTTTGGTGATGTACTATTCGATTTATCTACAGGCTCGTGTCAGATATACACCTGTCAGGCAGTTAAAATAGGGAATTTTTAGATTAAAAATCAGGCATTGGTAGAATTTAAAACCAAAAAACTTGCAGCCATCGAATTAAAAAACCAATTCACAACCCCGGGCTAGACATAAAGCCCCAACACCCACGCTTTTACTACTGTTTTACACCAAAACGGTACCCAGCCCTTCTCATGCCCGAGTCTGGAGAGTAAATTGGCCGCTTCGCACTGTTCTACGGCGCTGTGCGCCAGGGAAGAACAGGCTTTACTGCAAAAGGCTCACATTTACATGTCCCCGATTGAAAAATCCCGCAAACTGGACAACGTCTGCTATGACATTCGCGGCCCGGTACTCAAAGAAGCAAAACGTCTTGAAGAAGAAGGTAACAAAGTCCTCAAACTGAACATCGGCAATCCCGCGCCGTTTGGTTTTGATGCACCTGATGAAATTCTGGTAGACGTCATCCGCAACCTGCCGACCGCGCAAGGGTACTGTGACTCCAAAGGCCTGTTCTCCGCACGTAAAGCCATCATGCAGCACTATCAGGCGCGCGACATGCGTGACATGACGGTGGAAGATATTTACATCGGTAACGGCGTTTCGGAACTGATCGTTCAGTCGATGCAGGCGCTGCTTAATACCGGCGACGAAATGCTGGTACCTGCTCCCGATTACCCGTTATGGACTGCGGCGGTTTCTCTCTCCGGCGGTAATGCGGTGCACTATTTGTGTGATGAAGGGGCTGACTGGTTCCCTGACATCGCCGATATTCGCGATAAAATCACTCCGCGCACCCGCGGTATTGTGATAATCAACCCGAATAACCCGACCGGTGCGGTATACAGCAGAGAACTGCTGATGCAAATCGTGGATATCGCCCGCGAACACAACCTGATCATTTTCGCCGACGAAATCTACGACAAGATCCTGTACGACGAAGCCCAGCACATTTCTATTGCATCACTGGCACCGGATTTACTGACCGTCACGTTTAACGGGCTGTCGAAAACCTACCGCGTCGCCGGTTTCCGTCAGGGCTGGATGGTCCTGAACGGGCCGAAGAAACATGCCAAGGGCTACATTGAAGGGCTGGAAATGCTGGCCTCCATGCGCCTTTGCGCCAACGTGCCGATGCAGCACGCGATTCAGACAGCGCTGGGCGGTTATCAGAGCATTAATGAATTCATTCAGCCAGGCGGTCGTCTGGTGGAACAGCGTGACCGCGCGTGGGAACTGATCAACCAAATCCCCGGCGTCTATTGCGTGAAACCGAAAGGCGCGCTGTATATGTTCCCTCGTATCGACGCCAAACGTTTTAACATTCATGACGATCAAAAGCTGGTGCTGGATTTGCTATTGCAGCAAAAAGTCCTGCTGGTTCAGGGCTCGGCGTTCAACTGGCCGTATCCGGACCACGTCCGGATCGTAACGCTGCCGCGCGTCGATGAGCTGGAAATGGCAATTAATAAACTTGGCCGGTTCCTCGAAACCTACCGCCAGTAATCCCCTCGGGCGCAGAATTCTGCGCCCTGCTTTATCTTTCTGACAGCACTTGCCGATTGCCGTCACACTCCTCACAATGGACACTCATTTGCCGTTATTAATGAGAGTGCTATGAATCAGAGCCATTTCTTCGCCCACCTTTCCCGCCTGAAACTGATTAGCCGCTGGCCGCTGATGCGTAATGTACGCACCGAAAACGTCTCCGAGCATAGCTTGCAGGTCGCCTTCGTGGCTCACGCACTGGCCGTGATTAAAAACCGCAAATTTGATGGCAATCTGAACGTCGAACGCGTCGCCCTGCTCGCTATGTATCACGATGCCAGCGAAGTGCTGACCGGCGACATGCCGACACCTATCAAGTATTACAATCCGCAAATCGCGCATGAATACAAAAAGATAGAAAAGATTGCTCAGCAAAAGCTGATTGAAATGCTGCCGCAAGAATTGCAGGAAGATTTCCGTCCGCTGATCGACGAGCATTATTACAGCGATGATGAAAAGCTGACTGTGAAACAGGCGGATGCCCTGTGCGCCTATCTGAAATGTCTGGAAGAGTTGTCAGCGGGTAACAACGAATTCACGCTGGCCAAGGCGCGTCTGGAAAAAACGCTGGCCGATCGTAAAAGCCCGGAGATGGACTACTTCATGGAAATCTTCGTACCGAGCTTCAGCCTTTCTCTGGATGAAATAAGCCTCGACGAATCGCTCTGACTGCATTGACAGACCGTGCAATTGACTTTCAACACGGCCATTAATCAAAACGGATAGAGCACCGGTACCAGAAACACGCTGACGGCCATCACCAGCAGCGTGAAAGGCACCCCGATCCGCATGAAATCGCCAAAACGGTAATTCCCCGGTGTCATCACCAGTGTATTCACCGGGGATGACACCGGCGTCATAAATGCCGCCGAGGCCGCAATAGCGATAATCATCGTGAACGGATATGGCGATACGCCCATCTGATGCGCCGCCGCGATAGCGATCGGTGCCATCAGTACCGCCGTCGCTGTATTGGAAATAAACAGCCCGATGGTGGCGCAAAGGATAAACAAACTCAGCAGCATCATGTACGGTCCATAACCGCCGCTTACCTGCATCAGACCTTCGACAATCAGCGCCACACCGCCGGTTTTTTGCAGCGCCAGTGCAAACGGCATCATCCCGACGATCAGCAGCAGACTCGGCCAGTGAATGGCCCGATACGCACCTTCCATTGTGATACAGCGAAATTTGCCCATCAGCAGACAGGCGATGATCGCCGCAATGGCATTTGGCACGTCGTCGGTTAACATCAGGGCGACCATCAGGGCCAGACAGAATAGCGCGTGAGGTGCCTGGCTGAGCGCGGGGGCAACATCATCCACTTCAGCAGGCAGGCTAAGCAAAATGAAATCATGCATCTGCTGCTGAAGCTGACGGATCAGTTTCCAGTCGCCAATGACCAGTAACATGTCGCCGAGCTGCAATTCCTCATCGACCAGCTTGCCCGGCAGCGCTTCGCCCTGACGGCGGATGCCCACCACGTTAAGGCCGTACGTGGAGCGAAAGGCCACATCGCGCAATGTTTTGCCCAACAACTCAGAATCAGGAATCAGCGACACTTCCGCCATCCCGACGTCGCGGGACTGCTCGGAGAAATATTCGCCGCGCAGCACCAGGGGTTCCAGCATTTCATCGGTGCACATTTGTCTGACGGAAATTTCAGGGTCAGTCATATCAAGCAGGAGCACGTCGCGGGCGCACAATTGAGTGTTACCGGTAGCGCTGACCATCACGCGGCGGAACTTGCGCCAGCGCTCGATCCCCACCACGTTGGCGCCATAGCGCGAACGCAGATGTACATCGTCCAGCGTGCGCCCCACCAGCGGTGAGCCGGGACGGATGGTCATCCTGCGCGCGCGTCCGTTGAGCTGATAATCGCGGATCAGATCGCGAAAAGTGCGGCGCTTCCAGCGCTGTTTATCCTGCGAGGCCTCTTCAGCAGACAACCAGCGACGGGCGATCAGCATATATCCGATCCCCATGATAAGCACCACAAGCCCCACCGGCGTGACGCCAAAGAAGCCAAAACCGTCAAATCCTTCCCGCAACAGCTCGCTGTTCACCACCATATTTGGCGGCGTGGCGACCAGCGTCATCATGCCGCTGATGAGCCCGGCAAAACTCAGCGGCATCATCAGCCGCGCCGGTGAGGTTTTCATGCGAGCAGAAACGCTGATCACCACCGGAATAAATATTGCTACCACGCCGGTGGAACTCATAAATGCCCCCAGTCCGGCGACAGTCAGCATCAGCAAAATCAGCATCCGGATTTCGCTGTGACCGGCGACCCTCATCAGCCAGTCACCCACCTGATACGCCACGCCAGTTCGCACCAGCCCGTGACCGACGACAAACAAAGCAGCGATCAAAATCACGTTCGGATCGCTAAATCCGGCCAGCGCTTCGTTAAGAGTCAGCGTACCGCTCAGCACAAAGGCAATAATGACCAGCAAAGCGACGATGTCCATACGCAGCGTATTGCGCGCGAACAGCACCATCGCAATCAGCAGCAGTACCACAACCCAGATTAATTCACCGGTCAAAACAAACTCCTTTTGCGTTGAGATGGAAAACTGAAAATGGGTTTTAGCATGGCATAAAAAAACCTCGCCGGAGCGAGGTTCAGGTCAATGAATGTGTACTTTTAATCAACAATATGAATTAACGCAGGCTAACTGTGACGCCCTGCTCTGTAATGTTCACCAGAAGAGCTTCCAGGGTGGTCAGTTCGAAATCGACATTCTCGATCCCCGGCGTATCGTCGGGTGCATTTACCGCAATCACTTTGCAGCCTGCCGCCAGACCGGCCATGACGCCCGCCGCGGCATCTTCCACCACGACGCAATCTTGCGGTGCCAAACCTAAACGTTCTGCGCCAAGTAAATAGGCGTCTGGCTGAGGTTTGCCGTGTTTAACCTGCTCGGCGGTAATGAACACTTCCGGCGCGGGCAAGTGCGCCGCGGCATGGCGTGCACTGGCAACCGGCATTGAGCCTGATGTCACAATCGCCCACGGAATATTCTGGCGATTGAGTTCGCTTAACAATAAATGTGCGCCCGGCAGCGCGCAGACGCCTTCGGTGTCGGTGGCTTCGATTTTTTCCAGCTTCAGAAACTCTTGCTGAATCTTCTCTTCACTTTCACCAGCCATGAAGTGACGTAAAGAGGTGATCGCCTGTTTGCCGTGAATAAAGGCCAGAACGTCCTGCGGGCTGACTCCCCAGCTGAGCGCCCAGTTAACCCATGCACGCTCAACTGCCGGTAATGAATCCACTAACGTTCCATCAAGGTCGAACAAGAAACCTTTACACTCCACAGGCAATTCCTCTTTAGTTAATTCAAATCAGGCATTAATAATTTGCGCTATCTCGACGGCGCTCAGATGATACTGACGCGGGCACGATTGCCAGACCGCCAACATACGCTGGTATTTATCCCACATTTTGGTCTGCGAGTTAAACCCGTGCGTGCCAGCGTCGAAGTCAGTGTAACGTCCTTCAGTGTTCACCATAAAGCGGACATAGCTTAAAAAGCGGGATTCCGTTGCTGCGTCGAAGCCGAGAAAATCGATACGGCGGCGATCCAGACCTTGTGTGTCTTTCAGATTGGTCCACGACACCTGCATTGCATGGTGCATTTCCATAATGTTAATCACTGTGCGGCAGGTTTCTTCCGGCAGTTCACCGAAGTCCCTGTCAAGCTCACGCATTTGCAAGCCGAAACCGCGCTCGATCACCGTTTGCAAACGGCGATAGCGTTCCGCGTTATCGGGATCCAACATGGTCATCATTTTGTATTGATTCGACAAGATCAGGCGTTGTGCGTTAGTCATTTCCATCGTGAAAATCCTCATGTCTGCATAATGAGCAAAGCATGGCATAGCGCAAACTTCTGCGAAATCGCAAGCACACCATTCTTTGATTTGGGTCTGGATCTCATGTGAAATAATCACCGGAGGAGACTTCCCTCCGGTCAATATGCAATGCAGTGAAGCTTAACAATCATGAAACTGACGCCGTAAGCGAGGAAAAACGGGCTTACAGATCGTCGAGGAAGGTTTTATCGAGCTGTTTGAAGGCACGTTTGAGAACGTCAGCGAGGGCCTGATAGGTCGGCGTGCCTTCCACTGGTGCGAGGGCCTGACCGGCTTCGGCGAGTTTGTTGCGAACATCGTGGAACCAGCTCAGCAATGTTGGCGGTAACGGCGTCAGTGAACGGCGGCCGAGCCACCACAGTCCTTGCATCGGCAAACTACAGGCAAATATCGCCGTGGCGACGGCAGGGCCGAGCTGGCCGCCGAGTGCTATCTGCCAGGTCAGCGTGAAGATCGCGACCGGTGGCATAAAGCGCACTGCAAAACGGGTCGCTGTGGAGATCCGGTTTTCCGGAAACACCGGAGCCAGGCGCTTATCAGACGGCCATGTTTTCATATAATGCTGCCCACGCTGGAACACCTGGAACCAGCTTACAGAGCCTGTTGGCTTACTCGTCATAATTGCACCTCAACTTCACGTGTAATAATTAAAAAATATTTGTAAAACACAAACTGGAGTTTACCACGATAAAATATATTTTGTTTTTGCTGAAACGTGCCGGTATCCTGTCGCAGCATTTACACCCTCATCATTAAGCATAGTGCCTCGGGCTGAGGTGTTTTGTAATTACTAATTGTATTTTTTGTTAGGGTTTTCACTAACAGATAACATTCTAAAGACGTAAAACAGAGACATTTTGTGCACTCCGCCTGTTCTTTTCGGCAATTTACGCGCACAGATAAAACCAGCGTCCTGCGATTCTTTAGCTTTTTCATTATCATGCCTGTTTTGGCTCTCTGGCATGATGTTAATCATAATTGTCACCGCCATTATGCGCTACGCTTGATGTCAGACTGACGATTTATTAACCACGTGTATTGTTTTTTTCCTTAAACAGCACCAACAATAAATAGGTACTTCCATGTCGAGTAAGCTTGTACTGGTTCTTAACTGTGGTAGTTCTTCCCTTAAGTTCGCAATTATTGATGCTGTGAACGGCGAAGAGCACATTTCAGGTTTAGCCGAATGTTTCCACCTGCCGGAAGCGCGCATTAAGTGGAAAATGGACGGTGGCAAAGAAGAAGCCGCGTTGGGTGCCGGTGCCGCACACAGCGAAGCGCTGAAATTCATCGTTAACAACATCCTGAGCAAAAAACCTGAGCTGTCCGCAGAGCTGGTTGCGATCGGCCACCGTATCGTTCATGGCGGCGAAAAGCTGACCAAGTCCATGCTGATCAACGATGCGGTTATCGAAGGCATCAAAGAATCTATCCCGTTTGCACCGCTGCACAACCCGGCTCACCTGATTGGTATCGACGAAGCGCTGAAATCTTTCCCTAAACTGGCTGACAAAAACGTTGCCGTTTTCGACACCGCTTTCCATCAGACCATGCCAGAAGAATCTTACCTGTACGCTCTCCCGTACAGCCTGTACCGCGATCACCACGTCCGTCGTTATGGCGCCCACGGCACCAGCCACTTCTATGTGACGCAGGAAGCCGCGAAAATGCTGAACAAACCAGTGGAAGAAGTGAACCTGATCACTTGCCACCTGGGTAACGGCGGTTCCGTCAGTGCAATCCGTAACGGTAAATGCGTCGATACTTCCATGGGTCTGACCCCGCTGGAAGGTCTGGTGATGGGCACCCGTAGCGGTGACATCGACCCGGCGATCATTTTCCACCTGCATGACTCTCTGGGCATGAGCGTTGATCAAATCAACAAAATGCTGACTAAAGAATCTGGTCTGTTGGGCCTGACCGAAGTCACCAGCGACTGTCGTTACGTTGAAGACAACTACACCACCAAACCTGATGCCAAACGTGCAATGGACGTATTCTGCCACCGTCTGGCGAAATACATCGGTAGCTATACTTCCCTGATGGAAGGTCGTCTGGACGCAGTAGTCTTCACCGGTGGTATCGGCGAAAACGCAGCCATGGTGCGTGAACTGTCTCTGGCCAAACTGGGTCTGTTAGGCTTTGAAGTTGACCACGAACGCAACCTTGCAGCGCGCTTCGGCAAATCCGGTGCCATCAACAAAGAAGGCACCCGCACCGCTTTGGTTATCCCAACCAATGAAGAGCTGGTGATTGCGCAAGACGCCGCGCGTCTGACTGCATAATTCGATTCAACACTGCCAGCGATCGCTGGCAGTGATTTTTTAACTCAAGGCAAACGCCGCCCGTTTGGACGCACCGCGCAGGATAATCATCGCGCTCATGCTGATCATTATCTCCTCTGCACAAACCTGCGACCGTCTCTGCCTGGCAACCGTTAAAGAGGTTTAGCCGTGTCCCGTACAATTATGTTGATCCCCACAGGCACCAGCGTTGGTCTGACCAGCGTCAGCCTCGGCGTGATCCGTGCAATGGAACAAAAAGGCGTCAGCCTGAGCATCTTCAAACCGATCGCACAGCCACGTGCCGGCGGCGATGCACCTGATCAAACCACTACCATCATTCGCGCCAACTCTTCCGTGACCGCAGCTGAACCGCTGAAAATGAGCCACGTTGAAGCGCTGTTGAGTTCAAACCAGCAAGACGTGCTGATGGAAGAAATCATCGCGCGTTATCACGAAAACACCAAAGACGCAGAAGTGGTGCTGGTGGAAGGTCTGGTTCCAACGCGTAAACACCAGTTTGCTAACGCGCTGAACTACGAAATTGCTAAAACCCTGAACGCAGAAATCGTCTTCGTTCTGGCGCTGGGCAACGATTCTCCGGCGCAGCTGAAAGAACGAATCGAACTGGCCCGTTCCAGCTTCGGCGGCAGCAAAAACACCAATATCACCGGCGTTATCATCAACAAACTGAACGCACCGGTTGACGATCAGGGCCGCACACGTCCGGACCTTTCTGAAATCTTCGATGATTCCAACAAAGCCAGCGTGGCGAATATCGATCCGACTCAGCTGTTCGCTAACAGCCCGCTGCCAGTGCTGGGCTGCATTCCATGGAGCTTCGAGCTGATTGCCACCCGCGCAATCGACATGGCGAAGCACCTGAATGCCCGCATCATCAACGAAGGCGACGTGCAAACCCGCCGCGTGAAATCCGTGACCTTCTGCGCGCGTAGCATTCCGCACATGCTGGAACACTTCCGTCCAGGTTCACTGCTGGTGACCTCCGCTGACCGTCCAGACGTGCTGGTTTCAGCCTGTCTGGCGGCAATGAATGGCGTAGAAATCGGCGCTATCCTGCTGACCGGTGGCTACGAAATCGACGAACGTATTAACAGCCTCTGCGAACGTGCTTTCCAGACTGGCCTGCCTGTATTTATGGTAGATACCAACACCTGGCAGACCTCCCTGAGCCTGCAAAGCTTCAATCTGGAAGTCCCTGCGGACGACCATCAGCGCGTTGAGAAACTGCAACAGTACGTGGCTTCTCACATCAACGCAGACTGGATCGACTCCCTGAGCGCGCACTCCGAGCGTTCACGTCGTCTGTCTCCGCCAGCGTTCCGTTATCAGCTGACCGAACTGGCGCGTAAAGCCGGTAAACGTATCGTCCTGCCGGAAGGCGACGAGCCGCGTACCGTGAAAGCGGCAGCACTTTGCGCTGAACGTGGTATCGCAGAATGCGTATTGCTGGGTAATCCGGATGAGATCAAACGCGTTGCAGCGGCTCAGGGCGTGACTCTGGGTGCAGGCATCGAAATCATCGACCCGGTTGCCGTGCGCGAAGAGTATGTGGCACGTCTGGTTGAGCTGCGTAAAAGCAAAGGCATGACCGAAGTGGTTGCGCGCGAACAGCTGGAAGATAACGTGGTTCTCGGTACTCTGATGCTGGAACAAGGCAAAGTTGACGGTCTGGTTTCCGGTGCTGTTCACACCACCGCTAACACCATCCGCCCACCGTTGCAGCTGATCAAAACCGCACCGGGCAGCTCCCTGGTGTCTTCAGTGTTCTTCATGCTGCTGCCTGACCAGGTTCTGGTTTACGGCGACTGCGCGATCAATCCGGATCCAACGGCTGAACAGCTGTCTGAAATCGCGATCCAGTCTGCGGATTCCGCTGCAGCATTCGGTATCGAACCGCGCGTGGCGATGATTTCCTACTCCACTGGTAATTCAGGCGCGGGCAGCGACGTTGAAAAAGTGCGTGAAGCGACCCGTCTGGCGCAGGAAAAACGTCCTGACCTGATCATCGATGGTCCTCTGCAATACGATGCCGCGATCATGGCTGACGTTGCTCTGTCCAAAGCACCGAACTCACCGGTGGCAGGTCAGGCGACTGTGTTCATCTTCCCGGATCTGAACACCGGTAACACCACCTACAAAGCGGTACAGCGTTCTGCGGATCTGGTCTCTATCGGGCCGATGCTGCAAGGTATGCGCAAACCGGTTAACGACCTGTCTCGTGGCGCACTGGTAGACGATATCGTCTACACCGTGGCACTGACTGCGATTCAGTCTGCTCAGGCAGAAGAGGCAGCAAAATAATTCCCTGAATTATTTTACGTCCGAATAGCAGTATGCAAGACAGCAAAACGCCGACATCACGTCGGCGTTTTTATTTTCTGCTTTCCACACTTCTCGTTCACAGCAACTGTTTTGCCGACTCGAGAATGTGTTCGGCGGTCAGCCCGTATTCCTGCTGTAAAAATTCCTGCGTGCCGACCTGACCATAACGCTCTTTCACGCCCACGCGACGCATCGGCACCGGATGGTTTTCTACCAGCACTTCCGCCACTGCCGAACCAAGCCCGTTATGAATACTGTGGTTTTCGCAGGTGACGATTTTGCCCGTTTTGGCGGCGTATTTAAGGATGATATCTTTATCGATCGGTTTAAGCGTAAACATGTCGATCACCGCCGCACTCACACCCTCGCGCTCCAGCATTTCTGCCGCTTTCAGCGCTTCAGCCACCATGATGCCGTTGGCAATCAGCGTCACGTCGGTACCGTCACGCAGCACATTCGCTTTGCCGATGGTGAAGGTCGAACCTTCCTGATAAACCTGTGTCGCTTGTTTACGTATTGTCCGCACCCAGTAGAATCCTTTCAGATCCATTAGCTGCAACAGAATATCGCGGAACATCACCGCGTCGGTCACTTCCATCACTACCGAGTTCGCCAGCCCGCGCACGATGCCCATATCCTCGAAAGACATATGCGTACCGCCGTTGTGACAGGCGCTGACGCCAGCGTCGGATGCAATAATTTTGACGTTATTCTTTTGGTAATCCAGCGACATAAACAACTGATCAAAGCAGCGGCGGCTGGCAAAAGCGGTAAAGGTATGCACAAAAGGCACGCGGCCGGTGAGAGATAACCCGGCAGCCACGCCGATCACATTGGCTTCCATGATGCCGCAGTTAATGACATGGGAAGGATGGTCTTTATGCACGCCATCCATCGCCATTGAGCTCATCAGATCCGCTTCCAGCGCGATGATCGGCGTGTTCTCAACAATCTTTTCACGCACGGTGTTAGCGTAGACTTTACGCATTTCCACGGCGTCTTTTTGTAATTCCAGAGAGACTTCAAACATGGGCGGCCTCCAGCTCAGCGATCGCGTTTTCGATTTCCAGTTTCACATCCGGCGTTAAGCGCAAATGGTGGGAATTCGCCAGTTGCTCGAGATAGGTCACGCCCTGCCCTTTAATACTGTCGAGGATTACTAACAGCGGGCGCTGCTCGCCCTGACGTACCGGGGTGACCGCATCGCTGATTGCGACCACATCGTCGCCTTTGATCGTCTGCACATCAAACCCAAAGGCACTGAATTTACCGGCCAGGTCGAAAGGCCTGATCACTTCATCCAGCGTGCCGTCGAGCTGCTGTTTGTTGTAATCGATAAACAGCGTGAGGTTATGCAGATTGTGGTGCGCGATAAACTGGAAGGCTTCCCAGCACTGGCCCTCGTTCAGTTCGCCGTCGCCGAGAATGCAGAACACGCGGTTAGTACGACCTGCCAGCTTATGTGAGAGCGCCATACCGGCGGCGATAGACACGCCCTGCCCGAGCGAACCGGTGGTGGCATCGACGCCAATGGTGCGAAGGCGATCGGGATGGCTTGGCAATTTGGTGCCATTTTCGTTCAGCGTTTTCAGTTCGCTGACCGGAAAATACCCTTTCAGCGCCAGCGTGGCATACAGCGCCGGACCGGCATGGCCTTTGGAGAGCACAAAATAATCGCGCTCCTGCCAGTCAGGTTTTTTCGGGTCAATGCGCATGACATCGCCGTATAACACCGCCAGCGTTTCCACCACTGACATACTGCCGCCATAATGCCCGAACCCCAGACCGGTCAGCATTTTCAGCGTCTCGATGCGGATATGACGGGCCAGATCACGAACCTCGTGGACATCTTTCATCTTGTTGGGTCCTTATTTTAGTGAGCACTTATCCAGACCTGTCATTGCTGACAGGTCTGAATGGTGTTTCCCGGATGGTGATAAGAGACGTAATGAGTGAATGAATTACTCTTCGCTGACTGCTTTCGCCGCAGCAGGTTTTTTACCGAGATAGTTGTAAGCGACGAGAACGGCAAAGATCCCGACAATCAGCGCCATAATGGCTTCTTTCGACATGAAGCGAGCCAGATTGCCCAGCAGGATACCGATGACACCGAAGTCCGCGTCAGAGAACGTGGCGTTGGCAAAGCCCAGGGCACCGAGCACCGGCAGCAACAGAACCGGCAGGAAGGTGATCAGCACACCGTTTGCAAAAGCACCGAACATCGCGCCGCGACGTCCGCCGGTGGCATTACCGAACACACCCGCCGTTGCGCCGGTGAAGAAGTGCGGTACCACGCCCGGCAGGATCAGCACCATGTGCATCTGCCCCAGCAGGAACAGCCCGACCAGACCGCCGAGGAAGCTAAACAGGAAGCCGATCAGCACTGCGTTCGGCGCATACGGATACACCACAGGGCAGTCCAGTGCAGGACGCGCATTCGGCACCAGTCGCTCGGAGAAGCCGACGAATGCAGGAACGATTTCAGCCAGAATCAGGCGCACACCTTGCAGGATGATGAATACACCGGCCGCAAACGTAATTGCCATTATGATGGAGTACACCAGATAGTTCTGGCCTGCGCTGTAGGTGGATTCGACGAAAATCTGCCCGGCAAACACCGCCATGATCAGATAAATGATGATCATGGTGAGTGAGATGGAGATCGAGCTGTCGCGCAGGAAGCTGAGGTTTTTCGGCAGATTCATCTCTTCGGTAGAGCGTGACCCTTTACCGACCTTACTGCCTATCCAGCCGGAAAGCACATAGCCGATGGTGCCGAAATGGCCGAAAGCGATGTCATCATTGCCGGTAATTTTACGCATATAACGCTGCGCCAGTGCCGGGAAGAACGCCATGATAAGGCCGAGTGTCAGGGAACCGGTGAAGACCAGCGCCACGCCCTCAAAACCGGCTACCGTCAGAATGACGCTGATCATACAGGCCATGTAGAACGTGTGGTGCCCTGTCAGGAAAACGTATTTGAGGCGGGTGAAACGTGCCACGATAAGGTTCGCGACCATACCGAAGGCCATAATTAATGCGGTGGGTGCACCGAATTTTTCCATCGCGATAGAAACAATCGCTTCGTTATTCGGAATAATGCCCTGAATATTAAAGGCGTGCTCGAACATTCCGCCTAACGGATTTAAAGAGCCGACTAATACCGTCGCACCGCCTGCTAAAACAAGAAAACCCAGAATTGTTTTTACCGTACCTTTTACCACATCAGAAAAGTTTTTCTTTTGTGCGACCAGGCCGATTAATGCGATGAGCCCTACCAGAACAGCCGGAACTTTTAATATATCAACCACAAACTTGAGCGTTTCCTGGATAAACATATCCACCTCATACTTTATTAGTTTTATATGTAGGGTTTAGTGACCGTCAGGACACCGGATGCTTTTCAAAATGTGCCACTAATTTAGCTTCCAGCTCGTTAATATCCACAATATTGGTAATGACAACCAGCTGACTTTCCGGGATGTTAGCGCTGGCGGCAATGTCCTTCGCCATCACGAACAGATCGGCCTCGCCGGGAATGGCCGAAGACAAATCAGAGTGCTCAACGTCAGCCTGAATATTTAATTTTTTCAGCACTTTTTTAATGTTCATTTCGACCATAAAGCTGCTGCCTAAACCGGAACCGCAAATTGCCATGATTTTCATTTTATTCACCTGTGTTTTTAAAAGTTTGTAGGTTCACGCATCAGAATTTTTTCTGATGTCATTACTGGTCACTACTTCCGTGATGAATTAACGTCATTCCATTAATGATGAGCTCAGGGTCAGAATTTCGCGATGACATCCTGAATGGTTTTAATATCTGCTGCCTGATGTATTTTCTGCATCTCTTCATCGCTGGAGAATAACTCCGCCAGTTCAGAAATTAACTCGATATGACTGTGTTTATCCGGTGCCGATAACATCACCACCGTATACACCGGGTCATTATCTTCGGAATTAAATTTCACGCCGTGTGGCAACGTGAGCAGCGACAGTCCTAATCCTTTCGCGCCCTCTTCCGGCCGGGCATGTGGCATCGCAATCCCCGGGGCCAGAACGAAGTATGGGCCCAACTTTTCCCTCTGGGCAAAAATCGCCGTCAGGTAGTCAGGCGTGATAGTGCCATCTTTCAACAGTGGTTCAGCGCTGACTTCCACTGCCTGCCGCCAGTCCGTGATATCTGTTCTGATCTGAATCCTGTCAGACGTCAGCCAATCATTCAGCATAGGTAGGGCTCCGGTTTATTTTTAAGAGCTGGCGTGCCGAATTCTCCGAGACCACACCAACGCCCTGACTCTACTCACCGGTAGCGTTAACATCTGTGATACATCTCACAAAGATAGCGCTACCAAACTTCTATCATTGGGAACTGTGATAGCGCTATCAAAAATAGTCACCTTCCGGTATCGCCTGACAGCAGTTCGCACAAATAACGGTATACTTTGTCGGGAAATCACCGATAATTTACCCAATTCTGCCGCAGAACCTTCGGGTATCACCCTGCTGCGGCTTGCTTTTTTCGCTATACCTGCGGGTATAGGAGTCAGGATTGTGAATGTCCATTAATAAGAAAAGACGCAGTACCGGGAGGGTAACGCTGGCTGATGTGGCGCAGTTGGCGGGCGTGGGTAGCATGACCGTCTCCCGCGCATTGCGCACGCCTGAACAAGTCTCCGATAAGCTGCGTGAAAAGATCGAAGAAGCTGTCAGCCAGTTGGGTTATTTACCCAACCAGGCAGCCAGTTCACTGGCCTCCGCCTCTTCTTATACCATCGCAATGATCGTACCGAGCCTCTCAGAACCGGGCTGTGCTGAGATGTTCGCTGGCCTGCAAAAAGTGCTGCAACCCGCCGGTTATCAGATAATGCTGGCTGAATCCCAGCACCGTATTGAGCGCGAAGAAAAGCTGCTGGAAACGCTGCTGTCATACAATTTGGCCGCGGCGATTTTGCTCTCCGTCGAGCACTCCGCTAACGTGCGGCAGTGGCTGGACAATCTGACGATTCCGGTTCTGGAAATCGGTGCTCTGACCGATTCTCCCATTGATATGAACATCGGCATTGATTATGTCGAAGCGATGTTTCAGCTCACGCAGACCGTGGTCGCAAAGGGATACCAGAACATCGGCATGCTGTGCGCCAATCAGGAGCAGTGGATTTTCCAGCAACATTTGCAGGGATGGCGCAAAGCGATGCTGAAAGCGCATATGTCCCCGCATCGGGTGATCAACGCCGCCGAGCCCGCGAGCTTCTCTACCGGTGCTCAGCAGTTGCCGGAGTTTCTGCTGGCGTGGCCTGAGATCGACGCGCTGGTGTGCGTTTCCGACGATCTCGCATGCGGTGCGCTGTATGAATGCCAGCGCAGGCGTATCAAGGTGCCGGACAGTCTGGCGGTCGTCGGTTTTGGCAATGCCGACGTGAGCAAAGTCTGTCAGCCACCGCTGACCACCATTGCTATTCCTCATAAAGAAATTGGCACGCGCGCGGCGCAGGCATTGCTGGCAAGAATTCATGATGAAGAGTGGGAAGAGGTGACGATCGCCTCGTCATTGTGTAAGCGGGACAGCTGTTAAGGCTCGGGCTTAAAAGCAGCGGACGACGTGATATCGCCCGCTTTTCTCAGATCATCAGACAGAAGGACTCTGATTTTTTCCCACATCATCCACATCGACTGTTTCAGCGTCTTGCGTTTCAGCAACCGGTGCAGCCGTTTCGCGGGTTAACGGCTTGCCGTGTTCTTTCTCATTATTGCGAGTCATCCACAGCGAAAGCGCTTTCAGAGAATCCGGCGTGAATTCGTCGCAGCGCGCGGTGATTTCTTCCGGCGTCATCCAGCGCACCGAATCAATCTCTTCTTCCTGAAGCGCGAACGGGCCGTGCGATACACAGCTGAACAGCGCGCCCCACACGCGGCATTTGTTCTCTTCCTCGAAGTAGAACTGGCCGTGTTCGGCAAAAGGCACACCGGCAATTCCTAACTCTTCTTCCGCTTCACGGCGAGCTGAATCAAGAATGTTTTCGCCGCTTTGCACCACCCCACCCGCCGTTGCATCAAGCCAGCCAGGATAGAAGTCTTTGGTTTCTGTACGGCGCTGAACCAAAATATTGCCCATTCCGTCATGAACCACAATGTAGCTGGCACGGTGACGCAGGACCTGAGCACGCATTTGTTGTCGGCTGGCCTGGGCAATGACCTCGTTGTCTTCGTTGACGATATCAACCCATTCTTCCGTACTGATGTTTTGCTCTTGTTCTGACATCCGCTGAAACCTTCTGTTTTAAGCGCTGGTCTGTGCGCAATGGGTCTGTGCGCAGTAATTGGTGCAACACGTCGACAATGTCCGGAGATTCTATCTGGGTCTGCCACATGGCTTCAATAGCAATGGATGCGTTGGTGACAGGTAAACGTTATGTCACCCCACAAACTTCGCCATAAGACAACTCCGACAAAGGTCTGACGCAGGCCGGTATTCATCAGCGTTATGATACCCTACTCAATCACTTTAAAAACGTGTGATTGACGATTCCACATTGGCGTATCTCGTCCCGCAGCTCCCACAGAGTGATTAACATAACGCAGGAGGCAATATGATTGATCTTTATTACGCACCCACCCCGAACGGCCACAAAATCACCCTCTTTTTGGAAGAAGCCGGATTGCCCTACCGCCTTCACCGAATTGATATCAGCGCAGGCGACCAGTTTAAACCCGAGTTTCTCGCCATCTCGCCTAACAATAAAATCCCGGCCATTGTCGACAGCCTGCCGGTAGACAACGGCGCACCCATAGGCGTATTTGAATCTGGTGCAATCTTGCAGTATCTGGCGGAAAAAACGGGCAAATTCCTCAGTAAAGAACTGCGCGAACGCACAACCACGCTGGAGTGGTTAACATGGCAGGTGGCCGGACTGGGTCCGATGCTCGGACAGAATCATCACTTCACCCATTACGCCCCGCAGCCAGTCCCCTACGCCATCGAGCGTTTTCAGCAGGAAACCAAACGTCTGTATGGCGTGCTCAATACCCAACTGACCAAAAACGCCTATATCGCCGGAGACACTTATAGTATTGCAGATATTGCGACCTACCCGTGGATTGTGGCGCATGAGCGACAGCGCATTGATCTGGCGGAATATCCGGCGGTTCGCAACTGGTTCGAGCGCGTCAAAGCCCGACCGGCGACGCAAAAAGCCTACGCACTGGCCGATACCACCCGCATCAATAATCGATAACCGCTCTGTCCCCGGTGTCTGCCGGGGGTTCTCCTTTTAAAAATCCCGCTTTAAATAATTTCCACTAATTGTGCTCCATATCGCGCGTTAAACGCGGCGACTCAACTATGATTACAGACAGTTCATTCGCGTATTCAGACAGTTAAGGAACCTGATATGAAAATCCTGATAACGGGCGCTACCGGGCTCATTGGTCGCAGGCTCACGGAGAGACTTGTTGAGCAATCTCATCAGATTACCGCCCTCACCCGTGCTCCCGAACGCGCTGCAAAAATACTGGGTTCACAGGTTCAGCTCTGGGAAACGCTGGACGGCAAAACGTCGCTGGACGGTTTCGATGCGGTGATCAATCTCGCAGGCGAGCCGATTGCCGATAAGCGCTGGACGAAAGAATACAAAGCCAAACTTTGCGAAAGCCGCTGGCAGTTAACCGAAAAACTGGCCCAGCTCATCAACGCCAGTCAGACACCACCATCAGTCTTTATTTCAGGTTCGGCAGTGGGTTATTACGGCGATCAGGGGCAGGCGTTAGTCCCGGAAGATGAACCCCCTAATAAGCAGTTTACCTGGCAGCTTTGCGCCCGCTGGGAAGCGCTGGCGCTGACGGCAGAAAGCCCGCGCACCCGCGTGTGTCTGCTGCGAACGGGCATCGTTCTGGCGGCCAAAGGCGGGGCACTGGCAAAAATCGTTCTGCCTTTCCGCGCCGGTCTTGGCGGACCGATCGGTGATGGTCAGCAATACATGCCGTGGATCCATATCGACGACATGGTCAGCGGCATCATTTTCCTGCTGATGCATGAAACCCTCACGGGTCCGTTCAACATGGTCTCGCCATATCCGGCGCGTAATGAACAGTTCAGCGCCCTGCTCGGTGAAGTCCTGCACCGCCCGGCGTTTATGCGGGCTCCTGCCGGGGTTGTACGGTTGCTGATGGGAGAATCATCAGTACTGGTACTGGGCGGCCAGCGGGCCGTCCCGATACGGCTGGAAGCAGCCGGGTTTATGTATCAGCATCAGGAACTGAAGGGGGCGCTGGAGGATTTACTGGGGTGATGAACTGGCGTTTTTTCAAAACGGATCGATCGGCGCCCACCCCTGCGAAGGGGAGAGCTGGAGTGGGAGATTAAGATCAAATCAAAAAAGCTGAAGTGTGCTTTGACAAATTTATCACCAGCCATACCGCCTCTCAGCCTCCCCCTTCTCAGGGGGAGGCGCAAAGCGTTTCGTTTTATACATTTAAATTCAGCAAGTTAGAGCGATGAGAAACCGGAATTTCCTCGATCTCACCCTACTCCTTCACATCCACCTGATAAAACACATGTTTACCAAACGGGTCAATCTCATACCCGCTCACTTCTTTGCGAACCGGTTCGAAAATCGTCGAGTGCGCAATCATCACCGCAGGGGCCTGATCGTGCATCATCTGCTGCGCCTGCTCGTAAAGCGCGACGCGTTTGGCGTGGTCGGTGGTTTCTTTGGCTTCAGTGATCAACTGGTCAAACGGTGCGTAACACCACTTCGCTGAGTTAGAACCGCCCTTCGCGGCGTTGCAGGTAAACAACGGGCCAAAGAAGTTGTCTGGATCGCCGTTGGCGGTGGTCCAGCCCATCAGCGCGGCCATGTGCTCGCCATTGCGGATGCGGGTCTGATACTCGCCCCACTCATAGCTGACGATGTGTGCTTTCACGCCAATCTTCGCCCAGTCAGACTGAATCATCTCCGCCATACGACGGGCATTCGGGTTGTAAGGACGCTGTACCGGCATCGCCCACAGATCGATGTCGAAACCGTCTGGCATGCCAGCTTCTGCCAGTAAAGCTTTGGCTTTCTCCGGTGAATAATCGTAATCCGTCACCTTGTCGTTGTAACCCCAGACACCGGTCGGCAACAGCGTTTTCGCCGCGGTGCCGGTGCCGCGGAATACCGCCTCGATGATTTGCGGCTTGTTGATCGCCATGCTCAGTGCCTGACGCACTTTCACGTTATTCAGCGGTGGCTTTTGGGTGTTGAAGGACAGGAAACCGGTATTCAGGCCCGATTTGCTCATCAGATTGATATCTTTATTGGCGCGCATACGCTCGAGATCTGCCGGATTTGGGAACGGCATCACCTGGCACTCATTTTTTTCCAGTTTTGCGAGACGCATCGAGGCATCCGGGGTAATGGTGTACACCAGACGATCAATTTTAGATTTACCCTGCCAGTATTCCGGGAAGGCTTTGTACAGCAAGCGCGTGTCTTTCTGGTACTGAACCAGCTCGAACGGACCGGTGCCTACCGGGTTCAGGTCGAGCTTTTCCGGTGTACCGGCTTTCAGCATCTGATCGGCATATTCTGCCGAGAGGATGGACGCAAAATACCAGGCCAGATCGGCGACGAACGGCGCTTCCGGGCGGGTCAGATTGAAACGCACCGTGTAGTCATCAACCTTATCAATGCTGCCAATCAAATCGCCCATCTTCAGGCTGTCGAAGTTCAGGTAGGTGCCGCCGGAAACTTTATGGTACGGGTTATTTTCGTCTTTCTGGCGCATGAACGAGAAGATCACGTCGTCTGCGTTGAAATCACGGGTAGGTTTGAACAGCTTGCTGCTCTGGAATTTCACGCCCTTGCGCAGGTGGAAGGTATAGGTTTTACCGTCCGGGCTGACGTCCCAGCTTTCCGCCAGACTCGGCACCAGCTCAGTTGTGCCGGTTTTGAAATCGACCAGACGGTTATAAATCGGCACCGCACTGGCATCAACCGACGTTCCCGAGGTGTAAAGTTGCGGATTGAATTGCTCCGGCGAACCTTCCGAACAATAAACCAGCGTTTTGGCGGAGACACCACCAGTGATTGCCAGAGCCAGTAACCCTGTGCTTATTTTGAGGATGTTGTGTTTCATTTTTTCCCTTTTCCCCTGTCCGGAGAATATTTAAAAGTTCTTCATCATGGAACCCAAAGCAAAAACAGATTAACATCTGAGTAACAACTAGTAATACTCTGTTATATATGAAAATCTTATAACAAGTAAACCCATTGGCGATCATTCAGAGGTCAAGATGTCGACAACTCTCGCAAAACAGCTTACCGAACGTTTCTACCGCTATCTCTCCGTGACGTCACAAAGTGACGCCAGTGTGAATACCTTACCGAGCACGCCAGGTCAGCACGACATGGCGCGTTTGCTGGCCGATGAGCTACATCAGCTCGGCTTAGAAAACATTCAGATTGATGAATATGCAACCGTCACAGCGGTGAAGCCGGGCACCAAACAGGGCGGCCCGCGCATTGGTTTCATTACGCATATTGATACCGTCGATGTGGGCCTGAGCCCGGATATTCATCCGCAAACGCTGCGTTTCACCGGCGACGATGTTTGCCTGAACAAAGAAAAAGACATCTGGCTGCGCCCTTCAGAACGCCCGGAAATTTTGCCCTATCAGGGCGAGGAGATCATTTTCAGCGACGGCACCAGCGTGCTCGGTGCCGATAACAAAGCTGCCGTGACCGTGGTGATGACCGTACTTGAGAATCTCACGGCTGATCAGGCGTACGGCGATATCGTCGTAGCCTTCGTACCCGATGAGGAGATCGGCCTGCGCGGTGCAAAAGCGTTGGATCTCGCGCGGTTCGACGTGGATTTCGCTTACACCATCGACTGCTGCGAATTGGGTGAAGTGGTATATGAAAACTTTAATGCAGCGGCGGTGGAAATCGATTTTACCGGCGTGACGGCGCATCCTATGTCGGCCAAAGGCGTGCTGGTGAATCCGCTGCTGATGGCACAAGATTTTATCAGCCATTTCGATCGTGCAGAAACGCCGGAAAACACCGACGGTCGCGAAGGCTACGTCTGGTTCAACGGCATGAGCGCTTCGCAGCAGGGCGCACAGCTGAAAGCGTCGATCCGTGATTTCGACAGTGCCAGCTTCGCGGCGCGTAAACAGAAAATTCAGGATGTGGCGAAGACCATTGCCGCTCAGTATCCGACGGCCAAAGTCTCGGTGGATATCAGCGATACCTATAGCAATATCAGCAGTGCGATCGGCGAAGATCGCCGGGCGATTGATCTGATTTTTGCCGGGCTTAAAGAGATCGGCGTTGAGCCGAAGGTGATCCCGATGCGCGGCGGCACCGACGGCGCGGCGTTGTCAGCCAAAGGTCTGCTGACGCCGAACTACTTCACCGGCGCGCACAATTTCCACTCAAAGTACGAGTTTCTGCCCGTCAATTCGTTTGTGAAATCCTACGAACTGACCGTGCAGCTGTGCCTGCTGGCCGCGAAAGGTTAACGATTTTAAGCTCCTCCCCTGCGAAGGGGAGGAGCTTTTATTACTTCAACGCACCCGACAAAAACTGTTGCAGACGCGTGCTTTTCGGATTGCTGAAAACTTCGGCAGGATTGCCCTGCTCTTCGATCACACCCTTATGCAGGAAAATCACGTGATTTGACACATGACGGGCAAATTCCATTTCATGGGTGACCACAACCATGGTTTTCCCCTCTTCCGCCAGCTTCTGCATAATGCGCAGCACTTCACCAACCAGCTCCGGGTCGAGCGCGGAGGTCGGTTCATCGAATAATAGCACTTCGGGCTCCATCGCCAGCGCACGGGCAATAGAGACACGCTGCTGCTGGCCACCGGACAAGTTCACCGGATATTTGCCCTGCGCACGCGCGTCGATCCCGACTTTGTCCAGATACTTCACGGCACGTTCGCGCGCTTCCGCTTTGCTCAGCCCCAGCACCTGCACCGGCGCTTCCATGACGTTTTCCAGCACCGTCATATGGCTCCACAAGTTGAAATGCTGAAACACCATTGTCAGTTTGGTGCGTAACAGTTGCAGCTGCTTCTTATCGAAGACTTTCAGCTGGCCGTCGGTGTCGCGCACCATACGGATGTCCTGATTATTGACGCTGATCGAGCCTTCGCTTGGCTTTTCGAGAAAGTTAATACAGCGCAAAAAGGTACTTTTACCGGAGCCTGATGACCCGATAATGCTGATCACATCCCCGGCATTCGCCGTAAGCGACACGCCTTTCAGCACTTCATGGTCGCCGTAGCGCTTGTGTAAATCGAGAACAGCTAATTTGTTTTCTGACATAACGTTTCCCGCAATGGTGTCGATAGTTGGCTTTTTTTAATGAGCGGACTGAGGCTTAACATGCGCCAGCCAGCGTTTTTCCGCCTTGCGGAACAGACCAATCAGAACAAAAGAAACACAAAGATAAATCACCGCCGCGATACCGAAGGCGTAAAACGGCTGATAGGTCGCCGAGTTAATATCACGGGCAATCTTCAGCACATCCGGCACGGTGGCGGTGAAGGCCAGCGCGGTGGAGTGCAGCATCAGGATAACTTCGTTACTGTACGCAGGCAGCGCCGTGCGCAGCGCAGAAGGCAAAATAATGCAGGTGTAGAGTTTGAAGCGCGAAAATCCGTAGGCGTTCGCTGCTTCGATTTCGCCGTGCGGCACCGAACGGATGGCACCGGCGAAAATCTCCGTGGTATACGCGCAGGTGTTGAGTGTTAGCGCCAGGATCGTACAGTTCAGACCACTGCGAAAGAACGCGTTCAGAAAATCCGTTCCACGCACGATTTCCAGGCTGTACATCCCGGAATAAAACACCAGCAGTTGAACGTACAGCGGCGTGCCGCGAAAAATGTAGGTGTATAACCAGATCGGATAGCGGATAAATTTATTGGAAGAAACACGGCCCACCGCCATCGGTACGGCCAGCAATCCACCAATGACGACGGAGCTAATCAGCAGCCACAGAGTGACAGCCAGACCGGTAAACCGGTAGCCATCGCTATAGAGCAGCGACCAGCCATATTGTTGAAGAATGTCGATCATAGCTCAGCCCTCTTCACACCCAGCGAATAGCGGCGTTCAAGCCATAACAACACGCCGTTCGACAGCGTGGTAAAGATCAGATAAACCACACCCGCGACAATCGCAAAGTAAAACGGCTGATATGTACCCTTGCCTGCCAGCTGAGTGGCTTTGACCACATCATTAAGACCGAGCAATGACACCAGCGCGGTGGCTTTCAAAATCACTTGCCAGTTGTTGCCGATACCGGGCAGCGCAAAACGCATCATGGCCGGAAAAAGAATACGACGGAAAATTTGTGAGCCGGAGAAACCAAAGGCGGTCGCCGCTTCGATTTGTCCACGAGGTACGGCCATAAACGCCCCACGGAATGTCTCGGTGAAATAGGCACCGTAGATAAAGCCGAGCGTAATGATACCGGCACTCATCGGGTCGATATCAATTTGGGTCAATCCCAGGGATTCCGTTACGCTATTGAGCGCAATCTGCAAGCCGTAAAAAATCAATAACATCAATACCAGATCAGGTACGCCGCGGATAAGCGTGGTGTAACAACCAAAGAAACCAGAGATAACCCGGCTTTTTGACAGTTTCCCACCCGCTCCGATGAGCCCTATCACCAGTGCTAAAACCACTGACGAAATCGCCAGTTCCAGAGTCACCAATGTGCCCTGGATGATTACCTGGGAATACCCATACAGCATGGTTTTTTCCTGTCTCAGTGGATCCCGCCGCAGGCCAGACAGGGCCCACGTCAGAACCTCAGGGAGCGGCGCACCGCCCCCTGCGGCACATCACACAGCGGGCAATTAGCCGCCGTATACGTCAAAGTCGAAGTATTTCTTCGCCAGCTTGTCGTAAGTCCCGTCTTTACGCATGCTATCAAACGCTTTGTTCAGCGCAGCTTTCAGGTCGGTGTCGGTCTTGCGCAAACCCATGCCAGTACCCACGCCGAAGAATTTATCGTCTTTCACGGAAGGGCCCGCAAACGCGTAATCTTTACCCGCAGACTGTTTCAGGAAGCCTTCGCTGCCTGCGACTTCATCCTGGAATGCAGCGTCGAGACGGCCAGATGCCAGATCCGCATAAATCAGATCCTGGTTCTGGTAAGCCACCACATTGATGCCTTTTGGCTGCCACATTGCATTGGCATACGCTTCCTGAGTGGAACCCTGTAATACGCCGACGTTTTTGCCTTTCAGCGCGTCCAGTTCAGGCAACACTTTTGAGCCTTTTGGCGCGATCAGACGGGCGTTGGCGGCGTACAGTTTCTCAGTGAAATCAATTTCCTGCTGACGCTTTTCAGTGATCGACAGTGAGGAAATAATCGCATCAATTTTTTTGGCTTTCAGGGAAGGGATCAGCGCATCGAAATCACTTTCAATATAAGTACATTTGATGGCCGCACGCTTACACATTTCGTTAGCGAGATCGATATCAAAACCGACCAGCTTACCGCTGGAGTCTTTTGATTCAAATGGGGCGTAAGTCGGATCGGTGCCGATATTAATTGCTTTAGGCGCAGCAGCAAATGCACTGCCTGCACTGGCTAAGACCAGAACCAGCGGAAGAACCTTGAACAACTTTTTCATACATTAGCCTCAGTGATTATTCATCTGTTGTGGTTGTGTGTGCGTGAATGAACGTCTTTTTATAGTTTGCTGAACGATGCAAATGGCTTTTTTGCCAGATTCTCTCATGCACTTTTCGTGCCGTTTCTCTGCAAGGGCAATTTCCCTGGAAAGAGAGTGAAAACCGGTCAAAAAAACATCAGGAAGTTGAAAGTATTCAGAGGTCTGTAGAAAGGATAGCGTAAGGGTCGCTTAACAATGCACCGTAATGAATCAATTTGTGATCACCGTTGGTGCAATGTTAGTGAAATGCTAGAAATAGGTGCGTAACAGAGAGGGAATTCTCAGTGGCTGCCCTGCCATCGAACAAATAAGTCCTGGGGCAGCTCAATATCAAACTGGTCTATGACACGGTTAACGGTTTGATTGATGATATCGTCCACCGATTCAGGGCGATGATAGAACGCCGGTACCGGCGGCATGATAATTGCGCCGAGCTCCGCAGCCTGCGTCATCAGGCGCAGATGCCCGAGATGCAGCGGAGTTTCGCGCACGCACAGCACCAGACGGCGGCTTTCTTTAAGCACCACATCGGCGGCGCGCGTCAGTAGACCGTCGGTGTAACTGTTCACAATGCCGGACAACGTTTTAATCGAACAAGGTAAAATCACCATGCCGGTGGTTTTGAATGAGCCGGAAGAGATACTGGCAGCGATATCGCGGGAATCATGCACCACATCCGCCAGTGCCTGAACGTCGCGCAGCGTCAGATCGGTTTCCAGGGTCAACGTTTGCCGTGCGGCATTGCTCATGACCAGATGGGTTTCAATATCGGGCACGTTTTGCAGCACCTGCAATAACCGGACACCATAAATTGCGCCACTGGCGCCTGAAATGCCGACAATAAGTCGTTTCATGAAAATGCCTTAGAAAAATGTTACCTGACCCGATGCTGCTAATACTGACATAAATTCAGGCATAAAAAAACGCGCCCGCCCGGCTGTTCACCGGAGGGGCGCGTTTAAGCGGATGTCAGCAACCGGCTAATCAGCCTTCGTTGTGCATCTCAAGATTTTCGGCTTCCTGCTGGCCACGTAACGCCTGAGCGTCGTCGTTGCGCAGAGCTTCGAGATATTCCAGGTAATTCTGGTCAACGTCTTTGGTGACGTAAATACCGTCAAATACGGAACACTCAAATTTCTCGATATCGCTGTTATCTTCTTTCACTGCGGCGATCAGATCGCTGAGATCCTGGAAGATTAACGCATCCGCACCGATGATCTGATTGATTTCACTGACTTCACGACCGTGCGCAATCAGCTCATTCGCGCTTGGCATATCAATACCGTACACGTTCGGGAAACGAATTTCCGGTGCGGCAGAAGCCAGATAAACGCGTCTCGCGCCCGCTTCACGCGCCATCTCAACGATCTGCTGAGAAGTAGTACCGCGCACGATGGAGTCATCGACCAGCAATACGTTCTTATCACGGAACTCAGCGCGGTTAGCGTTCAGTTTGCGACGCACCGATTTACGACGTTCCTGCTGACCCGGCATGATAAACGTACGCCCCACGTAGCGGTTTTTCACAAAACCCTGACGGTACGGTTTATTCAGAATACGCGCGATTTCAAGCGCGATATCGCAGGAGGTTTCCGGGATCGGGATCACCACATCGATATCCAGATCTTCCCATTCACGGGCAATTTTCGCGCCCAGCTTTTCACCCATGCGAACACGGGCGCTGTAAACGGAAATTTTGTCGATAAATGAGTCAGGACGTGCAAAATACACGTACTCGAACAGGCATGGATTGTACTGCGGATTCTCAGCACACATGCGGGTGAACAGCTGGCCTTTTTCGGTAATGTAAACCGCTTCGCCCGGCGCTACGTCACGCAGGAACTCAAAGCCCAGCGTGTCTAACGCGACGCTCTCAGACGCCACCATGTACTCGTTACGGTCGCCTTCCAGCGTACGCTTGCCGATCACCAGCGGGCGGATGCCGTGCGGGTCGCGGAACGCCAGCATACCGTGGCCGATGATCATCGCCACGCAGGCATACGCACCGCGGATTTTCAGATTCACCGCCGAGACGGCAGCGAAAATGTTGTCAGCTTCCAGCGGATAATGCTGGAAACGATCCAGCTCGCTGGCCAGGATATTCAGCAGAACTTCAGAATCGGAAGTCGTGTTGACATGGCGACGCTGGCCTTCGAACAGGTTACTTCTCAGTTCATGGGCATTGGTCAGGTTACCGTTATGGGCCAGGGTGATGCCGAACGGAGAGTTGACATAAAAGGGTTGAGCTTCTGAAGCGCTGGAACTGCCAGCCGTTGGGTAGCGAACATGGCCAATGCCCATGTTGCCTTGCAAGCGAAGCATATGGCGGGCTTCGAACACATCCTTCACCAGGCCATTCGCTTTCCGTAAACGGAAGTTATTATTGGCGTCAATGGTGACGATGCCTGCGGCATCCTGCCCACGGTGTTGTAACACCGTTAACGCGTCATAAATCGACTGGTTTACCGGCATGAAACCGGCGATACCGACAATACCGCACATGTTGTCTTTTCCTCTTCAGCGCTGCCAAAACTAAAGATGTTTTGGCAAGAAACTCGACGTGCTCTGCAGGTAGTCAAAGAACCACCTGATGATATAACTGAACTGTGGGATCAACTGAGATTGTTTCCAGTCTTCACTTTGTGAGAAGCCGGTAAAGGTATCCAGGAAGAACAGCATCGCGGAGACAATCAACACACCGCGCAGTGCACCGAAGCACACACCTAACACCCTGTCAGTGCCGGACAACCCGGTTCTTTCCACCAGCGAACCAATCACATAGTTGACAATTGCACCTACGATCAACGTCGCGATGAACAAGATGGCAATTGCGATCCCGTTTCGAACTAACTCATCTTCGAAACGCGTGAAGTAGATGGCGAGGTAAGGGTAATAATGGCTGGCAACGAAGAAGGCGCAAGCCCAGGTTACCAACGATAAAGCCTCACGAACAAAGCCACGAATCAAACTGACTAAGGCAGAAAATCCGATAACCGCAATGATGACGTAATCAATCCAGACCATTAACTATTCCAGTGTCTAATCCAGTCACGTCTACCCCGGCATCCAAATCGCTGCGAATTCTAACAGAAAAAGAAAACGTTTGCGTAGGGGAAATCTGCCGGTCAGACAAATTAATAATAGCGATTAAAAAAACCTCAATCGCAGCATAAACCTATAAAAATTCAGCGAACCTATTCTATAGAAAAAGGGCACAAATCGCTTGTGCCCTCATACTGATTAAATGATGGGTTTTCGCCCCTCACCCTGTGAAGGGCGAGGAAGTTTAATCAGTGCGCACTGTAGGCACGCACCTGCCCACCTAATCCACTGAGCTGCTGCAACTGCGGCAGCGACGCTTCCAGTTTTTGCTTCGACGCATCCGGGCCGACGTAAAGCCGCGTGATTTGCCCCTGTACCGGTGTGGAAGGTACCGTGAAAGCACGGAACCCTGACAACCGCAGATTCGCGACGATCTCGTTGGCTTTGGCAGCATTTTTCAATGCTCCCAGTTGCACGACGTAAGACTGCCCCGCTGGCGCTTTTTCTTCCGGCGCGGGCTTCGGCTGTTCGACCGCTTTTGGCTGCTCAACAGGTTTAGGCTGTTCGACTGGCTTCGGCTGTTCAACCGGTTTCTGTTTAACCACCGGCGGCGCTTCGACCATTGGTTTGGGTTCGATGGTCTTCGGTTTTTGCACCACCGGTTTTTGTTCAACCGGTTTCTGTTCAACCGGTTTCTGCTTCGCTGTTTCGGTGCGCGTTGGGGACACTGCCTTCTTCTGCTCTGGCAACGTTGTGGACGGCGGCGTTTCCACCGTCGTATTGCCTGGTGCGACCGCACCGCGATTGGCAGCCGTAGTATTGTTCGCGGAATGGTCCTCTTCAGGCGCGCCACTCATTGCCTGATTGGCACCTTCCGGCGCCTGCGCTGGCAGTGACTGCGTCACCGGTGGCACCGAGTCCTGTTCTTCAACATCACCCGCTTTTGGCACCAATGGGATAGACGCAAATTCGTCTTCGTAATGTTTTTTCTTGCCGTCGAGTAAACCGGGCAAAATGATAACGCCCAGCGCCACCAAAATGACCGTCCCGACCAGACGATTTTGAAACTTACTTGCCACTGGTTTTCCCCGTATCTAAAGCATCCATTACGTGAGCGACGGTATGAAACGAACCGCAGACGATCACAATATCCTGAGGAGCCGCCTCCTGCATAGCCTGTTTCCAGGCTGATCCGACATCCGCAAACTCACGCGCCGAAGGCAGGTGCGCCGTCAGCTCTTTTGCGCTGGCACCGCGCGGGCCTTCGAGTGGTGCGCAATACCAGACATCGACCTGAGGCGACAGACATGCCAGCGTACCGGCAATATCTTTATCTGACAACATGCCAACCACCGCACGCACTTTCCCATCCTGACGCGGCAACTGCGCCAGACGTCCGGCCAGATAAGCGGCCGCATGAGGATTGTGCGCAACGTCGAGGATCAGGCGTGGCGATTCGCTCACCGTCTGGAAACGCCCCGGCAGTGCGGCACGCTGAAGGCCGGTACGGATGGCGTCAGCAGGAATAGCCAGCGGCGAATAATGCAATGCAGCCAGCGCCGTGGCGGCATTCGCCAGTGGAACGTTCGGCAGCGGCAGATTCTCCAGCGCACCGGTTTCTGCGCCGTGGTCCAGCGCCGTCCAGCGCCAGCTTTCATCACTGGCGGTGAAATGCCAGTTCGTATCACGACGGTACAAATCAGACTGTTTTTCCTGCGCGACGTCGGCAATCGACTGCGGCATATCCGGCTCACCGACGACTGCAGGTTTGCCCGCACGGAAAATACCGGCCTTTTCGCGACCAATACTTTCGCGGTCGGAGCCCAGCCAGTCGGTGTGATCCAACGCAATGCTGGTAACAACCGATACGGCGGCATCCACGATATTCGTGGCATCCAGGCGCCCGCCCAGCCCCACTTCAAGAATAACCACGTCCAGCTTCGCCTGCTTAAACAGATGCAACGCGGACAAGGTGCTGTATTCGAAATAGGTCAGTGAAATATCACCGCGTCCGGCTTCCAGCAGCGCGAAAGACTCACAGTGCGCCACTTCCGGCAACTCTTCGCCCTGAATGCGCACGCGCTCGGTGTAGCGCACCAGATGGGGAGAACTGTAGACGCCGACGCGATAACCGGCGGCCATCAGAATGGATTCAAGCGTGGCGCAGGTGGTGCCTTTGCCATTGGTGCCTGCAACGGTAAAGACCAGAGGCGCAGGCGTCAGCAAATCGAGTTTGGCAGCAACCGCGCTGACCCGTGTAAGGCCCAGCTCAATCGCCTGAGAATGGAGGTGTTCGAGATAATAAAGCCACGTGGCTAAAGGCGACGTGGCTTGAGGGATATGTTGATTTTGCATGAGCCCGTTCAACCTGTTCAGGTTTGCTTCGACACGGCATCACCAGACTGAGACAGCAGGCAATGCCCTCTTTGTCAGATACCACTAACAGAGTAAAAGCACGGCCTGCCAGTCCTGAGCGATAACAGCTTGAGGCGACAGTTTGGGCGGCACAACGATAAGTGGCCGCCCTGAACAACTGACCGGCTTTTACTCTGATCGATCAGGCATCCTGATGATTGTCAGCGGCAGAACCGTCGACAGCAGCCGGAACCTCGGCCACTTTTGGCTCCGGTTGCCCGGTCAGTTTCGCCAGAACGCTGCCTAATTTAGCACGCAGGTCCGGACGACGGACGATCATATCAATCGCGCCTTTTTCGATCAGGAACTCACTGCGCTGGAAACCAGCAGGCAGTTTTTCACGCACGGTTTGCTCGATAACACGCGGGCCGGCAAAACCAATCAGGGCTTTTGGCTCAGCCACGTTGATATCACCCAGCATCGCGAGGCTGGCAGAAACACCGCCCATGGTCGGGTCAGTCAGTACAGAAATGTACGGCAAGCCGCGCTCCTGTAACTTCGCCAACGCCGCACTGGTTTTCGCCATCTGCATCAGCGACATCAGCGCTTCCTGCATACGTGCGCCGCCACTGGCTGAGAAACACACCAGCGGGCAGTTATCTTCCATTGCCTGTTCAACGGCACGCACGAAACGTGCGCCCACCACAGAGGCCATAGAACCGCCCATGAAAGCAAACTCAAACGACGCGACCACGATCGGCATACCAAACAGCGTGCCTTTCATGACCACCATGGCGTCTTTTTCGTTGGTTTCTTTCTGCGCAGTCACCAGACGATCTTTATATTTTTTGGAATCTTTAAACTTCAGAACATCTTTAGGCTCAAGCTCGCTACCTAATTCAACCTCACTGCCCTCGTCCATGAAAGAGGACAGACGCATACGCGCAGACAGTCGCATATGGTGGTCACACTTAGGGCAAACCATGAGGTTGCGCTCGAGCTCGGCGCGGTAAAGTACCTGCCCGCAGCTGTCACATTTAGTCCAGACGCCCTCAGGAATGCTTGCCTTACGGGTTTGCGAGTCAGTGCTCTTACTAAGAATTCGTTCAATCCAGCTCATCGATAACCTTTCTGTTTGAACCCGGCCGAAGCCAGTCCGCTGTTCATGCTGTAACAAGTCCCCTGAAACCTACCCAAAAACGTCTGCGTGCAGGGTGATAAAAAATCTCACACGCCGCATCACAGAAGGGTTGTTCGCAGGAACAGACCATAAATTGTCGCTCATTAAACCATAACAGCCAGAGACTGTGGATAAAAAACTGGTGAGTCTGCGGGTTTAATGACCGTCAATATCCTGTTAATTCATAAAAATCGTCACGGGATTAACCCTGATGACGTTTCTCTTTCGCCGCCGCACGTTTGTGCCGCCAGATTTCAATCACACCCGGCAGGACCGAAACCACGATGATGCCGACGATCAGTAATTTCAGATTTTCCTGAACAATCGGGAGATCGCCGAACAGGTAGCCTGCGTAAGTAAACAGTAGCACCCAAATTAATGCACCAATCACGTTATAGGCGGCGAAATGGCGATAAGACATATGCCCCATGCCCGCAACGAACGGCGCAAATGTCCGGACGATCGGCACGAAGCGCGCAAGAATAATCGTTTTGCCGCCATGTTTCTCGTAAAACTTATGCGTCTTGTCTAAATAACTGCGACGGAAAATCTTCGAATTCGGGTTGCTGAACAAGCGCTCTCCGAAGACCCGCCCGATGGTGTAGTTCACGGCGTCTCCCACAATGGCAGCAATTGCCATCAGAAACACCATCAGATGCACATTAAGATCGTTAGTCGGCAGCGCGGCCAGCGCCCCTGCGACGAACAGTAACGAATCCCCTGGCAGGAATGGTGTCACTACCAGCCCGGTTTCACAGAACAGGATCAGGAACAAAATTCCGTAAACCCATGCGCCATACTGCGCAACCAGTTCCGCCAAATGCACGTCAATATGTAGAATAAAATCGATCACAAACTGGATGAAACCCATTTGATTTTCCGTCCTTTCTTACATCTTCAGAGGTTCTTAATCTTCTAAGAACAGCGGCCCCATATTGACCTGAGGTAATGCAAATTTATCGGGGTAATCCACAGAGACCAGATACAGACCTTCGGCTTTACCGGTCGCCGCCGCCAGATTGCGATCTTTCGCCGCCAGCAGTTCGGCCATCCAGTTCACCGGCTGATTCCCCGCACCAATTTCCACCAGACTACCAACGATGTTACGCACCATATGATGCACAAACGCATTGGCCTTGATATCCACCACAACATAATTGCCGTGACGGGTGACATTCAGATGCATCATGTAGCGCCACGGCGTGCGCGACTGGCACTGCGACGCGCGAAACGAGGTGAAATCGTTCTCGCCCAGCAATGCCTGACCGGCCAGCTGCATTTTTTCCACATCCAGCGGCATATGAACGTGCGTCACGCCGGTATGCAAAATCGCCGAACGGTAGCGATGATTGTAAATGACGTAGCGATAACGGCGGGCAGTGGCACTGAAACGCGCGTGGAAATCTTCCCCGACGTTCGCACACCAGCGCACGGCAATATCTTTCGGCAGATGGGTATTCACCCCCATCGTCCAGGCCGCGTCATTACGCATCACCGGCGTATCGAAATGCACCACCTGACCGGTAGCGCTGACGCCTGCATCGGTACGCCCGGCGCAAAACACCACGATGGGTGTATCTGCCACACGGCTCAGCGATTTCTCCAGACACTCCTGAACGCTGGCCGCCCCCTGCTGACGTTGCCAGCCGTAATAGGCGCTGCCGTTGTATTCAATACCTAACGCAATGCGCCCCACGGCGGGAGCAGCACTGACGTCAGCAATAACCTCGTCGGACATAATCAGTACCAGTACTCATTAATCAGTTTTTCTGCGGTTTCCACCGCCATCAGGGCACCGCCAAAACGCACGTTATCCGCCACTGACCAGAACTGCAATAACTCAGGCACGCCGTAATCGTTACGCAGACAGCCGATGCTCAGATTGGCGTTGCCGGAAGCATCGCTTACCTGCGTCGGGAAATCGTCTTCGTCGCTCAGGGAAATATCGTCGATACGTTCGAGTTCAGTACGCGCTTCTTCCGCAGACAGCGGGCGCAAACCTTCCAGATGCACAACCTGCGCGTGGCCGTAGAACACCGGCGACTGCACGCAGCTGACCGAAATCGGCAGGCCATCGTCCTGCAACACTTTACGCACCTGATCCACCAGACGACGTTCCTGTAACACGCTGCCCTCTTCGTCGCTCACCAGCGGCAAGAGGTTGAACGCCAGCTGCTTGCTAAACATTCCGCCCTCTTCCGCCGGAATGCCGTTCAGCAGGCGCGCACTTTGCCCGGCTAAATCATCCACCGCCACTTTACCCAGCGCGGAAACGGACAGCAGTGAGGTGACATGCAGACGCGACAAACCGGCCTGTTCGGTCAGCGGTTTGATGGCGGTCAGCAGCTGACTGGTCAGGCTGTCAGCGACGGCGACGATATTGCGGTTGCGATAATGAGACAACGCATCAGGATTCACGCCCGGTACCACCAGAGGAATATCGTGCTCCAGCGAGAACAGACCGCTGCTGTCGATCACCAGGCAGCCCTGATTAGCGGCTTCTTCGGCATACAGTGCAGAGGCTTCGCTACCCGCCACAAAGAACGCCAGCTGAACCTGCGACCAGTCAAATTCGGACGCCAGCTGTACGCGCAGGCTTTTGCCATTAAAACGCACGGTCTGGCCGGCGCTGCGCTCACTCGCCAGCGGGAAGAGCTCACCAACCGGGAACTGACGCTCGGCCAGTAAATCCAGTAACGCATCACCGACTGCGCCCGTTGCGCCAAGCAGCGCAATATTCCAGCCATCAGACATGTTGGTTTTCTCCAGAAATAAAAGTGCAAAATACAAAGGGGCGATGAATGATCACCGCCCTGTTTTCGAAATCGTTATGACATCACTGTATGCGTAAAAGCTTAAGGGCGCGTTAAGGCTCAGAACGTCACGCTGTTAAAGCCCAGCTTTTTCAGCACATCCGCGGTTGCCGGTTCGTCACAGACCACCCGCAATGATGACCATTCGCGACGCTCTTCATAGAACTTACGCAGCTTATCAAATTCACCGGGTTTTCCGGCGACACGGCGTAAAGGCCGGTCATCGCGGCGCACATCATACACTAAGTGAATAAGTCGCAGCAGTTTGGCTTCACTCAGCGCACCGCGCAGCGTCACTTCGGCAAATTCAGGCGCAGGCAACAGCGATTCCAGCGGCACGGTTTGCGGCTGACCAATAAACTGGCTGAATGCCTCAAACACCTGCGTGGTGCCGCGCGCTTTGCCTTCCAGGCTGTAGCCCGCGATATGCGCGGTGCCAATGGCTACTTTATCGAGCAGCGCCAGTGACAAATCAGGCTCCGGCTCCCAGACATCCAGCACAGCGGTGAGTTTTTTGCTGCCATTCAGCGCGTCGAGCAACGCGGCGTTATCCACCACTTCGCCACGACAGGCATTGATCAAAATACGGTCAGCAGGCAGTCGCGCCAGCAAATCAGCATCCACCAGATGATGGGTGGCATAAGGGCCTGACATATTCAGCGGCGTGTGGAACGTCAGAATATCGGCCTCGGCGACCAGTTTTTCCAGCGGCCAGAATTCACCTTCATCGCCGCGATCGGCTCGCGGTGGATCGCATAACAGCGTACGGATACCCAGTGCTTCAAGGCGGGCATTGAGTCGCGAACCGACGTTACCGACGCCGATAATGCCCACGGTTTTGTCACGCAACCGGAAGCCATCGCGCTGGGCAATAATCAGCAGGGAGGAGAAAACGTACTCAACCACGGCAATGGCATTGCAGCCCGGCGCGGCGGAAAAGCCGATACCCTGCGTCGCCAGCCACGCGTCATCCACATGGTCAGTGCCCGCCGTGGCTGTACCGACAAATTTCACCGGTTTTCCCGTCAGTAAACTTTCGTTCACCTTGGTCACAGAACGCACCATCAGCGCATCGGCGTCATTCAGGGCGTCTTGCGGGATCGGACGGCCGGGAACGGATAGTACCGTGCCCAGCCGGCTGAACAGTTCGACGGCGTAAGGCATATTTTCATCAACCAGGATTTTCACGTTTGTCTCCGGCAGCATGGCCTAAGAAAGAATAGAAAATAAAGAAGAGTGGGATTTTGCCACGTTCGCCGCGCCGATCCCAACTTTCAGGGCACAACTTTACCTGTCGTTACGAAAACGCTGCGGCGTGGTGCCGGAAATCTGCTGGAACATGGTGATAAACGCCGACGACGAGCTGTACCCCACTTCGTGCGCAACGTCCTGCACATTTTTGCCCTGCTCGAGCAGCGAGATGGCGTGTAAAAAACGCAGCCGCTGACGCCACTCGGCAAAGCCCATGCCCAGTTCCTGCTGGCATCGTCGCGATAGCGTACGCTCGGTGGTGTAAATTTTCGCTGCCCACTGGGCCAGCGGGGTGCTGTCCGCCGGATTCTTTTCCAGGCCGGTCAGCACCTGCGACAACAGCTTATCTTCCGAGGTCGGGAGGTAAGTATTCTGACGCGGTGCCAGACTGATTTGATCGAGCAATACGCGACACATGCGCAGATCAGCCTCGGTTTCCGGCTCAGTCAGCTTGCGCGAAAAACAATCGTCGGCGATGGCATTGAAAATCCCCGTCGGCGTAAGCAGGCACGGCGCAGCAGGCAGGTTTTGATCCATTTGTGGCGCGATATCAATTGCGCAAAACCGCGTGGTTTTACGGTTATAACTTGAATGCTCGGTGCCCGCCGGCAACCAGACGGCAAACTCACGCGGCGCCAGATAACGCTGCCCGGCGACCAGCATGGCAAGAACGCCGGACTTCACGCAGATAATCTGGCTCCACGGATGAGAATGCCGAACATATTCGGAATTCCCTTCAATAATTTCACCACGAAATAACAGCGTCGTCGGGGGTTTTTCCGGTAACGGCGGATAATAGCGCGGGAGAGATGATGTCCGGCGAGTCGGCATAAAAACCTTTTGTCTGTGACTGCACAGGTTGTCTGAATTACAGGAAGGATTGTCTGATTATCGTTATATATAACAAATAAGACAATCGTACACTTGCGGAACGATTTACTTAGGGATGATTTGCAATGAATGTACTTTTTCCGCTGCTGGCCGTTTTGATTTGGTCGCTCAATGCTGTTGTCAGCAAGGTGTCCGCGACCGCCATTGATCCCGCAGCGATCTCTTTCTACCGCTGGCTGCTGGCCTTACTGACGCTGACCCCGTTTATTTTGCCGGGCGTACTGCGCAATCTGCAGGCTGTGAGGCAATACTGGTGGAAACTGCTGATCCTCGGCCTGCTGGGCATGGTCTTGTATCAGAGTCTGGCCTATTACGCCGCGCACAGCGTCAGCGCGCTGTTTATGGGGATCCTGAACTCACTGATCCCGCTGCTCACAGTGGTGATAAGCCTGTTCCTGCTAAGCGTGGTACCGACCGTTGGTATCGCGCTGGGCTGTGTGATTTCATTCGCCGGGCTGGTGTGGCTGGTCAGCGCTGGCGATCCTGCGCAACTGCTGCAACACGGGATTGGCAAAGGCGAGCTGATGATGTTTGCGGCGTCGGCGTCCTATGCGTTATATGGCGTACTGACCAAGCGCTGGGCGATTCCGCTGCCTAACTGGCAGTCGCTGTACGTGCAGATCATTTTTGGTGTGCTGCTGCTGCTGCCAAACTTCCTGCTGGCGAGCGACGTTAGCCTGACCGTGCACAATATTCCGCTGGTGCTGTTCGCGGGGATCCCGGCGTCGATCATTGCGCCGTTTTTATGGATCCAGGGTGTTATCCGCCTCGGTGCTAACAAAGCGTCTATTTTTATGAACCTGTCGCCGATTTTCACCGCTATTATTGCGGTGCTTTTCCTGCACGAACAGCTGCACAGCTACCACATCATTGGCGGTGGAATTACGCTGGCAGGGGTAGTCATCGCCCAACGTTTGCGTAAACCGCTATTTGGCAGCGTCTCTTCAGCCCCACAAAAATAAGAGCAAATAAACCACTGTCCTCTTCGATAATGGAGAGGACAGTGCCTCTTTTTTCGCTTTTACGCCCTGTCTGACGTTTTTAACGCCCGTTTTACTCAATAATATTCCTAAGAAAGTGGATCCGCCTGCCAATCACGGTGTCGATTAATAAACTTTGCAGGTATGATGAGGCGCTTCTGCGCTCTTGCGCCGCGCTTTTTACTTTTCATGAAGTTCAGGCGACGATTTAATTTCCAGCGAAGGACGGTGATATGCAACCTTTGAGCGGCCCGGGCATGCCGGTTGGCGACAACAGAACACAGCCCCAGGGTCAGACCGTTCCTGCTCAACCGGGTGGCGAGCTGCCGTTAACCCCGGCGCAGCGAACCACGCTGGAGAAGCTGATCGTCAAACTGATGGCGCTGACCCCGATAAAATCTGCGGAGATCTGGGCCAACCTGCGCCACGATCTTTCTTTGCCCCACGGTGCAGAAATCACGTCATCGCAATTTCCTCAGGCGCAGACCCTGCTACAGGGGAAACTGACGCAGGCGCAGGATAGCCATGCCTCGCGCCAGCTGATGTTGCAGCTAACCGAGCTGTTGCCACAGGGCAATAACCGCCAGGCCGTGAGCGACTTTATCCGCCAGAATTTTGGTCATACCGTCCTGAGCCAGCTGACTCACCCGCAGCTGCAACAGGTACTGGACTTGATCCAGACGCGCCAGATGAATATCCCGCTGCCGCAGCAGACACCGGTAACCGATCGCCCTTTGCTGCCTGCCGAGCACAACAACCTGCAACAGCTGGTTACGCGTCTCAGCGCAGCCACTGGCGAAGCACCGGTCAAAGTGTGGCAGGAGTTGTTTACTCTGGTGGGCGTTAAGGTCGGTGATTCTATTCCGGCGAAACACTTCCAGTTACTCAGCCAGTTTATGCAGGTAAAAGCCTCACTCAGCCAGCAGACCACCCCACCGACGCTGACCACCCTGCTGAGCGTGCTTAAACAGCCTGCCAGTACGCAGGAAATCCGTCAGCTGACCGAGTATGTGGAAAACCGTTTCAGTGCCACTTTATCCACGCCGCTGACGCCGGTGCAGGTGAATGACCTGATTGGCGTATTGTTCAGCCAACGTGTAGACCGCACACCACGCAGCGAAGAAATTGATGACCACTTCTCCACCACGACGCGTACGGATCCGCAGCCAATCATGAATCCGTTTGTCGCGATGCTGCCACCGTCTATGCAGGCGCTCGGCGGAAAACCGCTGCTGTTTATCGCCTTTGTGGTGGTCGTGTTACTGCTTTGGGCGCTGTTTTAAGGCCAGATTCAGGCACAGCCGCAATTCTCAGGGGCGAGGCTCAGGGAATAGTTCCCCCGTTCTTCGCCCGTTGCCAGCGGATGTTGATCGCGGATCCAAAAATCCAGCCCGCCAATCATTTCCTTCACATGAAATCCCAGCTTTGCCAGCTTGTATGCACCCTGCGTCGAGCCGTTACAGCCAATCCCATCACAGTACGTCACGTAAACGACATCTTTGCTCAGCTCCCGCGTACTTTCTGCCGTCATCAGTTTGTGCGGAAAACTTACCGCGCCCGGCACATGCCCGCGCACATAATATTCAGCAGAACGGGTATCAATAATCACAATGCTGGTAACGCCGTTCAGCAAATCTGCCGCCACGTCGGCCGCATCGGTATAAAAGCTCAGTTTCGAGTGTAAATACGCGGCGCTGACATCAGGGGACGGCGGCGCGAAAGCCAGAACATAAGATGAGTGCGACATAACTTCTCCTGTGAAATCTATATGAGGGGGAAACAGTGCTGCCATGGGTATTAACCCGCCACCAGAGGTAACAGAAACCAGCCTGCCAGCCCGCTAAACAGCAGGAATGGGAATGAATAGGCGTGGAATTTGAGCCAGATCTTTTTGTCATTTGCCATGCGCAAAGCAATCAGGTTAGCAAGCGAACCAATCGCCAGCCCAAAGCCACCGGCATTCACGGCGTAGGCCAGCAGCGCGCCCGAAGGCAAATAGTTGATCATCAGGATGGTCGCGGGCACGTTACTGATCACCTGAGAAAGCCCGATGCTGAGCAGGTAATGCCCGTAATCCGGCAGACCAGCAATATGCGCAAAGGCAGGTTGCAATATATCCAGTCCGACAATCAGTCGCACATCGATAAACATCACGATGAAGACCAAAATCAGCGGCCAGTCGATTCGCAGCAGCACCTGCCGCGCCAGCCAGATAAAGCACAGAATGACCGCCAGTAAGCCGTAGATTGCCAGCCCCAGATCCACACAGGCAATAAACGCTACGTACAACGCCACGGAGCTGAACAGCAGACGTTTCTGGAACGGATAACCTTCGTTACTCTCCAGCTTTTTCAGGCTGTGAGATGGAAAGCAGAACCAGGTGACCAGCAGGAGTGCGGCCAGCGTAATTATGGCAAGCGGTGCCATCTGAGCAATAAAATGCAGGAACGACAGACCTGACTTATTCCATAACAGGATATTTTGCGGATTCCCTATCGGCGTCAACAGAGATCCGGCATTTACCGCCAGCGCTTCGAAAATGATGAGCCGGGTGACCGGCAGCGACGTCAGTTTTTTCAGCGTAATGGTCAGCGGGATCACGATAAATAACGCCACATCGTTGGTCATAAAGGTAGAAAGCACCGCCGCCGCCATCACCAGAAACAACGCCAGCCAGCGTTCGTTATCGATGGCGTTAATCATCTTACGTCCAACAAAATCGAAATAGCCGCTGACTTCCACACCTTTGGTCAGCATCAGCAGACCTAACAGCGTAACGATGGTGTCCCAGTCAACAAACTGCGGAAACTGCACAATTTTGGCAGGCTGAAAGCAGGTCAGCACAATGCCAAGCAGCACTAAAAGATGCAGAAATCGATCGCGTAAGAAAGGTTTAAGTAATGTGCCAGTGACTGTTTTGAACATAATTTTTCTGCATTAATAAGCCGGTTATCTGATGCGCTGACGTTACCCGAAGAAATTTCCCTCTGCCAGCGCAATTACTCACTTCCCGCGATATCACGCAAAAAAAACGAGGCTCATACAGAGCCCCGTCAGCAGATTGCGAGATGTGCCGCAACCCTTTCATTTGTCCTCTCTGTCATCTTGCAAACCGCAAAACGAGGGGTAGACTCGCCGCTAGTTTTTCAGAACCCAGATGTGATATTGCCCGTCCTTGAACTCTGCGCCTTCGAGCTCTTTTTCGAAGCCGGGGAATTTCTCTCCCCACTGCGCAATGCTGCGGATATAGCTGAGCCACGGATCGTTTTTGGCACCAAAGCTTTCACCCGGCATGACGATAGGAATGCCCGGCGGATAAGGGATCACCCCCACGGCTGAGACACGCCCGGCCAGCTTGTCCAGCGTCAGGTGTTCACAACGTCCGGCCATGTGATCCTGGAAGGCAGCGCGTGGGAGTTTGACCGGCGTCGGGATTTTGCCAAAAGCCTCGGACTGGAGTTTATCCATCTGGCTGGTTTTCATGTAGGCGAACATTTCGTCACAGAGATCCTTGAGCCCCATGCCGGCATAGCGAGCCGCGTTTGAGGAAGCCAGATCCGGCAGGCACAGCGTCAGCGGGCTGTTATCGTCGTAATGCTGTTTGAACTCCAGCAGCACGTTAATGAGCGTCCCCCACTTACCTTTGGTGACGCCGACTGAGAACAGGCACAGCACCATGAAATCGGTAGTACGAGAAGGCACGATCCCATGCTGAGAAAGGAACGCGGTGACCATCGCCGCAGGAATACCGTTTTCCAGCATGTTACCGTCATCTCCCATACCCGGAGCCAGAATACCGGCCTTGATCGGGTCGAGCATGCACCAGTCATCGTCGAGCTGGTCGAAACCGTGCCAACTTTCCCCCGGCCTCAGCACCCAGCAGCTCGGGTCAGTAGTGAGTTGTTCTTTGGAGGCATTAATGAACGGAATTTTTTTACCGGTTTTCACATCTACCACATCCGGCGCATTCCACGGTGAGAAGAACCATTCGCCCTGAGCGGAAAACGCCGCATGCACTTTGGCAAGCGCCATGCGGAAATCAACGGCCTCGTTGATCACTTCCTGCGTCAGTGATTCGCCCTGCTTGCCGTCCATCATCGCCGCGCCCACTTCATTGGCGGCAATAATGGCATACAGCGGCGAGGTCGTGGCCTGCAACATGTAGGACTCATTGAAGCGGGAATGCTCCACCGGTTTTTTACCGTTGCGGATGTGAATGTAAGACGCCTGCGACAACGCGGCCAGCAGCTTGTGCGTGGAATGCGTGGCGAAAACAGTCGGGCCTTCCGGGTCATGATCTGCCGGATTACCACGCATGGCATAACGGTCGCGGTAGAACGGATTGAAGCGCGCATAGGCGTACCAGGCTTCATCGAAGTGAATATTATCGACGCTCTTCGCCAGCAGATCCTGCGCCTGTTTGGCGTTATAGCACATGCCATCGTAGGTACAGTTGGTGACTACGGCGTAAATGGGTTTAGGGTCAGAGGCGAGTTTTTTAAGCGGATGTTCGTCGATTTTCTGCTGAATAGACTCGGCCATAAACTGCGATTTCGGGATCGGTCCGATGATGCCAAAACGGTTGCGCGTCGGGATGAAGAAGACCGGTATGCCGCCGGTCATCACTAACCCCTGCTCGATCGATTTATGGCAGTTACGGTCGCACAGAGCGAACTGACCGTCGCCGACGACGGCCGTCATGATTGCGCGGTTAGAGCCGGAGGTGCCGTTGAGCACTGAGTAACTCTGATGTGAGCCAAAGACCCGTGCAGCGTAAGTTTCGGACTCTTTAATCGGCCCGCTGTGATCGAGCAACGAGCCCAGCGCACCGCGCTCGATGCCGGTGTCGGTGCGAAAGAGATTTTCACCGAAGAAATCGAGAAACTCACGCCCTACCGCCGTTTTGGTGAATGCAACACCCCCCTGATGACCGGGTGCTGCCCATGAATATTCCGGTGAATATTTGGTGTAATTGAACAGTGCCTTGGTGAACGGCGGCAGCAGCTGATCGTAATATTTGTCGATCAGTGCGACAGAGCGCGCTGCGATAAATTCGGCGGTATCTTCATGCATCCAGACGAATTCGTTGACCATTTTCATGGTGTCGAGCGTGAGCGTGTCGATACAGGAGTGTTCAGCCATCAGCAGGACCGGCACGCCTTTATTGCGGCGGCGGATCTCCTGCAACAGCGTAAATGCCTGACTGTGCGAAGCGCTGTCGTTGCCACCGGAGGTCCAGTCGACAAAGACGCAGCAGATGGAGGCATCAGACGTGATGGTCGCAATGCCGTCTTCGAAGGTGACCGCCGGGATCACCGTCAGATTGGTATCTTCGAGCGCTTCAATCAGCTCCCGTACGGCACGCCCGTTGGCGGTATTCACATCCGTAATATTGCTGTCGACAACCAGCACTTTACGTTTTTTATGGCGACTTAAATCGATCATAACCTTTCCTTTTCGTCTTGAATTCAAAATATCTGGGAGTTAAAACGGTCAGTCCAGTTCAAGCGGTTTACCCAACGGGTACGGGTTTTTATGACGACGGTTATAGTTGAAGCTGTACATGGCGGTAATCACCATCAGCGCGATGAATGACCACATCACCTCTTCAGCGCCGGAACCGACAACGGCCCAGATGCAGTAGACAAAGGCGATCAACGTGACAAAGCTGTACATCCCGGTGCGGTTCCCCAGATGCCCGTGACCGACCAGCATCAGCGCGGCGCAGGTGTAAAGGTATGGTACTAAGGTGAAAATCACCGAGACCGAGGAAACCAGCGCGAACTGCGCGGTGGCGTCGGGAGATATGGTGGAAATCTGGAAGATGGTCATCAGAATGCCGAGCACGATAAGCCCTTTAACCGGCACGCCTTCTTTGTTGACCTTGGCAAATATTGGCGGGAACAAACCATCATCGGCCGCCGCTTTCGCCGTCTGGCTGGCCAGTAACGTCCAGCCGCCGAGCGAACCAAGACAACCGGCTGCGGCGCAGAAAGTCACTATCGCCCCCGCCGTATCGCCCATCGCCATCCTTGCGGCATCACCAAACGGAGAGGTAGAAAGGCGCAGCGCGGCATTCGGGATCATCCCCATGATGGCGGTGGTAGAAAGCACATAACACACGGCGGCGATCAGCACGCCGCCGATAGTGGCGATCGGTACGTTGCGCTTCGGATTCTTCACCACCGCAGCGGCGACCGAGGCGCTCTCTACGCCGATGAATGACCACAGCGTTACGCTCAGCGTACTTTGGATCGCGCCGAAGGTGCCTTTCCCACTGACGTTCCAGGCCTCCATGTAGGTATCACTTTTGAACCAGAACCAGCCAAAGATGGCGATCGCCAGAATTGGGATCAGCGCCAGCACCGTTGCGACGGCCTGGACGCGGGTGATCATCTTCGCCCCGACAATGTTCAGGATGACGAACAGCCACAACACCGCGACGCAGGTGAAGGTCAGTACCAGCGGTTCTTTTAAAATAGGGAAGAAGTAACTGAGATAACCGACGCCGATCACTACCATTGCGATATTGCCGACCCAGCAGGCCAGCCAGTAAAGCAGGTTTGTCTGATAGCCCAGATACGGGCCAAATGCTCTTCGCGCATAGGCGTACGAACCGCCCGCGCTGTCATCGAGTGAGGACATTTTGGCGTACACCATCGACAACGCCAGCGCGCCGATAATGGTGACCAGCCAGCCGTAAATGGCGACCCCGCCGGTAGAGGCCAGGTTTGCGGGCAGGAGGAAAACCCCTGACCCCATGATATTGCCGGACACCATCAGGGTGACCGGGATTAACCCTACTTTGTGATCATCTGATTCAATAGCCATGAACTAACCCCTACAAAAAGTAATACATTAATTTTCAAAGGAAATATTGAATAAAACAAAGACAGACTTAGGACTTTTCTGATGCAGAAATAAGACTAGTAGAGATTTGTGAGGGGCGTTAATAATAGCGAGATAATTTAAATAAATGGATAATTATAATAATTATAAAAAAGTTTGTTTATCAGGATGATAAGTAAAAGTGAGACAGTCAGATTCAGAGGAAGGACAGTAAAACCGGCGGCGCAGGCAGAGTGAGCCACCGGTCAGGCAGGTAAGGTGAATTTTAGGTGCGAGCCGTCTGCAACGCACGCTGAGAACGTAGCCAGCGAGCAATATCAATCAGCAGAAAAATCACCAGACTGACGCCCATCACCGGCAGGGAAATCGCCAGCGCCAGTGTGACCACAAATATCGGACATTGCAGGCGTAAAGGCACGGATTTCCACGTCTGCATCAACGTGACCGCCGGATTAATCCCGTCGCTGCTGACGCTTCTGCGTAACCACCACAGACGATATCCCCAGACAATCATCACGCAAAGACCGATGCCAAACACCGCCAGAATCACCTGATTCCACAGGCCAAACAGAATGCCCATGTGAGCATCGACACCCCAACGAGTGAGTTTAGCCAGCAGCGGAAAATCAGCAAAATAGACGTGATCGACAATCCGCATTGTTGCCGGATCGACTGACACTGCATCGACCTGCGTCGGCCAGCTGCGATCCACCTCGGTTACCGTCCAGGCTTTATCAGCCGTATATGCCGGGCGTATTTCGATTTTATTCGCCTCAATCCCGGATGCCCGCGCGGCCGCAACGACCGAGTCAAAATTGTGCATCATGACCGGCATGGCTTTCGGTTGCTCGTGCATTGTATGCGCGGACATATCCATGCCCGGCATATCAGGCATGTCTGCCGTCGCAGCGTGATGCTCTGCGTGTTCGTCCGCAGGTGCCGCCGCCACTTGCGCATCCAGATTGGTATTCACCGCAGGGGTCAGCCAGCCCATGTAGGCGCGCAGCACGCCAATGTTGTCCCCCGCCCACTGTGACCACGTCAGACCGGTGGCGGAGAAGAACAATAGCCCGGCCATCAGCGCCAGTCCGATGGTGCTGTGCCAGCGGCGACTGCGTTGCTGTTTTTCGACTTTTTCGCTGAGCTTACGCGGCATGCGGTTTTTTCGGCGCCCGGTCAGCCACAGAACAACGCCACCCAGCGCGGCAACCCAAAGCCAGGATGCCGCCAGTTCGCTGTAAATCCGCCCTGCATCTCCCAGCAGCAGGCCACGATGCAAATCATCCAGCCACGTTCGAAACGGCAAAATCCCGCTGGTGCCGTACACCGTCATATCCCCTTTTACCGCCAGCGTGGCCGGGTCGATGAAGATCGCACGGCTTTTAGAAGCACCTAATTGCGGATCGGAAAACATCACCCGCGTCGTGTCACCGGGCTGCGGCGCGGGGCGGACGGCGTAAATTTTCGGGTTCGCACCCGCCACGTTGACGGCAGCATCAATCTGGCGCGACAACGGCTGCGCCTCGCCTTTCGATGATGTGAACAACGCATCGGCGTAGAGATAATTTTCAAACTGTGGCGTGAGGACGTACAGCGTGCCAGTCAGCGCGGCGATAAAAATAAACGGACCGACAAACAGGCCAATATAAAAGTGGATGCGCTTAAGCAGCGCAAGGGATGCGGCTTTGACCGTCATTTTGTGAGAAACAGCAGGTTGGCTCATCAATAAAATTTCCTGAATTTTCCATAGCAAATGCACAACGGCTACGCGGATTAAGCGCCGTTATGACGATGTTTTTTTAATGGGAGAAAATAATATTCAGGAAAAGACAGGGGGCGCGCGCGGCTGGGAATCAGTGAAGAATCGCGATGGGATAAGACGTTGAATATCTTTACACGGAGGCGCGCGACTGGCGAAATCCAGTGACCACAGCATCGGCATGGCCTGCAAATCCAGCATCGGCAAATGCACCAGCAACACACAATAACCGCACGCGGCATCGCTCATGTCACCGAACATCATCATTTTAGCGATGTCCTGCGGTGCCGAATGGCAGGTTGGCTTCTGGCAATGTGTCGCAGAGGCTTCATGGTCTGACATGTCCATGCCAGCCATTTCACTCTCAGGCATGTCCATATTGGACATCACCATGCCGGACATCATCACATGCTGCGCACCCTCAGCCACCAGTGATTTAGAAACCACCGGTGCAATAAACAACATCAGTATCGCCAGGATCCCAAGCCATGCCGGGAAGCGCAGATGTCGATGATTGATTTGTTTTAGTGAGAGCATTATGTCAACAAAGTGAAAACAAGAAGCGGCGAAATTGTACCTGAATTGTTGAGGGATAACAGGAGGGATAAACGACAGACGTAAAAAAGCCCGTGTTAAACGGGCTTCTGTTCAGAGCATAACGACAGAAATTATTTGTCGTTTTTCAGCTTACGCATCACCAGCGTGGCGTTGGTACCGCCGAAGCCGAAGCTGTTGGACATCACGGTGGTCAGCTCGCGCTGAGTCGGTTTAGTGATGATATCCATGCCTTCTGCTTTCTCATCGAGGTCTTCGATGTTGATGCTTGGCGCGATGAAGCCGTGCTCAGCCATCAGCAGAGTGTAGATCGCTTCCTGAACGCCTGCGGCACCCAAAGAGTGACCGGTCATGGCTTTGGTAGAAGACAGCGCCGGTGTTTTATCACCGAACACTTCACGGATGGCACCCAGTTCTTTCACGTCGCCGACCGGAGTAGAGGTTCCGTGCACGTTAACGTAGTCGATTGGAGTATCTACGCCGTTCATTGCCATTTTCATGCAACGCACTGCGCCTTCACCGGATGGCGCTACCATGTCTGCGCCATCAGACGTTGCGCCGTAGCCAACGATTTCTGCGTAGATGTGCGCGCCGCGTGCCAGAGCGTGTTCCAGCTCTTCGACCACAACCATACCGCCGCCGCCAGCAATGACGAAACCGTCACGTTGCTGATCGTAAGTACGGGAGGCTTTCTCAGGGGTTTCGTTGTACTTGGTAGACAACGCGCCCATGGCATCGAATTCACAAGCCATTTCCCAGCACAGCTCTTCGCCGCCACCGGCAAAGACCACGTCCTGTTTGCCCAGTTGGATCATCTCTAACGCGTTACCGATGCAGTGAGCAGAGGTTGCGCAGGCAGAGCTGATGGAATAGTTCACGCCGCGAATTTTGAACGGGGTTGCCAGACAGGCAGAAACACCGGACGCCATCGCTTTGGTCACCATGTATGGGCCAACGCCTTTCAGGCCTTTAGCACGCATACCGTCGGAACCCGCAACCTGGTTGCGTGGTGAACCGCCGCCGGAACCGGCGATCAGGCCAGTACGGTCGTTGGAAACCATTTCAGGGGTCAGACCGGAATCTTCAATCGCCTGTTGCATGGAAAGATAAGCGTAGATCGAGGCATCACTCATGAAACGCACAATCTTACGATCGATAAGGCCCGCGGTGTCTAATTTGACATCACCCCAGACGTGACTACGCATGCCGGCATCTTTCAGCTCTTGCGAGAAGGTGATCCCAGAGCGACCCTCTTGCAGAGATGCAAGAACTTCCTGCTTGTTGTTACCGATGCTCGAGATGATACCCAGGCCAGTAATCACTGCACGTTTCATTTAATACCTCTTGTACTATTAATAACTATTCGGGATTTCGTCACGCACTCTAGCGTACAGTTGTACGCCGAACAAGTCCGATCAGCAATTCGTTGTGTAAATCGTGGTAAATTTGCGCGGGGTCAAACGCAGGCGTAAACTCCGGCATCGCCTTGAACTGAGAGAGTTTCACGTGAGCCATAACCCGATCACACCCGCTGAATTAAGCTGGAACGAACAGGGTACACCTGTTTCCCGACATTTTGATGACGTCTACTTTTCCAACCAGGACGGCTTACTGGAAACGCGCCATGTCTTCCTGAATGGCAACCATTTCCCGGCCCGTTTTGCCGACCACCCTCGCCCGCTTTGCATCATCGCGGAAACCGGTTTCGGTACCGGACTGAATTTCCTGACGTTGTGGCAGACCTTCGAGACGTTCCACAATGAGAACCCCGACGCTATCCTGCAACGGCTGCATTTCATCAGCTATGAAAAATTCCCGCTGTCTGCACAAAATCTCGCCGCTGCCCATGCGCAGTGGCCGGAGCTGGCCTCCTGGTCCGCCGAACTTTGCGAACAATGGCCGATGCCCTTCGCCGGTTGCCATCGCCTGCTATTGGGGGGCGGGCGCATAACGCTTGACCTGTGGTTTGGCGACGTGACTACCCTGCTTCCGGCATGTGACACCAGTATGAATCAGCAGGTAGATGCCTGGTTCCTCGACGGCTTCGCGCCGTCGAAAAATCCGGACATGTGGACGCCTGGTCTTTTCGATGCCATGGCGAAAATGACCCGCCCGCAGGGCACATTTGCCACCTTTACCGTGGCCGGAGTCGTTCGCCGCGGCTTGCAGGATGCCGGTTTTGAGATAGAAAAAGTGCCTGGATTCGGTGAAAAGCGCCATATGTTAGCCGGCGTTTTACCTTCAAAAATTGATGTTCCTCACCCTGCACCCTGGTATTTTCGCCCGGCGGCACAAAATGCAACAGAGTTTGCGATTTTGGGCGGCGGCGTGGCGAGCGCGGTGCTGGCGCTGGCGTTATTGCGCCGTGGCTATAGGGTGACGCTGTACTGCGCCGATGAAAAACCGGCGCTCGGCGCGTCGGGTAACCGTCAGGGCGCGGTGTATCCGCTGCTCAACGGGCGCGGTGATACGCTGGAGCGTTTTTTCGCTCATGTCTTTACCTTCGCACGCCGTCAGTATGCGCAACTGGAAAAACTGGGTGTACCTTTTGATCATCAGTGGTCTGGCGTTACACAGTTGGGCTACGACGAAAAAAGTCAGGGGAAGATCGACGGGATCGTGAACGGCGGCTGGCCTGAAGGTCTGGCAAAAGGACTGACTGAAGCGGAAGTTGAATTATTATGCGGTGTGCCCTGCGGCAGCGGCGGTGTGACTTATCCGCTCGGCGCATGGCTGTGTCCGGCAGAGCTGACGGCGTCGCTGATTAATCTGGCTGAGACACAAAGCCTGACCGTGCATTATCGCCAGCGGGTAACAAATTTACGTCAGGACGCCGGTTCGCACTGGACCCTGACCTTTGCCGACGGGCACGAAGTAAATCATCAGGCCGTAGTGCTGGCAAACGGTGCGGATATTACGGATTTCAGCCAAAGTGAAAAGTTGCCGGTTTACGCGGTCAGCGGTCAGGTTTCGCATATTCCGACCACGCCTGAGCTGAGCAAACTCAAACAGGTGTTGTGCTATGACGGCTATCTGACGCCGGTCAGCCCGCTCAATCAGCATCACTGTATCGGCGCCAGCTATCACCGTGCGGATAAATGTACCGATTACCGCGAGGAGGATCAGCAGCAAAACCGTCAGCGTCTGCTCGATTGCCTGCCGGAAAAACAGTGGCCGCACGACGTTGACGTCAGCGCGGGCGAAGCGCGTAACGGCGTACGCTGCGCGACCCGCGATCACCTGCCGATGATCGGCTCAGTTTCTGACTATGATGCGTTGTTGGAAAGCTATAAGGCGTTGGATCTCGACGTCAAACGCCATCACCCCGTTGCACCTGCGCCGGTGCATGAGAATTTGTTCCTGTTTGGTGCGCTCGGCTCACGTGGCCTGAGCTCCGCGCCGCTGGGGGCCGAAGTGCTGGCCGCCCAGATTGCCGGTGAGCCGTTGCCGCTCGATAGCGAAACACTGGCCGCGCTGAACCCGAACCGCATGTGGGTGAGAAAATTACTGAAAGGCCGCCCGGTCGGATCGCACTGATTCAGCACCTTCAGGCAACAAAAAAGCGCAGCCGGAAATACCGTGACTGCGTTTTTTTTTGACTGGGGAGATTACTGAGGGAGAGAGGCCTGGTATAAATTTTCCCACATGCCCTGAACCAGCGCCTGATCGCGTGGCGATAATTCACCGGCACGGATGGCTTTGTCCAGACCTTCCTGAACGAGAATTTTCAACGCTTCGGGAGTGTGTTCACCGTTCTCTTCCGCTTCTGCCACCGCAACTGTCAGATGCCCGCGCAGATAGCCGCTGGCAAACAGTTCATCATCGCTGGCGCTTTCGACCATGTCGTCAATCAGCGTTAAAATCCGCGTTTCAAATTCTGCGATCATTACTCTTCCTCTCGTATTCAGTGTCTTATTCAAGCGGCTGCAACGCAGGGAAGTCTGCAGGCGTCAAAGGGGCGGTATTGTAAAACGATTGTAATGCTTTAATAAAGCGCAAAGGTCTTGGAGGAATGCCCTGATCCAGCATGCGCAGCACTTCTTCGCGCACTTTATTCTGGAATCCGACGCGGTCTGGCTCACAATCGCCGCTCAGGTTGTCACAGCTGACGTTGAAAGCAAAGCCCGCCGCCGCGCAGAAAAGCCACTCATAGGATTGCGGTTTGATTTCCACTTTCTCGAATTCGCTTTGCGTTTGCGCATCGCGGCCGTCCGGACAATACCAGTAACCGAAATCCACCAGTTTATGGCGTTCAGCACCGGCGACGCACCAGTGGGAGATTTCATGCATTCCGCTGGCGTAATAACCGTGGGCAAACACGATACGGTTAAACGGCTCAACTTCGTCGGCGGGCAGGTAGATCGGCTCGTCGTCGCCTTTGATCAGGCGCACGTTGAATTCCTCAAAGAAACAGGAATCAAAAATGTCGATCAATTGATGGTAGTTATGTGTTGCGGTCGAATCAGACATATTTGCTGTGAAACTCTGTAAGTAAGATCAGGGCGACAATATAACCCTGTTTAATCGCGCGATTTTATGACCCTGGGCAAGCCGGAGAACGATATCCGGTTTGCCTGAAAGATTACAAATGCAGGCTCAGCCAGTGGTGAATATCTGCGCCGTGATTGTCATAAATCAGCTTGCAGCTCATCACAACGGACACGGCCACCACCATCGGGCGGATCATCTTTTGGCCTTTACTCAGAACCATCCGCGCGCCGAGTCGCGCTCCGATAAACTGCCCGGTCATCATCACAAAACCCAATCCCCATACCACTTTTCCGCCGAGGATAAAGAACAGCAGGCCGCCGAAGTTCGAGGTAAAGTTTAGGACTTTAGCGTGTGCCGTGGCTTTGGCGAGGTTAAACCCGCACAACGTCACAAAGCCTAAAGCATAGAAGGAACCCGCGCCGGGGCCAAAAAAGCCGTCATAAAATCCGACGCAACCGCCGCCGACCAGCGCATACGGCAAGGCTGACAGGCGACGCTGGCGATCGCTTTCGCCCAGTTTTGGCGTCAGCAGGAAATACAGCCCGATGCAGATAATCAAAAGCGGCAAGACCTGTCGCAGCATATCGGCCTGCAACCGCTGAATTAAAATCGCGCCCAGCACCGCCCCCACAAAGGTACAGGCGATATTGAGCTTCTGATCGTTAAGATTGACCACGCCGCGCCGCACAAAGTAAAGGCTGGCAGAGAACGAACCGCCGACGGCTGACAGCTTATTGGTGGCGATGGCTTGTGCCGGGGAAACCCCGGCGGCCAGCAGCGCAGGCAGGCTGATAAGGCCACCGCCGCCTGCGATTGAATCAATAAATCCCGCCACCACAGCCACTAAAAACAGAACGCCTACTACCCAGGGGGCAACAATCAACCAGTCCATTTTTCTATCAGTCCCGCTCTACGTGGCGAAGAATTATTGAAGTATTCATGCGTGATTAAAGAACGTGCTTATCCAGCAGTGCCTGACAGGTCGGCGGCAACGGAGGTGGCTCGCTTTTGACCGATCCGCTACCCGGTTTCGGCGGCAGGAACCAGCTTTGCAGCTCAGCACCACAGCCATCACCCGGCGGAGGCGGTGCCTGATTTTCGCATTCAAGACTTCCGGCCGGACAGCTCAGACGCACATGCATATGCGCGCGATGACCAAACCATGGACGCACTTTATGCAACCATTCGCGGTCAGTTCCGGCATCGAGACAAAGCTGCTGTTTGATAGCCGGATTAACGAAAATCCTGACCACATCTTTGTCCTGCGCGGCCATTTTGATGAGCGTTTCAATACGCGGCTGCCACTGGCTCGGCACGACGTTTTTACCATTAGCACTGACCAGATCAATAGGCTGCGGTTTGAGCAACATTTGTTCGCTCCAGCGCTGACGCGGCAATTGCAGCCAGATATCCACATCCAGCCCGGACTGATGGCTGGCGTGACCACTGCTAAAGCGCCCGCCGGCCGGCATCGCCATATCACCGACCAGCATGGTGCCCAGCCCTTTTTCACGCGCCTGGGTACCAAGACGGGTGATAAAGGCCAGCAAATCAGGCTGACCGAAATAACGGCGCTGATCGGTACGCATCACCTGATAATCCGGTGAATTAAGCGGCAGCGGCTGCGCGCCAATCTGACAGCCGTTGGCATAGCCGCCCACAGCCTGCGGTGTACCTGAGATCGGTTGAGTAATTTTCTGCCAAGGCGTTGCCGCCATAGCGGGTGCGCAGAGAGCGAGCGCCAGAAGACTGGCGCAGGCAACGTTGAAAGCAGGGATTTCGCGTAAGAATTTCATCTAAGGCTTACCAGCGTGGCACGGTAGAATGGACGTCGCCGTTCTGAGCGCGCTGTCGAAGTAAATGATCCATCAGCACAATTGCCATCATCGCTTCGGCAATCGGCACCGCACGGATACCGACGCAAGGATCATGACGGCCTTTGGTGATCATCTCAACCTGCTCGCCTTCACGGTTGATGGTGCGCCCCGGTACGGTGATGCTGGAAGTAGGCTTCAGCGCCAGATGCGCGATAACCGGCTGGCCGCTACTGATCCCGCCGAGAATGCCGCCTGCGTGGTTGCTGTCGAAACCGTTTGGAGTGATTTCATCACGATTCTCGCTGCCACGTTTGGCGACAACCGCAAAACCGTCACCGATTTCCACGCCTTTCACCGCGTTGATGCTCATCAGCGCATGCGCCAGATCGGCATCCAGACGGTCAAAGACTGGCTCACCAAGGCCGACCGGCACGTGATCTGCCACGACGGTGATTTTGGCACCAATCGAATCGCCTTCTTTTTTCAGCGCTCGCATCAGTTCGTCCAGCGCTTCCAGCTTACTTTCATCCGGGCAGAAGAACGGGTTGGTTTCGACCAGATCCCAGTCTTTCAGCTCGCAGGTGATATCGCCCATCTGAGACATATAACCGCGTACTTTTACGCCGAATTTTTCCAGCAGATATTTCTTGGCCACCGCGCCTGCGGCAACGCGCATCGCTGTTTCGCGGGCTGAGGAACGACCACCGCCGCGATAATCGCGCACGCCGTATTTCTGTTCGTAGGTGTAATCCGCATGTCCCGGACGGAACACGTCTTTGATAGCACTGTAATCCTGCGAGCGCTGATCGGTATTCTGGATGATCAGACCAATGCTGGTGCCGGTGGTCACACCTTCGAACACGCCGGACAAGATCTTCACTTCGTCGGCTTCACGGCGCTGCGTGGTGTAGCGCGAGGTGCCCGGACGACGACGGTCGAGATCGTGTTGCAGGTCTGCTTCGGTCAGCGCAATACCCGGCGGCACGCCGTCAATAATACAGCCCAGTGCCACGCCGTGGGATTCGCCAAACGTGGTGACGCGGAAAAACTGCCCAATACTGTTCCCTGCCATCACGGCTCCTTAACCATTATGTTGATGTTTTATTCTTGAATGGCCGGTGATATACCGGCCATAAATAGTGTTCAATCGCGATAGCCGGTGAAGTACTCGGCACATTCTACAAGCTGCTGTTTGGTCAACATGAAGACACCGTCACCGCCGTTTTCAAATTCCAGCCAGGTGAACGGGATCTCAGGATATTGTTCCATCAGATGTACCATGCTGTTGCCCACTTCACAAATCAGTACGCCGTCGTCGGTCAGGTAATCCGGCGCACAGGCCAAAATGCGGCGGGTCAATTTCAGGCCGTCGGTGCCGGAAGCCAGGCCGAGCACCGGTTCGTGGCGATATTCCTGCGGCAAATCAGACATGTCTTCTTCATCCACATACGGTGGATTGGTGACGATCAGGTCGTATTGCAGCGGCGGCAGTTCGCGGAACAAGTCAGAGCGGATAGGCGTAACCCAGTTCTCGATCCCGTGCGTGTCGATATTGCGCTCAGCCACGGCCAGTGCGTCCGCAGAGATGTCGACGGCGTCGACTTCGGTTTCCGGGAATGCGTAGGCACAGGCAATCGCAATACAGCCGCTGCCGGTACACATGTCGAGAATATGCTCAGGCTGGTTGTGCAAAATGCCAGAGAAGCGGTTGGTGATCAGTTCACCGATCGGTGAACGCGGCACCAGCACACGTTCATCGACATAAAACTCCATGTCGCAGAACCAGGCTTTATTGGTCAGATAGGCCACTGGTACGCGCTCATTGACGCGGCGGATCACGCGCTCAACGATACGGTGACGCTCGCTGGAGGTCAGGCGCGCCGTGTGCATATCTTCGGGAATATCGAGCGGCAAAAACACGCTTGGTAACACCAGTTGCACTGCTTCGTCCCACGGATTATCGGTGCCGTGACCGTAATAGACATTGGCCGCGTTCAGGCGGCTGACGGTCCAGCGCAGCATATCCTGAATGGTATGCAGTTCACTGACAGCTTCGTCGACGAAAATTTTGTCCAATTTTATTCTCCAGGCAGTGCACGGGTTTTTAACATAGGTTTAACCCATAATTTGCCGCATAGTTTGCCACGAAGCCCGCCACAAATCAGCAGCTACTCAACGCACTTGCGCGATGTCTCGAAGAATTTAACCCTGAGTTTTCTTTAAACCACAGGGTCCCCGCAGGTACACTGTCCGTATTGTGCGAAAAAGACGACCAGAAGATGAAGAAAAAGCACCTGCTCAGCCCGGAAGAAGCAGCGATATTCCGCGAGGCGGTACCGGGCGTCAAGCGACTGAAAAATGACACTATTACTCACCGCCCGCCGCGTAAAAAAGCCATGCAAATGTCTCCCCAAAAGCTGATTCAGGAGCAGGTGGATGCGAGTTATTATTTTTCTGACGAATTCCAGCCGATGTTGCAGGAAGAGGGTCCGGTACGCCATGTACGGCCTGACGTCAGCCATTTTGAATTGAAAAAACTGCGACGTGGAGATTACTCTCCCGAGCTGTTTCTCGATTTACATGGTTTAACGCAGATGGAAGCGAAGCAGGAGTTAGGCGCGCTGATCGCCGCCTGCCGCCGCGAACATGTGCACTGCGCCTGCGTGATGCATGGCCACGGCAAGCATATTCTCAAGCAGCAAACTCCGCTGTGGCTGGCGCAGCATCCCGACGTCGAAGCCTTTCATCAGGCCCCGAAGGAGTTTGGTGGCACCGCCTCATTGCTGGTGCTCATCGAGCTTGACGATAAAATCAGTTAACCGCCGTTGCGAATAACACAAAGCAGAAAGGCACAGCGAGTACGTACGCGCTGTGCCTTTCTTTTGTTTAATCTTCCCGTCCCGGAAAAATTAAACCTTTGCCATGACCTGACACGGACTAAACTGCCAGTCAAAGCTGCCCTGCCCTGTTTCACCGTTCAGTTCCACACTGGCCATCGCGGAAGTGGCAAACATCGGCGGGCACATGCCCGGACACAGCTCGGCAATCAGATAACCCACCAGCGGCAGATGAGACACCACCAGCACGGCTTTCGCGCCGGTCAGTGCCAGATGTTGCAGCTCGCTGGCCACCAAAGCAGGATCGCCGCCCGGTGTCAGTTCTTTCAGAGTATCAATTTCAACGTTCTCAGGCAGTGACAGGTTCTGCCGCACTTTTTCAAGCGTCTGCTGCGCACGCAGGTACGGACTGACCAGAACATGGTCAATTTTAACGCCACGGCCATTTAGCCAGGCTGCCATATGTACTGATTCGTCACATCCGCATTCGCTTAATGGGCGAACCGAGTCGCTTGCAGCTTCAAGAACCGCATCACCGTGACGCATAATTACAACTTGCATATTGCACCGCTTTTGTTAACAAAAATAGCGCTATACAGAAACGCTTTGCGTGCTGTATCACCCATTGCCCAGCATTTTTTCATCGTCGTATTAACGGTAAAAAAGCTGAAAGGCAGTACATCCACTTAACCCACCGAGCCCACATGCTTTGCATGGTCAGCATCAGCGGTCGGGCATTTTGCCTGAAAGTTCGCGTAAAGAAAACGCTGTTTTTTACACCAACCCGTACCGCATGTAAATCATTGCGGCGAAATTTTAACCACTCGGGTTGTAGATCAATCGTTTGGGTTTGTTCTTGTACAAAACGGGCCTCGCCTAAAAAAAGATCCCGCAGGCCTAAGTATGGCTGTAAGCAGGATCTGTTCCAGATTCTCGCGAAATTCATTGTCACGCAGTGATAGAGGTCACACTACGTCGGCAATTTCCTTCGTTTCCCCTTGCGGATAGAACCGCTCATGGCCCTCTGCGCGGCGTAACAAACCCTCGCAGGGAGTGAAATGTTCACCGTAACGCTGCGCCAGCTGCTGCAGCGTTTTCACCACGTTGGCTGCGCCCAGCGTATCGATATAGCGGAACGGTCCACCGCGAAACGGTGGGAAACCGATGCCAAACACCGCGCCCAGATCGCCATCGCGTGCGCTGCGGATGACTTTTTCATCCAGACATCGCACCGCCTCATTGAGCATCAGCATGACGCAACGCTGCGCCAGCTCTGTTTCTGATTGCTGCGCTTTTGGCGTGACGTTGAGTAAGCGATAAATGGTCGGATCAACCTGTTTTGTCTTCGCAGACCGCCCTTTCTGGCCGTAGAGATAGAAACCTTTGCCGTTTTTCCGACCTTTGCGATCGTCTTTCAGTACCGCGTCAAAACCGGCGGGCGCTGCAAATCGTTGTCCAAAAGCATCCACCAGAATCGGGCTGATTTTGGTACCGACATCGATTCCCACTTCATCCAGCAACTGGATCGGCCCGACCGGGAAGCCAAAATTCACCAGCGCTTTATCAATGTGGTCGATGGGTTCGCCGGCCAGTAAACAGCGCGCCGCTTCGTTGATGTAGGGCGCAAGAACGCGGTTTACGAAGAACCCGGCACTGTCACCGACTACAATCGCAGTTTTACCCTGTTTCTTCGCCAGCGCCACGGTAGTGGAAATGGTCTGCGGACTGGTGCCCGCGTGCGGGATCACTTCCACCAGCGGCATTTTATCCACCGGGCTGAAATAGTGCAGACCAATGACCTGCTCCGGGCGGGTAGCCTGCGCGGCGATCTGATGGATCGGTAAAGAAGAGGTGTTTGAGGCGAAAATAGTGCGCGGCGCGGCGTTTTCCTCGATCTCCGCCACCATGCTTTGTTTCAGGGCTAAGTCCTCGAATACCGCTTCGACGACCAGATCCACCTGCGCAAAACCACTGTAATCGGTGGTACCGGAGATAAGCATCATCTGCCGCTGCTGTTCGTTACGGGTCAGCCTGCGGCTGCGAACTTTCTTCTCCAGCAAATCCCAGCTGTATTTCAATGCATGGCGGATGCCTTCGTGATTGACATCTTTAATACGCACCGGCAGCCCGGCACGGGTCGCGGTGACACTGGCGATCCCCCCGCCCATCAGCCCGCCACCGAGAATGCCGACGCGTCGAACCGGCAGCGGTTCGGCATCCGCACCCTTTTCTTTTTTCAGTGCGATGGAAGCGAAGAAGAGCCCGCGCAGCGCGGCGGATTCCGGCGTCATCACCAGTTCGCCAAACGCATTAGCTTCCGCCTGATAACCATTGCCACTGCCCTGATCCAGCCCGGTTTTCACCACGTCGATAATTTTTTCAGTGGCCGGATAATTGCCGTGGGTTTTTGCGCGCGTCTGCTTGCGCACGAAATGGAATAACAGACTTTTGCCGAGCGGACCGCCCGCCAGCCGCGCCTGCCAGGGTAACGGCGGACGGGCTTTGCGGCCTTGGGCGACGCGTTCCAGCGCGGTTTGCAACAGAATAGAATACGGCACAGCGTCATCCACCAGCCTCAGCTTCAGCGCCTGCTTCGCCCGCAGACTGCGACCGGTCAGCATCAGCTCAAGCGCTTTCGGTGCGCCAATCAGGCGCGGAAGACGCTGCGTACCACCGGATCCCGGCAACAGGCCGAGCTGCACTTCCGGCAGACCGAGCTGGGTTTTATCATCCAGTGAACAGATACGGGCATGACACGCCAGCGCCAGCTCAAGACCACCGCCGAGACAGGCACCGTGAATAGCCGCCACAACTGGCACCGGGAACGAGGCAATCTGCGACATTACCGTCTGGCCTTTCAGCGCCAGCTGGCTGGCCTCTGCGGCGGTTTTACAACCAGCAATCATTGTAATATCGGCGCCAGCGATAAAGGACTCAGGTTTGCCAGAAATAAGCACCAGACCTTTCAGATTTGGATACTGCTGCGCTTTATGCAAAATAGAGGAAATTTGTTCAGCAAATTCAGCCTTTAAGGTATTCACTTTTTCACCGGGTACGTCAATGGTGATAATACCGACGTGTTCGGTCGTAAACATCAGTGAAAACGCGGAATCCGACGTTGTATTTGGATTGTCCATATTGTCACTCATTGTGCCACCTCCAGAATCATTGCCGCGCCCAGACCACCGGCGGCACAAGCCGTCGTCAGCCCGTATTTCCCGCCACGGCGGCGCAATTCGTGCAATGTCTGGGTGATCATTCGTGCACCGGTGGCTGCAAACGGGTGCCCGTATGCCAGCGATCCGCCCAGTACGTTAAATTTATCCCAGTCGATTTGGCCGACAGCCTCACTGCGCCCCAGCTTTTCACGGGCAAATTGTTCGCTGCCCAGCATTTTGATGTTGGCAAGCGTCTGCGCCGCAAAGGCTTCGTGCATGTCGATCAGATCAAGATCGGCAAAGGTCAGACCGGCGCGATCGAGAGCGATAGGTGTGGCGTAAGCAGGCCCAAGCAACATATCTTCCCAGACATCGATAGCGGCGAAGGCAAAACTTTTCAGGTAACCGAGCGGCTGTAAACCGAGTTCCCGGGCGCGGGATTCGCTCATCATCAGCACTGCCGCGGCACCGTCGGTCAGCGGCGTACTGGTCGCCGCCGTCACGGTGCCATGTTTGCGATCAAAAGCCGGACGCAGTTTCGCATACTGTCCTATCTCCGAATTGAGGCGGATGTTGTTATCTTTTTGCAGCGCCTCGCGGTATGGCGGGATCTGCGCGGTCATTACCTGACTGTTCAGATATCCCTGCTCCCACGCCTGTGCAGCAAGCTGGTGCGAACGATGCGCCAGTTCATCCTGCTGTTCACGCGTAATGCCGTGACTTTTCGCCATCTGCTCGGCGGTATCACCCATGCGCAGGCCGGTCGAGTATTCCGCCACCGCCGGAGGAACCGGCATCAGATCGCGCAGTTTGAGTTTGCTGAACAGAGAGAGACGCTGTGAGAGTGTGCGGGCTTTACTGACATCCACCAGCGTACGGGCGAGGCGTTTACTGACGCCAATCGGCAGCACCGAAGAAGAATCTGCACCACCGGCAATCCCGACGCTCACGGTGCCACTGAGAATACTTTCAGCGACGTTCGCCACCGCCTGAAAGCTGGTGGCGCAGGCGCGCGAGACGCTGTAAGCATCGGTAGACACATTCATGCCGGTGCCGAGCACGATTTCACGCGCGATATTGGGCGCCTCCGGCATCTGTACCACCTGACCGAACACCAGCTGATCGATGACTTTCGGGTCGATCCCACTTTTCGCCAGCAACTCGCTGACCACCATTTTGCCCAGGTCCACGGCGGGAATTCCGTGGTAGGCGGTAGCCTGTTTCGCGAATGGCGTGCGTAAACCATCGACAATCGCAATGCGATCGCCTTCACGCGTGACCAGTGGAATGACGTTGTTCATACAAGCTCCTGAGTAAAGTGGGCCTTAAGAGGTCTGACCTGATAACTCAGTTTTAACTATGTATTTACATTTGGCAAAGCGAAACCCGCCGAAGTGCGAGCAACAGCAAATTTTTCTGAAAATAGAATGAGAAGGAATGCGGGCAGGGAAAGATAACAAACAAAAAAATACCGCTGCATTTGGGCAGCGGTATTTGAAATGGATAAGAGAGATTATCTGAGCGCCAGCTGGAAGATCATGGTCTCGGCCTGACAAGAGAATGTGAAGTCGATATTCAGCTCTACGCCGCCTTCGACTTTCTCAATGCGGCTGGTTATCTCGCACGGTTCGGATTCAACGCCGCGCGCGCGGTCAGTCAGTGCCTGCAACGTCTCTTTGGCCTGCGCTTCGGTTTCGAAAACGTGGCTGTAAGTCGCGGTGCAGTCGGTGTTATCCATGATGGTACCCACATCAACACAGCAGCAGGCGGCGGTTTCTTCTGCGCCGCATTTGTTGATGGAATGCAGAGGTTGGGTGGATTTGGAGGACATGGTTACGTCAGACATAATTTTCTCCCCGGCACCAACGGCAACGTCCACCGTCTGGCCTTTTTGCGAATTTAAGATTTATTTTCCGCGGGTATTTTACGCCACCCCATCAGCTTCGACTAGCACTTACTTTTTATGGGTGTTTAAAGTGATCTGAATCACAATACTGTGAACATCAGATTAAAATTAAGTCACTCTTCTCACTTTAGCGTTTCTAAATTGAACTTTTATTGTTGGTTTTTTGTTAAGTGGATCCAATTTCTCGCATCAAATAAGAAATATCCATGAAACATCATTGCAACTACACCACAGGTCAGACCTATACTTCGCTCACTGGTCTGATTTGTCAGACTGATAACGGACCCTACAATCCCGCGCTCATTGTTACTTGATGTAACATTGTTTGATAAAAAACATAAAATTGAGGTTTTGGTCATGAACCAGAAAAACCTGTTAAAAAGATCAGCTCTGGCAGCTGCAGTGACAATTGTTTCTTCCAACGTATACGCGGCAGGTTTTCAGCTCAACGAATATACCGCTGCGGGTTTAGGTCGTTCCTTCTCTGGTGAAGGTGCGATTGCGGACACCGCGGCTTCCGGCAGCCGTAACCCGGCTACCATGACGATGTTCAGTCGTCCTTCATTTTCTATCGGTGCAGTTTACGTTGACCCGGACGTAAGCGTGACCGGTAATTCTCCGGTCACCGGTGCCAGCACGGATGCCGGTAACATTGCGCCAAACCAGTGGGTCCCGAATATCCACTTTATTATGCCGCTAAACGATCAGTGGGCACTCGGCGCGTCAGCCACCTCCAACTACGGTCTGGCGACAGAATTTAACGATAATTATCCTGCGGGTCCTATCGGTGGCGAAACCGATCTGATGACCATCAATAACAACATTAGCGCGGCTTATCGTTTTAACGAACACTTCAGCTTCGGCGTGGGCTTTGATGCCGTTTACGCCAAGGCTAAAATTCGCCGTACCGCAGGGGAACTTGCACCGCTGAAAACCGGCGGATTGATCGCCGAAGATACCGAAGCGGCGAAGCTGAAAGGCAACGAATGGGGCTACGGCTGGAACGCCGGTATCCTGTATGAAGTCGATGACAACAACCGTTATGGCTTCACTTACCGTTCAGAAGTGAAAATTGATTTCGACGGCGAATACCGCAACGGCATTCCTCAGGCACTGGGCGGCACGGGCGGTCACACCGTTCCGGGTTCACTGACGCTGAACCTGCCGGAAATGTGGGAATTGTCTGGTTATAACCGCGTTGCGCCAAAATGGGCGGTTCACTACAGCCTGGCGTACACCAGCTGGAGCCAGTTCCAGGAGCTGAAAGCGACCGGATCTAACGGTCAGACGCTGTTCCAGAAAGACGAAGGCTATCACGACGCTTACCGCATCGCGCTTGGTACGACCTATTACTACGACGAAAACTGGACCTTCCGTACCGGTGTGGCCTTCGATGACAGCCCGGTTCCGGCGGATAACCGCACCATTTCTATTCCGGATCAGGACCGTTTCTGGGTTTCAGCCGGTACAACTTACGCGTTCAATAAAGATGCGTCAGTGGATGTCGGTGTTTCCTATATGCACGGCCAGACGGTGAACATCAGCGAACAGGTTGCTGCCGGAGCGCCTAAATATGAGTTCCAGGCTAAAGGCACCGCCATGCTGTACGGCGCCAACTTTAACTACAGCTTCTGATAACTCTTTCAGATTCAGAAATGAAAAAAGCGCCGCGAGGCGCTTTTTTTTGGCTTTCAGTTTTTATACAGAGAGAGCATTCCCGATATTATTCGGAATCGATATCTTTCAGATCGCCCTGAATCAGTGCCGCATTCGGGTTCACCTGAGGTGTCAGCTGACCGCCCTTCGCCAGGAAATCATGACGCTGGAAGTACGCTTCCCGGATCATCAGGTAAGGGTCAGAAGAGTTGCGCAGAATGCCGTCGGAATCGAGTAGTTCGGCACGGGTTTCGATGCCCTGAAGCGCCCATTTACCGGCTGACATCCAGAAAGTCAGATAGCTCAGCATCGGATAGAGTGTATCAACGAAATCGCCACCCTCGTCACGCACGGTGAAGCTGCCATAGGCCGGTAACTGAACGTACGGGCCGTAACCGACGCCGTAGTGTCCGAGCGTACTGCCGAAGCCCTGCGCTTCTTCGCGTGCCAGTTTCGGGTTCGCCATCGAAGCCACATCAATCAGGCCGCCCATCCCCAGCAAGGTGTTGAGGAAGAAGCGGTTAAAGTGGATCGCCGCGCGGTACGGATCGCCTTTTAGCAAGGAGTTCACCATGCTGGCCGGTTCGTCTAAGTTGCTGAGGAAGTTGCTGGTGCCGTTACGCGCCGGTTGCGGTACGTAATCACGCCATGCCACAGCGACCGGACGCAGAACGTACGGATCAACGTAGTTGTAGTTGAAGTTGAACATTGTCCGGTTAAAACCTTCCAGCGGATCAGACCGTCCCTGCGATTCGCTGTCCGATGATCCGGACGTGCCGGCACAACCGACCAGCATAACTGATGCAAACGCCAGCCCAGTCAGGCGTAAGTTCATGGATATCTCCCTGTTATTGATCTTCGGCTCTCTGATTACGGAACCTGCTGATTAATCTCAATGCTGACCTGACCGTTACCGGCAAAATCTGTCAGCGGACTGTCGCCGTACCAGTCACCTGAGGCTGGCGTTGCCAGACCATTTCGTGAAATACGAACGCGTACTTTTAATTTTTGCAGCGAAGAAAGCAAGCGTTCCGGCATCATTGCATTACTGTCGTCCACGGTGACCGCCAGCGGAAAGCGGCTCAGTGGCAGTTTTTTCACGGCTACCGGCACCGGACTGCTGCCGTCGGTCACGGAAATAAAGACCGTGCCATCCTGCGGAATTTGCTTCGCCGCGTCCTCTGACAGCGAAACATTCACCGCCAGTCTGGCCTGATCGGCACCGGACTTCTGTTTCGCCTGTTGGATACTGGCCTGCACCATTTCAACACGCTTGTCACCGGGAGGCAGAATTTTCAGCATAACTTCCCACGCACCAATCGCTTGCGGGTAGTGACCCTGTTCATATTCATTATAGGCCAGCAGGCTTAATACACGCAGGTCGCCCTGAGATTTTTCCAGCATACCGCGCAGGAGATTTCCGCCGGTAAGGTTATCCTGCGGATCCGCTGAGCGGGTTAACACTTCGGCATAACCGAGTTTGACCGCCACGTCGTCCGGCGAAAGCGCATAGGCATGAGCGTAAGCCTGCGTCGCCGTCGCGCCATTATTGAGCGCCATACCGACACGGCCGAGCATCACCCAGTCCTGCACATTTTTCGGATCGGCCTGCAAATCGGTGCGCAGCCCCAGACCTAAATCCTGCACATCCATCGCGGTCAGCGGCGCACCTTTGTCGCTGGCAATGCGCTGGCGCAGATCCGGCATACGCTCCATTACCTGATTCCACGCGCTCACCTGCCCCAGACCACCGGCATACAGATAAACACCGAGCGTGATAACCACCAGCAAAATCGCGCCCGGCACCAGCGTCCAGCGGCCAATCGGCTGCGCGGGTGCTGGCGTCTGCCCAGCGGGAATATCGGTCAGCAAATTTTCCTGTAATTCCTGAATATGCGCCGGACGTTCATCCACCACGCCCTGCGCTTCGTCTTCTTCCAGCTCACTCAACCGGTGATGATAAAACGCCTTATTCAGCGCATCACGCGACGCGTGTTCGCTGCGGTCACCGCGTATCACCGGCACGATAAACAGCGCCAGCGCGATAACCAGCATCACCCCAATACACAGCCAAAAAATACTCATGTTCCTTTCCTGTCGCTGTCTTTAAGTAACTGCGCCAGGCGCTGTTTTTCTTGTTCTGACATTTCTTCTGCGGCGGTTTTGGTGTTTACAGACCCGCGGCGCGAACGCATGAAAATCATGCCGCCGCCAATAATCACCACCAGCACCGGCCCCAGCCAGAGGATCAGGGTGGATGGCGTAACCGGCGGTTCGTAGGTCACGAAATTGCCGTAGCGCGCCACCATATAGGCGACGATTTGCTGGCGGTTTTGCCCTTCATTGAGCAGCTGAAATACCTTGGTACGCATGTCTGCGGCGATGATCGAATCCGACGCCGCAATATTCGTGTTCTGGCATTTCGGGCAACGCAGCTGCGCGGTGATGTCGCGGTAGGCCTGTTCCTGCTCCGGCGATTTGAACTGATAAGTATCAATGGCCGCAAACGCGCTGACGCTCAACAGCATGCCGAGCAGTAAACCGGGCAGTGACGAAAACAGTCTCATGCGCCACCTCCGTATTTCTTGTACAGCGGCAAGACTTCGGTCTGCCAGACTTTCTCATTTAAGTCACCGGCATGGCGATAGCGAATGATGCCCTGCCCGTCGATAAGGAAAGTTTCCGGTGCGCCGTAAACGCCGAGATCTAACCCGAGCATGCCGTCGCCGTCGTACAAGCTCAACATGTACGGATTGCCCAGCGTGTTCAGCCAGTTCACTGCTTTCTGGCGATCGTCCTTATAATTGAGCCCGACCACGCGCACACCGGTGGCGGCAAGCCGGTTCAGATAATCATGCTCGGCGCGGCAGGTCGGGCACCACGTCGCCCAGACGTTGAGCAGCAGCGGTTTACCGTCGCGCAGAACCGACTGATCGTAAGTTTTCCCGGCTTCCGCCAGCGATTCGAGCTTAAACACCGGCACCGGTTTACCGATCAGCGCCGATTCGAGCAGCGTCGGATCGTCACCGTTGGCGTTGCGCGTCAGCTGAACTAAAAAAGCCGCCGCCAGCGCCAGAAACAGGAACAGCGGAATAAAGAGGAGTTTACGGTTCATGCTTCAGCCTCCGCTTTACCTTGTTTCCTGAGTTTTTTACTCATCCGATAACGTGGATCGAGAATACAGAGCACGCCGCCGACCGCCATGAAGATGCCGCCCAGCCAGATCCAGCGCACGAACGGTTTGTAGTACAAACGTACCGCCCACGAACCATCGTCCATCTCTTCACCCAGCGCCGCATACAGGTCCCGCGCCAGATTCCCGTCGATCGCCGCTTCGGTCATCATGCTGCGCGCCACGCTGTAGAAACGTTTTTCGGCATGCAGCGTGGTGATTTTTTTGCCGTTCTGCTCGACGTCGATATTAGCTTCGCCGCCGGTATAATTGGGGCCGGTAATGTCGCGAACGTCGCGGAAGATAAAGTGATAATCATGGATATCCACCGTATCGCCGGCTTTCATGCGCACATCACGCTCAACGCTGTAGTTCTGGCTGAATGCGATACCGATCACCGTCACCGCCACGCCGAGATGCCCGAGCACCATGCCCCAGTGGCTGCGCGACAGTTTGGTCAGGCCGCGCCAGAAGGTATGGCGATGCGTGGCGCGCTCGTGCAATTCCATCAGCGTCAGCACAATCACCCACACTGACATCAGCAGGCCGACGACGGTCATGCCAACGATTTTGTCCTGCAACAGCCACGGCAAAGCGATCGACAGGATGAGCGTAACCACCAGCGCCACGCCAAGACGACGCCACAGTTTGCTGGGCTCATCGCGACGCCAGCGCACCAGCGGCCCAATCCCCAGCAGCAGCGCCAGCGGTGCCATCAGCCAGGTAAACATCGTATTGAAGAAAGGCTCGCCGATGGAAATACTGCCCATGCCCAGTTGCTTATGGATGAGCGGCAGTAGCGTGCCGAGCAACACGACTAACATGGCAGCAACCAGCAGCACGTTGTTGCTGAGCAAATAGCTTTCACGCGAGTGTAATTCGTGGCGGCTTGGCGCACGCACCGAATTCCCTTTAATGGCATACAGCAGCAGCGAGCCGCCGATGACGATCACCAGATATGCCAGAATAAACATGCCGCGCGCCGGATCGGAGGCAAACGAGTGAACCGACACCAGAACGCCGGAGCGCACAAGGAACGTCCCGAGCAGGCACAGCGAGAAGGCGGTGATCGCCAGCAGCACCGTCCAGGCTTTGAACGTGCCGCGTTTTTCGGTCACGGCAAGGGAGTGGATCAGCGCCGTTCCCGCCAGCCACGGCATAAAGGAGGCGTTTTCAACCGGATCCCAGAACCACCAGCCGCCCCAGCCTAATTCGTAATATGCCCAGGCAGAACCCAGCACGATGCCGATGGTGAGAAACACCCACGCGGCCTGCGTCCACGGACGCGACCAGCGCGCCCACGCAGTATCGAGCCGTCCGGCCATCAGCGAGGCTATCGCAAATGCGAAGGCAACCGAAAAACCGACATATCCCATGTACAGCAATGGCGGATGGAAAATCAGGCCAATGTCCTGCAAGACCGGGTTCAGATCACTGCCGTCGACCGGGAAATTTGGCAAAGAGCGGATAAACGGATTGGACGTCAGCAGGATAAACAGCAGGAAGCCGCCGGTTATCATCCCCATCACCGCCAGCACGCGGGCGATGGCGTCCTGCGGCATCTGACGGCTGAATAGCGCCACCGCAAGCGTCCAGCAGCTCAGCAGCAAGACCCACAGCAGCAGAGAACCTTCATGTGCGCCCCACGTTGCCGCCACGCGGTAATACACCGGCAAATGGGTATTGGAATTGTTAGCCACATAGGCGACGGTAAAATCATTCACCACAAATGCGTGGACCAGAATAATAAACGCCAGCACGATGCAGGCGAACATGCCGTAAGCCAGCGGGCGCGCCATCGCCATCATCCGGCTGTCCTGCCGCGCGGCACCCCACTGCGGATAAATACTCAGTAACACCGCCAGACCTAACGCCAGACAAAGTGCAAATGTTCCCAGTTCCGGCATCATGAGCGATCGTTTCCTTTATCATTGCCCACGTAGGCCGACGCCGGTCCTTTGTGGTTTTCTTTCATGGCGTCGGCAACTTCCGGCGGCACATATTTTTCATCGTGTTTCGCCAGCACCTGAATGGCGTTGACCACGTTGCCCGGCTCCATCACGCCCTGCGCCACCACGCCCTGACCTTCACGAAACAGGTCAGGCAGAATGCCGTTGTAGGTCACCGCAATCGCACCGCGTGCATCATAAATTTTAAAACTCACCTGCAAACTTTTCGGGTCACGTTTCACTGAGCCGGGCATTACCATGCCGCCGATACGCAGCCGCTGGCCAACTTCCGGCATTTCGTGGTTCTCGCCTTTGCCTTGCAGAATTTCACTCGGGGTATAGAACAAATCAATATTGGAGCGCAGCGCGTACATCACCAGCGTGATGCTCAGGCCGAGACCGGCCAGCACCAGCAGCGCCAGTGTCAGGCGCTTTTTACGACGTGGATTCACAATAACTTCTCCGGGGAGGTGTCCGGTTCCAGCGCTGACGTCTGTGCGCCTTGCTGTTTTTTAGACTGAGACTGAATAATGCGTTTTTCGCGTGCCTGACGACGGCGGACTTCACCGAGGATCTGGCGATGCTGCACAAATGTGTGCGCCACCAGCGCGAGCAGGGAAATCAGCGTCGCGGCCACAGATATCCAGACGTAAAACGCGTAGCCACCCATCGCAAAGAAATCGTGCCAGCTTGAGAATGCAGGGCTCATCCGCGGCGCTCCTTATTCAGCAGGCCAGCCACCCACGGACGCAGACGTTCCTGAATGAGGATCAGGTTACGTAAACGCATCAGCGTCAGGGTAATAAAGAAGAACAGATAACCGAAAATCGCCCAGCGCAGCGGGTAGCGCATACTCGGGTCGATGGTTTGCTGCATATTGGTGGAACCCTGATGCAGCGTGTTCCACCACTGTACGGAGTAATGAATGATAGGAATATTCACCACGCCGACCAGCACCAGAATTCCGGCCGCGCGACCTGCCAGACGGCGGTCGTCAAACGCGTTATACAGGGCGATCACGCCAAGATAGAGAAACAGCAACACCAGTTCGGATGTCAGACGTGCGTCCCACACCCACCAGGTTCCCCACATCGGTTTACCCCAGGCGGAGCCGGTAACCAGCGCGATAAAGGTGAAGACCGCCCCGACCGGCGCCATCGCTGCCACCGCCAGATCGGACATTTTCATCTGCCATATCAGGCCGATAAATGCCGCGACCGCCATCGCGCTGTAAATGCCCATCGACCAGATGGCCGCCGGGACGTGGATATACATAATCCGGTAACTGTTACCCTGCTGGTAATCCGGCGGTGCATAGCCAAATCCCCAGACCCAGCCAGTCAGCAGGCAGGCGAGACCGAGCAGCCCGAGCCACGGAATAAACCGCCCGCAGACGTGGTAAAGCCGTTCCGGCCTTGCGAGTTGATGTAACCATTTCCACATTGTTATCGTTGCTCACTCTAAAAAGTCACTGTGTGGGTTGCCGTGGAGCCTCATCGGGCTCTTGCGCGGTCAGACACGAATCTTCCGCACTTACTTAGCAATCTCTCTATTTTTACGCATAGAGAAATGTGATGTTAGTCAAAGGTTGCGATTTTTCTTCCGTATTGTAACGACAGGTAAAATAATTCCGCTGTGCGCGGCAAACTGACACATTTGTCAGTGGACGCTCACTCTTAATGCCGCCGCCGTGGCAAAAGGCGCTAACGTCGCACTGCCTGCCAGCATCGCGCCCAGAATAGCCAGATAGCCACCAATGGGCATCGACATCGACGCCGCATCAATCGCGCCAGTGGCAAAAATCAGCACCGGAATATACAGCGGCAGCACCAGCAGGCTCAGCAGCACGCCACCTTTGCGCAGCCCGACGGTGAGCGCCACGCCAATCGCACCGATAAAACTCAGCGTCGGCGTACCCAATAAAATAGTCAGCGCCACAGCTTTCCACGTTTCAAAATCCAGCGAAAGCAGTAACGCGATGAGCGGCGAGAGGATAAGCAATGGCAAACCGGTCACCACCCAGTGAGCACACACTTTCCCCAGAACCGTGAGTGCCAGCGGCGAAGGCAATAACAGCAGTTGCTCGAGCGTGCCGTCGAGATAGTCATCGCGGAACAACCTTTCCAGCGCCAGCAGCGAAGACAGCAGTGCGGCGACCCAGACAATCCCCGGCGCAATGCGTGCCAGCAGTTTAGGTTCCGGGCCAATGCCTAACGGAAACAAAGTAATAACAATCAGGAAAAACCACAGCGGGTTAATAATTTCGGCGCTTTTGCGAAAGGCAATTTTCAGCTCGCGGCGCAGGACTTTAGTAAACATTCCGTCTCATTCCTTCGTGCTTCACGCCAGCGCTTCGCTGGTCAAACGGAGTTTTCGCACGTCGCGGCTCACGCCCTGCAAATCCTGATGCGTGGTCAGCAGCACCATACCGCCCTGCTGCGTGTGCTGTTCAAACAGCGCAATCAGTGTCGCCACGCCTTCTTTATCTATCGCGGTCAGCGGTTCGTCGAGGATCCACAACGGCGCATCGCTCAGCCATAAACGCGCCAGCGCCACACGCCGCTGCTGCCCGGCGGACATCTGCGCGACCGTGACATCCTCGTAACCCAGTAATCCGACATTTTCCAGTGCCTGATAGAGGGCATCGGCGTCACTTTTGCGGTTTACGGACTGACGGTTCACAGACTGGCAGTTCACAGACTGATAGAAGGCAAGGTTTTCAAACGCAGTAAGCACTGACTTAACGCCGGGCTGATGGCCGAGATACAGAAGCTGCTGATGAAAAACGTCACGCTGGCGGCGGGTGTTCACACCCTGCCAGCGAACTTCACCGGCGTCCGGAGAGGAAAGCCCGGCGAGAATGCGTAATAAGCTGGTTTTACCGGCGCCGTTGCGGCCCTCAATCTGCACCATTTCAGCCGGTTCGACAGTGAAACTTAAGCCACTGAACAGGGTCCGCTCATCGCGAACGCAACTCAGATTTAGGGCTTCAAACATGAGGATGTCTCTTATTTTTCACAAGTGCGCATCATATCACAGGCGTCAGGCACGACGCAGTGCAAGGTGCCACAGTTTACATGGCTGAAATCCCTGAAATCCAGCAGCTATTGTGCAAATTGACCCATAAGGTTCATGGGTTAATGATTTGTAACTTTTCGGTATACCTCTTCATAAATCCCACGCCTCGCCTATGATTATCCGTGAACACTTTAAAAGCCGCCTTGCGGCACACCGAAGGATTACCCATGAACGTAGAAAATAAAAAACAGGACACCAGCGACGTCGACAGCGACGAGCACTCACAAGGCAAGGAGATCGAGACCGGTGAGGAGAATTTACCCTCCAAAGCCGCGGCGGTGCATGAAGTTATCCGCATGGAAGGCGAAAAAGAGCTGGATCGCGACGGACAGGCTTTACTGTGGTCAGCCATTGCCGCCGGGCTTTCGATCAGCGCGTCATTAATGGCGAAAGGCATCCTGCACGCCCGTCTGCCCGATACCCCGGAACGGTTTTTCATCGAAAACATCGGTTATACCGTCGGGTTCATAATTGTGATTATGGCGCGCCAGCAACTGTTTACCGAGAACACCGTCACCGCCGTATTACCGGTGATGCAAAAATTGACCGGTAAGAACATCCTGCTTCTCCTGCGTCTGTGGGGGCTGGTGCTCGGGGGAAATATCATTGGTTGCGGGATTGCAGCGCTGGCATTCCATCTGGTGCCGTTCTTTGATACAGACACTGACGAAGCATTTCGCACCATCAGCATGGAGATCATGGAGAAAGGGCCGGGAGCGATGTTCGTCGGCGGCATGGTCTCAGGATGGCTAATCGCCACGATGGTCTGGATGATCCCGTCAGCCGGTACGGCCAAACTGTGGGTGATCATGCTGATGACGTATATGGTGGCGATCGGTGACCTGACACACATCGTGGTCGGCTCGGTGGAAGTCCTTTATCTGGTCTTCTCCGGCGCGATCCCCTGGTATGAATTCATCTGGCCGTTCGCCCTGCCGACGCTGGCAGGCAACATTGCCGGCGGTACCTTTATCTTCGCGCTGATAAGCCATGCGCAGATCCGCAACGATATGAGCAACCAGAAGAAAGCCAAGGCCAAAAAAGCGGAACAGGAAGCCGCAAAGAAAGAGGCCGCCAAGCCTTAGAAACCGGTAAAACGGCAAGACTGGCGAGGAAACGACCAAACGGCAGGCTAACGCCTTATTATTGAGAGAAAAACGAGTATACTACGCGGGCGCTTTCCACAGGCGCCCGTGTCTCCTTAGTTAAACGGATATAACAAGCCCCTCCTAAGGGCTAGTTACAGGTTCGATTCCTGTAGGGGACACCATTTTCACTTCTCATTACATCTTTTAAAGTCTAAAAATACACATATTTCAAACAAATAATCTAAAACAACGTCTCAACACATCTAAGAAAATGCAGTAAAATCTCGCACAATTGTGTATATAATTGCGTATAACTCAGGTTCGATGTAGAGAGCTATACACATGCCACTCAGTGATATCCAAATAAAACGTGCCAAACCAACCGAAAAACCCTACACCCTCAATGATGGTAATGGGCTTTCTTTGCTCGTCGAAACCTCGGGTGCGAAGGGCTGGCGGTTCAGATATCGCTTTGCAGGTAAGCCAAAAATGATTTCTTTTGGTGTGTATCCCGCAGTTTCTTTGGCAGATGCGCGTGCCAGACGTGAAGAAGCCAAATCTCAACTGGCCAAAGGTATAAATCCGAGTGAAGCCCGTAAAGCCGGTAAACTTGCTCAGCTGTCCGCTGCTGGCAATACCTTCAAAGCTATTACTCTGGAATGGCATGCCGCTAAGAAAGCATCCTGGACAGAGAATTACGCTCAGTCAGTGATCCGTCTTCTTGAGTTGAATGTATTTCCTTTCCTGGGTGAAAGGGCAATTGATGGGATCCAGCCTTTAGAATTGCTGCTTGTACTTCAGAAAATTGAAGGTCGGGGAGCGGTAGAATTAGCCAGTAAAGTACGCCAGCGCTGTGGAGAGGTATTCCGCTACGCTGTTATTACTGGTCGCGCCGCGTATAACCCAGCTCCAGATCTGGCCAGCGCCTTACAGACACCAAAAAGAAACCACTATCCCTTCCTGATGGCGGATGAACTCCCTGCTTTTATAAATGCTCTGTGCTCCTATTCAGGCAGCACCGTAACTAAATTGGCCACGCAGCTGCTGATGCTCACTGGCACCCGTACAATTGAGCTAAGGGCAGCTAAATGGGAGGAGTTTGATTTAGAAAATGCTCTTTGGGAGATTCCAGCCGAGCGCATGAAAATGAAACGCCCTCATCTGGTTCCGTTATCAACGCACGCAGTGGAAATCCTACGTCATTTAGAGACGCTAACAGGCCGTTATCAGCTCGTTTTCCCTGGGCGCAATGATGCCAGTAAGCCGATGAGTGAAGGGAGCATTAATAAAGTGCTCAAACTGATTGGATATCATGGAAAAGCCACAGGACATGGATTCAGACATACCATGAGCACTATTTTACATGAGCAAGGTTTTGATAGTGCCTGGATTGAAATGCAGCTTGCGCATGTTGATAAGAACTCAATTCGAGGAACTTATAATCATGCGCAATATTTAGAGCAACGAAAAAAAATGGTCCAATCATATAGCGACACACTAATGAGACATGTGTCATAATTCAAATATTAGATTTTTTAAAACTTTGGAATCTTTCAAGTCCATTTGTTCTATTAGTGATTTACTTGCAGCACATCTTTCTTCTGATAATATTTCTTCTTCACCGTAATTTTCTTTTAAACAGTCATGGGATTTTTTTAAAAAAAGAAGAGGTGTTGCATAAATAGAATGTTCTTCTAAAAAACAATAAATTATATCAGGGTGAGTCAGATACCGACTAACTAAATCATCATAACTACTTGTAGCCGTGAAAATATTCGGCACAACTTCGTATCCAAATTGCGGTTCAATAAAAGAATTTATTCTGTAATTTACTAGTTCTCGATAACTCATAATCCAATCAAAAACATGATGACCATCAATATTGTTAGTATTTATTTTTTCTGAATGGGAGAACAAATCCTTAAAATATTTTATTGTTACTTTGTGGTCACCACTTATGCCCGTACAATTCAATTTCTCAGGCTTTTCGCCAGCAAATATCTTCAAGCCGTAAATATCTCTTGTTCCATTCTTCAGTATTACATTCCCTGATAATAATAAAAAAACTCTCAAAGAATAAAATAAAGAATAGTAGAGTTTGACAATTGGCCAAGAGGATTGACCTCTTTTAATGCCATTTGTGGCTTCCAAAAAAGTAATTAGTGCTTTGAAATAGAGATCCTTGGCGTCAGCTTTGGCTTTCCCTCGTAGCTCATCTAGTTTACTCTCTCTAAGGGTATAATCTTTAAAGATATGTTTATAGCTTCCAAGCTTGTTGTAATCCGTACAACCAAGCTCAGCCTCAATAAACTCTTGGCACTGAAATCTTTTAAAATTCATATTCATCCTGAGAAGGTAAAGATGACATAACGTTTTCTTCCAAGAGCTGTTTAACTCTTTTCCTGGCTGTCTTACCATCAAGATTTTTCAATTCATCCCAAGTAATAAGACTTGTGTTCTTCAATGAAATAATGCTCTTAATAGTTTCAGGTTTAAATGATTTCTTCTCGACACACTTACTAATTAAATGTTCAGTAAGGAAATCAATAGCACCGCCAAAGCCAGCTGCTTTTACAAAAGGGTTTTTGGTTTTACTAGTCCAAAGATTTTGTTCGTCATAGTAAAACTTAATGCTGTTAAAATAATTTTCTAATAAATTCTTTTGATTATCATAAGTTTTTAACTTGAATTTTGTAAATGTGCCACCCGGCTTTATATGTTCTTTTAAAGCTTGAGTAAATGTTGATAACTCGACACTCCCGACACCTCGCGGATTACCAGGGAACTTAATAAGCTTATAAAATGGAGATTTAGGATCTTCATTTAAATCCCGAGCAATATCTGTAATCCTATTTATTGCGTGCGTTTCATCATCTTCAACTTCTCCAAAAAGATCATACATTAAACTTTTAGGGACTGGCTTTTGTTCAGTATTTATATTGAGGAATATTTTTGCAGCTTCTTTCGTTGTTAGGCGAGAGCACATTGTCACTAGGATTTCTCGTTCACCAACCGATTCATTCTCTTCAATTGCTGCTTCAAAGCCGGCTAATCGATGCTGGCCGTCAATTACTTGTATAGAATCAAAAACTATTGGGACAATGATAGTATCTTTTTTATACTTAAGCTCTTCATTTACATCAGTCCAATTTAAGATAAAAGAGCTAAAGAAAGTGTTGTCATCCAGTATGTAATCCCTAATAGCTGAAATTCTGCGGCTATTTAGTACGCGCTGAACAGAACCCTCTTCCTTATCCCTACCTCTTATAGCTACATAATACATAGGCATCAGGTCTTTAACCTTCATAGAAAAGGTTGCCGCTGGAATTCCACCGAACTCAGTCCTAAGGCATTTGTATTCTAAAAATTTCATGGGGGATTCTCATTGAGGGTAATTGAAAATGATAGTAATAACTTCGTAGGATCTTTTCCACTTTTTTACTAATTTGTGCACTCATTATTAACAACCATACATTTCCCATCCTCCATCTAAAGCCACATCACTCCATCTTAAAACTTAAGAAAACCAACGAAAATTGCACTACACCGCACCCGCCTGCGGTTTTTGTAATGCATAATTTTTTCAGTTTTCATTTTCTACAAACCGATACGCCAGCCCGCGCCGTGCCTGGGGTTATCTCGTAAATCCCAAACTGAAAAGATTGAAATGAATTTCAGTATTTTTCAGTTTTAGAGTTCTGTCAATCTTGCTGAATACTTGCTAACATCATGTTTAAAAAGGAGTTTTCTATTTTACGTGAAAATGAGTCAGCGAAAAGGGAGTGATATGTGGCTTGGATAAAACGTGAGAACCCTTGCGCCACGTGCCTTGGCAGCACAAGGGATGAAAATCAAAACTGAAAAAAATGTACACCTAAAAATGTTCAGCAAATTGACCTAATAGTTCATTCATATGTTTTTCTTCTACGCACGACAGGCATTCTTGCCTCCCTACTGAGCTGCTCAGCTTTACGGGATGCCATGACAGATGCCTGGAGATATTTGACCATTTCTTCTTGTTCATCTGTTTGTATGCTCCCCACCAAATTTTTAACCGTGTCGAAGTGAGTTTTAGCACTCGGGCTTAACGTGTGGGAGTAAGCCAAAGTGAGAACAAACGTATGCCCGCACTCAAGATCGCCACATGCACAATACACGTCTGAAAGGAGCTTATGTTTTCTGTTGGTTTTTTTGATCGTGGCGTTCGCCTCACACTCTGGGCAAACTACTTTTAATATGCGCATCCTGTTTTATCCTTCTTAACCCCAGCCAGCCAGAAAAAAGCCTCAAGCCGGAGGTTTCATGTTTGCTTTAACGTTTTTGACTGGTAACAGAGGCAACACTGGTTACATCATTGTTTTGTATATAGATATTCTGTTACCTCGTCCTGTTTATTACTGGTAACCACTGGTAACGCTCTGCACTTTGTTACCAGTGTTACCAGTGACCCTTTTTTACTGGTAACAGGCCGAGGCCTTGCTATGAGTGGCTGTAACCAGTGTTACCTCTGTTACCAGTTATAAATAAGACTCGTGCGAGAGTATTACCCTAAGACGGTGCTGTTGAGCTGATAGACTCGTTTAACCCCCATCTCTGGCAGGCGTAGGCTTTTCTGGGTTCTGGCTTCCTCTTCCGGCACGTCGAGATAGCCCGCCGTCGCGCACAGCCTGGCCACCTTCTTGGCGTCAAAGCCTTTGGTGACCTCCTTCCAGCCGGTAGGCAGCACGTAAAAGGTGGTCACCGTTTCCTCATGACCGCTGCCCTTCTCTACGCGGCGAAAGCCCACCATGTTGGCCGGGCGGCTGTGTGAGTCGTGCCAGTCGGCAAAGCGGCTGTACTGGTTGCGCGTCATGAAGTCCCTGACCTGCTCCAGCGCGGCGGCGTCCTCCTGGTTCGCCGTGTGGCCACGGTCATACATCCACGCATCCAGACAGCTTTTGGCCGCGTTGTAGGCCTCTCCGGGTTGCCAGCCGGTGATCCCCGCCTCGGTGGCCAACTCCCCCGCCATCGCCACCAGCGCAAAGCGTGTCACCGCGCGTCCGACCTGGTTCCCGGCGTTGTCAGGCGTCAGCCTGCGGGTAAACTCTTTCAGCATGGCCTTGGCCTTGCTGGTCATGCCCGGAAGATCGGCCGTTAGGCAGCGCAGCCACTCCCTGAACGGCGCACCGTGGCTCAGCATCACGGACTGCTCAAGGTGTTCGGCCAGCGCCTTACCGCCTGCAAAACCGTGCAACTCCTCAAACACGCCGTGCTTGCCGGTGTCGCTGGGGATTTGGATCATCCGCACCTCAACCCCGGCGTAGGTCTTTTCCCCCACGTTGGCGGCGTGTTCGACCAGGGAAAGCTCGCCGGTGGACAGGAACAGCAAACACCAGCGGTTAGTTTCCCGCACGCTGCCGTCCGTTCTCGCCCGCGCTTTACCCTGGCCGTTTGCCAGCATGTAGGCAATGTTCCCCGCCTCTCTGCCGTCTACTTCACGAATTTCATCGAGCATCAGCGTGGCGTCGTTTCGGCGGCTGGCGGTACCTTCCAGCGCGTTGCCGGTGGCACGCCAGGTATGCCAGAAGTCAGCCCCGCCGCACACCGACGCGGCCACCTTCATCGTGGTGGTTTTACCGTCCGTGGACTCACCCTTGAGGTGATATCCGCCCCCGCCAACGCCCACCAGTTTCAGCAGGGGGGCGGCAAACGCTAGGCTTACGGCAAAAGCCACCCGCCCGTTGCCGACGCAGTAACGTGAAACTTGTTCCCGCCAGTCTTCCAGCGTGCCCGCCGTTCTAAAATCCCGCCCCTGAACGCTTGAGGTCTGCAAAATAACGGATTCTGAACCGACGCCGATCACTTCATCCTGGAGAACGTACACCGAACCGTGCCACCCGGTTTTGGTCACGCAGGTGACTTTGCGCTCCGGCTTGCACAGGGAGATATATTCCATCAGGTGCGCACGCGCCTGGCCGTTAATATTGATGTACGACAGCCCGTTAACCAGCAGCGTTCGGCGCAGCTCCTCCCCGGCACTGGCCAGCATTTCCATCGGCATTGCCCATTTTCGGCTGATCCCGTTTGTATCCTCCCACTCCAGCAGGCGGCCGTAGTTGCTGCCGTCTTCGTCGCAGGTGATGGCCGTGACGCGCACCGGGCTGCAAAGTTTGATGTTGCGGATTTCCGTGTCACCATCGGACTTCTGCACCTGTTTGTCGTACCAGAGGTATTCCTGCGTCAGGCGGAATCCCTGAGGTAGCTTGGTTTTTCCTTTGCCAAACAGTACGAGTTCCTCTTTGAAAGCCTCTTTAGCGCGATCCATGCCGTGCTCCTGGCGGAAATCGTCCCAGTCGGCCTTATGCCGGGTAGGTGGCACCGTCACCCAGCCGTTCACCGCCTTAGCCGCCTTTTGTGCGCACAGCTTGCCGGTGTTTTCCTTGCCGTCGTCAAAATCGTTGTCCCCGGCAATGATGATTCGCGCGTCCGGCCACTTTTCACGCACGGCCTGCGCAACGTTAAGCAGGTTGTTTGCCGAGACAGCCGCCACGCAAACCCCGTCCGTCAGCCTGGACACGGTGAGAGCCGTCGCAAACCCTTCGGTGATCGTCACCTGATCAGGGGCGATATCGCCCGGTTCAACCACGCTGATGAATGAGCCGGCCAGCGCGGAATGGGGTAACAGTCGTTTTTCACCGTTGGGGTGAATAAGCTGCGCACCGGTCTGCTGCCCCTGCGCATCAGTTAAGGGCAACAAAAGAGATCCGGGGATAAACTCCACGCCCCCGAACGGTTTCATGACCTGCGTAAGCATTCCCTCGGTATTGTCTAGCCCCTTCGCTTTCAGATACTCACTTTCGCCCTGAATACACTGATCCAGCAGCGCACGATAAGCTTTAAGGGACATCGCTTGTTTTTGCTCCGGGGAGGCTTCTTTCCTGGCGGGGGTATTTGTCGGTAATGACGCTGAGACCATCACCAACGCCGCCGCCACTTCTTTGGCGGATTCCGCCGCAGTTGTCCCGCTGACCAGGCGCACTAAGTCCAGCCCGTCACCGTGTTCACACTGCGAACAAATCCAGGTGCCGCGCCCGCCCTTATCATCAAAGCGAAAGCGATCCTTCCCGCCGCATTTTGGACAGGCTCCGTGCTGGCCGTTGGCCGGAACGGTGATACCCAGCGCGGGAAGTATATGTGGCCAGCGGCCTTTCGCGGCGCTGATCGCCTCTGATACCGGCTTGTGACTCATAGCGTTGCCTCCCTGTCCTGTTCATCCTTGATGCAACTGCCTGCGGGAAATTCGCCATCAGGCGCACCGTAAATAATGTCCTGATAAACCCGGCTCAGGCGCATCGTGCCGTAACAAGAAAGCTGCATGGCTTCGCTCATAAATCCCGGCTTGAGCATCTTATTTAATTCATGCGCGGCTAAACGCCCGCCCTCAGTTGCGCCCAGTTTTTGAATAAACGGATGCTCAATGTGATAAATAATATTGGCCGCGACCTTATCCAGGCTGAGAGGGATAATTTCATCATCAGCAATAAATACCGGCTTGCCATGTTTAGAGACCATCAGGGAAATAAACGCCTGAGAAATATAATGCCGTAATAAGGCCGCACGAAATTCAGCCGAGGTTAACCGCGTTTTATTCAGCATCATTTTTCCCCACGTTGGCTTCACCCTGAAACATTTCACTGCATCCGATCGCCCCGTCCAACTGATCCGCCAAGCTCTCAAAAAGAGCGGACATGCCTTGCAGGGAAATGCTCGACTGCGTGTTACTGGCAGCCAGTGCCAACAGCTCGGCCAGACAGGCGGATGCCTGATGTGCTCTAAGAATTTTGTCATGACCTTTATTTGAGAAGGCATAGGGAAAAACGTTTTGGGTTTTATTGGTCATGACGCGCCTCCTGTGTTGTGCAAGGCAGACGGCCAGCAAAGGCCAGCACAAAGTCTTTGGCCAGAGTACGCCGGGCATACCGTTCAGAAGATGCTGTGATTTTGAGGCGGCAAGGTACGGCGCAAAGGTCAGCGCGGCGAACGGCCAGGAATAGATAGGTGAATTGCGGACAGACAAACTGAGGGGCAGAAGCCATAAGGCAACCTCCAATAAGTATTGGTTGTTGCTACCACCTAAGTTCCTACACTTACTGGTGGTAGCCCAAACGGGGGTAGGAATACCGGCCTTATTGGAAACCGGCCAGCCCGAAGGCTGCCCCGCCTGAGCTACCATTACTCGATATGCACAAAGGCTCAAAAACCACTGTGCTAAAGACAGGTGCGCAAAGGCAACGACATAAAAAAACACGCTAGGCGCGTGTCGTGTCGCCAATAAGTGACTCGGGTTCCTACGCCCGGCTGTCGATTTTGCGACAGCCGGAAAACTATAACTTGAGATGTTCTCAGTGAGCAATCTCTTTTTTTTGAGAATGGGCTTATCGCAAGCGCGGCCATTATTATTAATAAACGAATTTTTACGCATAAATATATCCATTTTCACCTCCGGGAAATAATTATCCAACCCGGTTTTATTCAACCGGGTGACAGGATATTTAAAAATGAATTAATTGCCTGAGATGGCGGAAACCCAGCCTTTACCGGCCATAGAAAGGCTATCTGCCAAAGAAAAAGCGATAGGATTACTAATGCGCGTCTTTGAACCTTTTCGGGCGAAATAGCGTTTGTTCACGCTAAACTTAAGGCGGTCTGTCCCAATACTTGCAGGGCTGTCAGTGACGGCAAGCCCACCAAGATAAAAGCGTCCGCTGTCTCGAAAATCATCTTCCACTTCGATAGAGCAAAACAGCTTTTGCCCGCGCTCGTTGTAGCTCATAAGCTTAGATGTAGGACGAAGACGAACATAAAGCTTCATCAACCCCTCGGAGTTTTCACAACGCGCTTCGAGAACTTCGCCCAGGTTATCTAAATCACGATTGTGCTCTTCCCAAATAAGCGCGGTATACAATTTAGGGTTATAGGTTTCGGCTAAATCGACGATCCAACAGCGCTCAATTTTACGCCCATCAATGGTGGTTCCCTCTGTTGCCACACATACCCAGCCCGTAGCAATTGGCGAATATTCCATGATTCGCTCCTACAGTAGCGTGACGGCGTTTTCGTCCGCCGCCGCATACAAGAATCCATTTCCCAGCGCATAGCCTTCATTGCGCAAATAGGCGTGCTGATACTCACCCGCATCATCCACAAACTCACCGCGGAACCGACGTGATCCTTTCTGCGTGTAGATATGAAGATTTTCCAGCGTGGTAATGACCAGACGTTTACCCGGCATAAATGGCGGAACAAATGCAAATCGGCCTGCAACAGAGCTGGTCAACAGCTGCGCCGCAGCAGTATCAGAAAGTGAACGGTCTGCGGCGTTAAATAAACGCAGGCGTTCGTGTGCTGCCAGTTCAGCGCCGACCAAAACCACCAGGCGCGGATCTTCCCGGAAGGCCTCAGGAATTTTATCTTTGATAAGCTGATTGGCCAGAGCATCCAAATGCGGATAGTCGCCGCCTTCGCCCAGGCTGAACTCTTCAATGATGACTTGAGAACCTTTATTAAACTCTCGTGCTATAGCATGCCAGCCGGTATTAATATCCTCCCCTTTCGGGTTCTCAATGGGATTAGTAGGCAGTCCGGCATATTCACCGTTAAACCCAACCCGCAGCATATCTAGAGAAACAGCGCGGCCGAAAAAGTCAGAGATCAGAGCGACAAATTTATCAAAGCTATTAATATTAGCGAGTTGTCCCAGTTGTTCGTAAGATAAAGAGGCACACGAATCTGTTTCAACTAATTCAAAAGACGTACCATTAACAGACAATTTCTTTTTGAAACGTCCCGATAATGCCCGTCCAGAGTGCAATGTATTATCGCCAATTTCAATTGCCTGACCGGAAGGTCTATCAATCTCACGCAGGGTAATATTCCCCATCATCCAGCCTGATTCTAACATGGCTATTTGTAATGAGTTTTCAGCGGGATCAGAGATGGTGAAATCGCCCTTTTTGTTGCTATTAAAATAGTCAGCACCACGTGTAAAAAGCTGATGAAACTGCCTTGCCATTTCTGGAATAGCGTGTACTTTCATATTTAAGTCCTTTTAAATTAAATTGATGAATTCATCATTCTGATTTTATTGCTAATACTTTGATCATGCTGATACTTACTGGATACATAATCAATAGCTGTCATTCTTTGACGTAACTCAGCCCCTTGAACACTGTAATACTCGCGATAATAGTGAGCTTTCTTTTCACCTCCGTGATTTAGTTCGTATTTATTTGTAGGTATCGTACATAAGAAAACAATCCTTTGAATTGCTGCTTCAAGATCATCAAGTTCTTTCCATGCAAAGAAAATTGGGCTAGCTGACTTATTGAAAAAAGTCTCTTTAATAGGGCATCCTGTAAGATACTCAGTAGGTATTCGCGTTAGAATAACCGGCATCAAACCAGGCGCATTGCTGGCAGATAATATTTCAGCCTGCTGGCGTAACATGCCTAACAGCTCTCGACGTTCAGTTAACAGTTTGTGGGCTGATTCAATATGTCTCTCGACACGGTCTTTTCTGTATTCGAGATCCTGCAAACAAGCGCGTAAGCTTTCATAGCCACCAAATCCGCTACGTTTACCTTTATGAGCCTGGGCAATGTCATTCTCAACACGTTTCGCATCAGCCAAAGCTTCTTCATAAGCTTTATAAGCCGCATCAACAACACTCAAACCGCGCTCTACTAATAGGTTCATTTCTGATGATTCACATTCAGTGTAAGGAACCTCATAACCGGTCAATTCTTTAAATTTCTGACATAGTGATTTTATTTTATTAAAGCGTTTAATCTCTATAGCTCGAATAGCGTAACCACCATCAGATTGTCCTTCACCGAAGGTGATAGAGTTATAGTTAAGCACTTGATCAATATTGCTATCTTTACAAAAGGTTAAATCTTCACAATTCATTATTTCTAACTCCTTCTTTTAATATTCTCTTTGATCCAATCTTCAATTTCACTTTCAACCCACGCAACAGAGCGTTCTCCAATCATTACGTTTTTTGGAAATTTTTCACACTTCATCATTTTGTAGAGTGTTGACCTTGGCAAGCCTGTAGCACTAATTACAGAAGCGAGCCTTATTAATCTTAATGAGTTAGATTGAAGTTCGTTTCTACTATTTATAGACATGACTCTCCCTAGTTAGAAGATAAATTAATAATGGACATTTTCAGATGTTGTCGGATGCGCTAAGACTGCCATCATAAGTTAGACTTGTAAATATGGGATGATTAGAGAGCTTTAGCGATTTAATATTGACAATTAAATATTTTGAAGGGTGAGGAGTCCTTATTAAGGGTGCTCAGTAATATTCATTAGTATCTCCTAGTATTCGTTAGTATCTCTTTGTATTTATATGCTTGTGAGGAATACTGATAAGTGGTGGGGAGTAGTAAAAATAATAAGTAACAAATTGTAAAAAAAAGACTCGTCTATCTAAGAAAGCCTAGTTTAAGTGATAATGGGTAAAAGATCATAAGACTCATATGCAAACTTAAAAGTGCATAGGGAAATGTATAGAAAAAAAATTAAATGACAAACAATCACTTATTAAACAGATGGATATAACACTAAACACATTCCTGTAGGGGACACCATTTTTACTTTCCACAACATCCCGCCAAGAACAAAAATCCATTAAAATCATAAATTAAAACAAATATTATTGCCTTCAATCTTATAAAACCTGCGACTGTTCATTTTTTCTCAGATATTAAAATAGGCACTATTGATTGGCTTTGACGGGATACTTACAGCCAATGCCGCGAGGCCTTTTTGAAAATGCGCAGTCAGGTCAGCGACGAAATGAAAGCGCAGTAACTGCAACGTCTGGCAAATCAGGAAATGTCACGCGAGCTGGGACATCTGCTTCTCTGTCTGGACATTGAAAAAGACCGTCAGGAAATTACCTGTTCAGGCTCTGGCAAAGCGCTTTTAAACAGCCATGAAAGTGCGTTAATGGCCTATGCAGAACAGGAACTGAAAAAGGCGCTGTCAGCAGGCCTTGAGATGCTAATCCGGGCAGTATCATTGAAACGCACTGCCTTAAGATACCAGCAGGCTACCGTAACGTTGGGCGGCAGGCTGAGCGACTACGAAGTCAGTCCGGACGCCGTCATTTTTGAAGAAATCAATCAGTATCTGAAAGATGAAATGACGCGCTACAAATTCGACATGGCTCAGGAACCCGTTTTAGCACAACTTGGCGTTCACCGGCCTGAGACGAAGTTTTTCAGCGCGAAACTTGCCACCAGCGGTGGCCGGTCTATGGCATTTGCAGCCCTGTAGCGTAAGGAAGAGCAGCTCGGCACAACGGCACCATAACTGCCAAAATTGCTCATCCCCAAAATGGGTATCTCAGCATGATCATGCTTATGAGATGCCCATTATTATCAAAAATCCCGCCACTTTTCCTGCTCGAGAACTAATCTGCTCCCATTCAAAAATTTACGTTAAAACCTCGACCAAATCATTGATTTTCTCTAAATGAGTGGTGCATTCTGACTGCATGCTTTTACATTTTAAAACGAGTATTTTTCAATAGCCTTAAGACCTGCTCTGGCGTGCTCTGAGCGCGTCCATGCATATGCATTAAAAGCGATATCAAAAGCGGGCAGGTGTGGCGGGGATAGCATTGCGCGCAAATGCCAAAAAATTAATTTTACTACTCCTATTTAGCATTAAAATTTTATTTGACTATGCGTAGAATATCTAAAAATATATCACCCGTGGTGAAGATAAGCAGGCAACTAATAACAAAAAATTACTATTAGTAATTAAGGATATTTCTTGAAAATCACAGGTTCTAGATGGTGGCGTTTTGACTTTCACACACATTCTCCTGCGTCATTAGACTATGGGAAAGATGAACCGACTCTGAAGACAACAGTGACTCCTCGCTCGTGGCTCATGGATTTTATTAACGAAGGAATAGAATGTGTTGCTATAACAGATCACAATAGCTCTGGCTGGGTTGATGATTTGAAATCTGAGGCAAAAAAATTAAGAGATGAAGGTCATGAAATACATGTCTTTCCTGGTGTGGAGATCTCAGCACATGGGAATATACATATATTAGGAATATTCGACCCAAGTAAAACAGGTGACGATATAACTCGTCTAATAGGTGCCGTAGAATTTCATGGTACTGACGGGGACAGCAATGCTGTAACCGAAGATAGCCCGCAGCAAGTATTGGAAAAGATTGTAAAACGAGGGGGTGTAGCTATTCCTGCACATATTGATCTTAGCGCGGGACTATGTAAAACATACTCTAGTAATACTCTAAAACAAATTTTAGAACATGCCACCGCTGTAGAAATAATTTTTAGGCATGAACAATATGAAGAAAGAGAAGAAAAAAGCAGTCCATTAAGAAGTTACCGTAGCTTAAATTCAGGCTTATCAGAAGTTCTTAGTTCAGATGCACATAAACCCGTTCACGTAGGCCGCGGTTTTACATGGGTGAAAATGTGCTCTCCTAATATTGAAGGATTGCGTCTTGCTTTACTTGATGGTGACGTTTCTATAAAACGCTCTGATTTATATAAAGAAGACCCTAACATTTATGCTTCGAATAGAATAACTGAAATATCAATTAGCAAAACTAAATATTGCGGGCAAGCACATCCATTTGTAGCACCACTACATCCATGGCTAAATTGCATAATTGGAGGTCGCGGAAGTGGTAAGTCATCTATATTGGAATTTTTGAGAATTGGTTTAGGTCGAGGTGAGGAATTTAGCGCTTACTCTCTTAATAGCGAGATAAAAAGCACTTTTGATAAATTTGCCAAGAAACCAAAAAGTAAAAGTGATGAAGGGGTTTTGCAAGATAATAGCTTAATATGCATTTCTTACATTAAGGATAACACTAATTACAGATTAACCTGGAATGGCGAAAATAATAATATAGCGATTGAACGACATGATCACGAAAAAAAAGAATGGTTCAGCGAAGAAGGAGATCTTTTAACTAGGGAAGGTGCGAACAAGTCCCTGATATGAGATCATGTTTGTCATCTGGAGCCATGGAACAGGGTTCATCATGAGTCATCAACTTACCTTCGCC